>JAVBTT010000007.1:0-56426 GCA_031556035.1 Oscillospiraceae bacterium
ACAAGCGGCGACCGAAAGGCCTACGCAGGTACTCTTCTGCGCTTTGCGGAGGACAAGAGAATCTACGTCTCGACCGCCTTCGGGCGATCCGGAGTCAAGGTCAGAATACTCAATATACTCAATTACAAACGGATGACGCTATTCGGCGCGGTGCTGTCGGCGCTTTTCCTGCTGGCGGTCGCCGCCGCGCTGATCACGAATCCGTCGCTCAGGGGGTGAGTTTGATGAACAAAGAATATAAACGCTTCTATACTGTCTCGCTGATTGCTTTAGTCGCGCTGTCTGCATATCCGCTTTATCACGGAGGGCGTATGCTGGCGCTCAGTTTGGCAAACGGCGCGCTTGAGCCGGATCAGCTCGCGCGCTACGTCGTGCCGTATGCCGCTGTCTGCGCGGGGCTTGTCCTGTTTGCCGCGCTCCAGCCTCTGCTGCTGCGCCTGCGCGGGCGCTGGGTTCTGCCGTCGCTGATGGCGGCTGTGTACGGCGTGTTTTTCGCCATAGAGCAGGTGCTTGAAAATATTCAAATCAACACAAACGGTCTCGCGTCCATTCAGGGCTCCCACCCCGCGCCGAGACTTGACATGTGGCAGGCGATGTCCTGCTACATATCGCCCGAGGCGGTCAAGGCGGCTGAGCTTCGCGAGCGGGCGTTTATCGGAGAGAACGGCTTTTACTATGTCGTGGGCAACAGCGCCTATAAAATCCACTACTATCTGATTTCGCTGATCCTGATCGTCATGGCCTGCGGGCTGATCTACGGCCTTGGGCGGATGTTCCGGGACAGGGACTACGCAAAAAAGAAAGCCGTTATATTGCAAGGCGTATCGCTTGCTGTTTTGGTCTCCATCTGCGCCTTTGCCAACCTGACCGGCTTTTTCTGCACCACCGCGCCGATCCAGACACCGCTGGCGTCGGTTTTGACCTGCCTGTTTTTCGTTCTGCTGGGCTTGGCGGCCGGCGTTTATACCGGCAGCTTTCTGGTCGGCAAAGGGAAAAGCGCGGCGCTGTGGATTCCGTCGCTGACCGCCGCCGGCGTGACGGTTTTGATGTACGTTGGCGAGGCCGTCATGATGGACGGCGGGCTGTACCGCTTCGGCAGCGGATGGTTTTTCGCGGGATTGCCGGGCATCTCGCTCGCGCCGGTCGATATTCTGATCGTCCTGCTGTCCGGAAGCTTAACCTGGTTTGCGCTTTGGGTCGTGAGAAACGGGAAAAGGGCGACCGGTATTGCCGCCGGTCTGTCGGCGGTCGTAATATGCGCCATTGGCATAACATTGTTCACCCGGGCGTCCGAGGGGCGGACAATGCAGATCGTCGAAAATCCGCCAATATCACAAGCCGAAAACCTTGCGGGAGAGTGCTATGAGTTCGGCGACTGCCTGTATATGAGCCCGCTGAGCTCGTTTGCGGTGATTGTTGACGGTGAGGGAAGAGCGGCCAACATGCCCTATGTGTACGGGTTCACCGGGGATGCCTTTATCATCGCAAACACTGAGAGCGGTGATATAACGGATCACAAGATCAGTTATGAGAATACCGAAGTGGGCGAAGACGAGTTCACCGCCGGCCAGAAGCTGGCGCTCGGTACATACCCCAGCCTGCGCGGCTATACATCGCGAGTTCTCATCGCCAGAGCGGGAAGCTATAAAATATACAAAATGGACGACGAGCTTTGGCTTGCCGGAAACATGAGCATCTATCGCCTGAAAAAAACGGAGGAGACGAGCATTGACGACCTGACCCGCGCGGTTGAAATGCGCGACGCGCTTCCGTCGATTGAGCCATCTCCCGGCGTTGACAAACACCAAATGACGCGAAAAGACATATATGCGCTTGCCCGCAAGGGAAACGCGCTGACGCTTGAGGATTTTGCATCATTTCGAGGCAGCGCGGTTGGGCAGAATCTTTCGCTCCTGCGGTACGACATCACGGGAGACGGCTTTTTCTCCATCATCATCCGAAAGACCGCCGACGGCTCCGGCATCGAGTCGGTGCGCCTGTCAAAGCAGGGCTGGGATCCGTATGACGAAGCGAAAACAGTGGATTTTCTTGCGGGGTTTGACGCGGTGTGCGCCTATCTCGACCCGCTGCACTCGCTGATGAAACTAAAAATCGAGGATTCTCACGAAGGGGCGGAGTATCGCGAGCTCATTTACACAGAAGAGCATAACGGATACAGGTACTATCTGAACACGACCCGTTCTGACACCGTATCGGTTGTATTGGAAAACGGCGAGCGGCTGCCGCTGCGACAGGCTCTCGAGGAACGGCGTATCATAGTTGAGGACGCGGTGGCAAACGGGCTATACAACGTGTTTATGGAGCCGATCGACAACCCGCTCGGAGGATATTTCCCGATTTTGCATCACAGATTTACATTCGTCCTCGACGGAACCGCGTTCTACCCAACAGCGTCGTTTATGTATCTTGTCAGCGACAATTCCCGGCTCGTGGAATACTTTGATTTGGCCGAGCTTGCGGATATAGTTGAATGGCTGGGAAAAACGGAGCTTTCAAACGAGATTCGAAGCTGCGCAAAAGCGGACAATACGGTCTCCATCGCGGGCAGACCGTATATAACCGCCAAATGGTTAAACGATTTGGGTATCACATTCGCCGCAGGCTGGCAGTTCAGCTCGCATACCCCGGTGGGCTTCAGTACGGGAAAATAGATAGTATCAGCTGAAAATGGGAGTCATCGCGGACATCAGCGTCACAAACGCAAAGATGTGTCCTCCAATTTGCCTAAGGCAACCCAAGGGGCGCGGCACATCCTGAATGGCAAAAACAAACATTGATATAGAGGCGGAACAGGGTCATAAACATTTTTCCAAAGCTCTCCTCCTGTGTTTACAGCCTTGACACTATATGATAAAATGGTCAGGTCAAAACACAAAGGAGGAAAACAAATGAAGAAAATCACAATGGACGGAAATACCGCCGCCGCCCACGTGGCTTACGCGTTCACGGATGTGGCAGGTATCTACCCGATAACCCCGTCCTCTGTCATGGCGGAGCTAGCCGACAAATGGTCGGCGGATGGCCTGAAAAACATCTTTGGACAGAACGTGAAGGTCATGGAAATGCAGAGCGAAGCGGGCGCGGCGGGCGTCGTGCACGGTTCGCTGGCTGCGGGCGCGCTGACGACCACATTTACCGCGTCCCAGGGCTTGCTGCTCATGATCCCCAATATGTATAAAATTGCCGGTGAGCTGCTCCCCGGCGTAATCCATTGCTCGGCCCGCGCGCTTGCGTCCCACGCGCTGAGCATTTTCGGCGATCACAGCGACGTCATGGCCTGCCGCCAGACGGGCTTCGCGATGCTGGCCGCCACAAACCCGCAGGAGGTCATGCATTTAGGCGCTGTCGCGCACCTGAGCGCGATAAAGGGCCGCGTGCCGTTCCTGCACTTCTTTGACGGCTTCCGCACCTCGCACGAGATGCAGAAAATCGACGCGTGGGAGTACGACGAGCTGGCTGAGCTGGCCGATTTTGGCGCAATAAGGGCCTTCCGCGACAATGCCCTTAACCCGGAACATCCGGTTCTGCGTGGAACCGCGCAAAATCCGGACATCTTCTTCCAGGCGAGGGAAGCCTGCAACCCCTACTACGACGCGCTTCCCGCCGTGGTGGAGGACTATATGGGCAAGGTCAACGCCAAGTGCGGCACCGACTACCAGCTCTTCAACTACTACGGCGCTCCGGACGCGGACAGGGTCATTGTGGCGATGGGCAGCGTCTGCGACACTATCGAGGAGACCATCGACTATATGCTGGCGCGCGGCGAGAAGGTCGGCCTTGTCAAGGTCAGGCTTTACAGGCCGTTCGTGGCCTCGAAGTTTGTCGCGGCCATCCCGAAGACCTGCAAGAAGCTCGCGGTGCTCGACCGCACGAAGGAACCCGGCGCCGCCGGCGAGCCTCTGTACGCCGACGTTGTTACGGCGCTGTTCGAGAACGGGATGAGCCTGTGCGTCAACTCGGGGCGCTATGGCCTCGGCTCAAAGGACACCCCGCCCAGCAATATACTCGCGGTGTACAAGAATCTCTCCTCCGACAAGCCCAAGGAGAAGTTCACAGTCGGCATCACCGACGATGTGACAAAACTCTCCCTGAGCATCGACGAGAACCCGGACACCACCCCGAAGGGCATCGTAAGCTGCAAGTTCTGGGGCCTCGGCGCGGACGGCACCGTCGGCGCGAACAAGAACTCGATCAAGATCATCGGCGAGAGCACTGATCAGAATGTTCAGGCTTACTTCGCCTATGACTCCAAGAAGTCCGGCGGCGTCACCATATCGCATCTGCGCTTCGGAAACGCGCCAATCAAGAGCACCTACTTTGTTTCCAAGGCCGACTTTGTGGCCTGCCACAACCCGAGCTATGTGGACAAGTACAGGATGGTTGAGGACGTCAAGCCCGGCGGCGTGTTCCTGCTCAACTGCGCGTGGGATGTAAGCGAGCTCTCCGCCCATCTGCCCGCCTCGATGAAGCGCTATATAGCCGAAAACGGCGTTAAGCTCTATACAGTGGACGGCATCGGCATTGCCAGGGAGATCGGCCTGGGCGGCCGAATCAACATGATTCTCCAGTCCGCGTTCTTCAAGCTCTCCAACATTATTCCGCTCGACAGCGCTGTGGAACAGATGAAGAAGGCGGTCGTCAAGACTTACGGCAAAAAGGGCGAGAAGGTCGTCGAGATGAACCACAGGGCCATCGACGCAGGCATTGAGAACGTCAGGGAAATTCAGGTGCCCGCCGAGTGGAAGAACGCGCAGGAAGACGCAAAGCACGCTGAAATTCAGGGCCGTAACCCGAAACTGGTCAGCTTTGTCAAGGATATTCTCCTGCCCGTCAACGGCCAGCAGGGGGACAGCCTACCCGTTTCCGCCTTCAAGGGCGCCGAGGACGGCACGTTCCCGCAGGGCAGCGCAGCGTACGAAAAACGCGGCATAGCGGTTGACGTCCCGGAGTGGATTCCAGAAAACTGCATTCAGTGCAACCAGTGCGCCTATGTCTGCCCGCACGCGGTAATCCGCCCGTTCGTGCTGGACGAGGCAGAGGCTGCGGGAGCCCCTGAGGGTCTCCAGACTCTCAAGATGACCGGCAAGGGCCTGGACGCATACAAATTCGCTATTATTCCCTCCACCCTTGACTGCACCGGCTGCGGAAGCTGCGCGAACATCTGCCCGGCCAAGCAGAAGGCGCTGGTAATGAAGCCGATCGAGAGCCGCATGCATATACAGGACGTCTACAACTACGCGTTTGAGAATGTGACGGAAAAACCCGCTGTGTTCGACGCCTTCAAAAAGGACACTGTCAAGGGCAGCCAGTTCAAGCAGCCTCTGCTTGAGTTCTCGGGCGCCTGCGCCGGCTGCGGAGAGACCCCATATGCCCGCCTGGTGACACAGCTCTTCGGAGAGCGCATGTTCATAGCCAACGCCACCGGCTGCTCGTCCATCTGGGGCGGCAGCGCACCCGCCACACCCTATACGATCACCAAGGAGGGCAAAGGCCCGGCCTGGGCCAACTCCCTGTTTGAGGACAACGCCGAATACGGCCTGGGCATGACGCTGGCGGTCGGGCAGCGCCGTGAGAGGCTGGCTGAAAACGTGCGCAAGCTCGCCGAGCATGAGTGGGCTGTCCCGGAGCTGAAAGAGGCCGCCGGGAAATGGCTGGAGGTCAAGGACGACGGTGAGGCATCACCCGCCGTGTCAGAAGCCTTTGTCGCCGCGCTGAAGGATGGAGTCGATGTTGGCGACGGCTCGAACTTTACCGGAGAATACGAGAAGTATTGGGACAAGGAAAACAAGTGGTGCAAATGCGAGGCCTGCTCGCTCGCCCGCGAGATACTCAAAGACAGGGACATGCTCGTCAAGAAGTCCATCTGGGTCTTCGGCGGCGACGGCTGGGCCTATGATATCGGCTTCGGGGGCCTTGACCATGTCATCGCCTCCGGCGAGGACGTCAACATCCTGGTTTTCGACACCGAGGTCTACTCCAACACCGGCGGCCAGGCGTCAAAGGCCAGTCAGATCGGTCAGGTGGCTCAGTTCGCGGCGGCGGGCAAGGCCACCGGCAAAAAGGATCTCGCGCAGATAGCAATGAGCTATGGCTCAGTTTACGTCGCGCAGATCGCGATGGGCGCAAACTACAACCAGACCATCAAGGCGATAGCCGAGGCCGAGAGCTTCAAGGGTCCGTCGATCGTCATCGCGTATTCCACCTGCATCAACCATGGGCTTAAGGGCGGCATGGGCAGCTCGATGGCCGAGGAAAAGGCCGCCGTCGAGGCGGGCTACTGGCATCTGTTCCGCTTTGATCCGCGCCTGAAGGCCGAGGGCAAGACCCCGTTCATTATGGACTCCAAGGCTCCGACCGCGTCCTATCAGGACTTCATCGCCGCCGAGGTGCGCTACGCGTCCCTCAAGCGAGCGTTCCCGGAGCGCGCGGACGCGCTGTTCGCCAGGGCAAACGAGGCCGCCAAGGACAAATACTCCAAGCTTGAGAGAATGAAAAACCTTTACGAATAATCCCATTAAAGGATATGCCCCCGCCAACGGCGGGGGCATATCCTTCTCTGCAACTATTGGTCCCACGATTAAACCTTGCCGCAATAGCTCCTCAAAATGCTCTGCCCGCTGTGCGGGCGGCGCATTTTCCCCGCCACTGGCGGCAAGGTTTAACTGGTACATCAATAACGCTTTTTCCTCTGGGACTTGCCGTCCTCCCTGAGCCCGTATCCGCTGAGCTCGGCGCAGACCATTATGACAATGCAGATCAAAAACAACCACAGCGCGAGGCCGAGAAACGCCCCTATTGAGCCGTAAACCACAGTGTAGTTGGAAAACATGCGCAGGTATATCTCAAAGCCCCGGCTGACTACAACCCAGCCCACGGTGGCTAGCAGAGCGGTCCAGGCGCAGCGCCGGAATCTGGCCTTTGTGCCCGGGGTAAAATAATAAAGCGAGCAGATCAGGGCAAATATCGCGGCGGCCGAGGCGAGCAGCGCCAGCCACTTCTGAGTGACCAGCAGGGTCAGCGTCAGCGCGAGCACCGCCACAAAGCCCACCGTGAACAGAATGGCCGACAGCCGCGCCCAGAACGGCAGGCCTTTTTCGGTGTATACCGCGTTTACGCCCTTCATCAGCGCCCAAATGCCGGCGGAGGCGGCCCAGGCAGAGACGAGGAACAGCCACGGCGAGCTGAAATCCGGCATTTGCGCTTCAGTGAGGAGATTCATTATCTCGTCCGGAATAATGCCCCGGGTCCAGTCAGGGCTTATCTCAAACCTTGTAAGCGAGGCGCTTGCGAACAGCAGCAGCGGAAAAAACGACAGCAGCCAGAAAAACGCGGTCTGCGCCGCCCTGCCTATGAAGTCCACCGAGAACAGGTGAAGGGCAAACTCCCAGACATTTTTGAAGGCTTTTTTAAATATGATCAAGTACTCACTCCCCTACGTACGCGGGTGCGCATTGCGCGCCCCTACTATACCATAAACGAGGAGGCTTAACAATGACATGGCTCAAAACAATTATTCCCGCGTCACCGGAATCCCTTGAGGATGTTCAGGCAAAATTGGTCGCTATGGGATTCGACAGCTTTCAGACAGAGGACGAGCGGGATATAGCCGCCCGGAGCCCTGGCTGGGACATGACGGAGCAGGCATTGCTGGACTATTATTCCGGTCTCTGCCGGGTAGTTGTCTACCTGCCGGACGCCCCGGACGGGCGCGACTCACTGGCCGCGCTCCGCGCGGCGTTTGACGGGATCTCTGTTGGAGAAATCGATGAGGAGGACTGGGCGGAAAACTGGAAGCAGTATTACAAGCCCTTCACCGTCGGCCGCCGCCTGCTGGTGCACCCTGCCTGGGAGCCGCTCGGCGACCCGGAGGGCCGCGCCGTATTTCTCAACAACCCCGGCGCGACATTTGGCACTGGACTGCACGCGTCAACAAGACTCTGCCTTGAGCTCATCGACAAGTACGTCTCTGGTGGGGAAAGTGTTCTGGACATCGGGTGCGGCAGCGGTATACTGTCCGTCTGTGCACTGCTGCTGGGAGCCACAAGCGCCGTCTGTGTGGATATCGATCCGCTGGCGGCCGGGGTGTCGGTCGAAAACGCCTCCCGCAACAGGGTAACGGTTAACGCGCTGTGTGGGGACATACTGTCCGACACAGCGCTCAGGGACGGGCTGGGCGGCGGCTACGGACTTGTTTTCTCCAACATAGTGGCGGATGTAATAATCGCGCTCTGCCACTTTGTCCCGGATCTTCTCGCCCCGGAAGGCGTCTGGATAGCCTCGGGGATAATCGACACGAGGCTTGATGACGTTAAATCCGCCTTGGCGGCGGGGGGGTTCGAGCCCGTCGAAATACTTGAGAACGGCGGCTGGGCCGCGCTCGCGATAAGACGAACACAATGAAAGCGGGGCGATCCGGTTTCCGCATCCATGCTACGGCTGATGCCGAAGCGTATTGCGGATAACAGGATCGCCCCGTAGTGAGTGGGGGTGAGCCCAGCGATCCAGGGTAAGACCGCGGGGCTCTTGGGGGGAGTATCGAAAATTGGAGATAGTCCGTTAGAAGCGGTTTGTATGAATAAATATTAGCATTTTATAGCGCCTCCGACTACTACACATAGGGGTAGTTTAGGCCTTTTACAAGGCTTAGCCACGGGTGGTTTTTCGGCGAAAAAAACCTACCCCCTTGAAAATAAGGGGTAGGTATAGGGCGGGGATTAGCGAAACTACTTGAATTTCTTCTCGGACATAAGCTTGTTTCCCGAACACTTCAACTTTTCCCAAGACCCTTTATCAGCCCCCTGGCCATGCCGACAAGCTCCCGGAAGTTCTTTGTTTTGAAGAACGCCAAAACAAAAACAAGATTGAACAACACGGCTATCACGGCCAGCTTTGCGGCAAACCCCAGTATCCCGGCGACTGCGATCAGCCCGATTACGTATTTGAGCAGGAAGTAAATACCGGCCACAAGAAGCGCGTAGGCGAAATATTTCAAATAATATATAATCGGGTTCTTGTTGAAGGCCTTGCGGTATACGAGTATCGGGTCGACAATCCCCGTGGTCAGAAAAAGGGAGATGGAGGTGGCAAAGAATATGCCGGCCAGCCCCATCCAGTTGCACATCAGTATTGAAAGCGCGATGTTGAGCACCGCGGCGGCAAGCGGCGCAAGCCTGCCCTGCACAAAGTAGCCGAGGGTGGTTCTGTACAGATATGCGGCGTGGTGCACCCCGTCGACATAGACGTGCAGCACCAGGGCGAATACAGCCATAAACGGCAGCAGATATTTCCCGTCGCTCAGCCACAGGGTTATGAAGTCCTGAAACATCAAAAGCAGGCCCACGGACAGAAACCCGAATATCCAGACCGAAATGAGCAGCAGCTTGTTGAAAACCGATTCCTTTTTCTCGGCGCTCTCCATGGCGTTGAGATTTCCCACGCTGGAGGTGAACGCCGCAAGCGCGGCGCTTACGAACGCGCGGAAAGCCGTTATAACCAGGGTATAGTTTGAGCATATCCCCACCCAGGAGACCCCAAGCATCGCCGATATCAGGATATTGTCCGTACCGCCCAGAACGACGCCGCCCAGCTTGTACACCACAAGGGCGCGCACGTTTTTGAAAATGTCCCGCCGTTCCTCCCGAGGCAACGGCAGAGCCTTGCCGTCCTTCAGGTAGGGATACATCTTGTCGGCCGTTTTTGATACAAAGACATTGCCCAGGAATGGACAGACAATGTGAATCGCCAGGTAGAGCAAAAAGCTCCCTGTGAGCAGAAGCGCGGCTATCTGCAGCAGGTTTTGAAGAATCGAAAAGCCGACCTGGTACAGCGACAGCACATAGTCTTTCTGATGCGCGGAGATGATCGACTTTTTGTATACAAAGAAATAGGACGAAACCGTACCCGCGAGGTAAAGCAGATAGACCAGCACCAGGTTCTCCCTGATGCCGGGGGGCTCCTTAATGATAAAGCCGAGAAAGGGTATGACCAAAAGGCCCGCGCCGGCCATGGCGCAGCCGATGATCCTGTACGCTTGTTCATAGAGCGCCATTAGGGATTTTATTTTGTCCCTGTCTCCAATTGCCACCGGTCTGTACATGCTGAAAATTATAGCGTTGCCGATTCCAAGCTCCGCGAAGGAGAGCACCGTCAGAATGTTGGTAAACAGTCCGCCGACCCCGAGGTACTCCTCGTTGAGTGTTTGGATGAAAATAGTGCGGCAGGCAAAGTTGAGCAGGGTGTATATGACCTGGCAGACAAGCGCTATACTGGAGTTGCGCGCCACATTTTTGGTTCTGGATTCACCCATATTTGGCCTCGTAAACTATATTTTTTACGCTTGCGCAGGGGCTGCGCTCTTCGCGTGATGTCAAGCTCCCGCCCCCGCTTGCGCTCCGGCTTTGGCTTCAAGGCCTGAGGGCCTCTGCTCCAAACGCCTTCGCGCAGTCTCAATATAAGCGTCGTCGCGACCTGAAGGTCCCTCCTTGCTTATATTTCGACACGCAGGGGCTGCGCTCTTCGCTATAATTCCTCGTCTGGGCCGTCTGTATTGAAGCTCAGGCGAGTGGGATTGTGGGTAACTCGCTTTTCAGGGGGCGGAAGCTGCATATAATCGTCGCCATAAATACGCCTGAGAAAGTAATCCCAATCGCTCGGGGCACTATATTGCTTACCTTCGAACTCCAGGCGTGACGGAGGGCTATAACTGCTCTTCGCGATAGTCTGCTTGACGATTCCATACTGACATGGGAAATTCACATAGTAGGGCTTGTTTTTGCCGTTGCACATGCCCATTATTCTCTGCTGAAGCCGCTGTAAAAATCTCTTGGAAAACATGGCGGACAAAAGCCGCTTAAATATGTTTTTCCGCTCCCGGTTCTCTTTGCGCTTTATTATGAGCATGGCCCATATTCCGAACATGATCCGCGCCTGAACACGCTGAAAGCCCGACTCCTTTTTCGAGTCGTCCAGCGGGAAAATATCGACGTATATACCCAGGTTCGCAGTGTCGTGGCCGAGCCCGTCGTTGTACGGCTCAAGAAACAGAGTCTTCCGCCTCTTGACCTTGCCGAAGGGCAGCCAGTAGTTTTCGTCGTTTCTGTAGTAATGTGTATAATATTCCGGCCCGAGTTCAACCTTGGCAATATCGAAGAACTTCTCGTAATCCTTTCTGGGCATGGCGATGTCAATGTCGTCGTCCCAGGGTATGTAGCCCTTGTGCCTTACGGCGCCGAGCAGAGTTCCGCCTATAAGGTAATACTCAAGCCCGTGCTTTTGGCATATCCTGACTATCTCTTCCAGTATCTCAACCTGGACCTCATGCAATTTTTTCAGAGTGGAGTCATTCATCCGCCGGGACACCCTTCCGCGCGGAGAAAGCCGCGCATGTAATGGGGAATATATCACTGGCTTTTTTCGCTGATTTCTGCAATAATATCATAAAATTCCTTCGAGGGCAATCTCTGTTTGCTGCGACTTCTCGGCAACCTTGCTCCGCAATAAATTACATGTTGATTTTCGGTATGTTTTCTGCTATAATGTCACTGCGAAACGGGAAAGACTTGATATATCTACAGCCTCGTACATCGGCAGCGGCTCGGATATCATCTTGCTATACGATACTTTGTCCCCGTTCGTTTCATTGGCGGGTGTAGTTCAATGGTAGAATACCAGCCTTCCAAGCTGGCCGCGTGGGTCCGATTCCCATCACCCGCTCCATGTCAAAACCCCTGTAGTCGCAAAGACTACAGGGGTTTTTATTATCTCTTTGTCCATCCATTTGTTAGGCTTTTTGACCCCCAAAAAACCCTGCTTTAGACCCCCTCTCGGGGTCGACTTGGGGGTCAGGCTTTGGGCGGTCTTGTTTTTGGTCGGGATACCCACGCAATTATAGTTGCCGCGCCCCACAGAATCAGCCACGCGACAAGCTTAGATATGACGGTAGGCGCAATTGTCGCAAGGCTGGCTGTAGCGTAATCCTGAACGTCGGTTAGCAGCGTCCAAAGCGCCAGGGCGCCAAGATCGCAAACGCCAGATATCAACAGGTATGTTACGGCGCACAGCCCCCTGTGCCACCATTTGCCGCCGTACAGTAGCACGGTTACAACCATAGTCGCAGCTAGATTCCCGTGGAAGAAATGAACCTGATATGCATTTACGACACTTCAAGCCGTGACGCTCTGCTTGCCGACCTGCGGACCGGGCTTAATGATGTGTACGAACCGAAAATGCGCGATATTTTCGACAGCGCAATCAAAAGGCTGTAGAACCTTACTGACGAGGGGTTTTCGGAAATCGGCTTTTATATCGCCGATGATTTTGAGGATGAGCCGAATGTCTAAAAAACAGCGCAGGCGGCAGAGCATTGCTCTGCCGCCCGGGCCGATGACAAACTACAGTTTGTCATCGAAAACGAGGGCAAGCTGTCGCCGCTGAGGCGGCTCGCTGGGAAAGGCTTTCCCGGAGTGAATCCGTGAAAGCCTTGAATATCAAACTTTTTCACTTTTGCGGTCAAGCAAGAATC
Source organism: Oscillospiraceae bacterium (assembly GCA_031556035.1). Lineage (GTDB taxonomy): Bacteria > Bacillota > Clostridia > Oscillospirales > UBA929 > JAVBTT01. Next base: position 12,542 of record JAVBTT010000007.1, read on the forward strand.
TGCCGCCTCCGGCGTCAGCCTCGACGCGCAAAAGTGAAAAAGGACGGAGGTCGCGGACTTTGTCTACAGTCTGAAGCGGCAGAGCATTGCTCTGCCGCTTCAGACTACTATCAGCGCACTGTCGGCTATTCCGTCACGGTGCAGTCATGCGAAAACTGCCAAATAACGCCGTACTTGTCCTGCACCATGCCGTAAAGCTCGCTCCAGAAGGTTTTCTCCAGTGGCATCAACACTTCGCCGCCCTCGCTCAAGAGAGCGAATAAGCGCCGAATTTCGTCTTGATCGTCTGTACCCAAGGTTGGGCTGATATTGTCGCCTTTGGTGAGCGGCATGTTTGAAGGTACATCGCAAAACATGACATTACAGCCGAAAATGGGAACGCAGCTGTACATTACATGCTCTTTGTCCGCATCCGACAACGGGTAATTCGGATCGGGCGGCATCTCGCCGTAGGTCATAAGACACTGGACTTCAGACTCAAACACTTTTGCGTAAAACTGGGTGGCTTCGCGACAGTTGCCGTCAAAATTGATAAACAGGGAAAAGTTCTTGCTCATAGTTTGTTCTCCTCTCAAGTAATTTTGATTTATGGTTTTCTTAGTATCTTGTCCATGCTTTTGCCCTTGGCAAGCTCGTCAATTAGCTTATCCAGCCATCGGATTTTTTGCATCAGCTTGTCCTCAATTTCCTCAACGCGGTATCCGCAGATCGTCCCCGTGATCAGGGAAGCGTTGGGGTTCATCAGCGGCGCATGTTCAAAAAAAGTCTCAAAGTCCGCTTGACTGGCAATTTTCGTTGACAGGCTTTCTTCGTAGTATCCTGTCAGCCAGAAAATGATCTGGTCAACCTCCGCTTTGGTGCGCCCCTTTTTTTCGGCCTTTTCAATGTACATGGGATAGACGCTGGCGAAAGTCATTGTATATGCCCTTGGTTTTGCCATGTTGCTTCACCCCCTGTGTCGGCGAAATCAGAGAATATAGGTTATAGTATCCGGCTTTCGCTGCGGAGCCGGCGCCGCTTCGCCCGCGTTGTAGCCGAGCATGACGGATGTGTAAACGCGATAGCCCTCGGGGATTTTTAGTTCCTGCCGCATGGCTTTGCCTTCGTCTGTCATGAACGCCTGGGTTGCAAAATATCCCCAGCAGGAGGCGATACCAAGACTTTCAGCCGCCAATAAGATGTTCTGTGTCGCCGCCGCTGTGTCGGACTCGGAACAATAGCCCTGTTCATCGCCCGAGACGAGTATGACAGTCGGCGCATAATACGTGCTGTGGAAGTTTTCGTCGCGCCCTAAATCCTCCAGCCAGGGCAGGCCGCTCGCCGCGGCATATTGCTTTGCCAACAGGTTCAGCCGCTCAAGTATTGCCGTCTTTTGTATTGCGGTAAAGTGCCATTTCTCGCCGCCGCCGTTGGGCGCGTACCGCCCGGCCTCTACGATGGCTTTTAGTTCTTCGCTGCCGATCTGCTCCGGCGTAAAGGCGCGAACGCTCCGGCGCTTGTGAATAACATGCAAAACCTCGTTCGTCATAAGGGATACCTCTCCTCGTTACTCTCTGGTTTTTACTTTCCTGAGCCTGATTGCTCCGGCGATGATCAGCGCGATTCCAAGCGCTATTCCGATAAGCGCCAAACCCGGCGAATCCTCAAACTCGCCGTCAAGCAGCAGGACAACCGAAAGGACGATCCCGCCCGCTCCGAAGCAGAACAGGAGGATGGGTAAGAAAAAGCCTTTTTTTATCATTCCCGCGTTGCGAATACCCCACATGATCAGCAGGAATGCCGCCGTAAGCCCGATGAGGCTGAGGCCGGGGGCGTCAGCCACGGCTCCTAGGACAAACAGCCAAATACCGACTGCCGCTCCGATAAGAATGGGGAGCAGTACGGCAGGTTTAAGAAATTTATTCATCGCCACCACCCTTTATTATTTTACTTATGCAACGAAAAATCGTACGCCTCCCGAAGCCAGTTCATGATCTGATCATCCATTTCTTCCGGCTTTGTTATCAGAACATGATGCGTCCAGCGATTGGGATAAGGCTCCACCGACTCCACGATGCGGGGATGCTCCACGCGATATCCAAGGCCGAAAGTCAGAACAATATAGAGCCCCAGTCTGCCTTTAATTTTTCTCACAGGCGGCCACAACGCGGCAAAAAGATACTTGTTGTAAAAGCTGATCTGCGTTTTGCTCACCTTGATGCGGATATCCGGGAAGGCCGAGAGGATTTTTGCCTCCGCAGCTTCGTATATCGGGTATGCGGCGGGCAGCTTTTGAAACACCATCAGGATATCCGGATATAAGGCACAATCGTTTTCCATGTTTTATCACCTGTTTCGCCCGACAATATAGCCGAAATGCCGCTCTTGTTTACACAGGGCATTTTGATTATCAAAAGTTATTATACTACGAATATATACGCACTTCTACACAAATCACAAATAATGCAGGGGCCTTTTCATGTCTATACAAACCTTAAAACGGAGGTCTGATATTGCCGACTAAACTGCAATTTTACTCACAGCTTGCCGACCATCAAACCCGGCAAGTAACCGGCAGCCGTGAGAACTGGACTGACTTTTTGACCACGGCGGGACGGCTGTACAAGCACCCATTTGACGAACAGCTGATGATTTGCGCCCAGCAGCCGGATGCTACCGCCTGCGCTCCGCTTGAAATGTGGAACAAGCCCATGTACCGCTTCGTTCGCAAAGGCTCAAAGGGCATTGCTCTCATCGACCAGAGCGGCGACTGTCCTCGGCTGAAATATGTTTTTGATTATGCCGACACCGTTGACGGCAGATACAACGCAAGAAAGCCGTTTGTATGGGAAATGAACCCCGAACATGAGCGTTCCGTCATTGAAGCGACTGACAAAGCCTATGAAATCGACAGCTTTATGGGTTGTCCAATGTGCGCTTTACCTCCCCTTGTGAAATAATGAATGGCGTGAAAAAGGGACTCTGCTTTTCAGCATGGCCCTGCGGGAATGAAATCCCCCCTTTCGCTGTCTGTGCGCATCAAAATACCGCCCCTTGTCCGAATAGGGCGGCATTTTGATAGATACTACTCCAGAATGTCTGCAAACCATTGATAATACTGAGATTATCCAGTTCCTATTATTTCACCCGCACCAGTATGGGTGTCGTCAATCTGGCTGGCGACAAGCTGGTTGGTCAGGGAAATATGCTCTTCAAACGAGCTCTGATAGGCGCTGGAAAGCTGCATCCTATATATGAGGGTGAGAAGTAAAAGGTTTGCGGATTGGGTGAGCGGACAGCGGCGGTTTTTCATAAAACACAAACATGATATGGTGCCCTGCCTGATACTTGATTGCATGTCGCTTTGCTGATATAATTTTAGGCGCCGAAACGGGCAGCCATTTGTTTGAGGATTCCCGGTTGTTGGTGTACCGATATAATCATTTGTAAATGTTGAAAGGCGCCTCGCAGTCAGTACAGGATAGGGTGTGTTAACAGATGGGTGAATGGAATCATCCAAAAAAATTCAAGTGCCTCGTTGTTGAGGATAATTGCTATGCGGCAGATATAATGGCTATTTTCTTTATGAAGAATGGGATTGATTGTGAAATAGCGGAAAATGGACAAATAGGTTTGCAGATGTTTTTACAAAACCCAGAGATATATGATGTGATTTTTTGTGACCTGCAGATGCCGGTTATGGATGGAAATGAGATGATGCGGCTGATTAGAAACAGCGAATTACCAACAGGCATGACGATCCCGATTGTCGCGATGTCTGGAACTATTACGGAAGACGTTGTTAGCAAGGAGAGCTTTAATTATCTCCTGAAAAAACCTTTTGAATTGCGTTCATTGTTATCTGCCATTGATGATGTAATCACAGCATGTTGTGAGCCTAATGAACATTTGTGACCATGCCGTGTTGACTCATGAAAATAACGAACTCGCTCTGTGGCATAGGCTTTGAAAAGACATAACCCTGCACAGCATCGCAGCCCATTTCGCGCAGCTGATCTACCTGCTCAGGCTGATCCACCCCCTCAGCGACTGTCTTCATATTTAATGCTTTTGCCATGGCAATGATATTTTTGACAATCTCACGCCCTCTCTCCGCATTGTTGCCGCGCTCGAAAAACAGCCCATCCAGCTTCAAAACATCCACCTGTATCGATTTTAAAATATTTAACGAAGAATAGTCTGCGCCGAAATCGTCGAGGGAGCATAAAAAGCCGTGGCGTTTGCACTCTGAGACAATTGACCGAAACAGCAGATGATTCTGAAACACAAGGCTTTCTGTAAACTCCAGCTCAATATGATTATCGGGAATGTTGTATTTCTCCTTTATTTCCGAGTATTGCCTGACGAAATCCGCTTGCATTAACTCTAATCGTGACACATTTACCGATAGTATACAGGCAGGTGAATCCCTCTCTGACAAATACGCATTATAATACTGGCATACCCTTTCGAAGATATACCGATCCAATTTGATGATGAAACCATTTTTCTCAAATATTTCTATAAAACGGTTTGGGGTGACGAGGCCGTAATCGGCAGAAAGCCAACGGACAAGGGCCTCTGCGCCCAAAAGTTCATCGCCGTTCTGTATATTGATTTTTGGCTGGAAATACAGCTGAAATTCCCCGTTTTCCAGGGCGGATTCCATTTTGGACATCACCTCTGATTCCCAAAGCTTTTGCTCGCGCATTTCATCGGAATAGAATCCAAGACGGCCAATGCCGCACTCTTCCTTGACTTTTTTATGCGCCATGTTTGCCCGGTCAAGCATATCGTCTAATGACAGCTCTGCGTTTCTGCCGTCATTGATAAAGACACCGCCGTACATTTCCGGACGATACCCATACATAAGTGTTTCCGGGAACACCGCCAGCATTTGCGCCGCACTTTCATAGCGTGTTTCGATTTCATGCCTGTTTGTGTACTTCAATAAATAAACAAAAATGTCCCCGCTTACTCGCCCTGACAACTCGCCTTCCAACATGATCTCACAGAAATAGTTTGACCAATATTGCAGCAGTCTGTCACCGACATCGCGGCCAAAAAGATCGTTAATATATTTAAAGCCCTTAATGTCACAGTAGCAAACAGCGTACTGTTCGCCGCTGCTTTGAAGTATTTCGGCGGCATCCGCCAAAAATTTCTGGTAATTGCGCTGACCTGTCAGATGATCCACAAAGGCAAGCATTTCCAATGACCTGCGATTTTTATTGTTTAAGTAATGTACCCATATAATCAGCAATAAAAAAACCAATACCGAAGTGATGAAAACGGTAATTGCGCCTGTTGTTACCTTTTTCATTCCCGCAGAAACCATTTTCTCAGGCACTGAATAAAACACAAACCACTCATTCACGCTGAGCGGCTCATATGATACCATTCGCGTCTCCCCATTAACATATAGCTCGTGGTGGCCGTCTTTGCCTGACATAAGATTATCGCTTATCTCATTTTGAATCTTTTTATCCAGGGGGGTGGATAATTCAAAAATGCTGTTCCCGATTCCAAGTGAGAGCGGGCTATGCGATTTGAGCATGTATTGCCCATGTTTGTCAATTATGTGCGCCATTCCGGTTCCGGCATACAGAGAATGCTCAACAATATTGCGCAGCTCGTCCGCCGGGTCGACCGCGAACAGTACGCCTCTCACGGTGTATGAACCGTCATTGTATACAGGCACCGAGTAGACGACAACGTCAGATCGGCCAAATTGCTCGCGGTGTGATTCAATAAATGTGTTGTGACCTGCTAAGGACTGCCGGATAAAATCCTCGTCGGATAGATCGGCTGTCTGTTTCATGTTATAGCGGTCTACCCATACAGCCAATCCGTTTGAATCGGAAAATCCGATTATTTCAAATGCGTTATGCCGGAAAAGTCCGGAGATTACGTCTTTCAAAACGTAGCTCTCAATGGTGAGATTGTGCTGCTTCTCCGCGATGACCGCCGCTCCCAGTAAAGTGATAAACTCCTCTTTTATATGTTCTTCGACTGCGAACTTAGTCTGTTCTGTAGCTCTCTGGATAAATAGAGAGGTATCCGCTTTGCCCAATGCTTCGGCATAGTGAATGAAGACAATGCCAAGAGAGGCAAATATAATGCTGATGGCAACGACGATTGCATAAAATCTTTTGAAATAACCTGATGTCAGCACCTCGTTGTATTTTATTTTTGGTGGACTTTCAGCTTTGGCGCCTACGCAGTAATCGACGCTGGATTTGTATTTTTTAATGCTTGCTTTCTTTCCCATACTGATACCCCTATGCTAATCTTGCATTCTACATTGTACGCTTAGATTGGCGTTAAGTTGCCTGTCCAACTTACAGCACAGAGCAGCCAGTGGCGGGGAAAATGCTCTGCCCGCACAGCGGGCAGAGCATTTTGAGGAGCTAGTGCGGCAAGGTTTTAACATGGGACTAGTAGTAATCGTGGGACTAGTATGACTGACGAGACTGACGACAAAGCCCTGTTTGGCATCGCCAAACAGGGCTTTGTCGTCAAATATATTTTATAAGAACATCAGGATTTACGCAGAACGTGAACGCGTCCTCACGGGCTATCGAGCCGTCCTTGACTGCCTGGGCAATGCTGTAGTCCATGCTCTGCATTCCCTCGGATGCGCCGGCGTGTATGGCAGTGTCGATCTGGTGAGTCTTGGCCTCGCGTATCAGGTTGCGTATCGCGGAATTTACCATCATCACCTCGAACACGCCTTTGCGCCCTTGCGTTGGGGAGGCCAAAAGCTGCTGAGACACCACCGCCTGGAGCACTGTGGAGAGTTGGATGCGCACCTGCTGCTGTTGGCTGGGCGGGAACACGTCAACAATGCGGTCTATAGTCTTTGCGGCGCCGATCGTGTGAAGGGTGGACAAAACCAAGTGCCCTGTCTCGGCGGCGGTTATGGCGATTGAGGTGGTTTCAAGGTCACGCATCTCGCCGACCAGAATGACGTCCGGAGACTGTCGCAGCGCGGCGCGCAGCGCCTTGCCATACCCCCCCGAGTCGCTCTCCATCTCGCGCTGGTTTACGATGCTCTTCTTGTGGTTGTGCAGGTATTCGATTGGATCCTCGAGAGTCAGTATGTGGCAGTTGCGGCGCTGGTTTATTAAATTTATCAGGCATGCCAGTGTGGTGGATTTGCCCGAGCCCGCTGGCCCGGTGACAAGGATCATGCCGCGGGTTTTTTTATAGAGGTTGATGACGGCGTCCGGGATGCCAAGTTTCTCTGGCTCGGCTAGCGTGAGCTGCACGACTCGTATTACGGCCGCGAGCGAGTTGCGCTGTCTGAAAGCGTTTATCCTGAAGCGACCGACTCCTGAGAGGGAGAATGAAAAGTCGCAGTCTCCGGTCTTGAGGTACTCCTCATAGCTGTGCGACGTAGAGAGGGAAAAGATATCCTCGATCAGGCGCGAGGTGTCGTTAGGCATCATGCGGAATTCGGAAAATGGGGTGATATCCCCGTCTTTTTTGAACATTACCGGAGAACCTGCGGTTATGAACACGTCAGACACCCGCTCCTGTACGGCCTTGACTAGCAGCTCCCTGACCGAAATATCATTATCCATGTAGCGCACCAACCTAAATAATATTTGTATGCTTTCCCCGCCCAAGGCGGGGAAAGCATACGAAAGTTAGCCCTCGTTTTCAATGACAAGCATTGTTAGTCATCGTCAAAGCCACAGATCCTCGCCATCGCCCTCGGGGTATTCGAAGCCCTCCTGCCACTGCCTCCAGCTCTGAACAGACAGCGCACCGTTCTCAGAGTATTCCACCGTTATCGCCAGATTCTGCACACCCTCTGTCAGATTGATTGAAGCGATTGATCCGTAGACCTCCCAGCCCGCTGTGGCCAGAGAATCAAATCCGCTCTCATCTGTCATCAGCCTTGCCTGCCGGAGCTTCAACTGCCCGGCGTCCTCAAGCCTGTAGTAAGTCAGAACCCAATAAGCGCTCTTCTGCGCCATTTTAAAGTCCGAGTCGGCGGACACCATGCTGAGCACCCCGAACATGGAGAGGGCCATCATCAGCAGCACGACAAGCACCAGCGCGCCTCCGCGCATCGTCGTGGAGTGGTTCAATTGAAAGCCACCTCCCCGGTAAGGGTAACGCCAAGCGAAAACAGCGGATCCCCGGAGCTCTCATTATCATCTGCAAAACGAAAGTACTCCCCGTTTTTGTAAATGCTGACGGTATACTTGTTCAAAGAGGGATCGGTTATGGAGGCGCTCAGAGTAAAGCCGTCGTCCCGTCTGTCGGGAATCTCAAGCCACTTATCGCTGTAGTATTTTTCACCCAGGAAGACATCCCCGGAGCGGGCGTCCTCAACAGTCGTCTGGGCAAGAAGGCAGGCGGAGTCGAGGTCGCGGGCCTTGCTCTGGGTGGTTGCCGCCAGGACGAACATCTCGACTACATACAGTCCGACAATGGCCAATATCCCTATCGCCATAATTATCTCAACGAGCGCGTAGCCGTCCTGTTTGCGAACGGCTCGGAAATTCAGCAGCTTTTGCATCAAGTAGCCTCCGATCTGAGGCTCAGATTAAAAACCCTCACCATCTCAGCGCGTTTCAGCGTGAATGTCAGCCCGCCGTTCTCCAGCGCCACGTAAAATACATCAGCCGGCACAATCTCAAAGCCCAGCTCCGGATCGAACGCTTCGCCGGTGGAGGCGATAGCCTCGTAGAGCATACCCTTGTGCAGATACACGCGTGTCTCTATGGCAACCCCGTCCTCGTCGGTGTTGGTCAGCACCAGCACGTCCCCTGAGGGTTCCCGCCGCACTTCAGCCGCACCCCTCTCGTCGCACTGCCGCACCTTCATCGACAGATAGGACGAAGCGACACGCATATCAGAAGTGGCCTCGCGCTTGTTGAGCAGGCGAGAATAGGCGTCAGCCCCAACCGATACCAGCGTGAATGTGGAAAGCCCGAACAGCAGCAGAAGGGCGGCAACACAGATTATTTCCATCATACCCATCATGCCCTGCTTCATTCCAAAGCGCCTCCCCTCGGCGCGACGATAATGTCCGGAAGCACGTTGGAGCCCATTGGAACAAGCTCGCAGTAGTATCTGGATTCGTCAATCATAAGGTTGTAGTTTGCGGTCAGGTACTCAAGATCGGGCGGATACGCGCCCTCCAGCGCAAAGCACTGCACTGCGGCGCGGCGTACCGCGGACTGCACACGCACTAAGGCCTCCTCTGTCGGAGGCTTTTCGCGCGTGCCATTTATAAGCGTAACTATTATACAGCCCAGAAACAGGATTGCTATCAGCGGGCTTATCCAGCCCGGCACCGGGCGGCTCTGCTTCATCGCCTACGCCCCCTCAGCCGATGTTGGACATGGCCTCGATCAGCGGCAGCATGACCGATACCATGATTATTCCGACAACCACCGACAAAAGCGCTACAAATGCCGGCTCAATCGCGCCGGTCACGCGGCGCAGCGAGCCGTCCACCTCCTGCTCGTATATCTCGGCAAGGCGCGACATCATGCTGTCCATCTCTCCGCTCTTGAAGCCGATCGCTAGCATCTTGGAAAACTGCCTGGGGAAGATGCCGGACTCATACAGCGCGTCGTACAACGTGCCGCCGCTCTCCATCATTTTCAGGCAGGAGTCAATCTTCTTTGACATGTGGCGGTTGCCGAGGATGCCCTTTGTGAGCTCAAGCGATATCTCAAGGTCGACGTTGCTGGACAGCAGGAAGGACATCGCTGTCGCGAAGCGCTCGGCGGCCATTTTGCGGTAGAGCCCGCGAACCACAGGGAACGACGCCTTGAACGCGTCGATAAACGAGCGTCCAGCGCCCGTGCGGCTGAACACCGACCAGAATATGGCGATTGCCACAACCACAGCCAATATCGCGATGTACCACTGACCCACAAACGCGCCGAAGTTCATCAGCCCGCGCACAAAGGCCGGCATCTCGCCGCCCAGTGAGCCGAGCAGTCTGTCGAACATCGGGAGAACCCGCACAATCAGCAGGAATACAACCACCGTCATCATAAGAAGCAGCATCAACGGGTATGTCACCGCGCTTTTTACACGCTGCCGCAGATTTCTCTCGCGCTCATAGAAGCGGGATAGGGCGTTCATCATGCCCTCAAGGTGGCCGGAGAACTCGCCTATTTCGGCCATTTTCAGCATATACTCAGGGAAGGTTCCGGCGTCCCTCATCGCGTCGTTGAGGGGACGGCGACCTTCGACTCCCTCACGCACCTTTGTCACACAGGCGCGGAAGCGGCTGTCGCCGATGTCCTCCTCCATAAGACTCAACCCCTCGGTCAGAGAGAGCCCGGATCGCAGGAACAGGCTGATCTGGGTAGCGAACAGGGAGAGCTGATCCGGCTTGAGAAACCTTGTTTTTTCTGCCATACGCGCCGCCTTTCAGCCGCTGACGCCGCGGCGGTGAAGATTGGGGTAGCTTAACAGTTTTACCTATTATATTGTATAGCTCGGAAAATATCAACACCGGGGCGCTTCTTTTTGGGAAAGTATGTCTATTCTTGACCGGTGAGTATGCCAATCTATTGATGTACCAGTTAAACCTTGCCGCCAGTGGCGGGGAAAATGCGCCGCCCGCACAGCGGGCAGAGCATTTTTGAGGAGCTATTGCGGCAAGATTTAATCGTGGGACCAATAGGACAAAAACAGGCGACCGAAGCCGCCTGTAGGATATACTCGGAGTTATACTGATACTAATACCTGTTTAAAACCTGACGGAAATTTAAAAACTTTGAGGCAGTGTATCTTGCCGGCTTTATGTGCAGAACACGTGCAGACCGATCCGCGTCATTACAGGTCGGGAGCGTATCCACGTGTTGGTGGCTGTGCTGGGGTTGTAGTAATAAATCGCGCCGCCGCTGGGATCCCAGCCGTTCAGAGCGTCCTTGGCGGCCTTGCGTGAGGTCTCCGATACCGTTTGGTTCCACTGTCCGTCAGTCATGCATGTAAAGGCGCCGTTCTGGTAAATAACCCCTGACAGGCTGTTTGGGAACGAGGGGTGCTTCACACGGTTCAGCACTACAGCCCCTACGGCGACCTGACCGGAATAGGGCTCTCCGCGGGCTTCCGCCGATATAAGCCGGGCCAAAAGCTCCACATCGTTGCTTAGCCCGGTTTCGGCGGTGCTCTGGGCAGGGACGTATATCCCTATTGCCTCAAGGGTGCGCGCCCCGCATATGCCGTCCACCGTAAGTCCGTTTTTTCGCTGAAAATATTTCACCGCCTCAACGGTCTTCGGCCCATACGCGCCGTCCACCGAGCCCGAATAGTACCCCCAGTTCTTCAGGCGCTGCTGAATCTGCCGCACTATGTCCCCGCTGGAGCCCTGCTTGTATATCTGCGCGAGCGCGGGCAGGGAGGTTACCAGGACAAACACCAAAATGTTTATTATCATGATGACAGCCAGAGAACAGGCCAGTTTTCTTTTGTCTTGCATGCGTTTTCCTCCCGACAGAAATCTAGGCGACCACGCTCTAGTTTATGCCGGGAGAGTTTAATTATTCTTTCAGGCGCTTACAGCCGCCTATCTGTACTTTTCCGACTGCTCATAAAACTGCTTCTGGAACTTGCCGATCGTTTTTTCGCGCTGCTTGGCCATACGGATATGCTGAAGGTTGTCCTTTCTGTCGAGATGGCGCAGCTCACGCTGAAGGCGGAGGTAGCGCTCAAACCTGCCTGGATCGAGGATGCCGCTCTCAATTGCCGACTGTACGGCGCAGCCGGGCTCTCCGCTGTGGGAGCAGTCGGAAAAGCGGCAGCGCATTGCCTCGATATCCGAGAAGGTCTCGCCCAGGCCCTCGGCATTGTCCAGCATGCCGACGGTGCGCATGCCAGGGGTGTCTATAAGCATTGAGCCATCAGTCAGTATTATCAGCTCACGGTGGGTTGTGGTGTGACGGCCCCGGGAATCATCCTCGCGTATGCCGCTCACCCTCATGCGCTCCTCTCCGAGCAGCGCGTTTACGATTGAGGATTTCCCGGCCCCGGAGGTGCCCAGCAGAACCATGGTCTGCCCGGGCTTTAAAACTGATTTGAATATATCCATGCCCAGCCCGGTAAGCGAGCTGACAGCCGACACTAGGACGCCCGGGCAGGCGCGCTCAGCCTGCCGGATAAGGGGTTCAGGGTCGCCGCAGAGGTCGGCTTTTGTCAGCAGTATCATCGGGATCCCGCCGCTCTGCCAGGCCAGGGCGAGAAAGCGCTCAATGCGAGGAATGTTGAAGTCGTGGTTCAGCGACGTGCAGACACAGACGAGGTCAAAATTCGCCGCGACCGCTTGTTCAAGCTCCGGGCCGTCGTTGACCGAGGGATTTTTGCGGGAGAAAAAGGATTTGCGCTCCAGCAGCGCGTGAATCACCGCAAGCCTGCCGTCCGCGATATCCACAGCAACCCAGTCCCCAACCGCGGGATACGAAAAGGCGTTCATAAACGCTGAGCCCTTGAGCTTGCCGTCGCGCTCTCCCTCGGGCGTCGCCAGACGGCAGAGCTCGCGGTGGACTGAAATCACGCGGGCAGGGGACAGGGAGGGATATTTCCGCATCTGGTTTTGGAAATGTGGCGTATAGCCATATTGTGTCAAGGTGTTGATACCTCCGGTTGTTTTTTGTAGTAAGGGCATTGCTGTTCCTGGGATTTTGGGAAATTCGCCCGGCGGAGCTCTTTTGCTTCTATTTTTGGGCGCAAAAATCCCGCAGCGGAAAACCTGTCGGTTTCCGGCTGCGGGAAAAAACCCGGATTCCGACTTTAACTGAAAACAGCAGCCACGGATGCCCGCGACACAGCAACAATGTAGTTCATTTGGACATCCCCCTTTCAAATAATCTGTCAGATACCAATCTTAATATAGTGTGAATACGTGACTTTGTCAATACAGGAGAGTTCATTCTTCAATTTTATTGTTCTTTTCCTCTGTTTGTGGACTAAAGTGGTGGCAAATGCTTGACACCGGGCGAGAGCAGTGGTATAATTCCCGTTCGTGGGAGTGATTATATTGCTTGACACACTTAAAGCAGCCAATAAACTGGTTGGGCTGAAGCAATCTCACAGGGCGCTCAGAGACGGACGCGTCACACGCGCCTTTCTTGCGGAGGACGCTGAGGAGAAAATAGCCCGGCCGTTTGTCGAGGCTTGCGCCTTTGGAAAGGTTGAGCTGATTAGGGTCGAATCCATGGCTTTGCTGGGTGAGGCCTGCGGGCTGGACGTAGGAGCGGCTGTGGCCGTGATACTGAAATAGCCCCAAAACTGCTTTTGAATACGCTTTCAGCGTTTTTGAAAGAATATAGACAAATGTGAAAGGAGGAAAACTATGCCCACATTTAACCAGCTGGTCAAACATGGACGCGAGAAGGTGACCTACAAATCCAAAGCCCCGGCGCTTCAAAAGGGACTTAACACACTGAAAAAGGCCATGACGGACGTCAACAGCCCGCAAAAACGCGGCGTCTGCACGGCAGTGCGTACCGAAACCCCTAAGAAGCCGAACTCCGCGCTTCGAAAGATCGCCCGTGTGCGTCTGTCCAACGGCATGGAGGGTTCAGCCTATATCCCCGGGGTCGGGCACAACCTTCAGGAGCACAGCGTGGTCATGATCCGCGGCGGCCGCGTCAAGGACGTCCCCGGCGTGCGCTACCATATCATCAGAGGCACGCTGGACACGCAGGGAGTCAACGGGCGCAAGCAGGGACGCAGCAAGTACGGCGCCAAGCGTCCGAAAGCCGGAGCGGTCAAGAAAAAGTAATTGGCAATTGACAGTGGACGATTGACAATTATATCGCAAAAAACATCCACGGCCCGAGAATGTCGAACCATTGTCAATTATCAATTGTCAATTGTCAATTGACGACTCGGGCACAGACGGAAGTGGCACGCTTTCGAGTACCTATGAAATCAGTTTGTGAAGGAGGGAAGCGAAGTGCCCAGAAGAGGATTTGTACCCAAACGCGATATCTTGCCTGACCCGATGTACAATTCCAAGCTTGTTTCCAAGCTTATAAACGGAATTATGTACGACGGCAAGAAGGGCGTTGCTCAAAAGGTTGTTTACGGAGCTTTCGACATTGTAAAGGAAAAGACCGGAAAAGAACCCTTGGACGCTTTTAATCAGGCTATGGAGAACATCATGCCCTCATTGGAGGTCAAGGCCCGCCGCGTAGGCGGCTCGACTTATCAGGTGCCGATTGAGGTCCGTCCCGAGCGCAGGCTTACGCTTGGGCTGCGCTGGCTAATCGGCAACTCCCGCAAGCGCGGCGAGAAGACGATGCGCGAGCGGCTGGCCGGCGAGCTCATGGACGCGGTCAACAACACCGGAAACTCGGTTAAGAAGCGCGAGGATACGCATAAGATGGCCGAGGCCAACAGGGCGTTCGCGCATTACAGGTGGTAAACACCTGAAATTAACAATTGGCATTTAACAATGTACAATGAAGGTATAGCCTTCGGCGGCTGTTAATGTGTCCGCGAGGGCGGCCCGGTTAATTGTTAATCATTATTGTTAATTTAAGAAGGAGCAATATCATGCCACGGCAGTATCCTTTAGCACTCACGAGAAATATAGGCATTATGGCCCACATCGACGCGGGAAAGACCACCACGACGGAACGCATCCTGTTCTATACCGGCAAGAACTACAAGCTCGGCGAGACCCACGAGGGCACCGCCACCATGGACTGGATGGAGCAGGAGCAGGAGCGCGGCATAACGATAACCTCGGCCGCCACCACCTGCCAATGGAAGGATCACCGCCTCAACATCATCGACACCCCGGGACACGTTGACTTCACGATCGAGGTCGAGCGCTCGCTCAGAGTTCTGGACGGCGCTGTCACGGTGTTTTGCGCGAAGGGCGGCGTCGAGCCTCAGTCCGAGACTGTCTGGCGTCAGGCCGACCGTTACGGTGTGCCGCGCATGGCGTTTGTCAACAAAATGGACATTGTCGGCGCGGACTTCTTCCGCGTTGTGCAGATGATGCGTGACCGCCTGAAATGCAACGCCGTTCCCATTCAGCTGCCAGTCGGGGCGGAGGCGAGCTTTCAGGGCGTCGTGGACCTTGTTACAATGCGGGCCTATCTCGCTCATGACGAGCTCGGCAAGGACATCCGCGAGCAGGACATCCCGGACGATATGATGGAGGCGGCGGCGGAGTACCGCGAAAAGCTGATCGACGCCGTAACCATGTTTGACGACGCGCTGGCAGAGGCTTTTTTGGGCGGAGAGGAAATATCTCCCGAGATGATTCGCCCGGTGATACGCAAGGCGACCATAGCGGGCGAGCTTGTGCCGGTTTTATGCGGCACGGCCTACCGTAACAAGGGCGTTCAGAATCTGCTGGACGCGGTTGTGGACTATATGCCTTCGCCGGTCGACGTTGAGGACATCAAGGGCGTCGATCCCGAAACGGGAGAGGATATGTCCCGCCCCTCATCAGACGAGGCGCCGTTCAGCGCCCTGGCCTTCAAGGTAATGACCGACCCGTACGTCGGGCGTCTCACATTTGCCCGCGTCTATTCCGGAACTATTACAAGCGGCTCGGCCGTGTACAACTCAACCAAGCGCGGCAGGGAGCGCCTCGGGCGTCTGCTGCTGATGCACGCGAACCACCGCGAGGACATTGAGCAAATCTACGCTGGGGATATTATAGCGGTTGTGGGGCTTAAAAACACGACCACCGGAGATACCCTTTGCGATGAAAAAAACCAGGTTATTCTGGAGTCAATGGAGTTCCCGGAGCCGGTAATCCGGGTGGCCATTGAACCGCGCACAAAGGCCGGGCAGGAGAAGATGGGCATAGCCCTGATGAAGCTTGCCGAGGAGGATCCGACATTCAAAACCTACACCGACCCGGAGACAGGGCAGACAATCATCGCCGGTATGGGCGAGCTCCATCTGGAGATCATTGTCGACCGCTTGCTTCGAGAGTTCAAGGTCGAGGCGAATGTAGGAAAGCCGCAGGTGGCCTACAAGGAGACGATCCGCAGGAGCGCGGACGTCGACCACAGGTATGCCAGGCAGTCCGGCGGACGCGGACAGTACGGCCATGTAAAGATTATAGTCGAGCCGAACGAATCCGGCAAGGGCTATGAGTTTATCAACAAGATCGTCGGGGGAGTTATCCCCAAGGAGTATATTCCCGCCGTCGACCAGGGCGTACAGGGAGCGATGCTTTCGGGAGTTCTGGCGGGTTATCCGGTGGTCGACGTCAAGGTCACGCTGTACGACGGCTCGTACCACGAGGTGGACTCATCTGAAATGGCGTTTAAAATCGCCGGCTCCATGGCCTTTAAGGAGGCCTGCCGCAAGGCCGACCCTGTGCTGCTTGAGCCAATCATGAAGGTTGTTGTGACCGCTCCGGAGGAATATCTGGGCGACGTCATTGGCGACCTCAATGGGAGGCGCGGTCTGATTCAGGGGATGGAGGCGGTTGGAGGAGCCCAGCAGGTGACCTGCCATGTCCCGCTGTCCGAGATGTTCGGCTACGCCACCGATCTGCGCTCTCGCACCCAGGGACGCGGCCAGTATGTAATGGAGCCGCACTCCTATGTTGAGCTTCCGAAGAATATCCAGGATAAGCTTGTGGGCAAGCGCGGAGAGGCATAGAACACGCTGAAAAATTGTACTTGCTTTTTTGTTCGAAGTCATATAGAATGAACGCGATATTTTCATAATTGGAATCAAAAGGAGGATAAATAAATCATGGGCAAGCAAAAATTCGAGCGTACCAAGCCTCACGTAAATATCGGAACCATCGGTCACGTTGACCATGGCAAGACAACCCTGACCGCCGCCATAACCAAGGTGCTTGCGATGGAAGGCAAGGCCTCCTTCATGGCCTATGATGCCATCGACAAGGCTCCCGAGGAGAAGGAGCGCGGCATTACCATCAACACGTCCCACGTCGAGTATGAGACTGAGAACCGCCACTACGCGCACGTCGACTGCCCGGGCCACGCCGACTACGTCAAGAACATGATAACCGGCGCCGCGCAGATGGACGGAGCGATTCTTGTCGTTTCCGCCGCAGACGGCCCCATGCCCCAGACCCGTGAGCACATTGTGCTTGCGCGTCAGGTCGGCGTTCCCTATATTGTTGTATTTATGAACAAGTGCGACCAGGTCGACGATCCCGAGCTGCTTGAGCTCGTCGAAATGGAGATCCGCGAGCTGCTCTCCAAGTACGAGTTCCCCGGCGACGACCTTCCGGTTGTCAAGGGAAGCGCTCTTCATGCGCTTGAGTCCGCCGCGACTACAAAGGACGATCCCGTTTATACTCCCATACTTGAGCTGATGGCTGCGGTTGACCAGTATATCCCAACCCCCGAGCGCAAGGCCGATCTGCCCTTCCTGATGCCCGTCGAGGACGTGTTCACGATTACCGGCCGCGGCACCGTCGCCACCGGCCGCGTCGAGCGCGGACAGCTCAAGATCGGCGAGGAAGTGGAGATAGTCGGAATCAAGGATACACGCAAGTGCGTCGTCACCGGCATCGAGATGTTCCATAAGAGCCTTGACTACGCCGAGGCCGGCGATAACGCGGGCTGCCTTCTCCGCGGCATCAACAAGACCGATATAGAGCGCGGCCAGGTGCTTGCCAAGCCGAAGTCGATCAATCCCCACACCAAGTTCCAGGGTCAGGTCTACGTCCTTACAAAGGAAGAGGGCGGACGCCACACCCCGTTCTTCGGCAACTACCGTCCCCAGTTTTATTTCCGCACCACCGACGTTACCGGCGTCATCAATCTGCCGGAGGGCGTCGAGATGTGCATGCCCGGCGACAACATCGAGATGGACGTTGAGCTCATCACCCCGATCGCCATTGAAGAGGGCCTCCGCTTCGCTATCCGCGAAGGCGGTCGCACTGTCGGCTCGGGCGTTGTCATCAAGGTCGATAACGGCTAAGTAAAGCATTCCGGGAGCGTCCAATATCTATCCGCGGGAAAGCCCCGCGGTGGTTGGACGCTCCTTTTGATTGCCGGGGGAATTAGACATGGATTTTATGGCGTCCGCAAAAACAAGACTTGTCTTCTTCCTATCCTGCGCTGCAGCGCTGCTTTTAGCACTCGCTTTGTCGGCAGGGCTTGCATCTTGGTTCAACTTCCCCATCATTTTAACCGCAATTGTTTTTTTTGTTTTTGTCCTGCTTTGCTTGTTCAATATTGTAGAAATATGCAATAACATGGCAAGAAAAGAGCCCGAAAAACTCCTGATTAAGATCCTGAATACTCTTGATCCGGATAAGTATGTACCAAAGCTGGAAAAACTGGCGTCCTTTCTCTATTCAAACACAGGGTATACCATACTGGCTCTGTTGGCGCTGGCTGAGTGTTTGGATAAAAAAGGGCGGCCGTGCGAGGCTCGCGAAAAGCTGGATTTTGCGCTGAACCTCACGGAAAGGCTGTATGGAAACCCGCATGCAGTAGCCTATTACTCATGCCTTCTGAATATATTCATGTGCAGTCTGATGAGAAGGCATAAAGAGCTTGAGAACGCCGGACAAAGGTATCGCGAAGCCAGACAGTGCTATGAAAAAATGTCGCCCGCTTTCAAGGATTCTATGTACAGGTCTATCATGAACGAATACATACACCTGAGCTTTGAAAACGGGGAAATGCCCGTAGAAGAGTACAGGAGGTATCTTATTGAACAGTTGCAAAGTGCCGGATCGCCTTATCAGCAGGTTTCGATAAAGACCAGGCTTGCTGAGCTATATTTTAATGCGGGTGACTTTGGCGAAGCCGTCGAATACTGCAAATACGTGCTCGAACACGGGAAAAAACTCTATCACTTTGAAATGGCGCAAAAGATGCTTGATTCCATTCAAAAAGCATGATATGATATTTTCAAATTCTATACGGATGTCTTTGGGGCGGGGTGAGACTCCCCACCGGCGGTAACGCGGCTGAAAACAGCCGACAAGCCCGCGAGCTTTACAGCTGAGTCCGGTATATTCCGGCGCCGACGGTCACAGTCCGGATGAGAGAAGGCAGGCCGCGTCAGCGGCTATTCGCCCCGCTCAAGCGGGGCTTTTGTTTTTGGGATATCCGTGAAAGGAGTCGCATATCATGGAAAAAAGTGCAAGGCGCAGAATCGGACTTATAAGGCAGATTACTACACTGGCCCTTTTCAGCGCGATATCCACGGTACTTATGTATCTTGAGTTTGGAATCCCCATATTTCCGCCATTTTTAAGGTTTGACTTTTCAGACCTGCCCGCGCTGCTGGCAGCGTTTCTGTTCGGGCCGCTCCAGGGCATTGCCGTGGCGCTTGTCAAAAACGCTATTCACATGCTGGTGAGCTGGTCCGGCGGGGTGGGGGAGCTTGCCAACTTTATTGTAAGCGCCTCATTGGCGGGTGTTGCAGGATGGGTCTACAGCTTTCGAAGAACCAGGGGGGGCGCGCTGCTGGGGATGGCGTTTGGCACTCTGGCGATGGCTGTGGCCGGAGCGCTTGCAAATTATTTCATCACTCTGCCGTTTTATGTAAATGTTATTCAAATGAGTATGGATGACATAGTGGCGATGTGTGCCCAGCTTATCCCTGCGATTAAAACTAAGCTGGATGTTGTACTGCTGGGAATAACCCCGTTTAATCTCTTTAAGGGAATAGTCGTCAGCGCTTTGACATTTGTTCTGTACAAGAGGATTGGAAGACTGGTAAGGTAGATAGCTTACAGAAGTTAAAGACACGGCGTCACAGGCGTCGTGTCTTTATTGTCCCACCCTATTCCTCTGAAATCAATCCGGATGAGTATGAAGAACTCTGAATAGCAATTGACACCGTGCAGTCATATTGGTATACTTTCCAATAAGCGAAGCAACAATATGATGCTGAGAATCCCTAATGATACTAATCCCATGTTTGAAACCTTCCGTTCGGAAATTTGCAAAAGCTTGCCACTGCAAGCTTCTGCAAATTAAAACCGTCAGGTTTTAAACAGGTATTAGTATGAATCCTATGGAAAAGTGGTGTTTAAAATTGCCTTTGATTGTAGACTTGTCGCTCATTGAAGAGGCAGCGCGTGTTATTACCCCGATCTGCCGCAAAACGGAGATAATTCCCGCTATTTTTTCCGGTTCACACCCGTCTTTTTATATCAAGCCGGAAAATCTCCAGATGACAGGCTCGTTTAAAATGCGCGGAGCATTTTACGCGATGAGCAAGCTGGACGCGGGCTCACGAGAGCGGGGAGTTTTGGCCGCATCTGCCGGGAATCACGCGCAGGGCGTGGCCATGGCGGCGCGCGAGATGGGGATACCATGCACGATAGTCATGCCGCGCACCGCCCCTCTGTCCAAGGTTACAGCCACAAAAAACTACGGCGCGGAGGTTATCCTTCAGGGGGATACCTACAACGACGCCTATCTGTACGCTCTATCGATTCAAAGCGAGCGCAACCTCGTATACCTGCACCCGTTCAACAATGTGGATGTGATAGCGGGGCAGGGTACGATAGGCCTTGAGATACTTGAATCCATGCCGGACGTGCAAAATGTGGTCGTCCCGGTCGGAGGGGGCGGTCTGGCCGCCGGAATAGCGGTGGCGATAAAGGAGAAAAGGCCCTCCTGCCGCGTTTTCGGGGTGCAGGCGGAAAAAGCGGCTTCCATGTTCGCGTCCTTGCAAAACGGCCAGATAACAACCCTCCAGTCTGTGGCTACGATCGCGGACGGCATTGCCGTATCCGCGCCGGGCGACCTCACCTTTGACCTCTGTGCGCGTTACCTTGACGGCATTTTCACGGTGAGCGAGGAAGAGATATCTGGCGCGATATTGACCATGCTTGAACGCATGAAGCTGGTTTCGGAGGGGGCGGGGGCTGCGGCGGTGGCCTCGTTGCTTTTCGGCAGGCTGACGCTGCCGGGGCACAAGACGGTTGCGGTAGTATCCGGCGGAAATATTGATGTCAATCTGCTGTCCCGCATAATTGACATCGGTCTAAAAAAGACCGGGCGCAAGGTGGTGATGCTGACCGAGATAGTCGACAAGCCTGGGATGCTTGGAAAGCTTTTGAACGCGGTCGCGCTGACAGGGGCAAATCTGGTTTCGGCGCATCACGACCGGATAGCGCACAATGTGCAGCTTGGGCACTGTGTTGTTGAGCTTACGCTTGAGACGTTCTCGGCGGAGCATATTGACAGCATATGCAAAGAGCTGACGGGGCTCGGCTACAGTATAAACCTGGTGAATTGACCTGTCGGCTTATCTTTCAATATTTCTTCGCCTTCTGTATCAACCTCCAAAAACCGTTCACATTTAATTAGTTAATTCTTAATATTTTTAACAAGACTTATTCACATTTGAATGGTAAGATTGTAAATGTCAGGAGGGCGGGGCCGGAAGGCGCCGAACTGCCGACAATATTGCTCCGGTTCGGGCGGATTATTTGAAAAACCGCCGGGGGAGAAGCAGCCGGGGTGGTAAAACTCAATTTAATCATCGCCCCGGCACCGAACCGTGACAGGTCGGCGGGAATTATCCCGGGGGTGGTGGCAAGGCGCCGCACAATCAAGCGGAATTTACAAGGCCCAAGGGTAGCTCCCTTGGGCCTTGACAATTGTCATCAGTCTGATATGCAGAAGCTTGCCGTGGCAAGCTTCTGCATATTAATATGAACAGGTTTCAAACGGGGATTGGGATCAGCTCGCCCTTACGGTAAACGTGAAGCTGTAGCTCGGGAAGAGCACCGGGTATTTCACGCCAGTGAGCACGACCGTCACGCCGGAAAGGCTCTCGCCGGCAAGCACGTCGGTGTGGATCTCGCGGCCCACCTGCGCGAAGCCGCATGCGGCCCCGTTCACCTTCACCGCGTAACCGCCCTTGTTGGCGGGCGCGATGTCCTCCGAGAAGCGAACCGCGATGAAGCCGTCTTCATTTACGATCAGGGACGGATTCCACAGCGTCGCGGGGTTGTACGCGATCAGCGTCATTGTGAACGCGCCCTGCGCGTCCGTGCCGTTCACCTTGACCACCACCTTGCAATCCGCGCCCACCTCGGGGGCTGCGGCGATCCTCATCAGAGCCGTGCCGGAGGTGATGTCTGTCGCCGTGCTTTCATCAAGGATACCGTCAACGCTGAGATACGCTGTCAGGGTCTTACCCTCCAGATTTGCCCCCGCAACGTTGACGCGCAGGTTGGCCGCCAATGTCTCCACGATGGAGGGGGTGGTCACGCTCACGGACGTGATCGCGGGCTGGGCCGCCAGAATGGCGGTTCCGCCGTCGGTCATCGCCGGGATGCTCATGCTGATATCCCCGTTGGCGTCGACCGTGTAGGTCTTCGCTCCGTCAAAGAGGTCGACCAGGACCGTTCCGGGCGCAAGCCCGGTGGCGACCGCAACGGCTTCCACGGCGTCCAGGTTGGAGTTCAGGCCAACGAAGATGCTCTCACCCTCGTAGCTGCGTTCAAACACCATGTACTTCAGGGCATCTGAGCCAGCCAGCATGACGTGGTCGCCTTTCGCGAACACCTTGAGGTTGTCCTTGCGAATGTTGGTGACCTTCTGGTAGTGATTCAACGCCTTGAGGTTATCCGCCGTGTAGTTATCGAACGTCATCGCGGCGCGGCGGATACCCGAATCGTTGCTGTTGGGGTCTCTGCCGATTACATCGGAGTAGTAGACAACCGGAACGCCCTTGATTGTCATCTGCAGGGAGGTGGCAAGCAGCTGCTTGTCCAGGCGGTTTGAGCCGCCGACGCGCTGCTGGAACGCGGTAAGCATGTAGTCGTGGTTGTTGAGCATGTGAGCCGCTGTCTCGTAGTTGGTGATCGTGCTGTTGCGCCTTGACAGCCATGTGTTCACGCTGTCGACGGCGGTGCCGTTTACAAAGTCCGCGGCGTACAGCGAGAATCCGAAATCGAGCAGGCCGTCGCTGACTCCGTTGCCAAAGTAGCTTGTGCCCTCGAATGTGCCGTTGAAGTACTCGCCCACCACCTTGAAGTTGGGGTTTGCGTTCGCCAAAGAGTTCTTGAGCGCCATCCAGGTGCCGTGCTCCACGTGCTTGATGGTATCCAGTCGGAAGTAGGCGACTTTATTGCCGTTTGGCGTCTCGTGCGCAGCCCAGGCTGTCTGCCACGCGACCAGCAGATTGCGCACCCACGGCACCTCGGTTTTAAAGTCCGGCAAGCCAGCGGTGATCCACTGATCGACGCCGGAACCGACGGTGTAGGGGTCACGTATCATGCTCTTGTTCGGATCGTCCGCGGGGGCTTCGGGACGGTCGTCGAAGCCTGTCCTTGTGCCGCTGTGGTTTATGACGATGTCCACCATTATTTGGATGCCCCTTAAGGCAGCCTGGTCGATCAATTCGTCGAAGTCTTCCATTGTGCCCCAGTGCGGGTCAAGCTGGGTGAAGTCCTGGGCGTGGTAGCCGTGTGACACGCTGCCCGAGATGCTCAGGACTATCGGGGATATCCAGATAGTGTTGACGCCCAGATCCTTGATGTAATCGAGCTTCATGGTCAAGCCCTTGAAGTCGCCGCCCCTCCAGGCCTGGTTGCCGCTGGTGGCGTAGGGAACCGGCTGACCGCCGTTGTCGCCGTCGTAGAACTTGTCGGTCAGCACCTGGTAAACAATTGCCTCATCCCAGTCAAAGAACGGGTTGACAATCGCGTCGTCCACGGTGATCTTGGCGCTGGCGGTGACGATCTTGCCGTTCTTTGACAGGACGGTGACGGGGACGGTCTTTACTCCCGGGGCGATCCCCTCCTTAACGGGCACGGAAATCGCTCTGACATCCAAAGCTATGTTCAGCTTCTTGGGGAACCCCACCATCTCGCTGACGTCGGCGACAATGGAGCTGATCTCCGCTTCGGAATCAATGTCGACCTTCAGCACGGCGTTCTGGTCGTAGCCGACGGATGGCAGGCTGAAGCTCGCGGTGACGTTCATTGGTATGTCCGCAAATGTCAACACGGATCTGCCCTGGGGGTCGGTTCTGCCGTTGTGCCGGTCGTTCTCAGGCGCACCGTCCTCGCCGACCTTGAACTGATAGGCGTAATCGCCGTCTACCAGGCTCGATGTGGGTATCACATACTTGAACAAGTCCTCCGCCGCGTCGTAGCTCATCGCGTACTGCGCGCCGTTGACGATTGCGAACACGCTGCCCTCAAGCTCCTTCTGCGTATTGACTGCGAAGCTGTCGAATTCGCGGTAGCGGAGCACCAGACCCTCCGCCTCAAACGCGGAGCTGGCGATCGGATAGACAAAGGGCTTCGCCACGCCCGCGCTGACTCTCACCTTTGTGGAGGGCTCGCGCGGATTCATTGTAAAGTCGCGGTCAAAGAACTCCAGCGCGATTGTATTTTTTTCGTCCCTGCCGTACCGGCAGACTACGAACCCGGGGACGCAGGGGTCAATTGAGCCCGCGTTGTATGTTGTCTGCCAGATGCCGTTGACCTTCTCAAACTGGAACATGGCGCCGCCGGCCTGGCTGGTGCCCATGCCCCAGCTCCACAGGGTGGTGTTCTGGACATTGCCGTTGAGATCCTTATAGGTGTGGATTTTTTCGTCAATATACTGGAATATGATCTTGCGGGGAGGCTTGACTTGTATGGTTCCCGTGCCGGTGACCCCGGCGTAGGTCGCCGTGATTGTGACCGTTCCGACACCGACTCCGGTCAGGGTGGCGCGGCGGCGGTTCCCCTCGTTGGTCTGCTGCGAGGTATAGCGGGCGATTGTGGCCACGGACGCGGGCTCGCAGGACCATTCGACGTAGCTTCCGGTTGGCACCTGGAAGCGATTGCCGAATTTATCGTATACGGTCGCGTTGACGCGCAGCGTCGCTCCGACATCCACTGTGGTCGCGTTGCTGTCCCCGCTGATCACAATACTGTAGGGAAGCGCCGCGATGACTGTTATGGCGGCTGTCGCGGTGAAGTCGCCGCAGGCGGCCGTTATGGTCGCCGTGCCTGCCGAAACGCCTTTGACAACGCCTGCGTCAACAGTGGCGCAGCTTCCGTTGCTGGACGACCATGTGACATCCGGGTTCCCAATGACATTGCCCTCCGCGTCTTTCACTGTGGCGGTGAGTGTCTGCGTCTCGCCGACTTCCAGCGTCAGCGCCTCGGGGGAAAGCTCGATGGAGGCGGGCTCACGGGCCTGCGCGACCGCCAGAACCACTGTGCCGCCCTCGGTCATGGCCGGGATGGACAGGCTGATGACCCCATTTTCTCCAACGATGTAGTTTGTTGTTCCGTCGTACAGGTCGACAAGCAGAGTCCCCTCCGCGAAACCCGTCGCAACGGAGGCGTTTTCCACGGCTGTCGCGTTGGTGTTCAGGCCAACCAGAAGGGTTTCTCCCTTGTAGCTGCGGGAGAACACAACAAACTTCTCGGCGTCCGTTCCCGCAAGCGCCGCGCTGCGGTCGCCCTTGGCAAACACCTTGGAATACTCTTTGCGGATACAGAGCAGCTTTTTGTAGTGCTCGAGCATGGAAAGCTGGTCGGCCGTGTAATCGCCCCACTTCATGTCGACGCGGTTGTTGACGGCGTTGGCAAACGCGTTGGCGTTCACCTGGTTCATGACCTCTTCGCCGTAGTAGATGACGGGGATTCCCTTGTCGGTGAGCTGCAGGGAGGCGGCCATCATGCCCTTGGCGAGCTTTAGCGCCGCCGAGTTGTTGCGGTACTGATACAGGAATGTGTCCTGATCGTGGCTGGAGAGGAACTGCCCCAGGGTGGCGTAGTTGGTAATCTGGCTGCTGCGGGTGACGAGCTGGTTGTTTACGGTTACAACGGTGCCGCCCACATTGCTGCCCGAGCCGACAAAGTTTCTGGCGCGCGTGGCGAAATCAAAATCCAGCAGGGCGTCCATGCCGGAACTGAACAGATACGGTCTGGCGACGGTGTTTGTGGTCCAGTCCTCGCCTATCATCTTGAAGTTGGGGTTTAGCTCGGTGGCTGCGTTCTTAAGAGCCTGCCAAGCCCCGTTTTCCACATGCTTCGCGGTGTCGACTCGGAAGAAGTCTATGCTGTTGCCCTTTTCCGTCTTGTGTCCGACCCAGGCGGCCTGCCATTCCACGAGCTGCGCCCGGACGGCGGGATCCTCCGTCAGGAAGTCGGGCAGGCGGATCCAGCCGTCGCCCAACGGCTGCGTCGTGTCGTTTGTGCCGATGTTTGTGCGGATCAAGCCGTCAAACTGGGTGACAGGAGGATATCCGGAATGATTCATGACGATATCCACCATGATCTTCATGCCCTTGTCGTGGGCCGCGTCCAGTAGCGCGTCAAGATCCTCGACTGTGCCCAGGTGGGGGTCGATCTCGGTGAAGTCCTTGGCCCAGTAGCCGTGGTAGGCAAATTGGTTGGACTCCTTGTGCTGCATTTGCGGAGTGTTTTCCACAATGGGGGTGATCCAGATTGTGTTGACTCCCAGATCCTCCAAATAGTCCAGCTTTTCGAGCACGCCCTTCAGGTCGCCGCCGTGGAAGGCCTCAGCCAGCTCCGGACGCCACTCGTCATTGCCGTACGCGTTGTTGTTGGTCGGATCGCCGTCGTAGAAGCGGTCGGTGAGCATAAAATAGACCACAGCCTCGTCCCAGTCAAAGTCGCCCCTGGGCCCGATCGCGCCGTCCACGGTCACGGTAGCCGTTATTGTGCTTGTGTTCCCCTCCAGATCCACGATTGTGACAGGAACCTCTTTCAGCCCGGGTTCTATGCCTTCCTTGACATAGAGGGAAATTGCGCCGTTGGACAGGTCTATTGGCAGCTTCAGGGCGCCGCCGTTATATGTCGCCGCGCCTAAATTAGTCATATCCACAGTCGCGGACGCGAGGGACGCCATATCGTTGGAGGAGAGCGTTAAAACGGTGTTCTGGTCATAGCCTATGACGCTCGGGCTTATGCTTGCCGTCACCTCCAGAGGGGTGGGCGGCGGCACATCCCCGTAATACAGCACCGATTTGCCGTTAGCGTCAACACTGGGATTATTGATGTCGTTGACCGGCGCCGCGCCGTCCACGATAAACTGATAGCTGTAGGCGCCCTGGGTCAGCCCCGTCAGGCTTGAGACGAACATCTCGGTCGCGGAATCGTAGGTCATAGGGTAGACGGTGCCGTTGACAGCCACCTTGACCTCTGAGATCGTATTTTGCGTGTTGGATTTAAATTTTTCGTAATCACGAAACTTGAAGTCGATTTTGTCGTCGACGAGGCCGGTAATCGCGGCAGGATATATATAGGCGCTCTCAGTTCCGTAGGTCACGCGGAGCTTGGTGACGGGCTCCCCCTTGTTCACGGTGAAGCTGCGGTCGCCGGATTCCCGGTCGTTGTCGCCCCAGCCGCCCCACAGCCTGACAATGTACCCTACGGTCGCGGTGGACGTCGCTTTGAACTGCGTCTGCCAGATCCCGTTGACCTGAGTAAACTCGTACTCGCCGTCCGTGACGCCGGTGCTCCAGTTCCAGAGGTCGGTCGTCCCGCCGCGCTGATGTATCATCGGATCCACATACTGGAATACGACATCGACGTTATTCTGTACAGGGGTGCTTGTGCCGCTGACAGTGATCTTGCAGGAGCCGGTCAGCACAATGTCGGGGTAGTTGGCGTTGGCGATTGTAACGGTGAGGGTGGCCACGCCGGGTGCCTGGGCTGTTACAGTGCAGGTTTGGGCAGCGTTTGCCGCGATAGTGGCTATGCTGGTGTCGGAAATGGACCAGTTAAGGGTGAATCCCGTGTTATTAAGACTGCCGTTGTTCTGATTCATCCGGTAGCCATAGCGATCATGAATAAGGGCGTTGACGGTTGCGGTTCTGCTGGAGCCGCTCGTGCTGAGCGTATATCGGTTGGCCTGTATCCACAGGATGTCCGGCTTCGCGGGGACAACCGTAACGGTGATCGTCCCAACCGCGACGCCGCAGGTGGCCGTGATGGTCGCCGTGTGGGTGGTCTTGGATTCGGCCGGGGCGGACGCCGTGATCATGCCGCCATAGGGGGATACCTTGGCGACGGCGTTGTTGGAGGATGTCCACTCGACATGTGCGTCCGGTATCACATTGCCGCTTTCATCCTTGACTACGGCGACCGCGCGGATGGCGTCGGCCGGCTCAAGCGTAGCGCTGGTGAAAGAGAGCTCGATAGTGGCGGGACTTCCAGCCGCAAGGCTTTGCGGTACAGTAGCCACAAATCCGACCAGCATTACCAGAGCTAAGAACAAGCTAATAAAACGATTTTGCTTCATGATGCCACTCCTTACAAATATGTGAGTTTTCGCCATTTTGATCTCTACGGCTTAAAAACGGACAGGACAACCGGCAAGACCCCGCCGGGACCTGCCGTGAGCTCTCATCCCTTGACCTCCCTTCTTTTCTCCACTTCATGTTTTTATTTACGTGTGTCTTTACCCATTCGACACAATCTCAGAAACGGCGCTTTATTTTTACGTCCTTCTGGTGGCCGGAAAGCCGCCCGCTACCCCTTGACTGCTCCTCCGGTAATTCCCTCGACGTAGTATTTCTGCATTTTAATAAACAAAAGCGTTATCGGTACCGCTATGATAACCGCGCCGGCGCAGAACTGAAGGAAAAACTTGTCTATCGACTCGCGGGACAGCATCTGATACAGCCCAACCGTCACGGTAAACTTGCTCGCCTTTCCCTTCAACAATACGCTGGCGAATATAAAGTCCGTCCAGGGCAGCAAAAATGACGTAAGCACAGTGTGGATGATGATCGGGCGCGACATGGGCAGGGTGATTTTCCAAAAGATCGTGTTTCTGTTGGCGCCGTCGATGAGCGCCGCCTCGTCCAGCGACTTTGGTATGGTATCGAAAAAACCCTTGGCGATGTAATAGCCCATTCCCGCGCTGCCCGAATAGATGACCACCAGCCCCGCCAGACTCTGCGTCAGATTTATGGCGTTAAGAATGTGGTACACAGCCACCATGGACATAAACGCCGGAAACACGCCCAGAATCAGCACTACGTTCATCAAGCCCCGCCGGGCTGGAAAACGCAGGCGCGAGAACGCGTAGCTGACCATCAGGACAAACAGGGTCGAAACAGCGCAGGAAAAAACGGCGACAATCAGCGTGTTGCGGAACCACAGCGGAAAATTATGTACCGAGGTGTTGGTGAACAGATTGATGAAGTTATTAAGGGTATAGCCCTTGGGCATGATATAACTGGTATAGGCGCCGGGCTCCAGACGAAGCGACTGGAGGATCAGCCAAATGATGGGCAGCAGCCAGACCGCGCTCAATACGGTCAGTACGAGATAGATCGTCGTGTTGGCTATGTGGCTGCGGATTTTCAGACTCTTCACTGGAAGGTTTCCTCCTTCCTTTGTGGCGCGAGGATATTGAATGTGGCCAGCCCGATTACGGTGAGGATGAGAAAGATAATGACTCCGATAGCGGACGCCAGATTGTAGTTCTGCTCCCGGACCGTCTGTTTGTACAGCCATGTCACAAGCAGATCGGTCTTGCCCGCCTGGTAATAGTCAAGGGTGTTGGGAACACCCGCCCAGCCGGTCAGCAGGTAGATGACGTTGAAATTGTTGATGTTGCTCATAAACTGCGTGATCAGGTACGGCGTTGTCACAAACAGCATATAGGGCAGGGTGATTTTCCCGAATACGACGACAGGGCCCGCCCCGTCAATGCGCGCGCTCTCATAGAGGTCGGCGGGAATGTTCATTAAAATGCCTGTTGTGATCAGCATCGTATAGGGGACGCCCACCCACAGATTGACCACCAGCACCGTAACCCGTGCTATATCGCCTGTCAGGAAGTGTATCGGCTCGCTGATCCAGCCCCAGTTTTGCAGCAATACGTTAATCGGCCCCCAGTCCGTCAGCAGACGGCTCATGAGCATCAGCGAAACAAACTGCGGTACGGCGATGGTGATGACAAATATAGTGCGCCACATCGTTTTCAGGCGAATGCCCCTCTTGTTGATTGTCAGCGCGAGCAGCATGCCCAAAAGATAGCAGGACGCCGTCGACAGCACGGCCCAAACCATGTTCCAGCTGAGCAGGCTGAAAAACGTCCTGCTCTTGAGCGGATCATCCCAGAATATATCCCTGAAGTTCTGGAATCCCACCCAGGTAAACAGGTTGCCCGGAGGCTGGTGAAGGCGGTCATAGTTGGTAAACGACATCAGGATCATGAACACCAGCGGCATGATCGTCAGCGCAAAAACGCCGAGCGACGGCCAGCCGAGCAGCACAACATGATATTTGTTGTTGAAAAAATCTCTGGCCTCCTGCGCGAACCCGGGCTGCTTCTGTCTGGACAGACCGCGCTCATACGCCCGCCAGCCCGCCTGTGCGCTTTTGATCCACACAACGGCAAACACACCGATCACAAACAGCGTAAGCACTGAAAACAGCAGAATCAGGATGGAGTTGTGCCCCTGCACTACGCGGTTTATCTGAAGCCCCTCATCCCAGACTGTGCCCTGCTGCACAGTTCCCAGTGTGGTGATATCACTGAGATACGGCGCGCCGAAGTATATCATAAAAAATATAAAGCTGATCTGGGCGCCAAGAAAGAGAAGCCCCTTGACAATCTGTCCTCGGACAAGGCAGCCGAGTCCCATAACCGCAAGCCCCAAACGCGTCCAGGCGTCGCCCTTTGTCAGCGCGGCGAGCGCGTCACGCAGAGTGGCGCTCACACCGCCGGTCTTTACATTATCCATACCAACACGTCCAAAAACACAGTGATTTTGTATATTGATCCCACAAAGCCAGAGGATTTTCGCGTCCGGGCGCACGCGCGGGAGAAAAGCAATACGGGCGGGAAAAACCGTCATGTCGTTCCCGCCCTGTTGCCTTAATATACCGTCTTAACCTCCGTTGATCTGCCCCGCCATCGCGTCAAGCATTTCCTGAAGGCTCTTTGAGTAATCCTTGACCTCAAGCGCGGCACCGAACGCCTCAGCCGGGCTCCAATACGCGTCGGACACACGCAGCTGCGCCGTGGCGAACTGACTCTGGTAGGCCAGCGCGGCCAGCGCGACATTGGCCCTCACCGCGTCGCTGTCCGCGGCCTTGATGTTGGAGGGGCCGTTCCCGCGCAGCTCAAAGCGCCTGATCTGGCTTTTCTCGCTTGTGAGCCAGTCTGCCAGGTCCATGGCGTCGGTCGGGTTCTTGCTCTGGCTGTTGACGCCCACAAGCTTGTAGCCCGCAAAGCTGGTCATTTGCACCTGCTCGCCGCTGATAGTGCAGGTGGGGAGCTTTGTCGCGGCATAATTGTCGCCTAATTTGGCCTTAATGTCCTCGGCGTTCCATGTGCCCGACACGCCCGCCGCAATGGTATCGCCGATGCCCGCCTTCAGAACCGAGTCGTCGCCCGTTGTAAACGCGTTGTGCGCGGTAAATGCTTTAATGGTCTCTGCGGCGGCCAGGCCCTTGGCGTTATTGAAATCACAGGTCTTAACACCGGCGTCGTCCTGATAGAACTTGCAGCCCGCGGACAGGAAAAACGAGGCGATATACCAGCCGTTGGACACATCCATGAACACTTTTTTGCCAGCGGCATCGCAGGCGGCCAGCATACCGTCCAGCGACTGCACGTCAGTTTCCGACAGGACGCTCTTGTCATAGTAGAGAAAATAGCCGTTATCGGCAGTCATGGGATAAGCGTAGAGCTTGCCGTCCCAGGACGAGGCCTCAATGGAGCCCGGGACATTGCGCTTGACAACGTCGTCCTTGTTGCGCGTGACCTCATACAGCCCGCCCGCCGTCCGCAGGCTCTCCACGTCGTCGGGAAACGCGAACACATCCGCTGCGGCGGCAGGATCCTCCAGATACCGCTCCCTGACATCCGCCTCGCTCACTACACCCAGCTCGATTGTGTAGATCTTTTCGGGATGGGCGGTTTTAAAGCCCTCCGTCAACTCGGTCAACAGGGCCTGGTCTTCCTGCGAGCCCCACACCTTGAGAGCAACCTCTTCTTTTTTCGCCTGGCAGCCGGAAAGCACGGCGGCCAGCATCAGCACGGACAGGGCGATGCATATCAGTCTTTTCATAAGAGAGCTCCTTTAACAATATTTTGTTGCCCAGCCAGGCGGCTTTAATAATAGCTCTTGCCGCAACGGCACCCCGCAGTCTCGCCACACCTCCAAATAATGTGTGATTCCTCATCTAATTCGCCTCTCAATTGGGTTAACGATATCCTTATAAATAGTATAGCGCTGCTCGGTATATTTGTCAATATGATTTGTGATTATTTATAAATACTTTGTCATTTATGTTAGAGCCTATTGCTTTTTATTGGGAGTCAGGTTATATTAATATGTGTAAGAATGTCTTTGGTTTTTTGCGTCAGGTTTATCGTTATCCTATTATCGCGGTGAAGGCGGTGGTATTTTGCTTACCATGAAGGATATTGCCAGAGAAGCCGGCGTCAGCGTCATGACGGTCTCGCGGGTGATCAACAACGTGCCCTCCAAGGTCTCGGAGGAAACGCGCTGGCGGATACTGAGCATTATCAAGGAGCGCGGGTATGTCCCAAACTCCTCCGCAAGAAGCCTTTCGTCGCGCTCCTCACGGATCATTGCGGTGGTCATTTACGGCGAAGGCAATGTTCTGAGCTATCCATACAACGCGGATATGCTCGGCTATGTCAACCAATACGTTCAAAAGCGTGGCTACTCGGCCCTGCTGTATACGGGCTGCGACTTTCACAACATGACCCGTCAGCTGCGCTCCTGGGATGTGGACGGCGCAATAGTCTGGGGCCTGTACGACTCTGAGTTTGACCGCATGCGCCTTGACAATAAAATACCCCTTGTGTTTACGGACTCCTACAGCCCTATGCGCCAGCTTACGAACGTCGGCATCGACGACCGCAAGGGCGGCGAACTCGCGGCAAAGCACCTGTTCGGCAAGGGCCACAGGGAGATCGCCTTTATAGGGCGCTCCAATGACAGCCCGGTGCTGCGGGAGCGCCTTCACGGCTTCCGCGACGCTCTTGAGAAGGAGGGCGCGCGGCTTCCCGAGGATCGCATGCTTCCGGACAACCCGGGCGAAGACAGCTTTCGAAGCTTTATAGCCTCCAATAAAAACGTCACCGCCCTTTTCTGCACCTCCGACATTGTCGCGCTCAAGGTTATAGTCTATTTAAAGGCGCTTGGCCTTCGCGTACCTGATGATATATCGGTCATGGGCTTTGACGATCTGGAAATGGGGGCGCTAACTACCCCCGCCCTCACAACAATCACCCAGGATATAGAGCTCAAGGCCAAGCTGGCGTCAGAGCTCCTGTTTTCACATATCGACAATCCCGACACACCCGCGCAGAACATAACGCTTGACGTGCGGCTGATTGAGCGCGAGTCGGTTCGGGCGCTTGCGCACCCTAAAAGCAGAGGCAAGGTGGTGACGTTATGAACAGCTGGAGCGGCAGACCGCTGGAGGGGGATCCTTTCGCGGATCCCGGCGCGGTGGTTTCGGGCGGGAATTATCGCATCACCGTTCTCACGCCAAGGCTTATCCGGCTCGAATACAGCGTCTGCGGAGCTTTTGAGGACAGGCGCACTCAGACGGTATTCAACCGCCGGTTTCCTGTTCCGGAATACCGCGTAACCTCTAAAAACGGATATATAGAACTGACAACCGAGCACCTGCGGCTTCGTTATGACGGGAAGCCATTCAGCCCCAGCGGCCTTCGCGTAGAGTTAAACGGGGGCTTGACGGCATACCACAGCGCCTGGAATTATGGCGATGATTATCCGGCCATGGGCGGAACCACCCGCACCCTCGACAAGGCGGACGGCGCCGTGGAGCTGAGGGACAGCCTGATGTCCAGTGGCGGTTTTTCGGTGATGGACGATTCCCGATCCATGCTCGTTGAGCGGGACGGCTGGGTCGCTCCCCGGGGACAAGACATCACGGACATTTATTTTTTCGGCTACGGCCGCGACTATCTGGACTGCCTGCGGGATTATTACGCCCTGTGCGGACACGTCCCCATGCTGCCGCGCTGGGCTCTCGGCAACTGGTGGAGCCGCTTCCGCTCCTACTCCGACAAAAGCTATCTGGAGCTGATCGAGCGTTTTGAGCGCGAGAGAATACCTCTGTCAGTCTCGGTTATAGACATGGACTGGCACATGACGAAGGTAGACCCCGAATATGGCAGCGGCTGGACAGGATACAGCTGGAACCGCGACCTGTTCCGTGATCCGGAACAATTTATCGCAAAACTGCATGAAAAAGGCCTGAAGGTCGCCCTCAACCTTCACCCCGCGGACGGTGTGCGGGCATACGAGGGCGCCTATCCCGAAATGGCCGGAGCCCTCGGCGTAGACGCGGAGCACAAGCAGAAAATTGAATTTGACGCAGGCGACCAGGCGTTTATGGAGGCGTATTTTTGCTATCTGCACCATCCTCACGAGGAGCTTGGCGTGGACTTCTGGTGGATCGACTGGCAGCAGAAGGGCGGCTCCAGCGTGGGTGGCATTGAGCCGCTGTGGGTACTCAACCATTATCATTCCCTGGATATCGCGCGCACGGGAAAACGGAGCCTTATACTGTCCCGTTACGCGGGCCCCGGAAGCCACCGTTACCCCGTCGGGTTTTCCGGGGACACGTGTACCACCTGGGCTTCGCTGGATTTTCAGCCTTACTTTACGCTGTCCGCGTCCAACGCCGGGTACGGCTGGTGGAGCCATGACATCGGCGGACACATGCGGGGTGTGCGTTCCATGGAGATGCTTGTGCGCTGGATACAGCTGGGCGTGTTTTCCCCCGTCATGCGCCTTCACGCCTCCAACAATCCCTTCAACAATAAGGAGCCCTGGACGTTTGAGGAGCCGTATCGTTCCGTAGCTCTGAATTTTTTGCGCCTCAGGCACAGGCTTATACCGTACATATTCACCATGAATGAGCGCTCTCACAGGCTGGGCGAGCCCCTTGTGCGCCCCCTGTACTACCACCACCCCGACCACGGCGAGGCGTACGGAGTCAAGAATGAGTATTATTTCGGCACAGAGCTTATCTGCTGTCCCGTTACCACCGCCTGCCACCCTTCGCTGAAAATGGCCCCCTTCGCGGCATGGCTGCCCGAGGGGCGCTGGTATGATATTTTCGACGGGCAGCGATACAAGGGCGGCCGCCACATCACTTTTTACCGGGGCATAACCTCGATGCCCGTGCTGGCCAAGGCGGGGGCGATTATTCCGCTCTGTGGCGGCGAGGATTTTAACTATGGCGCGGAAAATCCCGAGGCTCTGGAAATTTTAATTTTCGTCGGCGGCAACGGCGAGTTTTGTCTGTACGAGGACAACGACATGAACGGCGAGGGGCTGCGCCAGGCGGTGACGCGCATGGAATACACCGACGGAGAAAACCCGGTTTTTACCATATGGCGTCCTGAGGGTGACTTGATTCTGCCGTCCGGACGCGCCTGCACTTTAAAGCTGTACGGCTTGGACGGCGAGGGTCGGGCGGCGGGCGCGGATATTGTTTCAACTCAATATGACGCAAGCCTCGACGTGCTCACCGTCTCACTTGCCCCCAGCGCGGCGGATTATGCTGCGATTCGCTTTGAGCGTCCGGGAAAAAAACGTCCCTGTCCGCTTGTCGACCGTGTTTTTACGCTATTGGACAGGGCGGAAATCGAATACGACCTGAAAAACGAGCTCTACCGCCTGGTAAACAGCTCGACGGACAAAGTCGTCCTGTTGGGAGCGCTGCAATCCATGGCGCTGGACGCGGAGCTGACAGGGGCGCTGACCGAGATAATCTCCGCCGAGGGCGGGGATGAGTAAGATGAATGAGTGATATTGGTTCCACGATTAAACCTTGCCGCCAGTGGCGGCGCATTTTCCCCGCCACTGGCGGCAAGGTTTAACTGGTACATCAATAAACCAATCTTAGCCGTGTTACATATTGGAGGATGCGTACATGCAGGACTACCAGCAAAGACTGACTCAGTACATACATGAGGGAATGGGAAAGGACAGTATCAACCGGTTATACGAGGCGGTAAGCCATGCGGCCATGGAAGAGATAAAGCCCTTTTATCCAACTAAGGCCCAGAATAAAACCGCCTGTTACTTTTCACTTGAGTTTCTGATCGGCCGGGTGGTGTACGCCAACCTGTACAACCTCGGTCTTCTTGACGACATGCGCCGGGTCTTTGAGGAAAACGGACTGGACCCCAACATATTTGAATCCGTGGAGGACGCCGCTCTCGGCAACGGGGGGCTGGGACGCTTAGCCGCATGCTTTCTGGACTCCGGAGCCACCTGCGGGTACGCGCTGGACGGGTACGGCATCCGCTACAAATACGGGCTTTTCCGGCAGCGCATTCTGGATGGCTTCCAGAAAGAGGAGGCGGACGACTGGCAGCGCTTCGGCGACCCGTGGAGCGCTCGTAACGAGGATGAGCGCGTTCAGGTGAACTTTAAGGGACAAAGCGTGTGGGCCGTGCCCTACGATATGCCGATTATCGGCTACGGCGGCAGGCAGGTGAACACCCTGCGCCTGTGGCAGGCTGAGCCTGTTCGCGCCTTCGACTTTGACGGCTTTAACAGGCAGGACTATGAGGACGCCTTCAGCGGACAGAATGAGGCCGAAGCTATCTCAGCCATGCTGTACCCCAATGACAACACAGCGGCGGGCAAACGTCTGCGCCTGAAACAGCAGTATTTCTTCTCCGCGGCCTCTCTGCACAGCATTATCAGGCAATACAAGGCCAGGTTCGGGAACGATTTGACCGGCCTGCCCCGGCATTTTGCCATTCAGCTGAACGACACCCATCCAACCGTTGCCATTCCGGAGCTGCTGCGTCTGCTCATTTCCGGCGAGGGCATGGAATTTGAAACGGCCTTTAATATAGTGCGGGATATATTCGCCTACACAAACCACACCATCATGGCCGAAGCGCTTGAAAAATGGGAAGTGGATCTGTTCTGTGACGTGATTCCCGAGGTGTACCCCTATGTGGTTATGCTGCAAAATCATCTGAAAAGCACACTAGCCCGCCTGCCGATAGCGCCGGAGAACAGCAGTGGGTATTATATTCTGGAAAACGGCTTCATACATATGGTTCGAATGGCCGTTTACGCCACCCACAGCACCAACGGCGTGGCCGCCCTGCATACCGACATCCTGAAGAATGACCTCCTGAAGGGGTGGCACACCCTGTACCCCGAGCGCTTTAACAATAAAACCAACGGCATCACCCAGCGGCGCTGGCTGGGCCTGTGCAACCCGGAATACACCCGCTTCATCACCGGACGCATTGGCGACGGGTGGCTCACAAACCTGGACGAGCTGCAAAGGCTGCTCCCATATGCCGACGACCCGGAATCCCTGAGGGAGTTCATGGCCGTAAAGCTGGAGAAGAAGCGCCAGCTGGCTGCATATACTCGCCTTCACGAAAACGGCTTCGAGTTGAACTGCGATTCGATTTTCGACATCCAGGTCAAGCGGCTGCATGAATACAAGCGACAGCTTCTGAACGCATTTTCTATTATGGATATTTATTTTTCCCTGAGAGACGGCGCCCTGAGAGACTTCACGCCCATGACCTGCATTTTCGGCGCGAAGTCCGCCCCGGGCTACCGCCGGGCCAA
The DNA here is from genome assembly GCA_031556035.1 of Oscillospiraceae bacterium. Taxonomy (GTDB): domain Bacteria; phylum Bacillota; class Clostridia; order Oscillospirales; family UBA929; genus JAVBTT01. The sequence goes on from JAVBTT010000007.1 coordinate 50,054, forward strand.
GGGCATTATTAAGTACATTGATGAAATAGCCCGGATGATAAACCACGACCCGGACACCAATGATCGGCTGCGGGTTCTGTTTGTGCAGAACTATAATGTGTCCTACGCGGAAAAACTGATCCCCGCCGCGGATTTGAGCGAGCAGATTTCCACAGCCGGCACCGAGGCCTCCGGCACCGGCAATATGAAGCTGATGCTGAACGGCGCTGTCACCCTGGGAACCTATGACGGCGCGAACATTGAGATTGTGGAGGAAAGCGGGGAAGAGAACAACTTTATTTTCGGTGCTCGGGTGGAGAACATCAGAGCTCTGGAAGGCAAATATTCCCCTCTGAAAATCTACCGGGAAAACGCGCGCATCCGCCGAGTGCTGGACACGCTGGTGGACGGCACCTTCAGCGACGGTGGCACCGGCGTGTTCCGGGAGCTGTATGATTCCATCTTAAAGGGAACCAGCTGGCATGCGCCGGATCAGTATTACCTGCTGTTGGATTTAGAAGCCTACGTGCAGGCAAAGCTGGACGCCAACCGCGCCTGCGCCGACCGCGAGGGCTTTGCCCGGAAATGTCTTCTGAACACTGCCCGGGCTGGCAAATTTTCCAGCGACCGCACAATCCGCCAGTACGCGGAGGAAATCTGGGGGCTGTCCCCAACCGTATAGACAGGTATCAAAAATTCCTGTAATATGTTCCAGGCGTAATTGCGCCCTTGACAATGACGCTCCGTTCTTGAAATACAGTTTCATGTTCCAATATTCGGATTTGGTTGATTCCTTTCGCCGCAAAAACATAATCAGCATGTTTCCTGTGAAATTTATTCACGATTTCTATCATTGCATATGGAGGATACGAAATGGACAGCGCATGGGAGAAGGTTAGAGAGTTTCACGTGGCGTTCGGCGCACCGCACCGCGACGCTCCGGAGTTGCTGCCGCCCGACAGAATCGCGGCCCGCGCCGAATGGATGCGCGAGGAGATAGACGAGCTGTTAGAGGCGGAGACGATCGCCGAGCAGGCGGACGCAATGATCGACCTCATCTACTTTGCGCTCGGCACTCTCGTCGAGATGGGGGTGCGGCCGCAGCCCCTCTTTGACATCGTACAGGAGGCCAACATGTCCAAACTGTGGCCGGACGGGAAGCCACACTACCGCGAGGACGGCAAGGTCATAAAGTCGCCGCATTGGGCCGATCCGGGGCCAAAGCTCGAAGCAGAGGTGACGCGCCAGTCGGATGGCGCTACATCTCATTCCGGCACTTAAAAAGCAGGAAATATTCCACCTGCCCGATGTGCCTGAATATTATTTCGCCACCTAACAGTAACAACAAAAACAACCTCTACCATATTCGCTTCGATCTCTAATCGTTTGACGTACTGAGCGTATCCCAAACAGAAACTTGATGAGAAATATTTTGAACAGCACCACTGGGTCGATGCTCGGACGCCCGTTGACGGCACTGTATAAGTCCTTCACCCTTGTATATTATACCACAAAGTCCTTGGAATTTTACAATTTCAAGGACTTTGTCTTCAATCTGATTGCTTAGCGCTGCAGCTTAAAACAGGGCCATACAAAGGATGTTCAGCACAAAACAGAAGCTCAGCTTCCGGTCATAGCCCCATGCCGTACGCAGAATTTTTGTAAATGTATGGATAAGGCATCACCTCTCAGTTGTTTTCTATCATTGCAGCGGTGCTCTGTAAAGTGCATGTACTGGGAAAATACGGTAGGATTCATTCCTCACCTAACAATTGCATATGGGATACCCCTCATACTGATGATTGTATACACCAACAACCTGGAATCCGCAAACCCTTTACTTCTCACGGCAATAATGATACAATTTAATGCACTCTATACGCAGTTTGTCGTCTAGGAGGGTTTTGATTTGCGCAACAACAGACATATTCGCTTCGGGCTTGCCCCGAAACTTATTATCCCAATGCTCGCGGCGGTGATTGTGGTTTTTACCCTTCTCACCCTCATATATAGGATGCAGCTTTCCAGCGCCTATCAGAGCTCGTTTGAAGAGCATATATCCCTGACCAACCAGCTTGTCGCCAGCCAGATTGACGGGGATGAGCTGTTACCCTATATAGAATCGCTTACACCGGATGAGAACTATATGTCTCTGCGGGAGAATTTGAGCAGACTGAAGATAATTTCAGGGGCAAAATACCTGTATATTATGTCAGATACAGGTATTGACGGCTACTTCACCTATATTGTAACCGGAGCAGCTCCTTGGGACTCTCCTGAGGAAGCATCCATTGCGCTTGGCGACAAGGAGCTTAAAAGCGTATTTCCTGAGGGTGAGGATGTCCTGAAAACCGGCACCGCCATGAGCCAGGCCTCATTTTCCCAAAGTGACGATTATGGCACCCTATATTATGCCTATTCCCCAATACTGGATTCCAATGGCAGAACAGTGGCCTTTGTGGGCACCGATATGGACGCCTCTCAGGTCATAGCCAATACAAACAATTCTATGAGCGTCGCCTTGACGGTGACTATTTTGCTGCTCGCCGTGTTTTTCAGCGCGTTTTTGCTTACCTTCGGCTCCGTGCTTATGACTCCTCTGCGCGATCTGACCCGCGCCGCGGATCGCCTGGCCGAGGGCGAAATTTCATCCAGCTTGCCGCCCAAAATGCTTGCGTCCGGCGATGAGATCGGTCAGCTTGCACGGGCTTTTCAATCTGTTAATCTTTCCTTTGGCCGCCTGATCAGGGTGGCTACCGGGCTACTTAGCGACGCCTCGCGTGGTAAACTTACTTCGAGAGCGGACTCTGAGGCTCACCGCGGAAGCTTTCGCGAGATGGTCGACAGACTCAACGATACAATGGAAAGCATACGCTTTTATATCGACAGCCTGCCGGATTCAGTCTTTATCTCCGGAAATGGCGGTGAAATCATATACCGCAACGCCCAATTCACCTCCATGTTTGGAAACCTCCACAGTACGGTACGTGAATGGCTTGCATCGACCGACGCGTGCGGGGACGACGGCCAACCGTCAGACGCCTTGGCGGCATTTTTCGAACTCCCTCCAGAGGGCGGAGAAAGCGCAAGATTGGTATTGTGGATGACCCTTTCAGGTGAGACCCGCTGCTTTGCCGTCCAGCGCAGCCCTGAGCTTAAAAAAGCTGTGAATAACACTATTTGCATAGTATCCGACATCACTGAGCTCATGCGTGCAAAGGATGAGGCCCAGGCGGCCAGCATCGCGAAAAGCGATTTTCTTTCCCGGATAAGCCACGAGCTGCGCACCCCCCTTAATGCGATAATAGGCATGACAAATATTGCCATGAGGCCTGACCAAACCCCTGACAAGACTGCTCAAAGTCTAGGACATATACACACCGCATCGGACCATCTGCTGGATATTGTAAACGACGTGCTCGACATGTCCCGCATAGAGTCCAACAGGCTCGAGCTCCATATTAGCCGCTTTACGGTTTCTGAGCTTCTGGAGCAGGCGCAGAGCATTATTGCGCCACAGGCCAAGGCTCAAGATATCCGCCTGGAGTTGAATGTCACCGAGCAGTTTGCCTTTGATCTCCTGGGGGATCTCCTGCGTATGAAGCAGGTGTTGATAAATTTGTTGTCAAACGCCATAAAATTTACGGGACAGGGCGGTCTTATATCGCTGTCCGTACAAACAGCCGAGAGACGCGACGGTGAGGTCGTACTGCGGTTCGAGGTCAAGGATAACGGTATTGGGATGAGCGAGGATTTTTTAACCAAGCTCTTTACACCGTTCGAGCAGGAGGAGCAGTATATAAAGCGCAGATTTCAGGGAACTGGGCTCGGCCTGCCCATTACAAAAAGACTTGTCGAAATGATGGGTGGCGCAATAGAGGTCTCCAGCGAGCTGGGAAAGGGCTCGGCGTTCACTATCATTGTCCCGTTTGAGATTGCAACAGGGATTGAACAAAAAAACCAGCCGCTCGCGCGGGAAGATGCGGATATGTCGCGCGGCTTAAGCGGAAAGCCCTTGATGGGGGCGCGCATTCTTCTCGTCGAAGACGTAGAGGTAAACAGAATAATTATTCACGAGCTCCTCGACTCCACAGGATTGATTATTGAAGACGCCGAGGACGGCCTTCAAGCCGTCGACAAAGTTAAATCGTCACCCGAAGCATACTACGACCTCATTTTGATGGATGTACAGATGCCACGCATGGACGGCCATGTGGCCACGCGCGTCATACGCGAGATGAAACGCGAAGACGCGCAACGGCTGCCCATTATCGCGATGACTGCAAACGCCTTCAAAGAGGATGTGGACGAGGCGATTGCATCCGGAATGAACTCCCATGTTGCCAAGCCTGTGGACTATGCCCTTTTGCTCGATACCATGAGGCGGTTCTTATAACCCCAACCTATTCTCAGCCTATCCCTGGGAACAGTCGGATTTGAATATTGAACCTTAGTCCGGTTATACTATGTCCGCATCAATACCCCCTTCACTGCCCCGCCGTACAGGCGGGTTTTTCTTGCCTTTGGGCTTTATCGGTGATATTATTATTCCTGCAGCATATAGTCGCATTTTTGAGAGCGCATAAAATGCAGGAATAATAATGATTTAAAAGATATTACGGCGGCTTGACAGACTTTCAAATATTGCGGCCTTTATCTGCCGCCGTAATATTATGCTTCCAGTCCGGAATAAAATCGATTAACTTGTGAGGGCACCCATGCGCAGTTTTACAATCGCTGCCAATGACGCGAGTCAGCGTATAGACCGCTTCCTCTCGAAGGCAATGCCTGGCCTTCCCCTATCCGCAGTGCAGAAGGGCATACGTACGAAGAATATTAAGCTCAATGGCGCCAGATGCTCCCCCCAGCAGCGCCTTTCCGAGGGTGATGAGCTGACGGTTTACGTACCTGAACCGTCCGGTTCCCCGCCTGCCGCCCGTGACGTCCCATCAGATGGTATCGGCAAGCTAAATATTGTTTATCAGGACAAGAACATAATTATTCTCAACAAGCCGGTGGGCCTTCAATGTCAAAACGACGCGGATCGATTGTCTCAGGATACACTGGAAAGCCGCGTACGCGCATATCTGGCCGCCTCAGGAGAATGGAACCCCCGATCCGAGCACAGCTTTGTCCCCTCCCTTTGCCATCGTCTTGACCGCAACACCGAGGGGCTTGTGCTTGCCGCGAAGACAGCCGAAGCCTTGAGAATACTGACTCAGAAAATCAAAGACCGCGAGGTTGTAAAGCGCTATCTGTGCGTGGTACACGGCCATCCTAAGCCTCCGGAGGGCAGGCTTGAGGATTATCTGTTCAAGGATGCCAGGCGCAACTTCGTAATGGTGAAAAAGAATTCGGAAAAAGGCGCCAAAACCGCTATTATGGACTACCGCACACTCGACATCCGGGGCAATCTTTCCCTCATTGAATGCACCCTGCTAACAGGTCGCACGCACCAGATACGGGTGCAGATGGCCTCGCGCGGTTGGCCGCTGCTCGGGGACGGCAAATACGGTTCCGCTAACCTTGACAAGGCTTATTCACGTAAGGGCCAGGCCCTGTGCGCCTATAAAATATCCTTCAATTTCATTACACCGGCGGGAGCCCTGCAATATCTTGGCGGGCGTGAATTTTTACTGCACAAGAAATTCGAAAATTTTTGTTGACTTTATACACAAAAAAGCTTATAGTTTTATTTAGTGCTCATTAATTGGCGCAATTCTCTCAGATCATGCAAAAAAATTCAATTTTATCTGAGAATACAGGCGTTTCGGAATGGGGGATGATAAATGCCCAAGGAACTCATTCGCCTTGTCGACTGTGTCATGGCGTTTGACGGTGAAATCGTATTAAATGCGATCAACTTGACCATAAAAGACAAGGAATTCCTCACACTGCTCGGCCCCAGCGGCTGTGGCAAGACCACTACGCTGCGGATTATAGGCGGCTTCGAGACACCAACCTCGGGGGACGTCTATTTCGACGGCGTGAGGATTAATAGCGTTCCGCCCCACAAGCGGCGCGTCAATACGGTTTTTCAGAAGTACGCGCTTTTTCCGCACCTGAACGTGTTCGAAAACGTCGCTTTTGGCCTGCGCATTTCCAAGCGCCCCAAGGCGCTGCCCGAGGGTTCCCCGAAGCGCAAACGAGTACCCATGGAGGTAATTCCCGAGAAAGAGATAGAGCAGCGTGTGCACGACTCACTGAGACTTGTCGGACTTGAGGGCTACCACAAGCGCCGTGTACACCAACTGTCCGGCGGCCAGCAGCAGCGCGTGGCGATAGCGCGGGCGATTGTCAACCGGCCGCAGGTGCTCTTGCTGGACGAGCCTCTTGGCGCTTTGGATTTGAAGCTGCGGAAGGAAATGCAGATAGAGCTCAAGAGCATTCAGCA
>JAVBTT010000016.1:0-63143 GCA_031556035.1 Oscillospiraceae bacterium
GACGTGTTTAGTCCAAGAAAGGAGCCGTCAGACCAATTGTCCCTCTTATTGTAGCTTAGGCATGAGATGGAGAAAAGCGCGGCTGGATACCGCGCCCTCAACCAAATTTATTGTAGCAAATGGAAGGAGGATGAGCCGATGCTGAAGGCGGGCGCCGCCACCGTTACAGATGCCAAACACCAGCATGGAGAGGAGCAACATTAGTAAAAATGCCGGAATGTAGAAGCTATCCTCAAATAACGTATCCTCATAGCTGTACATCGAGCAAAAAAACCATACAAGCGCTCCGAAAAGGCCAAGACACTCTCGGAAAAGCGTTGTGTTCTTATTGCTTGTCGCAGTTTCGTCCATATGCCGCCTCCTCTCCAGAGTGGTGAATATCATAAGAATATTATAACAAACACACGCCGGATTTGTTAAGTCCGGCTTTGTTTATGCGGTATTTTCCGAGCAAAAATAAAATCTACCCCTTTTGCGTAAGAACCTACCCTGCCGGAAACCGGCTTTTTAGGGTAGGTTTTACTTTAAAAGGGGTGACGGTCTTGCCCAACAACGAGCGCGTATACCTTTGGCCCCCGTTCTTGATGCGCGACTTCTGCGATTCCGGCTGACGCCGATGACGAGAAAAACCGACCATTAAAAGGAGAGTGAGCCCGATATGCGGTATGCAAACAGACTGCTGCCCTTGTTTCTGGCTATGATGTTGCTGCTTTCAGCTTGCAACGGCAATACACCGGCGGGAGGCAGTAACGCGCCTTTAAACACACCGGCAGAATCGCAGAGCACCTCAACCGCAAGTGCGGAAACAACTCCCCCTGAAATATCGGCGGAAGCGGCCAAAACCTACAATGTCCGCGGGTCTTATACGGTCGATGTCCCGGCAGATTTAAAGGTGAACACCGACAACATAGGCTTTGAAGGTGAAATAATCGTCTTTTCGCCCGACAAGACTTGGCACATCTACGCAGCCTTCTCAACCAACTCAAAAGGATTTGCCGCCCAGAAGCAAAAAAAGGAAGGGGAAGACAAGACCATCACGCCGATCAAGATCGGTGAGCAGAACGGTTTTTATACCTACGACAGCAAGCATAATCAGGTGTCAATCTCTTTTCCCTAAGCGGACGCAGACATCAGGGCGTAATACGGTTGGATTGTGATCAGCGTACATAGTGGCGCCGCGCCGATACCCACTACATCAGGGCCGACGCGTTGGAAGAGGTCATGCTTTTGGAAATCCGGCGCATAACAGCGTTCTTGCAGGACAAGGAGGAGGATTTTGTGAAGCTGCTGATGTCAAAATCCTTGCAGGAGGCCGAAAAAGAGAGCAAGCGCCGGGAGCGCGAACTTCGAGACATGTTGGCCCGGTGTCGTGAACTGGACGAGCTTTTCACCAAAACCTATGAAGATAACACCAATGGGAAGCTCACAGACGAGCGGTTTATGATGATTACCAAGCGGTTTGACGATAAACAGCTTTCGCTTAAAAAGAAAATCTCCGCCCTGCAAGCGGAGATTCAGATCGATGACAAACTACAGTTTGTCATCGAAAACGAGGGCAGGCTGTCGCCGCGAAGGCGGCACACAGAGAAAGGCTTTCCCGGAGTGAATCCGTGAAAGGCTTGAATTTCAAGCTTTTCCACTCTTGCGGTCAAGCAAGAACCCGCCGCCTCCGGCGTCAGGCTCGACGCGCAAAAGTGAAAAAGGACGGAGGTAGCGGACTTTGTCTACAGTTTGAATCTCCGCCCTGCAAGCGCAGATTGACGCAGAGGAACGGCACAAGCACAGCGCGGCCACGTTCCTGCGGACGGTGAAAAGGTATACTGAAATTCAGGAGCTTACGCCGCTTATCCTAAATGAGCTTGTGGAAAAGATAATAGTACATCAGGCGCAGTGCGTGGGCAGGAGCAAAACGCTTGAGCTTGAAAACCATTATAATTTCAGTTGATTACATCACGCGCAAAGCCGGATAACGAAAACAGGAGCAACCTTTCGGTTACTCCTATCTACGGAATGTTCACTGTCGTTATGAACATTCGACATGGTGCGCGAGGCGGGACTTGAACCCGCACGTGCGTATTGCACACTAGAACCTGAATCTAGCGAGTCTGCCAATTCCACCACTCGCGCATATTAAAGAGTCGGTTCGCAAGACCTGTCGCAAATGTTTACCAGAGAGAGTATAACCGATTTGCGAGTGGTTGTCAAGAGACGATTTCGAATATTTCGCTACAGTGAATTGATGAATCTCAATATAAAAAGCCCTAAGTTCAATGCACACATTTCGGTAGGCAGATGTTTTTATTGGTGGAGCTCCGCAGGGGTACGTGAGGCGAGTCCTCCACATATTATGGAGCGAAGGAGGATGAGGTTATGTATGACTGCTATATCATAAGCCGATCCATCACCTACGCCCAGAGACTCTCGCGGATGTTGAACCGCGCGGGATACACAGCGGCTGTAAAAAAACTGCCCTCGGGCATATCCGGAACCGGCTGCGGCTACGCCGTGAGGGTTCCGGGAGGCCAGATCGCCGCCGTGCTTCAATATCTGAAATCTATAGAATACGCTCCTCTGAAAATACTGTGCGAATTTGAAAACGGGCGAGTGGAGGAGTACAGATGATTTATCTTGACAGCGCGGCGACCTCGTTGCACAGACCGCCCCAAGTCGTACGGGCTGTTCGCGAGGCGATGAGACTTGCCGGAGGCGCGGGGCGCAGCGGACACTCGGCCTCAATGAAGGCCGCGGAGCTTATATTCGCCTGCCGCGAGACAGCCGCGAGTTATTTTAAGGTTTCCGATCCGGAGAGGATCGTTTTTACATCCAACTGTACACATGCGCTGAATATCGCGATACGGGGACTTGTCAAGCCCGGTGGTCACGTTGTGATTTCCGGATTCGAGCATAATTCCGTTACACGTCCCCTGAACAGCCTGGGTGCCAGCCGGGGTGTGTCGATTACCACGCTTTCCACCCCGCTGTTTGAGCCTGAGATGGCGCTACATTTGTTTGAGGAGGCGCTTCAGAGGGATGTTTCGCTGGTGGTCTGCACACATGTTTCAAACGCCTTCGGATATGAGCTGCCTGTAGGGCGGATTTTTGAGCTTTGCCGCCAGAGGGGAATACCCATGATTATAGACGCCGCCCAGTCGGCCGGCTGTCTGCCTATAGAAGGAGACTGCGGGGCGGTCTGGTGCATGCCCGGACACAAGGGACTTATGGGACCACAGGGCACCGGTATTCTCATTGTGCCCAAAGGGGTCGAGATGAGAGCCTTTATCGAGGGAGGGACCGGCAGCCATTCGTTAAGCCCCTCAATGCCGGACTTCCTTCCGGATAGGTTCGAGGCCGGGACACTTAACGCGCACGGGATAGCAGGGCTGAAGGAGGGCATAGAATATATTTCCGGACTGAAGGAGCTCCTTGTCAAGGAGCGGGCACTGCTCAAGGTGGCGGCCGACGGCATATCCGACATACCCGGGGTGCGGGTGTACGCCGCGCAGCATTTTTTTTGCCAGTCCGGAGTGATGTCATTTAGCGTCCGGGGAGTGAACCCGGAAAGGGTGGCGTCACTGCTGGCCGAAAAGGGCGTCTGTGTGCGGGGAGGGCTTCATTGCTCGCCCAGTGCGCACAAAAGCGCGGACACTTATCCAGAGGGGACGGTTCGACTCAGCGTGTCCCCTATGACGCGCATGCAGGAGGTGCGGGAATTCGGGGAAATAACGCGAAAAATTTGTAAACACATTGAAAACTTAGAAAGATAGGCTTCCAATAATAAAAAGCTTATGATAAAATACCTCGTATGAATAAAAGCGTTGGCGGGCCTTTTGGGCAAATCGGGCTGCGCCTTACGCATTATGCTTGCGGGGGCATGTATGGATAACCTTCAGGGCATTGCTTCCAATCTTTGGGGGCTTTTCCGTTTTCCAAATGTTTATGACACCATTGACATCATACTTGTGACGATATTGATGTACAATGTGATCAATTTTTTACGCAAGACAAAGGCGCTCAGCGCTCTTGTCGCTGTGCTCGCTCTTATCGTGGTTATGACCCTATCCCAGTTCCTGAAGCTGTTTACTATGAATTACATTCTGGAAAGCGCGCTGCAGGTAGGGGTTATTGCTATTATAATTCTTTTTCAGCCAGAGCTGAGGCGGGGACTTGAGCAGCTGGGGGGCTCAAGGCTGGGCACACTCCTGAACAGGGAGTCAGCCGGCAATATTGATTACGCGATACTCCAGACCGTGGAAGCCTGCAAGTCGCTTTCCCAGACAAGGGAGGGCGCACTTGTCGTGTTTGAGCGTGTGGTAAGGCTGGACGACATCGTAAGGACAGGAACGCTGATAGACGCGGGCATCACGTCCGAGCTGCTGAAGAATATCTTCTATCCCAAGGCCCCTCTTCATGACGGGGCTGTTATAATCCGCCAGGGCAGGATTGCTGGGGCGGGCTGTGTGCTGCCGCTGACCAATAACCAGAATCTCAGCAAGGATCTCGGCATGAGGCACAGGGCTGGGATGGGCATGAGCGAGAATTCGGACGCGGTGGTGGTGGTGGTTTCCGAGGAGACGGGCGCTATCTCGGTGGCCATAGACGGTATGCTGAAGAGGCATCTGTCGGCGGACACGCTTGAGAAGCTTTTGCGCCAGAACCTCGCGCCTAAGGCGGAGGAGGACGGCGCAAAAGGCCTTGCCGCGTTTTTGGCCAGACTGAGGAAGGGTAAAAACGCATGAGGAAGTGGCTGAAGAAGCACAATATAGGGCTGTGGGCGCTTTCGCTGCTCATGGCGACGATGCTGTGGGCTTATGTGACAGGCTACCTTAACCCGGAGAGCGATAAGGATCTGTCCGGCATAAGGGTCGAGTTTACCGGCGAGGCGGAGTATCTAGCGGATCGAAACCTCTGCATTCTTGAGGGCAAGGAGCAGGTTTTTACCCTGAAGTTCTTTGGAAGGCAGACGGATTTGAACAAGCTGAATAGAGACACTGTCAAGCTCAGGGTGGATGTTTCCAATATAAGGATCAAAGGCGAGATGTACCCGAAGTGCGAGCTGGTTCTCCCCGCCGAGGTAGGGAACGGGGTGGAGGTTCAGAGACTTCCGACTGTGAGGGTCGTGATAGACAATGTGATTTCCAAGGATTTTGAGATTATCCTGAAGGACAATTACGAGGTGGCCGAGGGATATGTGGCTCTCGCCCCCGTTTTTCAGCCGCACAGCATAAGGCTCAAGGGTCCTGAGAGCATTTTGAACACCATAGCGCACGCGGAGGTCGAGCTGCTGCACTCAAGCGTTGACAAGTCGATTGAAAATGAGGATCTGCTGTACCGTTTGGTTGATGAAAACGGGAACACGGTGGAGCATATGGGTATGCTTACTGCCGACGCGCCCTCGGTGCTTGTTTCCCTGCCCATACGCATTACCAGGGAGGTTCCGCTCAAGATAAAGTTTATTGACGGCGGAGGGCTCAAGGAGAATGAGAATATCGTATGTGAGATAACGCCCGCGTCAATGGTGCTGTTTGGTTCCGCTGAGGATTTGGAAACCCTGAACGCAGTTTATCTCGACACGATTGACCTTGCCGAGTTGGAGGATGTCGTTTCCAAGAACATGGTTATCCCGCTGCCGGACAATGTGGGCAACCTCAGCGGAGTAAAGGAGGCGGCGGTCTCGATAAGCTTCAGGGGAGTCGCGGGAGCAGAGGTGTCCACTTCAAATATTCAGGTTATCAACGCCGACATTCCGGAGGGCTACAGGCTTGTGCTGGTTCAGGAGAGCCTGCCGGTCAGGATACGGGGGGCGGAGGACGTGGTGAGGCTTGTGCAGCCGCAGCACATCAGGGTGGAGGTTGATCTCGCCGGCAAAACCTCGCTAAAGGCGACCCGGCTTGTTCAGGCTAAGGTATATATCGATGAGGCGTTCAAGGATTCGGTCGGCGTTATGGGAACCTATGAGGTTGCGATAAGTATTGTCGAGGACACGGAGGGCGGATAGAGATGACGGCCCGGGGAAAGGTTATTGAACTGTGCGGGCGCGGCGCGGCCGTCGTAAGGGTGGAGAGGGAATCCGCCTGCGGGAAAAGCTGCGCCTCATGCGGCGGCTGCGACAAACGCACGATTGAGGTAAAGGCATTCAATAGGGCGGGGGCCGAGCCTGGAGATATGGTGGAGGTTGAGAGCTCCACCAGGCAGACGCTTTGGCTGTGCTTCCTGACATATCTTCTGCCGGTTGTGCTGTTTATCGCCGGCTGGCTGGCGCATCCAGCCGCGGGAATTGCCTCATTGGCGGTGTCCGGCGTGTTGATATATTATTCCAACCGCAGGCTGAAGGCTGCCGGGGGCCTTAAGATGGAGATTGTGCGAATGACGGGGAAGGGTCGATGTTCGGATATGTAAGGCCGTGTATGGCGGAGCTGCGGGTTTGGGAGTCGGAATACTTCAGGGCTGTATACTGCGGGTTGTGCCGGACGTTATCCAAGAGATACGGTTTTCTTTCGAGGAACCTGCTGCAATATGATTTTGTTTTTCTTGCGCTGCTGCTGGACGAGCATCAAATGTGCCCAAAGCGCAAGCGCTGTCCGGTGCACCCGCTGAAGGGCTGCCGGATGTCTGAACGGGACGCCGCGCTGGGCGCGGCCGCCGACGCGACTGTGCTAATGGCGTATTACAAGCTTGTGGACGCCGTCCGGGACGGCGGTTTTTTAAAGTCACTGATTTCAAGGGCTTTGATCCTCTGGCTTAGGCCAAAATTCAAAAAGGCGGCCAAACGTCTGCCTGAGACGGACGAGGCGGCCTGGAGGGAGCTTTCGCGGCTGGTTGAGCTTGAGAGGGCCCGCGAGGCGTCACTGGACGCACCGGCGGATACGTTTGCCAGAATTCTCTCCGCAATGGCGGAGACGGCCCGTGAGGAGGACAGGAGACGGATTGGAAACCTTCTGTACCATGTCGGAAGATGGATATATATTGTTGACGCGGCCGACGACCTGCCTGAGGATTTTAAAACCGGGGACTATAATCCCATTGTTGAGCGCTACTGCCTGAATAAGGGGGAGATTCCACCCGGGATCAGGGACGAGCTTCAGAAGACGCTGGCGTTTTCCCGCTCCTCGGCGCTCCTAGCTCTGAGGTTGCTTGATGATAATAAAAACAGAGGCGTTTTGGAAAACATATTGATACTGGGGCTTAGCGCGGTTGAGGAACGGGTTTTCAAAGCTCCCGGGATAAAGGAGAAAACAGAATGAAGGATCCCTACAGCGTTTTGGGAGTCAGCCGCAGCGCCTCAATGGATGAGATAAAAAAGGCGTACCGCGACCTCGCGCGCAAATACCATCCGGACAACTATGTCGGAAACGACCTGGCTGATCTCGCCCAGGAGAAGATGAAGGAGATCAATGAGGCTTATGATTTTATTGTTAAGGAAAGAGAATCCGGCGGATCATACGGCGGCGCGGGAGGAGGAGGCGCCTGGGGCGGGCCGAGGCAGCCCGGTCAGGGAGTGTACGCTCAGGTGCGCAGCCTGATCTCTCAAGGCAATCTGGGGGAGGCCGAACGCATATTGAACCAGCAGGCAGACAGGAGCGCCGAATGGCATTTCTGCATGGGAAGTCTGCTGTACAGGCGCGGCTGGTATGATGAGGCGGGAAGATATTTTCAGACGGCCTGCTCGATGGATCCCTCCAATCAGGAGTACCGCCAAGCCATGGAGCATATGCGCCGCGGGCCCGCCTACAACAGCAATTATGGCTACGGGCGTGGCGGAGACGGAGGCCTGAGCATGTGCGACTGCTGCAGCGCGATGATCTGCGCGGACTGCCTTTGCAACTGTTGCAGATAGAAGAGAAATATTTTCAAAGCAGTCGGGTAAAGAATACAGGACGCCCTTGCACAAAAGGAGGATGGAGAAATTGATAAGGAGCATGACCGGTTACGGCCGGGCCAAAGAGGGCGCGCTCACGCTTGAGGTGAGAGCGGTAAACCACAGGTATCTTGATATCAGCGTCAGAACTCCCAGGACACTGATGTTCCTTGAGGAACCTGTCAAGAACATGGTGCAGAGGCATGTGATCAGGGGCAAGGTGGAGGCGGTGCTGACCGTCGAGCCGTCGCTTATGGATGTGGTTGAGATCAAGCTCAACCGGCAGGTGCTGGAGGGCTATCTTGCCGCTGTCAGGATGCTTGAGGCCGAATACGGGCTGGATAACAGAATGTCGGTCTCCGACGCCCTGCGGCTGCCCGAGGTGATGTGCCTTGACAGGAAGGAGACCGACCAGAGCGAGCTGGCGGCTCAGACCGAGGCGCTGGCCGAGAGGGCTCTTGTGGAATTCAACGATATGAGGGCCAAGGAGGGCGGCAGGCTTGCCAGTGACATCCTTGGAAAATGCGGGGTTATTGAGGGCCTGGTGGATGAGGCGAGAAAGCGCGCTCCGGAGGTTCAGGAGCTCTATCGGGCCAAGCTTGAGCAGAAGATTAAGGATGTACTTGAGGAGAGAAGCGTTGACGAGGCCAGGGTTTTGACTGAGGTTGCGATATTTGCCGACAAGACCGCGATAGACGAGGAGCTAGTCAGGCTTGAGAGCCATTTCGACCAGCTCAGGGGAATGCTAAAAAAGGGCGGGGCCATCGGGCGGAAGCTGGATTTCCTGATTCAGGAATTCGGCAGGGAGGCCAACACGATAGGCTCTAAGGGCAACGACGTGGAGATGGGCCGGATCGTGGTCGACATGAAGGCCGAGATAGAGAAGATAAGGGAGCAGGTTCAAAACCTTGAATAAGGAGTATGGAATGAGGCTTCTGAACATAGGCTTTGGCAATATGGTATCGGTAGCGAGACTTATCGCGATAGTTAGCCCAGAATCGGCCCCGGTCAAGCGCATAGTGCAGGAGGCCAGGGACAGGGACAAGCTCATCGACGCGACGCTGGGGAGGCGAACCCGCGCGGTGCTGATAATGGACAGCGACCATGTGGTGCTGTCGGCCATACAGCCGGAAACAGTTGCGGGAAGGCTTTCCGGCAAGGAGGCCGAGCAGGATGAGAATGAGTGAAAGAGGGCTTCTGCTTGTGGTATCCGGGCCGTCGGGCTCCGGGAAAACTACGGTGCTGACGCGGCTGATGCAGGATAGAGACGACGTATTTTTCTCGGTGTCGTCAACCACGAGGACGCCCAGACCGGGCGAGCGCGACGGAACGGATTACAACTTTGTATGTGCCGAAAAATTCGAAGAGGAGCTGGACGCGGGGCATTTTCTGGAGTGGGCGGAATTCGCGGGGAATCTCTACGGCACCCCGGCGGCTCCGGTGCTGGAGGCTATAAATCTCGGCAAGGTGGTAATACTTGATATTGAGGTGCGAGGCGCGTTGCAGGTGAAGGAAAAATATCCGGACGCCGTGCTTATCTATCTCTGGACCGGGAGCTTTGAGGAGCTTGAGCGGAGACTCAGGCGCAGGGGGACTGAGCGTGAGGAGGTCCTGAGGAGGCGTCTTGAGATTGCCATGGAGGAATATAAGGCCATAGGAGAGTATAAATATAAGGTGTTGAACTATGAGGTTGAGGAGGCCTGCCGTGCTCTGAACTCGATTATTGTTGCCGAGCGCTGCTTAATAAAATAGGAATATATAATAATTACAAATACGTATTATATATAATATAACCACAGAAGGAGCAATTATGCCATGATGTTGACACCGTCCGTAAGCGAGCTGATGAGGCAGATACCCAGCAGGTATCTTCTTGTAAACGTTACCGCGCAGCGCGCGAGAGAGATAGCGGAGATATCGGAGAGGGAAGGCGTGCAGCTTGAGGAGAAGCCTGTAAAGCTGGCCATAAACGAGATTTCCGAGGGCCTGCTCGTTGGTCAGATGAAGACTCAGCACAGTCTGGACGGCAAAGGCTGACAATGGAGCTTTTCGCACGGGTTGCGGTCAAAGCGGCGGTTTTTTCCATTGACAGGCCGTATGACTACCGCGTGCCCGAGGATATATGCGGCTCAATAGCCCCGGGGTCGCGGGTGGTGGTGCCGTTCGGGGCTGGGAACAGAAAAACCGAGGGCTTTGTTTTGGCACTGAGCTCAAAAAGCTCGGTTGAAAAGGTGAAACCGGTGCACAAACTGCTGGACGAGGCGCCGGTGCTTGACGAGAAGCTGCTGCGGCTGGCGCTGTGGCTGAGGGACAGGACGTACTGCACCTTTTTCGAGGCGGCGCGGGCGATGCTGCCGGCCGGCCTGTGGTACTCTTTTGACGAGACCTGCTCTCTGCTGCCGGGGCTGGACAGGGACGAGGCGCTGGAGCTTGTGAGCGGCGACACCAGAATTGTTCTACAGATGTTGTTTAACTGCGGCGGAACGGTTTCCAGGGCGGATATTGAAGCCGCGCTCGGGGGAAAGGACGCGGCGGTGCCGGTCAAGACATTGTGCGCCAAGGGGCTCTGCGAATCCTCGGTCAGGCCCAGGCGAAAATCCGCGGATAAGACAATGAAAATGGTCTCGCTGGCAGTTTCGCCGGAGGAGGCCGAGGCCTATGTGACAACCCGCCCCGCGCCCAAGCAGCGGGCTGTGCTTGAGTTTTTATGCGAGCACGGCGCGGCGGCGGCGCGGGACATTCAATATTTTACCGGGGCCGGCGCAGTCTCGATGAATGCCCTCGCTGAGCGTGGGCTAGTCTACTTTTCGGAGCTGGAGGTGTTTCGCCGCCCTAAGCTATCGGCGGCGCGGAAAGCCTCCCAAATTGAGCTCAACGGGGAGCAGCGGGCCGTCTTTGACAGCTTTGCGGAGAAGCTGGAGGCGCACGCACCGGTCTGCGCGCTGCTGCATGGAGTTACGGGCAGCGGCAAGACCTCTGTCTACATCAAGCTTATAGAGCGGGCGATGGCTTTGGGCGGAACGGCGCTGGTAATGGTTCCGGAGATCGCCCTCACTCCTCAGGTGATGGAGCTGTTTTCCGCCCACTTCGGAGACAGGGTCGCGATTTTGCACAGCGGGCTCGCGGTGGGGGAGCGGCTTGACGAGTTCAAGCGGATCAGGGCCGGGCTTGTGGACGTGGTAGTAGGCACGCGCAGCGCGGTGTTTGCCCCTCTTGACGAGATACGGCTGATTGTGATGGATGAGGAGCACGAGACTACATACAAATCTGAGAACAGTCCGCGTTATCACGCGAGGGATGTGGCGAAGTTCAGATGTGTGCAGTACGGCGCCCTGCTGGTGCTGGGAAGCGCGACCCCGTCCGTCGACAGCTCGTACGCGGCCGCGGAGGGCAGATTTGTATACGGGGAGCTGACTACCCGCTACAATGAGCGGGGGCTTCCCAAGGTCGACCTGATAGATATGAAGAACGAGCTGCGGCAGGGAAACGGCTCAACAATAAGCCGGGCGCTGCACGCCCAGCTCACGCTGAATATTTCAAAGGGAGAGCAGAGCATACTGTTCTTGAATCGGCGCGGGGCGTCAAACCAGCTCCTGTGCGGTTCATGCGGGCATGTGCCCGGCTGCCCGAGATGTAGCATCTCGCTTGTGGAGCACAGCGCGAACGGACGGATGATGTGCCATCTTTGCGGCTATTCCGAGAAGGCCCAGAGGCGCTGCGCCATGTGCGGTGACGAGTACCGACCGGTGGGTGCCGGCACTCAGAGGGTAATGGACGATATAGCGGAGCTTTTTCCGGGTGTGGAGGCGCTGCGCATGGACGCGGACACGACCGCCGGAAAGGGAGCCCACTCAGCCATACTGGACCGCTTCAGAAAGCAGAAGATTCCGGTGCTGGTGGGCACCCAGATGGTGACAAAGGGGCTGGATTTTGAAAACGTTACCCTGGTCGGGGTGCTGGCGGCGGACGGGGCGCTGTACGCGGCGGATTACCGTGCCCATGAGCGCACCTTCGCGCAGATTACGCAGGTGGTGGGCAGGGCCGGGCGCGGACTGAAGCCTGGCAGGGCGATAATACAGACCTTTCACCCGGAGCATCCGGTGCTCCTGACGGCGGCGACTCAGGATTACAAGGGCTTTTACGCCTCGGAAATAGAACTGCGCCGGGCTCAGGGGCTGCCGCCGTTTGGCGCGATTACAAGGCTCACGCTGTTTGGAATGGAGCAGGACGCCGTCATGCGCGCCTGTATGCGCATTGCCGGGTGGCTGTCGCGTACCCTGAAGGACGGACCCGCGATGCGGGTTCTGGGGCCGTCGCCGGCGCGTGTACTAAGGGTGAACATGCGCTACAGGTACCAGATAAATTTGCTTGGGGAGGACAATGCCGCGGCGAGAAAACTGGTGGCGGCTCTTTTGACGGACTTCGCGAAAGACAGGCAGAACAAAGGCGTTCATATCTACGCGGATCAAAACCCCATAGGAGGATAAATAAATGGCTTTGAGAACAATACTCACAGACGAGGACGAGACCCTCAGGAGGGTGTCCAGACCGGTCACAAGCTTTGACAAGAGGCTGCACACGCTTCTGGACGACATGGCGGAGACACTGCGCGAGGTGAACGGCGCGGGGCTTGCCGCGGTGCAGGTGGGAGTGCTTCGCCGGGTGTGCATCGTGGAGGTTGAGGAGGGCGACCTGGTGGAGCTCGTCAACCCCGAGATAATATGCGCAGAGGAGGAGCAGACCGGCCCGGAGGGCTGCCTGTCCATCCCAGGAAAAAACGGTATTGTGACGCGCCCGATGAAGATCAGGGTGCGCGCCTGCGACCGAAACGGCAATGAATTTGAGGCGGAGGGAGAGGGCATGAAGGCCCGGGCCTTCTGCCATGAGATAGACCATCTGGACGGAAGGCTGTACACAGATATTGCCGTCAAAATGGCGGACAGCATTGAGGAGCTTTTGGAGGGGGAACCGGAGGAAGAATGAGAATGCTTTTTATGGGTACCCCCGAGTTCGCGCTTCAGTCGCTCAGGGCGCTGCACCAGGTCGGGCACGACATCTGCGGCGTGTTCACCAGGCCGGACGCCCCCAAGGGCAGAGGCATGAAGCTCTCCATGTCCCCGGTCAAGGAGTTCGCGCTTGAAAAGGGAATACCGGTTTACCAGCCGACAAAGCTGCGCGACGGCAAAGCTCTCGGCGTCGTCAGGGAGCTCGCGCCCGAGCTAATTGTCGTGGTGGCTTACGGCAGGCTGCTTCCGGTGGAAATACTGGACGCACCTCCTCTCGGCTGCGTGAATGTGCATGCGTCGCTCCTCCCGAGGCTGCGCGGCGCCGCGCCGATTAACTGGGCGGTGGCCAACGGGGACAGGGAGTCCGGGGTCACGATCCAGTATATGGCGGAAGAGATGGACGCGGGCGATATCATTATACAGAAGGCCATGCCGATTGGGGACAGGGAAACGGCAGGCGAGCTGCACGACAGGCTGATGCAGATCGGGGCGGTTTTGCTGCTCAAGAGCGTTGACCTAATAGCTCGCGCCTCTGTGACGGCGGTGCCGCAGGAGCACTCAAAGGCGACGTACGCCCCGATCCTGACAAAGGACGACGCGCAGATAGACTGTCAAAGGACGGCTGTCCAGACAGACGCGTTCATACGGGGCATGAACCCCTGGCCGGGGGCGAGGATAGGCGAGCTTATCATACACAGGGCGGAGCCGGCTCAAGAAACCTTTGACGCCGCGCCCGGGGAGATAATGCCGGGCGGCTTTCTTGTGTGCGGAGGGGGGAGCGCGCTCAGGCTCATCGAGGTGCAGGCGCCTGGCGCGAAACGAATGAGCTATGCCGATTACGAGCGGGGACACAGGGCTTGACAGCGCCCGCCAGGGAGGCCGCGCTTAAAGCGCTTAAATCTATAAGGCGTTCCGGCAAATACGCGGAGGATGCCGTTTCCGCGGCCTGCTCAGGCTTGGAGAGCAGGGACAGGGCCCTGGCGCAGAGGCTTATATTCGGGGTTGTGCAAAACGGGGCTTATCTGGACTGGTGCCTGGGAGAGCTGACGGCGCTGGGAAGACTTGAGCCGCAGGCGCTGGACATATTGCGGCTCGGGGCGTATCAGCTGCTGTTTCTTGACAGGGTGCCGAAGTCAGCGGCGGTTAACGAGGCTGTTGAGCAGGCGAAGAGGGCCTGCCCCCGGGCTTCGGGCCTGGCAAACGCGGTTTTGAGGAAGCTGGCGGCGTTGGACGAGCGACCGGAGCCTCCGAGGGGCGGGCGCTATATATCGATAAAATATAGCCTTTCCCCTTGGCTGGCGGAGAGGATGCGCTGCTTGCTCGGGGATGAGGGCGCGGAGGCCTTCGCGAAAGCCTGCAACGAGGTGCCGCCGGTTACGCTGCACCGCAACCCGCTGAAGCCGTTTGACGCGTCCTGCGCGCGGGGACTTGAGCCGCACCGGTGGCTGGACGGGGCGTTTGAGTATCGGGGGGAGCTGGAGGGTCTGGAGCCTCTGCGAAGCGGGCACCTGCTCATCGCGGACGCGGCTGCGGAGCTGGCCGTGCGGGCTCTTGCTCCCGGGCCCGGCGAGCGGGTTTGGGACGTCTGCGCCGCCCCAGGCGGGAAGAGCCTGCTGGCTGCCTTTAAAATGGACAATCGTGGCTATATCCTATCCACCGACATATCGGACAAAAAGCTGGGGCTTCTGCGCCGGAGCGCGGAGCTGTACGGAGCCTCGATCATAGAGACCGACGGCGCTGACGCACGCGCGTACGAGCCCGACGGCCTGTTTGACGCCGTGCTGTGCGACGTTCCTTGCTCGGGGTTCGGGGTGCTCCGCAAGAAGCCGGATATACGCTGTAAAACCGAGGGCGATATAGCGGGACTGCCCGATATCCAGCTTGCCATACTGAAGAACGCGTCGCGCTTTGTCGCGCCTGGAGGACGGCTTCTCTACTCCACTTGCACCGTGCTGCCGGAGGAGAATTCGGGGGTGTGCGGCGACTTTCTGCGGGATAATCCGGGTTTTGTCCGGGAGGGCTTCACGCTTCCATGCGCAGACGCGCCGGACGGGGAGATAACGCTGTGGCCGCATGTGCACGGCACCGACGGGTTTTATATATGCAGGATGATGAAATTATGACAGACTTACTATCCATGACACCGGACGAGCTGGCGGAGCGTATGCTGGAGTTGGGCGAGCCGCGCTACCGGGCCGGACAGGTTTTTGAATGGCTTCACAGGGGGGCGAAAAGCGGCGCGGAGATGACGAATCTGCCGCTGGCGCTCCGGGAAAAGCTTGATTTTCCGCTGCCGGAAACAGCCGAGCGCCAGATATCCTCCGACGGAACCCAAAAGCTGCTGTGGCGGCTCCGGGACGGGGAAACGGTGGAATCCGTGCTGATGTCCTACAAAACCGGGACGACAATCTGCATATCCACGCAGGCCGGCTGCCGGCAGGGCTGCGCCTTTTGCGCGTCGACCATAGGTGGCAGGGTGCGCGACCTGACTGCTGGCGAGATGCTCGCGCAGGTTCTGCACTGCGGCGCACCGGTGAGCCATGTTGTGCTGATGGGCATAGGGGAGCCCCTCGACAACTTCGACAGTACGGTTCGGTTTTTGAGGCTTTTAAATCACCCAAGAGGACGGAACATGAGCCTTCGAAATGTCACACTGTCCACCTGCGGACTCGCGCCGGAGATTGAAAAGCTTGCGGAGCTGGGTCTCCCGGTGACGCTGTCCATATCGCTGCACGCGCCGGATAACGCGCTTCGAGACAGGCTTATGCCGGTAAACAAAAAGTATCCGCTGGAGCGCCTTATGCATTCCGCCGAAATATATTTTGACAAAACATGTCGCAGAGTATCATATGAATATGTTATGATAAAGGGTATGAATGATTCTGCGGGACAGGCCGAGAAGCTTGCCGGGCTTGTAAAGCCCGGGCGCTCGCATGTGAACCTGATTCCGCTTAACCCGGTGAGCGGTAAGGGCCTTGAGCCCTCCGCGCCCGAGGTGGTGAAGAAATTTTCGGATATATTGTCCGTGAGGGGAATTGAGGTCACCGTCAGACGGCGGCTGGGCGGGGACATAGACGCGGCGTGCGGGCAGCTCCGCCGTGAGCGCGGGGCTGCGGTTTAGAGAGTCGAGCCAGATCAACAGATGCCGCAGCAGGGAAGAAGGTGATGCGTTGTTTGCCTGGGGAATAACGGATAAGGGCGTCTCACGCCAGCAGAACCAGGACTCTTTTCATCTCGAGGTCTACCATGAAAGCGACCAGGCCGTCTGCGTAATATGCGACGGCATGGGCGGGGCTCGCGCCGGCAATGTGGCCAGCGAGCTCGCGGTACAGGTCTTTGTTGAGGAGATGCGTCTCGCGCTGAAGCCGGGGATGAGCCAGAGGAGCATGAGGGCGTCGCTTCGGTCCGCAGTGCGCGCGGCAAACGACAAGGTGTACGGCAGGTCGCGGCCCGGCTCGGAGTTCGCTGGCATGGGCACGACCCTTGTCAGCTGCGTCGCTACTCCGGGGCAGGCTGTCATAGCAAACGTGGGGGACAGCAGGGCGTACATCATTGACAGGGACGGCATTGAGAGGATAACAAGGGATCACTCGCTGGTTGAGGACCTGCTCGCCAGGGGAGAATTATCGAGGGAAGAGGCGAAGAACCATCCGAGCCGCAACCTGATAACAAGGGCACTCGGCACCGACAAGGACGTGCACTGCGATATATATGTGCTCGATCTGCGTCCGGGGGACTATCTTCTGCTCTGCTCGGACGGGCTCACGAACACGCTGGAGGATCAGGAGATATTGTACGAGGTTCTGCACGGGGGCGATCCTGCGATGTGCTGCCGCAGGCTTACGGACATGGCGAACAGTCGTGGGGGGCCGGACAATATAACTATTATCCTGGTTTCGGTTTGAGGGGTATCTATGGATAAATATATAGGCAAAATGCTGGACAACCGCTACGAAATACTTGAGATAATCGGAGTCGGCGGCATGGCGATGGTCTACAAGGCCAGATGCCACAGGCTCAACCGGCTTGTCGCGGTGAAAATACTTAAGGACGAATACGCTCAGGATGATGATTTCAGGCGCAGGTTTCACGCAGAGAGCCAGGCGGTCGCTATGCTCAGTCACCCGAACATCGTCTCGGTCTTCGATGTGTCGCGTAGCGCAGATGTTGAATACATCGTCATGGAGCTCATTGACGGAATTACTCTCAAGCAGTACATGCAGAAGAAGGGGGCCCTCAACTGGCGGGAGGCGCTCCACTTTGTCACGCAGATAGTCAAGGCGCTCAGCCACGCGCACAGCCGTGGGATCATCCACAGGGACATCAAGCCGCACAACATTATGATACTCCGGGATGGCAGCGTCAAGGTCGCGGATTTCGGCATCGCCCGTTTCGCCTCCAAGCAGAACACGCTGACGCAGGAGGCGCTTGGGTCGGTGCACTATATCTCGCCCGAGCAGGCCAGGGGCAGCCATATCGACGCGCGCAGCGACCTGTACTCGGTCGGAGTAGTGCTGTACGAGATGCTCACCTCCAGGCTGCCCTACGAGGGGGACAGCCCGGTGTCGGTCGCGATACAGCATATAAACTCCGTGCCGCTGTCCCCCAAGGAGATAAATCCGGACATTCCGGACGCCCTTGAGATGATTACCCTGAAGGCGATGGCGGCCCAGCTCTCAAGGCGCTACAGCTCAGCCGAGGTCATGTTGCGTGACCTTGAGGAGTTTCGTAAAAACCCCTCCATCAGCTTTGACTACGATATATCCGATCTGCGTCCCGCCGATTCGGATCCGGATGAGCCGACCCGCTCGATTCCGGGCGGCGCGATAGCCGCAGGCGCGGCAAAAAAGCCCAGGCTGGATGAGAAGAGCCGTGAAGAGGAACGCAGGAAGATACGCAAGGAGCTGATAGAGGAGGAAAACTACAAGACACGAAAATCCAACAGCTTTATCACCGTGCTAATCGGCGTGCTGGGTGTCCTCCTGTTTGTCGGGGTAATAGCGGTTGTGGTGATAAATATGATTTTTCCAATTCTGGAAAGATCCGAAGCGGGAGAGTCCATAAAGGTTCCCAACTTCAAGAGCATGACCTATGACATGCAGAAGTTTGATCAGGATTATCCTGATTTTCAGTTTGACATAAAGACCGAAAATAGCGATCTGTACCCTAAAAACATGGTGATCAAGCAGAGCAGGGAGCCGGATGAACTGGTCAAACCCAAGACAACAATAACTCTTACAATAAGTCTCGGGCCTTCTGAGTTCACGCTGCCGGACTTCTCTCAGCTTGAGTTCAGGTCTGTCCAGATAGAGCTGGGCAAAATTGACCTTATCTGCGATACCGTCGGCACAGTCTATGAAAAGAGCGATACTATCACAAAGGACTACGTGATACGAACAGATCCGCCGCAGGGTACGCTGGTGAGCAAGGGGGACAAGGTGGCCCTGGTGATAAGCCTGGGGCCCGAGGTCAAGAAGGTAGCCGTCCCCAAACTTGTGGGCCTTGACGAGGACGCGGCCGTCAAGCTCTTGAGTGACAGGAATCTGGAAAAGGGTCTGGTTAAGGCGGTGGAGAACAGTGCGCCCGCCGGTCAGGTCGTTGAGCAGAGCGTGGCGGAGGGGACTCAGGTCGACGAGAAGACGATGATAGACTTTACCGTGAGCCTGGGACCCCCTGACGAGCCCAGCCCATCCGCGTCGGCGGAGGTGTCTCCGTCGGCAGGCCCGTCCGCCTCGCCCAGCACGTCGCCGTCCCCATCGCAGATGATATCGGCGGCAAAAACGATCACACTGCCGGGCGGCGAGGGCTCGACCCATGTTGAGGTGTATTGCGGCGGGATAAGGATATATAACAACGTGGTTTCGAATTCCGACGGCACCGTGTCGGTTTCGGTAATGGGCTTCGCCGGGGATTTGGTCGAGATTTACTTTGACGGCGGCCTTCAGGAGACCTATGTACTGCAGTAGCGATGACCTCTCAGAGGGGGTAATTCTGAAGGGAATAGGCGGCTTTTATACGGTTGAGACCAAGGACGGCGCGGTTGTTTGCAGAGCCAGGGGAAAATTCAGGCTTGAAAAAATAACCCCGCTGCCGGGGGATCGCGCGCTGATCTCCCGCCTGCCAGACGGCTCCGGGAGGCTTGAGGCCATCCTGCCCCGAAAAAATGTTTTTGTACGCCCGCCAATATGCAATATTGACGCGATGGTCATGGTGGTGTCCGAGGCCATACCGGTGAGCGATCCGTTTCTGATAGACAGGATGACCGTCATTGCGGCGTCAGGCGGCATTGAGGTTGTTCTCTGCGTTAACAAGGACGACCTCGCTCCTGGCTCCGGCCTTGCGGGGATTTATACGGACGCCGGCTTCAGGGTAGTCCGGTCAAGCGCGTTGACCGGAGCCGGGCTTGATGAGCTTGTAAGCGCTATACGGGGAAAGGTTGTGGCGTTCACCGGGAACTCCGGCGTCGGCAAGAGCACCCTGCTCAACGCGCTGGATCCGGGGCGTGAGCGTGAGACCGGCGAGGTGAGCGGGAAGCTCGGCAGGGGAAGGCATGTCACCAGGCATGTGGAGCTTTATGCGCTTCCCTGCGGGGCCATCGCGGCGGATACCCCGGGCTTTGCCGCCCTGGACGCGGACGGCGGCATAAAAAAAGAGGATCTGGCCGGTTATTTTATAGACTTTCGCCCCTTTTTGGGCGGGTGCCGGTATACCGGCTGCCTGCACGTCGGGGTCAGGGATTGCGCCGTGTACGGGGCGGTTGAGGACGGATTGATCCGTCCCGAGCGCTATGAGAGCTACAGGCGTCTGCTGGCCATGAATGAAAGCCGTTCGTATTGAATGAGTGCCGATTTATCTAGAAGAAAAACAACCGCCGCCCGATATGATGTCGGGTGGCGGTTGTTTATCACCGGGTACTTACGGCGTTCCGGAAAGAGCCCTAGACCATGATCCCCAGAAAGTTTTGCCATCTACTTTATGTGAAGATGATACATTGTTGCCTGTTGGGTTCGTCGCGCTTGCGGTAACGGATGAAGTTCCCTCTTTTGTTGCGTGTTGGGTAGTGCCCGCCGGGCCGGTATAGGGTATGTCGACATAAGTATAAAATGTCGGAGGATTGGATACGGACGCGGTAATAGCCGTTTTGGCGGTCGCGCTCCAGCCGATGTTGCTGCCCAACCCTTTAGCGATTATTATTTGGTTTACGGTCAGCTCAGCGGTGCAATTCAGGCTTCCGTTTGTGCCGCCGCTTGTCGTTCCCGAAGCGGTATAAGTCTTGGCGGAAGCGAAAGTGGTAAGTATCAGGCATATAGCCAGACACAGAATAGCCGCACGTCCGGTTTTTTTGAACATTACCATCATTCCTTTTTGATTTTATTAGGTCGACCTATTTAATACAATAAACTTTTATTTTGAAATGTCAATAGAACAAAGCAATAAAATCGAATATAAAAGAATATATTATATAATATGCATAAAAATTCCATTAATGTTTTATGCATATTATTTATTGACTTTTCGTTGAATAAAATGTTTAATATATATAATGCGTTTTATATTTGAGGAGTAATTATGATGAAAAAACTTTTAATATGCGCCTTTGCAGCAATTTTCGTGCTTGCGCTGTCTTCCTGTTCACGGTCTCCCGGTATATCGCCCAGCGGCGAAGTGACCGGTCAAAGCCCCGGCCCAGGCGGCGCCGAAAGCGAAGGGCCGTCCCCTACCTCATATATCCCCCCGGAGCTGGGATGGGACGATGAAGTCAATAATCCGGATATACGTTACATGACGGGGATATGGCTTAAAATTCCGGACGCTGATTATTATCTGATCGACCCTGATCCTGAAGCGCATTATCCTTACGAAGGAGGCGACATTACCGTCAGCCTGACTGTCACCAACGCGCTGGAGGGGGTTATGAAGGCGGGGCTTATTATACTTTGCGACGGGGTTCCCGTTCCCTCCGTTATGGAAGGCGAGGAGGAAAGCCGCTACACCCATTTTGTCGACCTTGAGGGGCAAATATATAAAACCCTGAGCTTTACCCCCGAGTTCTCAGCCGGCATGGGCCTGATCTCGGCCGCATTGTTGATGGACACTGAAAAGTCGGCCTTGGGGTTCACGGCGGGGATTGACATGATCTCAGTCGATCTGCCGGAGGGCTGGCCCGAGCCGGAGGAAGTCGTTCCGGTTCCGCTCCAGCCGCGCAGAAGCGCGCTTGAATACAATTTCACACCTGATAAGGATGCGGACGATGTTGTGCGGGTAAGCGGAATAAAGGGATGGGTAGTTCCTAAATGGATGGCGGATGATGTGCCGATACTGGGTATGCCTGCCGACCTTTCCTGGCCGATGAAAGGTAACGATGAATTTTGGTTCGAGTGCTCCGCCACGCTTCCCGGGTGGTACCGCGCAACCTTTTTTATGGACTACGAGCCTTACGCCGTGCTTGACGGCAAGTCAACCATCGATTTATATTTTGAATTAGATGAAATGCTGATTTTAGATGTGCCCCTGCCTGAGGATATGAATAAGCCGATGAGCTTCTTCTGCCTATTTACAGAGATGGACGTGAAAACGGGACAAAGCAGATCAAGCTTTTATACCCACCGCTACGAGCTGAAACCGTAGATAAACGATGCTGTTTTTAAAGAAAACCTTTTATGTCATTCACCATTTTCGCCGCCCTTCCGTATACTGTATTGTAGCAGTGTCGAAAGGGCGGTGTTTGTTATGTGCGGGAGACCACCGGGGAGACCGCCGAGGCGATTTGTCCCTTGGGGGTTTGTATGCCTTGCGCTCGGGCTCGGAATAGTATTGGCGATAATTTTTCCGGCCGGGTTCCTCGTGTTTCTGCTCGCCGTTATATTCATTGTAATCGGTCTGCTTTTGATAGTATGACTAACTGTCTTGAGGGAGGGTCAGGAATGAAAATCAGAGTCTATAAATCCCCGAGGTTTTTGAGCGGAATCCTGCGCAGGATATTCAGGGTCAAGGCGGTTGAGAGGGAATAGGTCTCCGCCTGTTGCCCGAGTCCAAAAAACATGTATTTTTCTTAAACACAGAGAATAACCTGTCTGTCCTTCTAATATACTGCTATAGAACAAGCCGTTAAAGGAGGATAAGCATGGAACTCAAAAAGTGGGCCGCCCGTTATTTTGAGAAGATCTGCGATGCGCAGGCGACTGTCGAGACGGGCTCGGAGATGATCGTCCCAGACCTGTATCCCGATATCTCCCGGATAATTGACTGCTCCGGGCAGGCCTGTGTTAAGGAAAAAACCAAATATGACGAAAAAATCGAGGTTTCCGGGGTCCTGAAAGCCGGGGTGCTATATGTTCCGGAGGATGGGAACGGCATAGCTCGCCTGGATGTGAACCTCCCATTTGCCCACAGCTTTGAGTGTCTCGCCAATGAGGAGCACGCGCTGTGCAAGGCGCGGATATTGACGATAGACGCACACGCCGTCAATCCGCGCAAGGTGCAGGTATCCGCCGCCCTGCTCGTTGAGGTGGAGGGATACCTGCCCAAGCTGCTTGAAATAGCTGAGGACGTGGATGGAAACTGCGAGGTGCTGAAATCAGCCTGGCAGTCTTATATGCCGGTAGCTGTAAAGGACAAGGCATTTACAGTGATCGAGGAGTTGGAGCTTTCGGCTGCCAAGCCCCCTATCGAGGAGATACTGAAGGTCGACGTTCGACTCCTTCCCGGTGACGTCAAGCCGGTTGGCTCAAAGCTTATTCTAAAGGGCACGGCGATAATAAGGCTGTTGTACAGGGCGGGCAGCGAGCCGGTTTTGGCGGAGCAGGAGTTCCCGTTCTCTCAAATTCTTGAGATGGAGGGTTTGGAGGACGGAGCTAATGTTGAGCTCGACCTGCAGCTCACCGGTCTTGAGGTGGATATACGCGCGGCTGTATCCATGGAGGCTCGTATCATTGCTGTCTCGCTCCATTTCAACGCGCAGGCGGTCGCTTGGGCCGAGAGGCACTTTGAGGCTGTGTCTGACCTTTACAGCGTCGAAAAGCTGGCGAGGCCTGAATACAGCCCGGTAAAGCTCAACAGGCTGATTGACAAGTGTACAAAGCGTCAGTCTGTGCGGGAGAGCCTTGAGGTCGGCGAGGATGTCTCCTCGGTGGTTGACGCGCAGGTGATGCTCTGGCCGGCGTCTAGCAGGGAAGAGGGGATATCCTGCGAGGCGGTCGCGAATGTGCTGTACATAAACGAGGATGGGCGCTATTCGAATCTGATGCGCAGGCTTACCGTAAACTGTCCGCACGACAGCGATATGCTGTATAGAGCAAAGGCGTCGCTCGCGGGTGATGTCACGGCTTTGCCCTCCTCAGACGGCGTAGAGCTGCGGTTTGCCGTGGATTTCGAGCTTACCGGCACGGGAGGCTATGAAATCAACGCTGTCACAGGCATACGCGTTGAAGAGCTTCCGGATTCCGCCGGGCGCCCGAGTGTGGTACTGCGACGCTGTATGAAAGGTGAAAGCCTGTGGGATATCGCCAAACGCTATGGGGCCACGCGCAAAGATCTCGCACTGGCCAACAGTATTGAGGATATCAATGCCTTGCCGCAGGGTGCGCTGCTGTTGATCCCGCGCAAAAAGTAGTACTCATAGATAAGGTAGTATTATGCAAACGGAGGCTCTCGGCTGTTTTGACCAGTCGAGAGCCTCCGTTTGCATAAGTATGAGAGCGGATTTATTGCAGATAATGCGTCAACATCTTTATGACGTCCTCCGGCATGATTGGCTTGCCTATATGGTCATTCATCCCGGCATCAATACATTTTCCAATATCTTCCTTAAAAACATTTGCGGTCATCGCAATGATAGGAATCGTCGCTGCCTCGGGAATATCAAGCTCACGGATCATCCTGGTGGCCTGTAACCCGTCCACCTCAGGCATTTGCATGTCCATGAGAATCAGGTTATAACGCCCGGGATTCGAAACAAACGTATCGAATGCCTCCCTCCCGCTCCTGGCCGTATCAATCGAAATGTTTGTCGGCTCAAGCAGAGCGATCACGATTTCCAGGTTGATTTCAATGTCATCGACAAGCAGCAAGACTTTTCCTGAAAAATCATGCTGAGGCCCGCTTTCCTCCTCTGAATCCGGTTTAGCCATCTGAGAAAAATCAGCCGTATACTGAACAGGATCGGGGAGCCCGAGTGTTGCCGTAAAGTAGAAGCAGGAGCCCTTTTGAGGCTCAGATTCCACACAAATGTCGCCGCCCATCAATTCCAGTATGCGTTTTGAAATCGCCAGCCCCAAGCCACTGCCGCCGTATTTTCGTGATGTACCGGCTTCAGCCTGCTGAAAAATATTGAATAATTTGCTTTGCTCCTGTTCGGTCATACCGATACCGGAATCCCTCACATGCATCTGAATAACGCACTTGTCATTTTGCAGGCTCAGCAGCGTGGCATTAAATGTAATATTGCCGTCCTCCGGCGTAAATTTAGTCGCGTTGGAAAGCAGATTTGTTATCACCTGGGCCAGACGCTGATCGTCCCCGAACAGAATATCCGGGATTTCTTCGTCTATTTCTACGGAAAAATGCTGCCGTTTATCCTGCATTTTGATTGCGACAACACTTTTAACCCGGCATATCATCTGAGAAAAGCTAAAAACGATTGACGACAGCTCCATTTTGCCGGATTCGATTTTGGATATGTCCAAAATGTCGTTAATAATGCCGAGAAGATGTGAAGATGCGCTCTCGATCTTTTCAAAGGCTTTGTCCTTGCGCTCCAGAGTTTTTTCGCTTTTTCCGATGGCCGTCATGCCGATTATCGCGTTCATCGGGGTGCGAATCTCATGGCTCATATTGGAGAGGAATGAGCTTTTGGCCTGGCTGGCTGTCAGCGCCTCCTCACGCGACCGCTTGAGGTCCGTCACGTCATGGAGCATCAGCATAATCCCGTTGCTGTGATGATTTTCATCCTTCATCGGAACAAGCATTCCGGCAAAGTCCTCCTGTGAGCCGTCCTGATGGAAGCAAAACGTCATATCAAACGAAATGGGGGCATTTGTCAGCATTGCGTTCTTGCTCTGCTCCATCAGTCTTTCATGGGCGGCAGTATCCAGAAAAGGAGAGAGAGCCTCCGTCAAGGTGTGGCCCAAGACCTCCGCCGCGTTTGTAAAGCCCGCCTTTGCTACGAAATATTCCGTGCAGAACTCAACCCGCCCTGATTGACTTAAAAACAAGATAATACTGGGGGAATTGGCGAGCAAAAGCGACAAATATCTTTCCCGCTCCCGCTGAATAAATGTGCTGGCCTTTTGCTGGTTGAGGACTGTGGTGTACGCTGTCTTCTCCTGTGAGATAGCATGCCTCAGATGGGAAATCTCACGGTTGAGCTTGCGGATTTCACGCTCATAATGAGCCAGTCTTTCGCGTATGCCGTTTTCTCCATGCGCCGCGTCAAAACCAGTTTCACCCACTCCATCACCTTCCCTCAGGCCTAATTATAGCTGTAATTACAGGACGCAGGCGCAAAAAGAATAATTGTGAAACCGGTTGCGCAGCTTTCTGTCGGAGTCGGGCATTGGACAGATTTCCCCCCCGGAGTAACCCATCATAAATGGCTTGTGTCCATTCGCAAGCTGTTCGTTGATCAAACGAAGCTCACGCTCCTGATCCGGCGCGAGCATGATGTAACGCGTTACGCACGGCAGGAGCAATGTCGCCTGGCGGTCTCCGCAGCCAAGTATTTGCCTGATCCCGTTTTCAGCGGATTCAAATATTCCCTCTGCGTCAATGCTTCCAACCGCGAACGAGGTTCCCACAGGCATCTCGCCGCCCGTTAAAACGGAGCCATCCTCGAATAACGTATAGAAGCCCAGGGCGACAGGTTCCTGTGAGTCGTCATAATACACCATAAGTGGAGTCGTAGTGATATTATCCTTGTTTATCACCAGTCCGACGTTGGCCAGGTATTCGAGGATTGGCTCGTCATTCACTTCACGCAAAACAGCGCCGTCGCTCTTGGTTATGATGGCGCGGTTGCTGGCGATATTGCGTTCGGGAATTGAGGACACAATGAATTTCGGTTCGACCGGCCCGTTTACAAACATCATGGCCACGCCGGCCGGCAGATATTTGCCATTGCATATGGTCTGCACAGTTTCATAGTTGAAATCAATGTTGTTTGTGATGGATCCCCACATTGGAATCCCATTGCAGGATTTGTCCATTGCAGCGACCACTTCATAACCGGACACATCCCGAATATAGGGCATAAAGGTAAAAATCATCGCGGGATCACTCTCAAGCTTGCCGCGGATAGAGTTATACAGCCTGTCGATTTCACCATGATAGTTGTCCTGTCTGATGCTGTCGGTCATTCCAACCTCGAATGAAACCTCGTCGCTGGTGAGCACTGTGAGAGTGAGGTCGAACAGGCCGTAGCCATGCTCGTCAGCTCCCGCCATCGAGGTCATTCCAATGATGTTGAAGGGCAGCTGCTCGCAGAGAGCGGTGACCAGTCCGCTCTCAACAAAGTCAATATGGCAGAAAATGAGGCCCCCGGAATTCTTTTTTAGAGCGGAAAAGTCAATTTGACTTTTGATGGCGCTGATTGCCTCGTCAATCTCATCGATTTCTGAAGTGCGGGCAGTGTACATTTTAATCATAAACCTATCGTCCCTTTCCGATGGAGTGCGGCTAATACTTGATGTTCAATTACATGAATTTAATTTATTTGAGCGCTGCCGCTGTAACGCGGAACAAGTCCGCTCCATGTTGATAGGGATATTATACCAGACAAAACCAGGTTTGCATATATTATTATTCCTTCACTTAAAGCAAGAATTGTTCAGACGGCCAGATGCGCCGGAAAATATGAACATTAAAGAAGTGTGAAGGTGCGGACGGTGAGCTCTTTTTATCAAAATGGCCCATGGAAACATAAGATACTGTAAGACTTATACAAGGGGGTATTAGTATGAAATGCTTTTCCGCAGTCGCGTTCGCACGGCATACGGGCGAGGCAAAGACAAAGGAAATTCAAGATATGGTTGATAAGGTAATCCGTCAGACCTTCCCGAACGGCGGGCTCAGAGAGCTTATACGTCCGGGGGACAAGGTTGTGCTGAAGGTCAATCTGGTCGGCCCCGCGATGGGGGCAAGAGGTGAAAAGGGTCGGGGCATCATAACGGATCCGAGAATCGTGCGTTATGTCGCGGAACTGGTCAGGGAGATCATCGGCTATGATAATGGCGCTGAGCTGATTGTGGCGGACGCCTGCATGTACGCAGACCCGAACCCGTCGCTGAAATCGGCCGACAGCGGGTTTTACTGGGCGCGGTTGGAGCAGACTGGAGACAATTCGGTGGATAAACAGGATATCTGCTATGACTATGACGCCGACGGTATTCTGGACGGGGAGTCAAA
Organism: Oscillospiraceae bacterium; assembly: GCA_031556035.1. Lineage (GTDB taxonomy): Bacteria > Bacillota > Clostridia > Oscillospirales > UBA929 > JAVBTT01. The sequence goes on from JAVBTT010000016.1 coordinate 27,262, forward strand.
CGCGCGGCTTGTCAATCTGGATTCGCTTGGAGAAAATGAGCGCCAGCTGTTTAAGGTCGAGATGCCTGACGGTCACCATAAGAAGGTCGCCTTTCCGAAGTTCCTGCGCACTAGAGAAGAGGCGGCGCAGTCGGACACACCGGAGCTATACTGCGACGTGCTGATAGGCCTGCCAATATTCAAGAGCCACGGCTTCCAGGGGATCACCGGCGCGCTTAAGCTGCACTACGGGATTCGAAGCATGTTCAGTGTTTTGGGAGATACCGGGCGCTTCGGGCACAGCGGCATGTACTATGACGAAAATGGACTGCACTGCAGCCACAACCTAAGGGACTATCTGTGCGCCATGCACAGAGTCAGGAGCTATGATTTCATCATCATGGACTGCCTGACAGCCAACCGCAAAGGGCCAACCCTGCCCGTCGGCGGCGTATATCACCTCGCAAACCCGGATCAGAAGACTGACTACATCCTGACAAACGCAGTCATGGCGTCACGCGACCCTGTCGCAATCGATACAGTGGAAGCGGCGTTCGCAGGCTATGAGCGCGAGTCGATACCAATGCTTAAGACCGCTAGCCAAAACGGACTGGGGCAGTGCGACCCCTCGCGGATTTTACTTCAGGGACAGGAGTTGTTTTCGCTCCATAGAGCGCTGTTGCTGTCGCAGTACGGCAGGGACAAATATCCGCTTGAGGATGGATGGGGCGGAGCGCGCGTCATTTCAGACCTCGCGCCGCGGTATATCGTTGACGCGTCACATCCGAAAAAGATAAGCACAGATGTGTATTGCATACGCTACAGGATTGTTCGCATGGCTCAGGCGGATTCATTTGCGGGTGAGACATGCCATCTATGCGCTGAAGAGTGCTGTTGTCAGCACAGGCCGATCATCCGGGTGGATTGCGTTGTTAGCGGAGTTCATATCGGTTCAATAATGGGCAAGGATACGGAGCGCGGAGAGTTCCTGCTTGATCTGCACGAGCACAGCTATCTAAGAGGATCAAGCCTTGTGTGGGAGATTTTCGCCTGGGACGATATTTTCAACTGTGTGGCGTCTATTGAGCGTTTTGCTATTGATTGAATGGATTGGGCGCTCCGAAGATTATCAATCACGCCCTGGTGTTATATGCAGCGCCTGCCTTCGAGGGCTCTGAGAAGGGTTACCTCGTCCGCGAACTCCAGATGTCCTCCCATCGGGATGCCGTGCGCAAGCCTTGTCACAGTGACCCCGAAGGGCCGCAGGAGCCTCGCGATATAAAGCGCGGTTGTATCCCCCTCGGTGTCCGGGTTGGTGGCCAGGATGACTTCGCGCACCCCTCCGGCGTCCACCCTGGATATCAGCTCGTTTATCCTCAGGTCGTCAGGGCTTTTTGAAGCTCCCGGCGATATGACGCCGTGCAGGACATGATACACGCCCCTGTATTCACGGGTACGCTCAACTGCCGCCACGTCACGCGGCTCCGCCACGACGCAGATTAGCCCCTTGTCTCGGGTGTCAGAGGAGCATACCGGGCATGTTTCACTCTCGCTCAGGTTGTGGCAGGTTTTGCACAGGCAGGTGCCGCGCTTGGCGTCGAGCAGCGCCCCGGCAAAGTCCTCCACCTCGCCGTCGCTCCAGCCAAGCACGTGAAAGGCCAGCCGGGCGGCGGACTTGCGTCCCACCCCCGGCAGCCTTGCGAATTGCGAGATAAGCCTTTCGATCGAAGCTGGAAAAGAATTCATCAGAACAGGCCCAGCCCGCCGGTAAAGCGAGCCATTTCCTTCTGCATTTCGTCCTCAGCCTGTCTCAAACCCTCGTTTACAGCGGCCAGGACGAGATCCTGAAGCATCTCGATGTCCTCGGGGTCAACCACCTCCGGCTTCAGCTCCACGCTCACAAGCCTCCTGGCGCCGGATACAACGGCGGAGACCGCGCCGCCTCCCGCAGAGGCAGTATATTCGCGCGCCTCCAGCTCCTCCTGAGCTTTCAGCATATCCTGCTGCATTTTCTGGGCCTGCTTGATCATGTTCATGTTCCCCATGCCGCCCATTCCACCCATGCCGGGCATCTGCCTTTTTGCCATGTTAGCGTCCTCCATGATGATTGTAATATTTTATGTCGGGTGTTCTCATGCTAATACGCCAAAGGCGTAGCAGTGAATATCCATATTATTCTCCGCCCTGCTTATCCTCCGAGACAAGCCCACCCGCCTTAGCCTTGAAATCTGAAAGCCGTTTTTTAGCGTCCGCAGTTGGCTTAGCCGAAATAAACTCAACCCCGTCCAGGTAAAAATCTCCGACAAGTGTCTCGAAATCCTTTTGGCGCAGCATGTGCAGCGCCATGGGGTCTTTTATGTCCAGATAGAGCCTGCCGTTCAGTTCCTCGGCATGGGCCTCCTCCAAAAACGACTTGAAGTAAGCGTTTGCCGAAAGCAGCTTTCTGAAGCGTTCGCCCGCCGGCCTTCGTTCGGATATCTCCGCGCCCGGTTCGGGGACGGTATCGGCCTCAGGCGGCGGCTCGTTAACCGTCGCGGGATTATCAGCTTGTACGGGCGTTTTTTCAGTGATCGGGGAGACGAGCCGGGCAGGTTCTGCGGTTGGATTGTCCGACTTTTTTACCGCGTATTCAACGCGCTTTGCTGCAGGAACAATGGCCTCTTGCACCCGCGCCTCACCGCACAGCTTTATCACGCATAGCTCGGCCTCGAGCCTGCGGTTGAAGCTCGCCGGAAGGCGAGTCTGGGATTCCTGCAGGGTCAGTATAGCGCTGATAAGCCGCTCGCGCGGCAGTATTGCCTTCAGGCTGTCGACGGCGCCGTCACCCTCGTCCCCGGATGGAGGCAGCAGATGGGAGAGCAGAGCGTCTCTGAACAGGAGCGACAGCTCGTCAAGTATGGCGGTGAGATCTTTTCCTGCCGAAACCAGCCCGTCCAGCGCAGCAAGGGCCGCCGTGAGGTCGTTTCTTGCGATGAAGTTCGCGAGTTCGGCTGTCCTTTCGCGCCCGGCCAGGCCGACTATATCGCCGACAAGCGCGGTGTCTATCGGCCGGCCGGAGCTCTGGGACGCGCACTGGTCGAGCAGGGAAAGCCCGTCGCGCAGGGCTCCGTCCGCCAGCCTGGCCAGCAGCGCCGCCGCGTCGGGCTTGAGGTCTATGCCCTCGGAGGCGGAGATTTTAAGCAGCCTGTCGGTTATGTCCCGTTGCGATATGCGCTTGAACGCGAAGCGCTGGCAGCGAGACAGTATGGTGGCGGGTACCTTGTGCGTCTCGGTGGTGGCGAGGATGAACATCACGTGCGCCGGGGGCTCCTCAAGCGTCTTTAACAGCGCGTTGAACGCCCCGGTGGAAAGCATATGCACCTCGTCTATGATATACACCCGCTTTTTGGCCGCCACCGGGGTGTACACGCTCTCCTCGCGCAGCGAGCGGATGTTGTCGACTCCGGAGTTTGAGGCGGCGTCTATCTCGGCGATGTCCGGGATGCTACCCTCAAGTATGCCGAGGCAGGCGGGACAATTGTTGCAGGGGTTCCCGCCCTCGGGGTGCTCGCAGTTGACGGCGCGCGCCAGTATTTTCGCGCAGGTGGTCTTGCCCGTTCCCCGTGTGCCGGTGAAAAGATAGGCGTGCGAAAGCCGCCCCGTCTCAACCTGACGTCGCAGCGTCTCGGTGATATGGGGCTGGCCTGTCACGTCCGAAAACACGAGCGGTCGCCACTTGCGGTAAAGCGCCTGATACAAGATAAAGCCCTCCTAGTCCTCCAGCGCCGCCTTGAACACCCGTTCAATACGGCTCTTTGTGGCAGCGCCCTCGTGGATTTTTACCCCGCCGACAAAATATGTGGGCACATAATAGTAATCAGCTCTGGCGGCGATGTCCGGCTTCAGTTCCTCGTCTATGACGGTCAGGGGAGGCAGACTGTAATCCGGGTTTGCTTTGTAAAGTTCCTCCATCCACAGCCTGGCCTGACGGCAGTAAGGGCAGCCCGCCTGTATATACATGACGATATCTTTCATATTGCATTCTCCTGTGTCTGCTTTGAGTGGCAAAAAGATTATACAACAGTAGGTGGATAATTTAAAGTACTTTTCGCACAATATGAGCGGAGAGTGATGTGGCAATGAAAATGACCAACAAGGAATACCAAAAGTACGTCGATGAAATCAGCCCAAAGACTAGGATGCCGATGAGGCTGATCTGCGCGTTTCTTGTGGGCGGAGCGATCTGTACGCTCGGGCAGGTCTTGAGGGACATGTACGAGCACTTTGGGCTTGAGCCCGAGGCGGCCGGAAGCGCGTCGTCAATCTCCCTGGTCTTTCTGGCCGCGTTTTTCACGGCGCTCGGGTTGTACGACAATCTGGCGAAGTACGCCGGGGCGGGAACCCTGGTACCAATCACAGGTTTTTCAAATTCCATGGTTTCCCCGGCGATGGAATTCAAATCCGAGGGTATGATAACCGGAGTGGCGGCCAAGATGTTCACGATATCCGGCCCGGTGCTGGTATATGGAATAAGCGCGTCTGTATTATACGGAATAGTATTGACCGTATTGCGTTAAAGCATAAATCTGCATAGACGCCTATCTGCTGGGCGATGACCTGAAGACAGGCGTCTATAAAATACGAACATTCGTTTTATATTGCCGAATATAGAGAAAAAACCCCGAAACAGTACACTTGTACTGATAAAAAGTTAATTTTTTCTTAAATATACCTTGCATTTTTTAGGTCTTTAGGATATACTCGTACTTGCTGGTGGGGAATAGTGGTGCGAAGTAGGGGATAATACCAGTATAACAACAGTATGTGGGCGGGGGTGGGGGAATGACAGGCGAATACCAGCATTCGATTGACAACAAGGGCCGCCTGTTTATGCCGTCCCGCCTGCGTGAGGAGCTGGGCGAGAGCTTTACCGTGTGCAAGGGTCTCGGGGGCTGCCTCTTTGTATATTCCCAGGAAAATTGGGGCAAATTTGAAGAAAAGGTCAATTCTCTGCCGCTTTCACAATCCATCCAGATGCAGCGTACCGTATTTCCGACTGCGTATAAGTGCTCGGTGGATGCGCAGGGGAGGATACTTCTGACGCAGAAGCTGCGTGAATACGCAGGGATAGATAAAAATGTCACTGTAATCGGCCTTGGCAACCACGCCGAGATATGGGGCTCCGAAAAGTGGGAGGCCGTGTCGCAGGGCCATACAGAGGAGGCCATGGCCGCGGCGATGGACAGCCTTGGGTTCTGATATGATTTACTCACATGAGCCGGTCATGCTTAAAGAATGCATTGAAGCGCTGAACATTAAGAGCGGCGGCATATATCTGGACGGCACCGCCGGTTTGGGCGGGCATTCGGAGGAGATAGCAAAGCGGCTTGACAGCGGCAGGCTGATATGCCTGGATAAGGACCCGGCGGCCCTCGAGAGGTGCGCCGGGCGCCTCTCGCCATACGGTGAGCGTGTTTCAATTGTCAAAAGCGATTTCCGCGAGCTCGCTTCAGCTTTGGACGGGCTCGGCATACGCGCGGCGGACGGCATAATGCTTGACCTCGGGGTCAGCTCGATGCAGCTCGACATGCCCGAGCGGGGCTTCTCCTACCGCTTTGACGCCCCGCTGGATATGAGGATGGACACGGACGCTCCATTCAGCGCTTATGAGATAGTCAACACCTGGGAGGCCGGCAGAATAAAACAGATACTCTACGACTACGGCGAGGAGCGCTACGCTCCTCTTGTGGCGGCGGCGATAGTCAGAAACAGGCCGATAAGCTCAACCGTTGAGCTGGCCGAAATTGTCAGGAGCGCGATGCCGGCAAAGGCGCGGCGTGAAAAGCAGCATCCGGCGCGCAGAGCCTTCCAGGCGCTGCGGATAGCAGTCAACGACGAGCTGGGGGCGCTGGAGCAGGGGCTTGAAGCCGCTGTTGAAAGGCTGAATCACAACGGGCGGCTCGCGGTACTGACCTTCCACTCGCTTGAGGACAGGCTTGTGAAGAATTGCTTCAGGCGATTTGAGAATACCTGCGAATGTCCTCCGGATTTTCCTGAGTGCGTCTGCGGCAACAGACAGACGCTTAAAATCATCGGCAGATATTCTCCGTCCACGGAGGAGACTGCGCGCAACCCCAGGGCGGAGTGCGCGAGGCTGAGGGTGGCTGAGAAAATATGAATACACTGCTGTCTTTACGGAAAGGGGTTGAACACTGTGCAAAGCGCGGCCGCGCGTAACCTGGAAGGCGATTCCGCCCGGTATACTGTGGCGCACGACCTTGCGAGATTCGACCCGCGTTCACGCGTCCGGGAGGCGGTGCGCGGGATGCCGGCGCACCAGCACGCAATAAGCAAGCCCAGGACAAAGACCGCCGCCCGCGCCTATATGCGGGTGTCGCCATTTGCTGTAGCGTCCTTTCTGGGGGCGTCCGCCCTCCTGCTTTATATCGTTTTCACATGCATGCAGATTTCAGTTGTAAATGTTGAAAACAACAAGCTGGCTAATGAGCTTTCAAAGCTCAAAAATGAGGAGAGGCAGCTCAGTAAGCAGCTGGATAACCTCGTCGATTTGGGTGGTTTGGAGGCGTATGCCCAGTATGAACTGGGGATGGTGAAGCCGGAGCGCGAGCAAATTGTCTATATAGATCTTTCCGGGAAGGATCACGGCGTGGTCTATGAGGAAGAGAGCTTCCTTGACTCTGTAAAGGCTGCGTTTTCGGAGGCCTGGGATTGGGTATGCGGTCTCGCGGGTTGAGAAAGCGGCGCAAAAGGCCCTGTACTATTTTTGGAAAAATGCGATATAATTGATATGGGAGCGATTGACCCGCTCCCGTGTAAAACAGGGAGCGGATTTGATCTGCTCCTGTTTGCGTAATACTGATATAATCATCATGCGCCCCAGTGCACTACGATAAACACAAGGCTGCATGGCGCATTAAGATGATTATCATTTAAATATTGCTGTACACGTTTGTACAGCAATGAGCACAAACGCGAGTCTCGATATTTGGAGGGGAGAGCATGCAGAACGGTGCGCGGAATAAATCGAACAGAAGCCTGCTGGCGCGAACAATAGCGCTTATGCTTATATTTGGCCTGGGAACGTTTGCGGTGCTTGGTGTCAAGCTGTACAGCATTTCAGTGACCCAGCACGACAAGCTGCAGAAGCAGGCGATGGATCAGCAGACCAGATCGACTGTCATAACCCCCAACAGAGGGACTATCTACGATCGGAACATGAATGTAATCGCTATGAGCGTCAGCATGGAGACGGTCTTTCTTGATCCTCACAACATAAAGACCGACGAGCAGCGCGAGCTTATCGCCAACGGTCTGTCGGTCATACTGGGGATTGACCGCGAAAAGCTGCTGGAGCAGACAAAAAGAGATAATCGCTACGAGATAGTAGCAAAAAAGGTAGACAAAGAGGCGGCCGACCTCATCAGGGCCTTCATAGTAGAAAACAAGCTTGGGGACTGGGTCGGCCTGGACCCGGACTCAAAGCGGGTTTACCCCAACAATAACTTCGCCTCCACAGTATTGGGCTTTGTCGGGACGGACAACAACGGCCTCGACGGGCTTGAGGCTAAGTATGAGTCGGACCTCCAGGGCACCCCGGGGCAGATTGTGGTGGCCAGAGACGCCAAGGGTTCGTCCATGCCAACACAGTACGAGATGTACTACGACGCCAGCGACGGAAGCAGCCTGAGGCTGACAATTGACGAGAGCATACAGCATTTCCTCGAAAAGCACCTTGAGACGGCTGTCATAGAAAATCAGGTTTCCCAGCGCGCCTGTGGCATCGTGATGGATGTCAAGACCGGCGGCATACTTGCGATGGCCACAAAGGGCGATTACGATCTGAACAATCCGTTTGTAATAACCGACGAGGAGGTCAGGGCCGAGATAGAGGCCCTCACCGGGACGGAGGAGTTTTCGGCGAAGCGGGCCGAGGCCCTTCAGTCCCAGTGGCGCAACAAGGCGGTCAGCGATACATACGAGCCGGGCTCCACCTTCAAGATGTTCACGGCCGCGATGGCGATAGAGGAAAACGCGGTGGGCGACAGCGACCACTTCAACTGCGCAGGCTCCGTCAAGGTGGGAAAGTGGACGATAAACTGTCACAAGAGGGCGGGGCACGGCTCCCAGAACTTCCTTGAGGCGATGATGCACTCCTGCAACCCGGCCTTTATAGCGATAGGCAACAGGGTGGGACCTGAAAAATTTTACAGTTATATGCAGGCGTTCGGGTTTATGGACATGACCAATGTCGATCTACCGGGCGAAACCAGCAACAAGGGGCTTGTGCACCCGTACGAGGTGTACAACAGGGATCCCGCGGCGCAGGCGGTTTACGCGTTTGGGCAGACCTTCAAAATAACCCCGATCCAGCTTATAACGGCGGTGTCGGCGGTGGCAAACGGCGGCTATCTGATGAAGCCCTACGTAGTGCAGGATTGGCTTGACCAGGAGGGAAGCGTCGTCAAGTCAACCTCCCCGACAGTGGTGCGACAGCCAATATCAACCGAAACCTCCAAAAAGCTCTGTCTGATGTTGGAGCAGGTGGTCTGTAATCCGGAAGGCGGAGGCAAAAACGCGTATATAAAGGGTTACAGGATAGCGGGGAAGACCGGAACCTCACAGAAACGGGATGTTGTGGGTGCCAGTGAACAGGGGCTGTACGTCACGTCGTTTGTGGGCTTCGCCCCGGCAGATAATCCGGAGATCGCCATACTGATCATGCTCGACGAGCCGGGAGGGCCCAGGAATCTCCGCATGGGCGGCTATATGGCCGCGCCGGTGGCGCGGCGTGTGCTGGCGGACGCCCTGCCGTATCTGGGGATTGCGCCGCAGTATTCGGCGGACGATTTGACCGGGGTGGATGTCGCTGTGCCGAACATAAAGGGCAAGAGCGTTGAGGAGGCAAAAAAATTACTTAAGTACGCCGGACTTGAGGCGACTGTCGAGGGTGCGGGAGATGTCGTTCTGGATCAGGTGCCGGTGTACGGGGTGAAAGTTCCGTCCAGCGCTAAGATAATACTGTATACGGAGGGGGAGAAGCCGGGGGAGAAAATTGCTGTGCCGGATCTTGCGGGGAAAACTCCGGAGCAAGTGAACACAGCTTTGGCCAGCCTTGGGCTCTACATGAAGGCGACAGGAGCGAATGCCGTGACCTCCTCTACCGTGAAGGCGACCTGGCAGGATTACCAGGCGGGCGAAGAGGTTGTGATCGGCACGGTGATTCAGGTGGAATTCAGCGATTCCAGTGTTGGCGACTACGGAACCTCTACCAGAAGCGGCTAATGTAACAATAATATTGTAGGGCGAACGTATTTCACCCTACTTCGGGAGTGATGCGGATGAAGCTTTACGAGCTGCTCATGGAGCTGGAGACGATGGAGACGAACTGCGACCTCCAGCTTGAGATCAACGGGATAAAGAACGACTCGCGCAGGGTGGAAAAGGGCGACATATTTGTCGCTATATCAGGCGCCGCGCAGGACGGGCACATATACATCCCCAAGGCAATTGAACTGGGGGCAGGGGTTGTGGTGAGCGAAAAGCCGCTCGGGAACCGCTGGCCTTATGTGGTGGTGCCGGATTCCCGGGTGGCGCTGTCAAAGCTGGCCTCGGCGTTTTTTTCGCACCCGAGCCGAAAAATGCAGATGACAGGCGTCACCGGCACAAACGGCAAGACCACAATCACCCATATCATCCGCTCCATTCTGGAGCCGGAGGGAATAGTCGGGCTCATAGGAACAAACCACATCCTGATCGGGGGGGAGGAATACACGGCCGAGCGCACCACCCCGGACGCGGTATCCCTGCACGGGACATTTGACAAAATGGTGGGGAAGGGCTGTAAGTATTGCGTTATGGAGGTCTCCTCACATGCCCTTGACCAGCGCAGGGTGGATGGTATACAATACCGGACGGCTGTTTTTACCAACCTTACGCAGGATCATCTGGATTATCACGCGGATATGGAGGACTACTACCAGGCCAAGCGGAAGCTGTTTTGCATGTGCGACAGCGCGGTAATCAACATGGATGACGAGTACGGCCGGCGTCTGGCGAGGGAGTGCAAATGCCAGGTGATGGGGTATTCGGCAGGGGCGGTTCCGGCCCCGCTGCGCGCCGAAAATATACGCCTGCTTCCCGATTGCGTTGAGTTTGACGCTGTTTACAAGGATAAATCGGCGCCGGTGCGCTGGAGCACGCCGGGACAGTTCTCGGTGAGCAACGCCCTGGCAGCGATAGGGGCGGGGATAGGTGCCGGGCTTCAGTTGGAGGACATCGCTCTGCGAGTAGCCTCGGCGCGCCCCGTAATGGGCCGTATGGAAGTCGTCCCGGTTCCGGCGCCGTTTACGGTTATCATAGACTACGCCCACACGCCGGACGCGCTTGAGAATGTGCTCCGCTCCGCCCGCGAGGCGGCAAAGGGGAGAATCATTTTGGTTTTCGGCTGCGGAGGCGACAGGGATTCCGGAAAGCGTCCGCTGATGGGCAGGATAGCCGCGAGGGCGGCGGACGTCTGCGTGGTGACGTCGGATAATCCACGTACCGAGAACCCGTCGAGAATTATTAGCGACATTGTGGCGGGCATGGGCTCGCGAAAGCCGCATATCGTTGAAAATCGTACCGAGGCGATAAACCACGCGCTGACGATTGCCGGGCAGGGGGACACGGTGCTGCTCTGCGGCAAGGGCCATGAGACCTATCAGGAGATATTCGGCCAGCGCTATCCGATGGATGAGCGGCAGATAGTCGGAGCCTTCTGGCGGAAAGACGAAGAACCGTAATGAAAGATTTTTGAGGTGCGCCTATGATTGAGCTGCTTTTGCCGTTTGGTATATCCCTTGCGGTGACCGCACTTGGGGGGCTGCTGCTTATTCCCGTTTTAAGAAGGCTTAAATTCGGCCAGAGCATACGGGAAGAGGGGCCTAAATGGCATATGTCCAAGCAGGGGACGCCGACCATGGGAGGTCTGCTGTTCATGCTCGGCATAACGGCCGCCGTGCTGATCTGCGGATGGCGGGACATGGCGCAGGGCAGGTTTGGGCACCTCTTTATCCTTGTGTTCGCGCTTATATTCGGCGCGATCGGCTTTATAGACGATTTCTACAAAGTGGTGCGCAAGCAGAATCTGGGCCTGACGGCGGCGCAGAAGCTGTTGCTGCAGCTTTCGGTGTCCGCCGCCTTTATTGCGCTTCTGCGCTACTTCGGATACTTGACCCCCAACCTCTATATTCCCTTTTTGCAGACCTCGATACATCTGCCGCTACTGCTGTACGCCGTTATATCCCTGATGGTTGTGGCGGGCATGGTTAACGCCGTGAACTTTACGGACGGCGTGGACGGCCTGTGCAGCGGGGTTACACTGCCGATAGCGGTGTTTTTCGCGGTGCTGGGCACTAAGGAGCTATGGGATAAGACCGAGTTGTCCATTTTCGCGGCTGCCCTGGCGGGGGGGCTGATAGGCTTCCTGATCTACAATTTTCATCCCGCTAAGGTCTTTATGGGGGATACCGGCTCTCTTTTTCTCGGCGGGGCGGTCTGCGGCCTCGGCTTTGTGTTTGACGCGCCGCTTTTGATAATAATCGTGGGAGCGGTATATATAATGGAGATGCTGTCAGTAATGCTTCAGGTTGTGTACTTCAAGCTCACCAAGGGCAAGCGCCTGTTCCGCATGTCGCCGATACACCATCATTTTGAGATGGGTGGCTGGGGTGAAAAGAAAATCTTTTTCGTCTTTATGGGGATCACTGCCCTGATGTGTATCCTGGCTTATTTCGCGGCGCGGGGGCGCTATCCGGGCTTATATTGATGTACCAGTTAAACCTTGCCGCCAGTGGCGGGGAAAATACGCCGCCCGCGCAGCGGGCAGAGCATTTTGAGGAGCTATTGCGGCAAGGTTTAATCGTGGGACCAATAGTGCTTTTCCCTTTCTCCAAGTCAGCCTTTTGGGGGTTAGATATATGCAAAAAATTGAGGTCGCCGACCTGCGGGACGAGATGTCCAAAACCAAGGTGTCCGGACCTATGGATCTGCCGTTTGCCATGCTTGTGGCGCTGCTTGCGATCATAGGCCTGATCATGATGTTTTCCGCCTCTTACGCGTGGGCCAACGAGAGATATTCAAACCCGACCTACTTCCTGTACAGGCAGGGAGGCTATATGCTTGCCGGGCTCGCAGCTATGTATATAATCTCACGAGTGAACTACCAGTATCTGCGCATGCTGTCGATACCCCTGATGGGGGCGGCGCTGGTGTTTATGCTGCTGGTGCCGTTTATAGGAGTCGAGGAAAAGGGGGCGAAGCGCTGGCTGGTCATAGCGGGCATAAACTTCCAGCCCTCGGAGATAGCAAAGATAGCGGTAATAGTGATGTTTTCGACGATGATCGCGGCGTATGGCGAAAAAATGAAGACCTTTCGGCATGGAATTCTGCCCTTTATTCCCATTGTCGGCGTGTTCCTCGGCCTGCTTCTTATGCAGCCCCACCTGTCGGGGTCAATACTGATCCTAGGGATCAGCGCGGTTCTGCTGTTTGTGGGCGGCATACGGATGAAGTGGGTTGCGATCGGCGGTGGGGTGCTCGCCGCAGGGGGTCTTTTAATGCTGCAGCTGATGGATAAATTCGAGTTTTTGTCGCACGCAAAGTCGCGCATAGACCTGTGGCAGGATCCGTGGCTGGACGCGAAGGGCGCGGGATACCAGGCGATACAGTCGCTCTACGCTATCGGCTCGGGAGGGCTGTTCGGGCTTGGGCTGGGCAACAGCAGACAAAAGAGTCTGTATCTGCCCGAACCGCAGAACGACTTCGTGTTCGCCATCGTATGCGAGGAGCTGGGGCTTATTGGCGCGTGCATCGTGTTGTTCCTGTTCGCCGTGCTTATTATCAGGGGCTACTGGATAGCCCTGCACGCCAGGGATCGCTTCGGGTGCCTGCTTGTCACCGGGGTGACGACGCTTCTGGCGCTTCAGGTGTTTTTGAATGTGGCTGTCGTGACCAGCCTTATTCCGGTCACGGGAATTTCGATGCCGTTTTTCAGCTCGGGGGGGACAGCCCTGCTGATCACTCTCGCGGAAATGGGGATAGTTTTGTCGGTGTCCCGGCAAATGCCGGCCCCGAGTCCGGATTAAGGTTGGAAGAGCGGAGCCGCCCGGGTTGCGAAATAAGCCGAGCATGGTTGCGCAGGCAAGCACGCGCAGGATTATTCCGCAACAAAGCGCAGCTTTTGCAGAAGTGGGTCGCAGCACACGCAGGCAAAAGCAGAGGGCAGGGCGAGCGCAGCTTGACAGTACCGAAGAGCGGAGCCGCCGCGCGTGAGCAAAAATCCAAGGAGCAGCACAGCGCACGACGAAGGATTTTTTGCGAACTGCGCACAGGCGTTTGGCGGAGCGGGTAAAGCCCGCATAGCCAAAGACGGAGCGCAAGCGGGGGCGAGAGCTTGACATTACCGAAGAGCGGAGCCGCCGCGCAAGCGCAGGAAGTCTACGGGAGGACGACCACCCCGGCGCTTCGCGCCACCCCTCCAGGGAGGGGAATGGGGCGACTATGTAGGGCTCGGCACCCCTGACGCGCCGCGTCTCCTGCCCGCTGAATCTTTTTGCCCCCTGTAGAGCCATCCGTGAGGAGTGATTAATTATATGAAAGTCATGTTTACCTGCGGGGGAACCGCAGGGCATATCAACCCGGCGCTGGCCGTGGCGGGGATGCTGCGCGGCAGGGTTAAGGACATGGATATACTGTTTGTCGGCGCCGAGGGCGGCATGGAGACAAAGCTGGTGCCAAGGGAGGGCTTTGAGCTTCGAACGATAAAGGCCCAAAACCTTAAACACAAGCTGTCGATCGAGGCCATACCATGGAATATAAAGTCGGTTTCGCTGATGCTAGGCGCGCTTCCGGCGGTAAAAAAAATTATCAGGGATTTTGCTCCGGACGTCGTGGTGGGCACGGGTGGCTACGCCTGCTTCCCGGCGATATACGAGGCAACAGGGATGGGTATACCGTCTCTTATACACGAGAGCAACGCGATACCTGGAGTCACGACAAAACTCCTTGCCGGACGGGTCGATAAGATGCTTGTCTCGTTCGAGGGGGTGGAAAAGCACTATCCCAGGCCCGAGCGTGTCGTGGTCACGGGTATGCCGGTGCGCAGCGCGTTTATGCTGGCTGACAGGGATAAGTCAAGGCTTTCGCTGGGGTTGGACTCCCGACCGGTAGCGCTCAGTTTTTTCGGCTCACTCGGGGCGCGGGATATGAACAAAAAAATGGCCGAGGTCATCAAAGCCGCGGCAGCATCCAGGGAGTTCCAGCTTGTCCATGTCACCGGGAAGTTCGGCTGGGAGTGGATGCCGGGACTTCTCAGGGAAATGGGTGTGGATTTGGACGAGTGCCCTCACATCAGACTCATGGAGTACGCATACGAAATGCCTGAAGCCATGGCGGCGGCCGACCTTGTGCTGTGCAGGGCGGGGGCGTCCACCCTGAGCGAGCTGAGCGTCACCGGCAAGCCGGCGATATTGATTCCGTCGCCCAATGTGGCGGCGGATCACCAGACTAAGAACGCCCGCAAGCTGGAGGAGACGGGCGGGGTGGAGGTGCTGCCCGAATCCGAGCTGAATGATGAAGTTTTGATTAATAAAATCGCTTCGCTGTTGCGGAACCCTGGAAAGCTTGATAAAATGAGTCGTGCGCTGCTTGACAGCGCGATATTCGATTCGGCGGACAGGATATACGAAATAATTCTCAACCTGGCTGTCAGGTCGGGCAGACATTAGCCATCGGGCGCTCATTTCACACCTCCGAAGAAAAACGCATAAGATAGGCTGTGGAAATACCTATTATTTGTGTTTGGCGGAGGAAATTGAGTATGAGCGCGTTTATCATCAGGGGCGTACGCCCGCTGTCCGGATCGGTTAAGGTACACGGGGCCAAAAACAGCGTGCTGCCCATTCTGGCGGCAACCATAGTCTGCGGCGGCCAGAGCGTGATACATAACTGTCCCGAACTCAGTGATGTAGATTCCTCTATGCGTATACTGCGTCATCTGGGCTGTATAGCGTACAGGGACGGAGAGGCTGTCGTGATTGACAGCAGCACGATGAACCGCGTGGATATTCCGGATTGTCTGATGCGGGAGATGCGCTCCTCGGTCGTCTTTCTGGGCGCGATACTGGCGCGCTCCGGAAGGGCGGATATGAGCTTTCCGGGCGGCTGCGAGCTGGGCCCCCGGCCAATAGACCTCCATCTTTCCGCCCTGCGCGAGCTCGGCACCAGGATAACCGAGGAGGGCGGGAATATTAACTGCGAGACTGGTGGCCTGGTCGGGCGGGAGATAAACCTCTCGTTCCCGAGCGTGGGTGCGACAGAGAACATAATACTGGCGGCCAGCACGGCGCAGGGCGTTACAAAGATAACCAACGCGGCCCGGGAGCCGGAGATAGAGGATCTTCAGGTGTTTATGACCGCGTGCGGGGCAAAGGTGTCGGGAGCCGGCACCTCGACGGTTGTCATAGAGGGAGTGAAAAAGCTTCGGTCGGTGGAGCACCATATCATAGCCGACCGGATTGTAGCTGCGACCCTTCTGACCGCCGCGGCGATAACCGGCGGGGATGTGACTCTTGAACGGGTTGTGCCCCAGCATTTGAGCGCTGTTAGCGGGCTTATTGCGGAAACGGGCTGCGAGCTTGATGTAAAAGAGAGCTCGATTAGGCTTATCGGAACGAAAGAGCTGCACGCGATGCGCCCGATACGCACAATGCCGTACCCCGGGTTTCCAACTGACGCACAGGCCCCGGTGATGGCGCTGGCCTCCCGCGCCGAGGGAACCACGGTGTTTGTCGAGAATATTTTCGAGAGCCGTTTCCGCCATGTGGGTGAGCTGTGCAGGATGGGGGCGGACATAAAGGTCGAGGGTCGGGTGGCCGTGGTATGCGGCGTTCCCAGGTTGTACGGGGCCCGCGTAACCTCAACCGATCTCAGGGGCGGGGCTGCTCTTGTAGTGGCGGCGCTTGGGGCCGAGGGTGAGTCGGTCGTTTCGGAGCTAAAGCATATAGACAGGGGATACCAGAGGCTTGAGGAGATTTTGTCAAACCTCGGTGCAGACATAAAGAGAGTTGAAATTTGACCGGGAGGTCGCTGCCCGGGTCAAAGAAGTAGGGTAGTTGTGTATGGCTCACAAAAGAAGGAGACGCGGACAGGACAGAGGTAGGCTTGGCTTTATCTTTACCATGCTGGTCTTTATCGCGGTATTGCTCGTCGTGTCGCTTTCGGCGGGGCTGTTTTTTAAGGTGACAGGGATTGAGGTTGAGGGGGCGAATGTCGTTTACGCTGACGCCGTCAAGCAGGCATCGGGGATCGAGGAGGGTGAGAACCTGATATTCATAAACAAGAACTCCGCCGGGCGCGCGATTCTAGAGGAGCTTCCATATGTTGAGGAGATCCGGATAAGGCGGAAGCTTCCGGATACTGTCGTTATCGAGATCATGGAGGCGAAGCCTCTCTGCGTGATGGAGCATATGGGGCTTTACTGGAAGATATCGGGCGCCGGAAAGCTGCTCGAATCCGCAAGTTTTTTCGGTGACGCCACCTGTCCGGTTGTTGCCGGGGCCTCGCTTGTGGCGCCTGTCGCGGGCACGCGCATCGCCTTTTCGACGGATGAAAAGGACAAGGAGCGTATACTGCTGGATATTCTCGGGGCTATGGAAGGCGAGGATATGCTCGCAGATGTTAGCGAGATCGACCTATCCAAAAATTTTGAGATACATTTTCAATATCTCGGGCGTTTTGATGTGATATTGGGTATGGCGGTCGATATTCCGTACAAGCTGAGTTTTCTGAAATTGGTGGTCGCGCGGCTGGAGACGGGCAGCCGGGGCAAGCTGGATTTGTCCGCCGCGCAGGACGCGATCGTGCATTTTGTGCCAAGCGAGTAAAAAACACTTGACCGCAGGGACAAAAAGGGTTAAACTATTTAGGAATCTGGGCAAAACTACGGAAAGCGGAGCGATATTTCCGGGGAATACGCCTTAACCGGGTTTTTATGGAAAGCTCGCTTATTTAAATATTGGTTTCCGCACTGAAGAATACGGGAGGTTTCTGCATTGGGATTTGAATTGGATAGCGGCAGTGAGAGCGTTGTAAACATAAAGGTCATCGGAGTGGGCGGCGGCGGGAACAATGTCGTCAACAGGATGATGGAGGCGGGAGTTCACTCCGCCGAGTTTGTCGCCGTCAATACGGACAAGCAGGCTCTCAAAAAGACCCTGGCCACCCATAAAATACAGATTGGCGAAAAGCTCACAGGCGGAAAGGGCGCGGGCAGTGATCCCGAGATCGGCCGCAAGTCCATGGAGGAGAGCAGGAGCCTCATAACCAAGCTGCTTGAGGGTACCGATATGGTGTTTATCTCCGCCGGGATGGGCGGCGGCACCGGCACGGGAGCCTCCCCGATAATCGCGGATATCGCCCGCGAGCAGGGCATCCTTACAATAGGCATAGTCACAAAGCCGTTTCATTTTGAGGGCCCACACCGCATGAGGCAGGCGGAGGCGGGCATTGAGGAGCTGCGTGCGCGCGTGGACTCCCTGATAACCATACCCAACGAGCGCCTCAAGCTTGTGTCCACAGAGAAGATATCCTTCGCCACCGGCTTTAAAATAGCGGACGACGTGCTCAAGCAGGCGGTGCAGAGCATCTCCGACCTTATCAACACAACGCAGCTGATAAATCTCGACTTTGCCGACGTCAGCGCTGTCATGCGCGACGCGGGCTACGCCCACATCGGCGTTGGCCGCTCCGCCGGCAAGAACAAGGCCGAGGAGGCCTCCAAAATGGCGATTCAGAGCCCGCTTTTGGAAACCACCATCAACGGCGCGAAGGGCGTTATAATAAATGTTACAGGCGACCCCGACCTCGGGCTTGAGGATGTCGAGATCGCGGCGAATATGGTAAAGGCGGCAGTGCACCACGACGCCAATATAATATTCGGGGCTGCCATTGACGAGTCGATGGAGGACGAGATACGCGTCATTGTCATCGCCACCGGCTTTGACGAGGCGCGCGCGGAGGAGCCCGCGGGCGGATATTTCTCCAACGCGCAGGCTCAGGCTGCATCCTCTCAGACGGCCTCCGCGCCCGCCGCGGCCAAGACCGCGCCCCCGCCTCCCAAGGAGGAGCCGGAGGAGGATCCGTTCGAATCCATCTTTAAAATTTTCAACAAGAAATAATGCTGTCCATTCTTAAGACGGTGGACAACAGGATAGTTGAGCGCACTGAGATTGAGCCGGGCTGCTGGCTCAATCTTGTCAACCCTACCGAGCGCGAGCTTGAGATAGTCGGGAACGAGCTCGGGATTGACAAGTCTTTTCTGGTGGCCGCGCTCGACGAGGAGGAGACCTCCCGCATTGAGACGGAGGACAACCAGCAGGCGCTCATAATTGTAGACATTCCGTATACCGAGAAGGATGGGGCGGTCACCTATTCGACCCTTCCGCTGGGGATAATCGTGACGGCTGAAAACGTGGTTACCGTCTGCCTCAAGGAGGTCTCGCCGATCCAGGAGATCGCGGACGGGCGTGTGAAAAATGTCAACACCGCGATGAAGACGCGCTTTATTATGATTATGCTGCTGCGCGTGGCGGGCCGTTTTTTGCAGTATCTCCATCAGATCGAAAAAATCTCGACATACGTTGAAAAGCAGCTTTACAAATCCCAGCGGAATAAAGAGCTCATTCAGCTGCTGGGGCTTGAGAAGTCTCTGGTGTATTTCTCAACCTCCCTCAAGGCCAACGAGGTCACGCTGGAAAAGCTGTTCCGCGGCAGGATTATCAAGATGTACGAGGAAGACCAGGATTTGCTTGAGGATGTGCTGATCGAGTTCAAGCAGGCCATTGAGATGGCGAACATCTACAGCTCGATTCTCTCGGGGACGATGGACGCGTTCGCCTCGGTTATATCCAACAACCTAAACGTAATAATGAAGGTGCTTACCAGCATAACCATACTCATAACGGTGCCGAGCATCGTCTTCGGGTTTTACGGCATGAACGTTGAGTTTGGCCGATGGCTGCCGTTCAACACTCCGTGGTTTCCGGCGGCGATATCGCTTCTGCTTGTGACCGGTATCGCGGTGATACTGAAGAAGAAGGACTTGTTTTAAGCGCCGCGTGAGCGGCGCTTGTGTTTTTGGCGTTAACTCAAACCGGAGGATGGAAGCTGTGGAAAATATTCGTGGACATTGCGTCTGCGGTTGATCCCGGGCCTTATGAAGCCCGGATATTACGCCTTTTCGGGCGAGCGAAAAAAATCGACCGTAATTTTCAGGAGCTATGAGCCTGAATCATTACATATAATAAGTGAAGATAATTTACATTTTGGACAGGAGATGAGTTTATGGCAAAAAAAGAATTATCAGTTGAGCAAAGACGCTTGGATACGGATTTATGGATTATTATAATAACTTCGCTTGCGGCACTTGGACTATATATTGTCTTGCAAACTCAAATCACTACATTTTTTAAGGACAATAGTATTAATGTTCTTTTTCGTGTATTTTTAGCGGCTGTTTTCCAATTTAGCCTTGCAGGTCTGGGCATTAGTATTGTATCTGTTTTTAGAAAAGAAGGTTTTCTCTCTCATGGTTTAAGAAAAAAGGGCGTTGTTCTTTCTTTATTTTTATGTTCTTTATGTTTCGTTCCTTATATCATCTTTGCCGTTGTGACAGGGAATGCTACCAGTTATTTGCCCTTTCAGTCTGTTATGACAACAAAAGAGATACTATCCAGCGGATTCCCCATAAATGTAATCGGTATGACAATTACAGCAACAGCTTGGGGATTTTTCGAGGGATTTAACTATGTTATAATCAGTGATAAAATTAATAAAAGATATCCCAGTAAAAACAAATGGTTAGACTGGGGAGCTATCATTTGCGCTATTCTTTGCATTCTCATACATGGAGCAATTGGTGTTACAGCAGAAAGCATTATTGAGATGTTTACTATAATGATTATCATTTATGGTATGTTAATGGTTAAGAAGTTTACGGGAAATGCTTGGGGATGTGTGTTTATATTTATGTTGCTTTGGAATGCTTTTTAATGCACATTATGAGCATTTTCCACAGTTGTACATTTCGCAAACATATACCGACAGGAGGACGGATTCAATTGGATAAGCAGAAGCGTAAAGAACTTTTGGAGCAGTATAAGCAAATAGAGACGCAAATGGGGGTGGTGCGTGTCACAAATACCTCAAACGGCAAGGTGTTCGTGGCGGGCTTTCCCAACCTCAAAAACAAGTGGCACACGATGAAAGGTCAGCTCGACATGGGGCAGCATCCCAATTCCGCGCTACAGCGGGATTGGAAGGTGCTCGGCCCGGAGAGCTTCACATATGAGGTGCTTGAGGAAAAGGGGACGGGGGATATCTCAGATGTTGCCTGGGAGGTAAAGCGGATGGAGAGGGCATGGCTTGAGAGGCTTCAGCCCTATGGCGACAAAGGATACAACAGACAGTCTAAGGAGGAAATATGAGAAAAATCATCGGATTATTAACGGCAGTTATCATTGTTTTAGCGGCGTTTACCGGCTGCGCGTCAGAAACGCCCTCCGCGCCCGCCGAGAGGGTGAAGGTGCGGGTGGCCGCCCTGAAGGGGCCCACCGCGATGGGCATGGTCAAGCTTATGGACGACTCTGAAAGCGCCGATCTCGGCAACGACTACTCGTTTACCATAGCGCCGTCCGTTGACGAGATAACGCCCGCGCTTGTCAAGGGCGAGCTGGATATCTCGGCAGTGCAGGCCAATCTCGCGTCCGTGCTGTACAACAACACGGACGGCAAGGTGAGGGCGCTGGCGGTTAATACCCTGGGGGTGCTGTATATCGTTGAAAGAGGGGACACTGTTAAGAGCGCCGCCGATCTGCGCGGCAAAACGATATATACCGCAGGTAAGGGGGCCGTGCCTGAATATGTGCTCAACTATGTGCTGAGGGGCAGCGGGCTTGACCCGGAAAAGGACGTGACGATTGAGTTCAAGTCAGAGCACGCCGAATGCGTGGCCGCGCTGACTCAGGATAAAACCGCGATAGCTATGCTGCCGCAGCCCTTTGTGACCACGGCGATGCAGAAGGATGACAGCATACGCGTCGCGCTCGACCTGAACGCCGAGTGGGAGGCCCTGCAGACTGGGGAGGACAAATCCGCCCTGATAACCGGGGTTGTGGTGGCGAGAACCGAGTTTATAGAGCAGCACCCCGAGGCGGTGGATGAATTCCTGGAGGGACTGGAGAGCTCAGTCGGCTGGGTCAACGCCAACACGGCCGAGGCGGCAAAGCTGATTGAGAAGTACGATATCGTGCCAGAGGCCGTGGCTGTTAAAGCCCTGCCCAAGTGCAATATCGTGTATATGGGCGGCGACGATATGGCCGATAAGCTCGGGGGCTATCTCAAGGCGCTTTACGGGCAGAATCCGCAGTCTATAGGGGGCGCGTTGCCGGATGAGGCCTTCTATTACAGGGGGAAGTAAAAAGGGCTCGGAGAAAGTCAGGCTGTGGTCTGTCGTCGTGTGGCTGGCTGTCTGGCAGCTCGGGAGCATGCTTTTGCGGCAGGAGATACTTCTTGTGTCTCCCGCCGCAGTTGTGCTACGCCTTTTTGAGCTCTGCCGTGAAGCGGTTTTTTGGCGCTCACTGCTGTATTCATTCCTGCGAATTGTGTCGGGCTTCCTGCTGGCCGCCCTTTCGGGAGTGGTCATGGCGGTTCTCGCTTCCCGCTTTGTCAGGCTGCGAGAGCTGTTTTATCCGCTGATCGCGGTAATAAAGTCAATCCCGGTGGCCTCATTTGTGATACTTGCGCTGGTCTGGATATCCTCGCGCAGCCTGTCGGTGTTTTGCTCGTTTCTAATGGTTCTGCCGATAATCTACACCAATGTGCTCCAGGGGATACTCGGAACGGACGCGAAGCTTTTGGAGATGGCGGACGTGTTCAGGGTGAGGCCGCTGCGCAGGGCGAGGTATATCTATCTCTCGCAGGTGATGCCGTTTTTCCGTTCGGCCTGCTCGGTCTCACTTGGGATTGCCTGGAAATCAGGCATTGCGGCCGAGGTGATAGGGATGCCTAAGGGCTCGATAGGGGAGCGGCTCTATCAGTCCAAGATATATCTGGAGACCGCCGACCTGTTCGCGTGGACTGCCGTAATCATCACCGCCAGCCTGTTGTTTGAGAGGCTTTTTTTGCTGGGGCTGGACAGCCTTGTGCGCAGGCTTGAAAGGATGTGATGTTTTTGGATATAATCGCCGATGGGATAACAAAGCGCTTCGGCGCTCAGACAGTGCTGGACGGCTTCTCGTACACCTTTGAGGCGGGCTCGGTCACATGCGTTACGGGGCAGTCGGGCAGGGGAAAGACAACGCTGCTGCATGTGCTGATGGGGCTTTTGCCGCCGGATTCGGGAACGGTAAGGGGACTTGGGAGCGGGAAAATCGCGGCTGTTTTTCAGGAGGACAGGCTGTGCGAGAACCTGAGCGCTGTGTCAAACGTGAGGCTCGTGTGCGCGGACGGGCAGCCGAAAGTGGAGATAGAGGCGGCACTCGGCCGCCTGGGACTCGCGGACAGCCTGCGCAAGCCTGCCAGGGAGCTCAGCGGCGGTATGCGGCGCAGGGTGGCGCTGGTTCGGGCGCTGATTGTCCTGCCGGAGGTTTTATTTCTGGATGAGCCGTTTAAGGGGCTGGATATAGCCTCCCGCAAAAACGCCGCTGGGCTCATACTTGAATACATGCAAAGCAAAACCGTCGTCATGGTGAGCCATGACGACGGCGACGCCGCTCTGCTGAGGGCGGAGAAGCTGGAACTCAGATAGCGAATAGCTATAAAAAATACGCCCGAAAGCGTATTTAAATATCATGTTGTTATCTGTTTCTTGAAAAACAATCGCTGCAATAAACGGGACGATCATCTCTCGGCTGAAAGGGAACCCTGCAATCGGCTCCGCACGACGCGCAAACCGCGCTGAACATCTCGCGCTGTCCTCCTCTGCCGCCTCCTGCGTTCTTGCGGGCGTCACGGCAGGACTTGCAGCGCTGGGGCTCATTCGTAAATCCTTTTTCTGCGAAAAACTCCTGCTCACTCACTGTGAATGTAAATTCTTCTCCGCAATCCTTGCAGACGATGGTTTTGTCCTGGAAGTTCAAATAGCAATACCTCTTTAAATAAATTATACCCGTCAATGATTGGTACTGTCCCAGTATACATGCATTGCGGCGATATGTCAACTTTTAAATTGGATTGCCTTCAAATTGTAATAAGAATTATCTTCCACCACAAAACACCCGCCCTACATCACCATTACCTGCACCACTGCCGCAGTCAGCAGCCCCAGCGTGAGCCCCGCGACGGAGACCGAGAATATTCCTAACACCTTGCAGACAATGCTCAGCGCCCTGTGGCGCGCTTTGATTTCCGGGTTTTTGGAGATGCGCGAGCTTACGACAAGCAGAATTATCCCGACGGCTATGCAGAGCGAGAGCGAGACCAGGACGGCTACGACCGAGATTATGTACAGGTAAGCTGCCGCCATCCCATTAAGAAAAGAACAAATAATCGCCGCCGCGAGCATGAAGCTCGATACGGTTCCCGCCGAGATTGACAGTATTCCGCATACCCTGCCGGTAACGGACAATCCGCCGTGGCGCTCGCGAAACTCAGGGTTTACGCGAAGGCGACCGTTGACCACCAGCAGCACGATGCCCGAAGCGACGCAGAACAAAAAGCAGATAAACGCGGCAATAATAGCGAAGATAAACAAGACGCCGAGCGCCGCCATTAATATAACTACTGAAAACCCGCCCATATTACCCCGCCCCTAATTATAATTTTTTAGAGCGTTCTCAGATCCCGCCCGAAGAAAAACATCAGCTCGTATTCCCCCTCGATGCGGGACACGGTCTGGGACGCGTAGCGCTGGCGAAAGTCCCCCAGCATCAGGTTTGAGTTTATAATCGTCTTTTTTTTCGCGCACAGACGGGTGTTCACCACCTGATAGAGCGCCGTCTGCACAAAGGAGGACAGGAACTCGGTGCCCAGGTCGTCTATTATCAGCAGGTCGCAGCCCAGATAGGCGCCCACCGCGTGGGCGTCCGCGTCCTCGCGGTCGAATTTTTGGGCCTCCATGGCCGAAAACAGGTTTATAGCCGTTTCGTATACCGTCCAGTAACCGGCCCGGCTGACATCTCCGGCAATACAGGCGGACAGGAAGGTCTTGCCTAAGCCTACCCCGCCGTTGAAGAACAGACTCACGCCCATCTCATTGAAATTCGCGGAGTAATCCTCGCATTTTTCAAAGAGTATTTCCATGTTTGAACGGGGGGATATGCCGTATTCGGGGATAATCTTTCCTGAATAGAGCTCAAGGTTGAAGTTTTCGAAGCGCATCCTGTTAATATCCAGCTTTTCGGACAGCTTTTGGGTCTGCGCCTTGGCGTAGGCCTTTTTCAGGCATTCGCAGGGCGCACCGTCTATGTAGAGTTCACCTCGGCAGCGAGGACAGCCCGGTTTTATGAGTTTGCCTGGGCTGCATCCTTGCGAGCGCAGGATATTATCCCTTTCGGCGAGCAGGGAGGCCTGGCGCTCGACGATATCGAGGCTCTGAGGATTGTCGACAAAGCCAATAAACGTCGAGTGCAGCTCCGCGTTTATCGCTCTCAGCCTGGGGTTTTCTTTCGAAAGCTCGTCCAATGCTCGCAGAGAGTCCATGGAGCGCAGCGCCTGATCTGTTTTTAAATCGCGCTTGACTTCCCTGAGTATCAAAGGGTCAAAGGACATATGCTCACTTCTTTTCCCGCTGCTGTATCAGCTCGCGTATTTTTGCCACGGAGTCGAGCTCGCGGCTCCCCGGGACAGGGGGCTTGTCCGGACTCAGGCCAGGCTTTGCACGGTGGGCGGGCGGCTTTTTGCCGTCCAGGGCTTCAATGTCGCAGGGATCCTTGACCCCCTTCGCGGCCCAGCTTTGCAGTATTGTATCGCAGTATTTCCAGGTCATTTTCCCTGTGTTCACCGCTGTTTTGTCATAGGCGAGACCTATCAGCTCTGGGGTTATGCCTGCGGAGAGCCAGCTGTCTATGTATTTCTGCTCGGTGGGGGTGGGTTGTCTGCCCGACATGCCCAGCAGGCGTGTGACCTCGGCCAGGGCTCCGCGCTTGCGCTCAAGCAGCTTTATGTGCTCCTCGGCTTCTTCCAGTGAAAAAATCCCCGCGCGCTCCCAGACGGCGGCCTCACGGTCAATTTGCCGCATTGTGGGCGGGCGGGCTGCGCCGCCGTATGTCCGGCGTATGTCGTCAGCGCAGTAGTGAGCCAGCATCAGTATTACGACGGGTGGCAGACCGCGCCATTCAAGCATGGCATACAGCGTCTGCATATCGCTGGAGCTCAGCACCTTGCCAAGCAGCTTTTCGATCTCGCCCACAACGGCGGCAAAGCCCGCGTCGCGCCTGATGCCAGCGGCGATTTCGTCCGCGCGGTAGGCCGGGCGGGAGTCGTTTTGCAGGCCGGGGGAGCGGCCGTTGGTTTTCAGAAGCCCCGATGATTCAAGCAGGGTAACGGCGTTGTCGAATTGCCCCCTGGAAAGACCCAAAGCCGATATCTCCTCGTCGCCAGGGCGCTTGCCTCCGCTGCGCAGCAGATACAGGTATACAAGAGCGGCGGGTCCGCTTCCAATGGAGAGCAGAGTGTCGCAGTCGGAGGCCGATATGTTGAGCTGGCCGCTCAGAGAGTAATCTGACATAGGAGGCCTCCATTTCCCGGCGCGAGTAATATTGGTCCCACGATTAAACCTTGCCGCTACAGCTCCTCAAAATGCTCTGCCCGCTGTGCGGGCGGCGCATTTTCCCCGCCACTGGCGGCAAGGTTTAACTGGTACATCAATAACACATATTTCCCCGCCAAAGGCGGGGAAATATGGCGTCTGTGCATTGACTATTCTATCATGACAACTGTCAAAAAACAACCGATTTCGACATTAAAAATCCTAATACGCTTGATGTAAAATGTGGGATCATACTTCCGCGCCGCCGAGCATTTCTATAAGCTCATCCTCGGAAAGCACGGGGACGCCAAGCTCGCGGGCCTTGGACAGCTTGGAGCCGGCCTCGTCCCCGGCCACGACAAAGCCTGTCTTTTTTGAGACGCTTCCCGACACCTTGCCTCCGGCCCGCCGTATGAGCTCAGAGGCCTCGTCGCGGGTGAAGCGCTCAAGCGTACCGGTGAGCACGAAGGTTTTGCCCTCAAGCGCTTGGCCGGAGACCCGGCGCTCTCCGGTCATATTGACGCCTGCGGCGGCAAGCTTATCCAGCGTTTCACGGGTTTCCGGGGAACCGAGGAAAGCTCTGACGCTGCCGGCGATGGCGTCACCTATCTCGGGTATTCTGGTCATATCCTCGGCGCCCGCTGAGCGCAGCGCATCCATGGAGCCGAAGCTCTCGCTCAGAAGCCGGGCCGCCCTCTGGCCGACATGGCGGATGCCCAGCCCGAAAAGCAGCCGCGACAGGTCGCGGCTCTTGGAATCCTCGACCGCTGTGCGGAGGTTTTGTATCGATTTGTCCCCGAAGCCCTCCACCCCGGACAGTGCGCTCCAGTCCAGCGTGTAGAGGTCGGCGGGAGTCTCCGCCAGGCCTCTGTCTATCAGCAGGGCGCAGGTGGAGCTTCCTAGCCCCTCGATGTCCATCGCGCCGCGCGAGCAGAAGTGAATCAGCAGACGCAGCTTTTGCGCGGGGCAGCCCAGGTTGGGGCAGCGCACCGCCGCCTCGCCCTCCTGCCGTTCCACCTCGGAGCCGCACTCCGGGCATTTGTCCGGGAAAACGTACGGCGCTGCGCCCGGCGGCCGCTTGTCGTACTCCACCATTATTATCTCGGGGATAATCTCCCCGGCCTTGCGTACAAGCACTGTGTCTCCAATCCGGATGTCCATGGCGCTGATAAAATCCTGATTGTGCAGGGTCGCGTTCTGCACTGTGGTGCCGGCAAGCCGGACGGGCTCAAGCTCAGCCTTGGGGGTGAGAGCCCCGGTGCGGCCCACCTGTATGCTGATATTTTTGAGAATCGTGCTCTTGCAGTCGGGGGGGAATTTATACGCCGCCGCCCAGCGCGGAGCCTTTGAGGTCTCGCCCAGTATGGCCCGCTGCGCCAGGGAGGAGAGCATTACTACCACGCCGTCTATTTCAAACGGGTAGTTTTCCCTTGCTTTATCCACGGCGCCTATGGCCTGTTCCATATCCGATGAGGACGATGCCATTTGATGGCTGACAGTTGGAAAGCCCAGGCTTTCCAAGGCGCTCAGCATGTCCTCGTGGGTTTCTGGCATCCGCCGATCCCAGTACAGGATGTTGTATACAAGGAGCGCGAGGCCGCGCCGTGCCGCGACGGTGGCGTCCAACTGGCGGAGAGAGCCGGCGGCGGCGTTGCGGGGGTTGGCCATGAGCGGCCTGCCCTCGGCCTCATTACGGGAGTTGAGCTCCATGAAGACGGCTTTGGGCATGTAGACCTCGCCGCGCACGACCATTCTGCCGTCCGCGCGAATGTTTTTCGGAAGGCTCTCTATGGTGAGCAGGTTGTGTGTCACGTCCTCGCCGGTGAGCCCGTCCCCGCGCGTGGCCCCCTGGACAAACGCGCCGTCCTGATAGGTCAGCGCGACCGACAGGCCGTCTATCTTGGGGGTGACGGTGTAGAGTATCTCGCCGTCATATCCGGACTTTGCCAGCGCCGAGCGCACGCGCTCCTCAAACTGCCCCAGCTCCTCATATGAGAACACGTCGTTCAGGCTTTGGAGCTGGACAGGGTGCGGCACCGGAGAAAACGCAGCGGAGCCGCCGACAATATGGGTGGGGGAGTCGGGCCTGTCCAACTCGGGGCTTTGCTCCTCAAGCTCGCGCAGCCGCCGCATCAGAATATCGTACTCCTCGTCCGACATAACGGGATTATCCTTGACATGGTAAGCGTCCGAGGCCTTTATAAGCCGTTCGCGCAGGGAGCTTATTTCATCCATGCGGTGGTATCCTCCTTAGTGTGAGAGCTCTAATTGCCAAAAAAACCCGACGCTTCGGCCATATTGTTTATGACGGGCACTCCGAAGGGGCATCGGCTTTCGCAGCCTCCGCAGCCGGTGCAGTCGCCCCCGCCGTGGGGCAGAGCCAGATAGTGGGAACGGATGGAGGGCGGTATATTTGAGGTGTCTAGCCGGGCGATGTCCAAATACTTGTTGACGGCCGCGATGTCGATTCCGGCGGGGCAAGGCTGGCAATGACCGCAATAGACGCAGTTGCCCCTGAAGTCGTTTCGCATTGTTCCGATAATGTCGGTGTAATCCCTCTCCGAGTCGTCAAGCTCAAAATACCGCATGGAGTCCCGGATTTCATCCGCCGTCTTGCAGCCGAGCAGCACACTGGCGACGGAGGGACGGGAAAGGGCGTAGTGAACGCATTGGGGGACGGTTAGTGGCCTCGCGAACGGGGTGTGCTCCGGTGATATCAGCTTTCCCGCGCCCAGCGTTTTCATAACGGTTATGCCTATCTGCCTCTGCGAGCTCAGCTTATAAAGCTCTGCCCGTTTAGGGTCGACGCCCCGGAACAAATCCGGGTCAAAGCCATTTTCAATGTGATCCAGAGCGTATTCCTCGGACGGCAGCATGTCAAACGCCGGGTTTATACTGAACATCAGCATTTCGGGCAGACCCGTTTTGATCGCCTTGACCGCTGTCGCCGGATTGTGCGAGCTGAAGCCGATATGGCCGATATAGCCCTGTTTTTTTAAAAATTCAACATAGGCGGCGAAATCAGTTTCAAAGACATTTTTATAATCATCCTCGGAATCAATAAAAAACATCATCCCCAGCTCTATATAGCCGCCGAAAACGCGCAGCATGTCCTCAAAATAACGCTTTACAGTGGGCATGTCGCGGCTTATGTCATACTGCTGCCCTACATCGGTGGAGCCGATATGTCCCTGTATCATAACCTGACTGCGCCTGCCGCCCAGCGCCTTGGCGATATTCTCCCGGACCTCCCTGCCCGGCATAAAAACATCGAGCAGGTTGACGCCATGCTCCAGCGCTGCGTTTATGGTTTCCTCGACCTGCTCATACGGTTTGCCGTCGAGATGCTCGCATCCGAGGCCGATCTCGCCGACCCGCAGGCCGGTATTGCCGAGTTCTCTATAAAGCATGTATAAACCGCTCCTTAAGTGTTGTTTCATGCGGGGGCACGGCGTTTTCCGTGAGGGGGGATACTGTGGGCAGGTCTGGGGCGGCGGCACCTACAAAGTCGTGGGGATACGCGGAGACTGAAGCGCCCCGTCCCCCTTGTCAAAGGGGGATGTCACAGCTGTGACAGGGGGATGCCTCCACGGAATCCCTCCACCGCCGCAGGGCGGCGGTCCCCCTCCCTTTCACAAGGGAGGCAAAGTAGAAACCCATTTTCTGTCGCTCCGACGGGCAGACCACGCCCGTTGTCTAAAAACATGCGTAACGGCGGGCGGCTAATAGCCGCCCCTACAGGCAGACTTGCCCGGCTGCGCTCTTCGGTGTGATTATAACAAATCGCTTCTCAAGGTTCAAGCGCTGACGAGTATTTTTCACCGCTGGAAAAAATCTGGCCGCCGTCCTCAAAGTGCGTGTAGCTGTCGGGCACCGCGCCGACAATGATGGTCTCAGCCACGGTCACCTCCACCGTGACGACCGTGTTTTCAGTATAGCCGGGCATGAGCACATCAATGCTCACCTGCACCTCCATCATGATCTGGTGCCTTGTCTGGTTTATGCCCGCCGACTGAAACGAGTGCCTGAAGTTTGCGCTCGCGGTGCCCAGGGGCATTATGCGTACCGGGATGCGCGGCCCGCGGCCTGAGAGAAGGTCACCGTTTATAATATTGCCCAGCGGTACGCCCAGGTCGGAGGTGCCTATGCCCTCCACCGCGTCCAGAACCTCGCTGATTATTTCGGATTTCAGCTTGTTTATCCTTATCATGTCGGTTTTCAGCGCTGTAATCTGTCCGTATATGTCCTTCTCGAAGTATACCATCTTGCCGTAATCCAGGCTTCCGTCGTCAATCTTCTTCATTATGGCTTCGTTGATGGCCTTGGACGCCAGATAGTCTACACGCACCTTTGCCATTTGGGTTATAATGGGCCTGAAGTGGTTGTCTATCCAGAACACGCAGAGCCAGAAGGCCGCGAAAAGAAGCAGCACTATCAGCAATATCTTCAGAATGCTTTTGCGCCTGCCCCTGTGCCACGCCACATGCAGGCGCTGAGGCAAAAGCAGCCGTATTTTCCGCATATATAACCCCTCCCTGTCCCATATAGAATCATATGCGCGGGGAGGGGATAATCTGACCTTTCTGTTGTGAGAAATATATTGGCATGTTAATAATTACGTAAGAAATTTAATCTTCACTTTGTAAGAAGCCGCTGTTAAAATACAGTTGTATTGGAAAACTTGGAGGGATTAACCCGTGAATATTCTGGTCTGCGACGACGACAGGGACATCTGTGAGGCTGTCTCTATCTACCTTCGCAACGAGGGCTACGCTGTCTTTCAGGCCCACGACGGCATAGAGGCCCTTAATGTTTTGAAGGAGAGGGAGCTCCAGCTCATGATACTCGATGTCATGATGCCGAATATGGACGGCCTGCGCGCTGCGGTCAAGGTCAGGGAGAGGAGCAACGTGCCCATACTGATGCTGTCCGCAAAGACCGAGGAGAGCGACAAGATACTCGGCCTGGGCATGGGGGCGGACGACTATCTGGCGAAGCCGTTTCATCCGATGGAGCTGATCGCCAGAGTGAAAAGCCTGCTAAGGCGTTACACCCAGCTCGGTGCGATGCCTGTCAGGACAGGGGTATACCGTACCGGAGGCCTCGCGCTGGACGACGAGCGCAAGGAGGTCACGGTGGACGGCGAGCCGGTTTCTCTCACCCCGATGGAGTTCGGGATACTGTGCCTTCTGATGAAGAGCCCCGGGAGGGTCTACTCAATCGACCAGATATACGAGCAGGTCTGGAACGAGCCGGCCTTCAACCCGGACAACACGGTGGCGGTGCATATCAGGCGGCTGCGTGAGAAGATCGAGATCGATCCCAAAAACCCAAAATACGTAAAGGTGGTGTGGGGCGTTGGATACAAGGTTGAGAAGCTTCGCGAGGAATAGCTGGGTCAAGGCTGTGTCGTTCTTGCTGTGCGTCGCGTTCGCTTTAGGCGCGGTGGCGGCTGCAATATGGATGGGCGGGACGGAGCTGCCCGACGATCACACGTACGGTTCAAATAACTATTTTGATTTTTTAACTTTGGACAGCTTTTACGGTTCCCAGATGTTATATACTAAAACCACATATATTATGGACGCTGTGCTTGACGCGTCGGGCTGGATAACTGAGGACACCGACGAGGTGATGGCAGAGAAGG
Organism: Oscillospiraceae bacterium; assembly: GCA_031556035.1. Taxonomy (GTDB): domain Bacteria; phylum Bacillota; class Clostridia; order Oscillospirales; family UBA929; genus JAVBTT01. The sequence continues at coordinate 58,671 of JAVBTT010000016.1, forward strand.
ATCGCAGCTTTGAACGGCTCGGAGCGATTGGCGGGGTGTACTACTGGGTCTCCACCAAGCATATGGTGCTGAGCAACACAGAGCCCAACAGAAAGTTTTTCACCGCCAGGCGTGCGCATTTGATTCTTGATGGCCATGGAATTGACGCTATAAAGAGCCAGTCCCTTATTCCGCTCAATTACGCGCTGGAAAGCAATGTTGTCAACGACGATGAGCGCAGGGATGAATCATATGGCACCACGCTGTATATATGCATCGAGGATGAGCTGCTGAGCGGGTGGGAAAACGAGTTCAACACGCGCCGGGCGGAGGCGTGGCGGCATTTGGGCCTGATATGCCTGCTGGCGCTGCTTTCGCTTGTCTGCTTTATACATTTGATACTGACTGCGGGCAGGGGGCCCGGCAGTGACGAAACTCGCATATGGTGGCTCGACAGGGTATATTGGGAGGTGCAAATTGCCCTTATTGCGATAAACGCCGTAATTTTGGCGGTTACAATGGAACAGTCCGGAGGCTCGCTTTTAGATTCCGGGCTGATCTACTGGGTGTCCCTTGTGCCGCTTGGGCTGTGTTGGATGCTGTTCATAGAGCTCACCCTTTCAGTGGCAAAGAGGATAAAGCGCCGGGAGTTCTGGCGCGGAAGCCTGTGCCTGATCCTGCTTCGCGCGGTGTGGGTCGCGGTCAAGAGCTTTTGCGTGGCCTTTGCGTCCAGCATGCCGCTGTCCATTATGGCGGCGGGGTGCGTGGCGCTTCTGTCAATATCCGTTGCCGCGACATTTTACGCTCCTGTAGTCGCCGTTTTGTTTACGCTGGGAGCGATGGTGATCACAGTACTGTGGCTGAACGGGCTTACCAGGATAATCAAGGGCGTAAAGGCGGTTAAGGCCGGGAAGCTGGATACGGTTATAACGCTGAAGGGGAAGGGGAAACTTACGCAGCTCGCGGAGGATATAAACGGAATATCGGAGGGGCTCCAGGCAAGGGTAGAGAGCGAGCTGAGAGCCGAGCGGATGAAGACGGAGCTGATTACAAACGTGTCCCACGATCTGCGCACACCGCTGACCTCAGTATTGACCTATGTTGATCTGCTTAAAACCGAGGGGCTTAATTCACCGGACGCGCCGCACTACCTTGAGGTGGTGGAGCAAAAATCCGCGAGGCTTAAGCAGCTGACCGATGACCTGTTTGAGGCGGCTAAGGCGTCCAGCGGGAGTATAACGCCCGTATTCGAGGATATTGAGCTGCGGGAGCTTGTAGATCAGAGCCTGGGGGAACTGTCGGGAAAGATCGAGGAGCGCGGGCTGGATTTCCGGGTGAGCGGTGAGAATGTAAGGGTGCGCGCCGACGGCAGGATGCTGTGGCGTTGCCTGGAAAACCTGCTCGGGAATATATTCAAATATGCCTTTTCCAGCTCCCGCGTCTATGTGACAATTGAGAAAAGAGACGGTGTGGGCCTGCTGACGATAAAGAATATATCGGCCTATGAGCTGGAGGCAGACGCGTCCGAGCTGACCGAACGGTTTACTCGCGGGGACTCGGCGCGGGGAGGCGAGGGGAGCGGACTGGGGCTCGCGATAGTCAAGGATTTTGTCAGGCTTCAAAAGGGGAGCTTCAACCTTGAGGTTGACGGGGATTTGTTCAAAACTATCATTGCCCTGCCGCTCGCATAGGCGAGAGGAGGAGTAATCATAGGGTTCTTCAATGACCGGCTGCCACCTGACCTCTTCAGCCAGTTGCAGCCACTCTGCTTAGCCTGTTCAAAAGCCAGTTCCATCGACGTTTTGAATTTTCTGTCATCTTGGGGCGAATACACCTCCTTGACTTTTTCGTCAAGCAGTGCTACTTTATTAACAGAACCACCTTCGGTTTCCCCCACAGGCAATTGTAGCCGCCGGGCCTGAAACCAATTGGCGGTTCTTTCTTTGTTCGGGTCTAAATAGAGAATATCACTTGACTTTATATAGTTTTCAAGCCCAGTTCTTGCGTACGCGCTGGTGACGACATTTACCTTGTCTATCTGCATTCCCCTACCGGCGGCGTTTTATACAGCTCGTCCGTGTTGACCTTTTGCTCCGCCGGGCGTATACTGTTGTTGAGGATATCATTGGGAGATGCGGCAGACGATACCTTTTCGTCTGGTCCGCTCGTGCTCCCAGTGATGTCTTCTATTTTTGTTATGTCGTGCAGTATATTTCTGTCCGCCGTCTTCATAACGGACACTTCTCCCTGGAACATCCTGTTGTCAAGGGAGAACACAGTTTTGTACTAATGTCATAGACCCCTGCAAGGCTTTGTTTATTACGCTGACCTATGCCGAGAATATGCTTCGTCCACGGTTTTCCGGAAGATCGTGCGCACAACCTCGGCTTCAGTCTCGCAGATGCGAATGTCACTGACAGGATTGCCTTTCTAGTTCACGCGTCCGTTATCGTATAATTCGTATCGTAACGGACACGTCTCGCCCGTGTAGATGCCTTCCTCGGTAAGCTGTGCCAAGCGCGTTTTCGTCCTCGTCGCGGTTTTGATGCTCTCACCGGATGCCTGCCAGAATCGTATGTAGTTCATCAGCTTGTCGACATGGCTGATACTGTGGGGCGCGGCAACTATAATTGCGTGGGTATCCCGACCAAAAACAAGACCGCCCAAAGCCTGACCCCCAAGTCGACCCCGAGAGGGGGTCTTAATACTAAACACCAAATAAAACGCATGCATATAGTCTTATAAAGTGGTATAATTTAGGTATGGGAAGCGAGGGGGAAATATGCCTAAATCATATCACTTTACCGAGACGCAAATTGCGGAATTGAAGAAAGCGAAGAAAGATAACAAGAACAAAAATGTAGACAAACGGCTTGAAGCATTGTTGATGAGGGCGGCAAAAATCAGCCGGACAGCCGTTTCTGCGAAAACGGGTTTTTGCAAACAATATATAACGGATTTAACATCAGCATATCACCGAGATGGATTGTCCGCAATCGTCGAGAATCATTATAAAGGGAACCGACGAAACATGAGTTTTGAGGAAGAGGCGGCATTGCTTTCTCAATTTGCAGAGCAGGCAGAAAAAGGGCAGCTTATTGAAATTAGTGTGATAGCTGCAGCTTATGAAGAGAAGGTTGGTCATTCTATCGGTGGAAGTCAAATATACTATGTTTTGGCGCGCCATGGATTTCGCAAAATAATGCCGCGCAGCAAACATCCGAACAGCGCTACTCCCGAGGCGATAGAAGCCTCAAAAAAATTAACTCTCAAATCAGCGAAATAAGCGAAGTTATCCACAAGTTATCCACAGGTAAAGTCCGCTTGATGTTTCAGGATGAAGCAGGGTTCGGACGGATTAACAAACCGAAATATTGCTGGTGCCGCAAGGGAACGCGACCGCGCGTACCTTGCCACCATATCCGGGAATACCGATATGCTTACGGCGCTGTGGAACCGCTGACCGGAGAAAGTTTCTTTCTCGTACTGCCGTACTGCAACACGGTTTGCATGAATTTATTCCTAGCTGAGCTCTCGACACGCTGGATAAAGTTGTGGACAGGCTCTGCGACACCATTTGTTCCTTAACCAATGATACCATTAAAAGTATCACCCAAAGAGACTGGATTATAGACTGTTTTTAATTAGTGATTAGTATTAGTAGTGGATTATCATTTCCACCCTTTACATCATACATCCCAGTTCCATTTGGTATGTGCACCTCTAAAAACCCTCCCCAAGAGCGATTAAAAATGTAACAATAGAGGAAAGACAACAAAGGCGGATGAGTGGGATGCAGCAGTATAATATACTGTCCGAGGAGCAGCGGTTGAATCGACTGAGCGAGATGGGCGATCCTCTGGAAAAGGTGTCTGGCGCAGTGGATTGGGAAATCTTCCGGCCGCTGTTGAAAAAAGCATTGCATCACAAGTCGACAGGCCGCGGCGGACGCCCTCCTTTTGACAGCGTAATGATGTTCAAAATCGTCATGCTGCAGAAATGGTACCATATAGCCGATGATATGACCGAATACGTGATCAATGACCGTCTGAGCTTTCAGCGTTTTCTTGGTTTGTCTCTGGAGGACAAGGTTCCCGACGCGAAGACCATATGGTTGTTCAAGGAAAAGCTGAAAGAAACAGAGGCTGATATGGAGCTTTTCACGCTGTTTTCCGATCTGATGGAAAAGCAGGGCGTGATAACGCGCGCCGGAAGCATAGTGGACGCCTCATTCGTGGATGTCCCCCGGCAGCGCAACAGCAGACGGGAGAATGAAGAGATTCGAAACGGGCACATCCCGGAAGAGTGGACGGATCGCAAGCAGGAGCAGAAAGACACGGATGCCCGCTGGGCCAAAAAGAACAACGAGCTTCATTTTGGATATAAAGATCATGTCAAGGTGGACAGGGAGAGCAAAATGATCGTATGCTTTACCGTGAGCGCTGCCAATGTACATGACAGCCAGTGCCTGCAGGAGTTGCTGGACAGCTCGGA
>JAVBTT010000028.1:0-11440 GCA_031556035.1 Oscillospiraceae bacterium
ACGCCATTACAATCTCAGGCGTGACCGTCAGCGAAGGCCAGAAGCTGGTTATTGCGGGCGTCAAATACGCCGAGCTGTTCCCGAGCTACAGCTTTACATTTACGGTGGCAATCCCGTAATATCTTCATAGCGAAGGGTAAGCGGGAGGCGTAAACGTCCTCCAGATAACGAATAGAATTCACGAATGTGGGTTCTATTCGTTATCACCGCTTTAAAGAGGCTTTTTGAAGCAAGTCCTTTTAAATGCATGAATGGAAGGTTTCTGCTTGGGTTAATATTACAACGCTGTCTGGGGGTAACAGAAATGTTCTTTTTTGAGCATCATGCAATGAGAGAAGATGATTTCTTCAGCATCAAGAGGCGCCAAAATATATCCTTCCCAACCCATCTGCACCGAGCATATGAATTGATCTTTATACACAGCGGCACGCTTTCCCTGCAAATCGAGCAGAGGCAATATCAAATGGAGGCGGGGCAGTTATCCTTCATTTTCTGCAATCAGATACACGAATTTTCTTCCTCACATGAATCCGAAATATCTGTTGTCCTATTTTCACCGGAAATAATAGGTGACTTTCACTCCGTTTACAAAGGCTGCGCACCAGAGAACAGTGTGATCAGCTTGGATACTGTGCCAGATTTGCACAATTTGCATAACATGTATGCAAAAAAAAGCCTGCTTTACCGGATATGCGACGAGCTTATGCGATCTACCCGGCTGGTGCAAATCGAAAATCACGCTCGGGTGGAGATTTTGCAGCAAATTTTCGCCTATATTGATCGACATTACAGCGAAACCTGTACACTTCAAAGCGTTGCCAAGGTGCTGCAATACGATTATTTCTATCTCTCAAAGTTATTTGTAAGACAGGCGGGAATGCACTTTACGGAGTATCTGAATCACTATCGCATTTCGCAGGCCTGCTACCTGCTTCACTCTGGTGGACAATCCATATCCGATATCGCCTCGCGCTGCGGATATTCCACATTACGCTCTTTTCACCGAAATTTTCACAGCTTGATGCACTGTTCTCCACGGGAATATCTGGCGCTCTATGGAACAGCAATTTGACAGCAATGCGTTATTACTTAGGAAAACAAGGGAAAACGATTTGAGAGATAGAAGAACTTACAGGAGTATGGTATCCTCGAGTAAGTATTGGTTCCACGATTAAATCTTGCCGCAAGAGCTCCTAAAAATGCGCCGCCCGCTGTGCGGGCGGCGCATTTTTCTCGCCACTGGCAGCAAGGTTTAACTGGTCCATCAATAATACTAATACCAGTTTAAAACCTCCATCATCTCGTTTCGTAAATTTAAGATGATAGATTGATGCGTCAAGCTTATTGCATAGTCGCTCAAAATCGTATACAATACACAAAAGGTCGGATACGGTGTCGGTCTTGCCAGTTATTTCCGGCTGTATTCACATATGAAAGGGTGTTCTCAATTTGAAAGTTGATGTATCTGCAGTTGAGCAAGCTGCCATAAACTCTATTATACCTGAGCTCGAAAAGGCCCATGACGAGCTTTTGAGCGGCACCGGCAAAGGCAGTGACTTTACCGGCTGGGTAAAGCTTCCGGGAACACGTGACCGGGATGAGTTTCTCCGGGTAAAGAAAGCGGCCAAGAAAATACAGGGAGATTCCCAGGTTTTGCTGGTGGTGGGCATAGGCGGTTCCTACCTTGGTGCGCGTGCGGTTATAGAGTTTCTGCGCGGCAGCTTCTATAATTTGAGACGCAAGGACACTCCTGATGTATTTTTCGTGGGCAACAACCTGTCCGCGTCATACGCCGAGCAGATAATCGAGCTGGTGGGAGACCGCGACTTCTCAATAAACGTCATATCCAAATCCGGCACCACAACAGAGCCAGCCGTGTCCTTCAGGTTCTGGAAGACCCTGTGCGAGAAAAAATACGGAAAAGAGGGCGCGAGGGGGCGCATATACGCGACCACAGACGCGGCGCGCGGCGCGTTGAAAAAGCTCTGTGACAGCGAAGGCTATGAGACCTTTGTTATTCCGGATGACGTGGGCGGACGTTATTCGGTGCTGACCCCGGTCGGGCTTTTGCCGATAGCGGTGGCGGGCATTGACGTCGATGAGCTGTTGTCCGGGGCTGCTGAAATGATGGGTATCTGCGCTGTGCCCGGTCTTGAAAATCCCGCCTGGCAATACGCCGCCGCCCGCAACGCGCTGTATCGCGCAGGAAAGACAATCGAAGTGCTTGCATGCTACGACCCGGATTTTGTATTCATGGCAGAGTGGTACAAGCAGCTCTACGGGGAGAGCGAGGGCAAGGAGGGCAAGGGCATTTTCCCGGCGGCGGTCAGCTTCACGGCGGATCTTCACTCAATGGGGCAGTACATTCAGGAGGGGGCGCGGACGCTGTTTGAGACTGTTGTGCTGATAGAGAACTCCTCCGGCTCCATGGCTGTGACCTCTGACCCGGACAACGTGGACGGCCTCAACTTCCTGACGGGCAAGTCCCTGAGCGAGATTGAGCTTCAGGCGTTCCGGGGCACCTATCTAGCCCATATGGACGGAGGGGTTCCGAACCTTGTTGTGAGCATGGACAAAAAAAACGCGCAGAGCCTTGGGAAGCTGATATATTTCTTTGAGTTCGCCTGCGGGCTGTCCGGATATCTGCTCGGCGTCAACCCGTTTGACCAGCCCGGGGTTGAGGCGTACAAGAGGAACATGTTCGCGCTGCTCGGAAAGCCCGGTTTTGAGGAGGAGGGCCGGCGGCTCGCGGCGCGGCTTGACAAATAGGAAGAGCGCAGCCGGGCGGGTTACGAAATAACGTTATTGTTTTGGCGCGCTTTTTATACCTGCGAATAACATTAATGTTCTATGGGAGGGATAGCAATGCTCAAACGAAAGCTTGGAAAAACAGGCCTGTCGCTGCCAATACTGGGATTTGGCGCGATGGAGATACGCAGCATGGACTCGAGCGAGGCCGGTAGGCTTCTTAACGAGATTCTTGACATGGGGATAGCTTTCATCGATACCTCCCCGGACTATATCAGGAGCGAGGAGCACATCGGCAGGGCGATATCCCACCGACGAGGAGAATATGTTTTGGCCAGCAAGTGTGGCTGCGACACGTGGACTGAAGGCGGGGCGCATGTGTTCACCCGTGAGCGCTTTCAAAGAAACCTTGACGCCAGCCTGAAAACTCTGAAAACCGATCGGATAGATATATGGCAGATACACGGTCCGGTGCCCGGGGATCTGAGCGGACCGTTTGACGACGCGATAGCGTTCATGCAGGAGCAGAAAGATGCCGGCAAAGTGGGCACTGTGTCCGTAAGCTTCAAAAACGGGGGGCCTTCCGACCCGCTGTATCCCGCAGGATACAGCCTCCAGGGTTTTGAGCTCTTTGCGGACTGGGGCTGCTTTGACAGCATTCAGACGGTTTACGGCGCTCTGACACGTGACTGCGAGCACACGATATCTCGCGCCGCCGAAAAGGGCATCGGCGTGATAGCCAGAGGGGTGCTTAATAGATATACTCCAGCGCATTCGGCCAACATAGAATCGGCGGGACTTCGCGAGCTTTGCGCTACGGGCGAAGATATCAACGAATTTCTGATACGTTTCGCGATTACTCACGAGGGAGTTACAACCGCTATCGTTGGTTCAGGCAACGCCGTACATATGAGAAGCAACATTGCCGCCTCGGGAAGAGGCCCGCTTCCGGCGGACGTCTATGCTGAGGCTAAATGCAGACTGGACGCCGTCGGAGTGAGCCCGGATAAAAGAAGAGTATAACGCCGAACGGAGACCCGCGCCAGACAAGCCTGGCGCGGGTCTCCGTTCGGTAATAAGGCGTCGGTTCTATCTTTCGCATACGAAAAACACTCTGACGCCAGGATCAAGGTCAAAGTGGTTCAGTCCGGCAACATCTGCGGATACGCGCGAAAAGCCTACCTCCTTGAGCAGCTCAACAACCCTGCCGGGAGAGTACTCGCGCTCCGCGTGGCGCTCTGAGCTTCTGCGCCAATACGCTCCCTCTCTCTCAAAAATATTGAGAGAAATCCTGCAAACGGGAGCTTTCCATGAGTATTCCCAGACGCAGAACACATCCTCGGTTCTGGATACGAGCGACATTCCATGACGTGAGGCAAGCAGACCTGGAGCGTGCATGTCGAATACAAAGCGCCCGCCAGGCTCTAGAAACAGCGCGACGCGTCTCAGAGCCTCGCGCAGCGCCTTCTCGTCGGTCAGGTAATTCAGGCCGTCCAGCGTGCATACAGCCGCCTGCACAGTTCCGTACAAATCGAGCGCCGTCATATCCTGACGCAAAAACAAGACCTTATCGGTCTTGTTTCGCGCAATTGCGAGCATATCCTCGGAGGAATCCACCCCGATGACATCATAACCTCGTTCGGACAGCAGCGCGGCCACCGTGCCGGTTCCGCAACCGAGATCCAAAACGCATTTGGCTCCGTTCAGCAGGGGCTCAAGTCCCTCGACAAAGCCGGTATAATCCACATGCGCCATAAGCGCGTCATAATGCCTGGCAAGAACGGAGTAGGCGCTCATTCTTCGTCCAGGACAAGCTCATAGCCTCCCTGCCCATAGCACAGGGCCCGGTTGACCCTGCTGATAGTCGCGGTTGACGCACAGGTAAGCTGCGAGATGTCTACATATACGACTTTCTTGCGGAGAAGGGAAGCGACATGCAGTCTCTGACCCATGGCCTGAAGCTCAGCCTCGGTGCAGAGGTCGCTCAGAAAACGCCGGCTTTTCTCAGGGGTATCTAGGGACACCACTGCTTTCCACAGCGCCTCCAGCTGTTCTTGCTTTAGCTCTTTTTTCATTTTCTTAACCCACCTTATTTTAATTTTCGGATTCTCTTCTTCACCATCTATTATTTCTTTACATATGATAAAGGGGGTGATATCGAATGGATCACAGTGTTTTGCCGGAAATTATCCAAAATACCCTGAAAAAAACCGTCGAAGCGGACGGAATCATATTGTTGGAAATTGAGCTCAGCTTCCCCAAACTCTCGGGAACCAGCAGGAGCTGCGAGCGGATTAACAGATTTTACGACGAAGCGGCGGAAAGGCGGCTCAAATATGCGATGAGCACCCTGACGCGGCGCGCGGCGCGGGCCAGAGGCGACTGCCTGGCAAGCGGCCTTGAGTTCACACCGCACAGACTGGAGACAAAATATGAAATTGTGCGCCACTCAAGTAACATCCTTGCGCTTTTCTGGGACTCGGTTGAGTCCTCCACCGGGGAGGAGCCTGTCGCGGTGCGCCATGTGGACAACTGGGATTTGCGAAGCGGGACGCCGCTGTCCCCTGTTTTCGCGCGCAAGCGGCGCAAGGCTCTGCTCCGAGACCTCGGAGACCAGGCATCAAGCCGCGCGAAAGCCGGGGAGTCGTTTTACAACGATGTGAGACGGAATGCGAAGAGATATTTTAAATCCTGCAACTGCGCCCTTGGAGAAAACGGACTTGTGATTTACTATCCGATGTACAGCCTGGCATCTTTCGGGGCGGGATTCCCAAAATTCGAGGCTGTCGGAGATTTTTCGTACGAATAGCGCCCATGTCTGTAGAATTGCCCAGAATTTTTAGTAATAAACTTTTGAACAGCATTAAAATGAAGTGAAACAGAAACAATTAATCCACAAATATGAATGTTTGTATGGATTATACAGAGCTTTATACGCCGAAGGCGGCACAATGCCACAGCCGCGTGCCGCCTTTTCAAACCTTTGCCCAGGCCCTACGCTCCGGGTTTTTTTCCTATGACCAAACCAAACGCCACACAACCGATACCTAACATACCTAAAAAGCCAAATCCGATGCTGCCGCCGGTGTACGGCATGCCGTCGGGCGTTTTGCCGGATGGCGAGGGGTCTGCCGGATACGGAACCAGAGGGGGGGGAGTATCGGTGACATCAATTTCTTCACCTGACGGGCTGGCTGAAGCGCTTGGATCAGGGCTTGCTGGGTCAGTGGAAGGAAATCCCGACGGACTTGAATATCCCGAGGGCGTTGCGGGAGGTTTGACAGACGGCTCCCCCGGTACGGGAACGTCGGTATCTCCATAACGGTTTGTGACAGTGGCTCCATGATTGCCGGAAATGATGACATTGTTTTTATCTATACCGTCGATTGTCACTTTCCCTGTGTAGGAGCCGGAATCCTCTTCAACGGACGCTTCGGTCCCCGGAGGCAGATTATCAAAGGTTATGCTCTCGCTGGCTCTGAGCTTGAACTGTATGCCCGGCCTGACTTTGTCAATATCCTTGTCATCAAATGAAGGGAGCGTTTCACTGCCGGTATAAATAAACAACACAGTGATATTATAGGAAGCGCCGGCCGGCTCAATCGCTCCGTTCAGGAGCTGGACAAGCTTTTGCACCGTTAGCCTGCCCTTGGTCGGGCCGTCTTCAGCGCCGTCTCTATATGTGTTTGTGCATATGAAGGTCAGCTCGCAGTTTCCGAGCGTGGTGCCGGCATCCCCGGTATTGCCGTTGACTGTGCAGCTCGCTGAAAACTCACCTGTTGTTGTCTCCCGGACAGCGACCTGAGTGCCGGCTGGAATTCCGGTAAATACCCGCGAGTTCGCCGTCCCGTCCGCGCTGTAATTGATCGTGAAGCTGTACTGTGTGCCGGCCGTATCCGGATCCTCATCACTTATTCCTGGTATTTGGGCGTCTGTGTAGAAGGTGATGAGGAAGCTGAACTCCCCCTCTGCAGGGGCGTCCTCTCCAGCCACCGCCTTTGTTACCCTGACCGAGCCCTCGGCGCACGGGCTTTTTCTGTAATCATTGTTAACCTCTATGGTATGGCTCCTTTTGCTAACGGTCAGCATATCGGAGTTTGAGCCGTCCACCGTATAGGTCGTGGCGAACGAGTAGTATTCGGCAGTTCCGTAATCGTCCGGATCCTCATAAACCTTGAAGGTCGTTCCATATGGAAGCCCGGCAAAGATGGCGGACTGGCCCATTTTCAGAGTGAGTTTATAGCTGTTGCCGCTTGGAACGCCGGGAAGCCCGTCCGGCAACGTCTCCCCTTGGGGCGGGATAATGGTGGCGGTTATCGTATACTCGTCAATCCCTGCTTGGCCTCCAAATGACTCGTAGACGTTCTTTTTAACCGTCACTGCGCCTGTTTGAACCTTGCCGGCCTCCGGATATCCGTCCCCCTGCGATCGCGCGGTAACGTTAGCCGCAATCGCGAGAAAGGGCACGCAAATGAGCATAAAAGAGGCCAGCAGCGCCAGGGCCAGAGTCCTCGCAATCATTCTTCTCATACAAATCTCTTTCTATAAAAATATAATTCGAGTCGGACAGCTATAATAATAGGGGAATTTTACCTGTAAAAGTTTAACATGTTAAATGACGATGTATCCTCCCCCTCTTATTAAAGTGATTCGATATGTAGCCTGGACTCAAATCGGCGCTTACCGGCGGCATCCTTGCCGGTAACATAAAAATCCGAACCAGACGCACTTCCCGTGTACAGAAGCAGTTCGTCCCCGGCCCTGCATTCGGCGTTGTAATTTATCTGCATATGGCTGACATAGCACGGGGTGCGCTCTTGAAGCCCCAACGCGTCACAGGCGATATCGGCATATCGGGTGTTGTTCAGATGCCCGTTCACGTCAAGATCGCTGTACCGCACCATTCTCACGCCGGCTTTGGCGCAATCCTCAGGCTCATAAAGCCTGCCCAGGGTATCGGTGTACTTCAGCCTGTCTCCAGGTGCAGCCGGAAGCTCAGGCAGGCTGGCCGGGCGAAGCGTCTTCCCTGTTTCTCTGGATGCCACCACCCAGGCTGACAGCGCTCGTCCGGCGTCGCGTCCTCCGCAGCGTATATCGAAGTCACGGTAAAAGCAGGCCCCTGACGGTCCTCTGTGCCAGGTGTCTATTTCCAGGTCATAAAGATATTTAAGCGGTTTGTGAAGATAAAACGCTATTTTTGCGAGTATCCAAACGGCTCCGTCCGAGCGAAGCAGATCTTCCCGCGAGAAATTGAGCTCCTCAGAATGCGCAGTCGCGGCTTCCTGCAAAAAATAAAGGAGCGAGGATGCGCGAAGCATTCCGAAAGAATCTACCTCTCCCGTACCGATACGATAGCTTCTGGTTAGGAGTCCGGACATAAACACCCTCCCACATGTGCTAAAAACACGCTATAAAAAGTAGCTTTCTATTCTATTATACCATTATATTGATTTTATTCAAGCTCGGAGATTGATTTTCCGGAATGGTAAGTATATACTGATAAACGCTGGCCGGTACTCCCGCAATATTGTTCAGGTTAGTAAACCGGTGGCGTGAGACGAAACGGAGTGATATTTTTGAGAGCTGCGTCCAGGGTGCTCGCCCTTCTTCTGTGCCTTGCCTGTCTTTCTGCATCGTGCGCAGGGACGCGCGGGCATGGTAAACCGTATATATCCGTTATAGCCAAGGGCTATCAGCACCAGTTTTGGCAGGTGGTGAAAAACGGGGCGTTCAAAGCTCAGGCCGATTTTGATGTTGTGGTTAATTTTTTGGCGCCTCAATATGAGGGCGATGTCGCGGCTCAGCTTGAGCTTTTTGAGCAGGAGCTGGCCAAAAAACCGGACGCAATATGTATAGCCGCTCAGGATGCCGACGCTGTTCTCCCGATGCTGGCTCAGGCAGAGTTGAAAAACATACCCGTGATTGCATTCGATTCGGGTATACCGGACGCCGGTGACGGGCAAATAGCCGCCCTGGCCGCCACTGACAATCGGGCCGCGGCAGCAGTCGCTGCCGAAAAACTCTATGAGAGCGCCCGCGATAAAGTATTGGCCGCTACGGAAAGCAATCCGGCGGTCTTCACTGTGCTGGCCCAGGACTACACAAGCGGCTCTTTGATCGACCGCTCGGACGGCTTTGCGGAAAAGCTCGCTGAACTGGCTGAGAAGGACGGAATACAGGCACAAATCGGATTTGTGGGCGATAGCTTTTCATCGTCGCTTCAGATAATCATAGCAGTTGCCCAATCCACCGAGATAAGCGATATAATTGTAAAAGCCAGGGATGCGCTTGCGCCGGGTGGTCTCTGCGGGGTGTTTTGCTCGAACGAGGGTGCGGCTAACGGGTTGCTCGCTCTGCTGGAGTCAGGCGCAAGTCTTCCGGAAGGCTGTGTTGTAGTGGGCTTTGACGCGGGAGAGCGCCAAAAGGATGCGGTGCGGAGCGGACTTTTTTTGGGCTCCGTCACCCAGGACCCATACATGATAGGGTATAAGGCAGTGGAGCTCGCCGCAAGGTCGGCTGCCGGAGAATCGGTAAATGACGAGGACACCGGTGCGAAGTGGTATAACTCATCAAATATGGACGACGAGCAAATAAAGATGCTCTTATACAATTAGCTGTAATTGACGAAAACTATGTAGCAATGGGGGGAGTGCGGAATGCCGCAAATTTTTCCTATGGATTCGCATGAGGCTTACCGCCAGGCCTTAAAAGCAGGGCGCAAATATTTGACTGAGCAGCACAGCCGAGGCAGATCCGGTCTGCTTGAGGCACTGGAGTCCCTCCAAAGGGACACCTGTTCTGAAATACCGCTGGGTCTTGTGGAAATACCGCTGAAAAAAATACGCGGGACATTTGCGGCGGGGCGGCAGTCCGCTTTTTCCGGAAATTTTATGCCAATTCTGGACGAGAGCACGGAATTTGCCTCAAAGTGGTCCAATCTCTTTTCCCACCATATAGAGGAAGGAATACGCGACCCCATCAAGGCCTATGAATATCTGGGGCACTATTATGTGATCGAAGGTAATAAAAGGGTCAGCGTCCTAGCCTTTTCCGGCGCATACTCCGCGCTCGGCGAGGTGACAAGGCTGCTTCCATCTCCCGACGAGCAGAGCCCTGAGATCAGCGTCTTCTACGAAATAATAGGGGACAATAAGCGCGCTCCGCTCGGTGATATGTGGTTCTCAGCGCCGGGACGCATAACAAAACTGAGGAAGGCAGCCACAGAGGCTGCCTCCAGACATCCGGGGTGGCCGGAAGGTTTTATGAAAATCGCGTTTTCCGAATTCAAAAGCGCCTATCATGAGCTTGGCTTAGACTCGCTGCCGCTCACCACTGGAGACGCTTTCCACGAATATGTCGAAGTGTTTGGCTTCCCTTATGGTGCCCGCCGGGCAAAGCTTATGGAGAACATAAAGAACTGCCTGCCGCAGTTTAAGCTCATTGGTGCTGAGATAAGCTCAAATACCATGAGCGATACGGCGGATCTGTCCGACCTGCTTGTCAAGCGGACCAATCTTATCGCTCTGCTGCTTGGCAGGACGCAGCGGCTTTCCGTGGCGTTTGCCTACTACGGCGACCCGGAGACTCATTTCTTCGCAAAGGCGCACGAGGCGGGACGGCTTCTGCTCTCCGCGCAGTATCCCGAGGTGGATATCTCCGTTCTGTCCGGCCTGCCTCAGGGTAAGAACGCGTACAACGCTATGAGCGAATTTGTCACGGATAATTGCCCGGACGTGCTGTTTTCAACGGATCCTATGCTCGCTCCAGCCGCGCTGCGCGTGGCTTTAGAGGCGAAAGGCGTAACCGTGCTGCAATGCCAGGAGCCCAAGGACGACAGCTTTCTGCCCACATACTACGGCAAGACGGAGGAGGCCGCGTTCCTCTGCGGGGTTCTGGCTGGCTCCCTCACCCGCACCGGTTCGGTGGGGACAATAAAGGGCCGCTCCGCAACCGGGGTTCGCTCGTCCGACGTCCAGGCGTTCGCGCAAGGCGCCCGGTCGGCTCGCCCCTCCGCTCGCGTGCACTACCTTGATCCGGCAAACCGCGGCATAGCCGGCAGACGCGGCGCGCAGGAAACTCTTGCCGCCCACGGCTGCGATATAATATGGCTGCCCTATATACCCAACGCCCCCTGTCAGCGCAAGGCGTTTCCTGGCCTGATCGGGCATCTGTGCGCTATTGACCCCGCGGGAAACGTGGTCTACTACTACGCCTCGGTTGCCTGGCACTGGGATGTGTTCTACACGGGACTGATCGGCCTGATAGCGGACCCCTCCACCGAGATGCCGCACCGGCGCTCCGGCTATCACTTCAGGCTGGGAGCGCCCTCCGGACTCCTGAGGGTGCATCCCCTCTACCCGGCGATACAGCCCTGGTCGAGACGGCTGCTGGCGGGCTTTGAAACGCTTCTGGCAAGCGGCGAAATAAAGCCGATTGACGAAAACATGACGGTTGAAATTTTAGAGGACTGATATCATACTAAACCCAATGTTAAGACTTTCGTTTAGAAATTTTCAAAAGCTTGCCGTAGCAAGCTTCAGGCTATCGCAGACTGCTGACAAACTACAGTTTGTCAGCGAAAACGAGGGCAAGCTGTCGCCGCTAAGGCGGCTCGCAGAGAAAGGCTTTCTCGGAGTGAATCCGTGAAAGCCTTGAATTTCAAACTTTTTCACTCTTGCGGTCAAGCAAGAAC
>JAVBTT010000013.1:0-31263 GCA_031556035.1 Oscillospiraceae bacterium
GGCCGCCATGCCGCCCTGTGTGTCGCCGGTGACGTCGCCCGGGGTGCTGATCCTGGTCGACGCGTTCACAAGCGCGCCATGCTCGGACACGATAAGGTAGCTTCTGCCAAGCTCAATATTAGCCGGGTCGACAAGACGCCACGCGGGAGCCGCCTCAGCCTTGCTCTGGGCAAACATCCAGTCGACAAGCCTTCCGCGCTCGTGATCAACGAGGTGCGGATATGCTTCGGCTTCGGGAAGGTCGTTCCAGCCGTAGTAGTTGTAAGCGATCAGCCAGGCGCCGTGCTTGCCGGGGGTGTTGGCGTCGCCCGGAGTGGAGTACCACATGCCTTTGTACTCCAGGATATTGTTGTGCGGCAGTAAGGTGTACTTGTAGTTGTTAAGATGCGGGCCCCAGTTTGCATTCATATTGACTGCTCCCGTGCCCTGACTGTCGCCCTGCGTGGTAAACTCCCATATCGGAAGATCGGCAATGGCGGCAGCCTGATCCTCGTTATAGGTTGCGGCAAACGCGGTGGCGAGCGGGGCCACGGCCGCGAATAACTCCGGATATCGCAGGACAAAGTTCCAAGTGGCGCTGCCGCCCATGGAGTGTCCGGTAATGTAGATGCGGTTCGAATCCACAAGGCCGTCCTCAATCATTTCGTCGATCAGGCCTTTGATGTTGTCGAAGCCCGCGGCGGTTGTGCAGTTTGCCGGCATCAGCACATAGGCGGGATACTCCTCCTGGATTTCGGGCCAGGCAAAGAAGGAATTGTTCTGGAAACGTAAATGGCACTCGTTATCGGTGCCCTGTCCGCCGCCGTGCTGCACTACGACAAGCGGCTGAGCCTTGCTGGTGTCGTCCGGTCTGAACAGCCTGTAGTTGGTGGGGTTGTTTTCCCCGACCTTGGCTTGGCCGTACTCAAAGCGGTCGAGCACATCGTTGATAGTTCTGCCCTGCTTGTATGTAACGTCGCCGGGTTCGATTACCTTGTTGTCGGCGGCCTTAATAGACTTGTTCTGGGTGATTGTATAGACCTGTTTGAAGGCGATGCTGTCGTTGCCCGTCGAGGCTGCGGTGGCTTGGGCAATCGGCCAGAAGACCAGTTCGATGACCACGTAGCGGCCGGACGTGGGGAGCTCGGCCGGTAAAGCTCTCTGGAACGGGTCGAGCATCTCGGGCTCGTTGCTGGCGTAGATTCTCGCGATATTGCGGTTGGCCTGGTTCTGCATGACGCCGGCTGCATTGTTGTTGCGGCAGTGAACCGTAAAGGTGTCAAGGGCCAGCTCGCTGGTGGCGATCTCTGTGCCCATGTCAATAACAGCCGCGACCACGCGCTCGCGCATGATCCAGTTGATGGTCAGCAGATCGAAGGTTACTTCCGCAGTATCGGAGCTTTCCTGGGGCAGATCTGCTGTGTTTGCTGGCGCCGCAAGGGCGGAGCCCAGATTGAAGATCATCAGAAATGCCATCAAAAACGCGGCAAACGCTTTGGCTTTCTTCATGTTTCTTTTCTCTCCATTTCTTATTTTTTTGCGGGAGACAACGACATAACCATGCTTAAAATACCACCATCACTTCCGTCCCCCCAACACAACAAACGCTTCATTTATCACCTCCCGAATTATACCGGCCCTCACAAAACCATTTTTGCTCATATTACTATTAAATGTAAGTATGCCGCGAAATTCTACACGCGGAAATACTCCATTTTGCATAGAGCCCAGATTTTCTTTGCGGACACCTAACACAACCACCACAAAGGCAATAAAACGCCCATGTTATTGGTTTGTTTATAATTAACACTATACATTATTATTAAACCATATTCTATGTGCATGTTTTTACATCGTTTGCTTTTATCAACCAAAACTCTTGTAATGAAAGCAGTTTTTTACTTTTTTCGATTTATACATCTCCCTTGCGCCTGTACTCTTGCGGAGAGCACCCGGTTGATTTTTTAAAGAATCGGGTAAAGGAGGCGGCGGTCTCATACCCCACCAGCCTCGCGACATCTTTTATTTTTATATTGCCCTTTTGGAGCAGCTCCTTCGCTCTCCTAACTCTTGTGCTCTCAATGTATTCGGAGAGCTTCATCCCGGTTATTTGCTTAAAAAGCCGGGATAGATAGGAGGCATTCAGAAACACCTGTTCCGCAAGCTTGACGAGGGAAAGATCCTCTCCCAAGTGCTGGTCTATATACTTCTTGACTGAATCAATCGCGGTGTTGGCCTGTTTTTCCCGCACCTCTCCGTGAATATCAAACAGCGCGGTTGATATCTCGTGGAGATAATCGACCGCCTCTTCCATGGACGCAAAGCTGTCTATACGCATGAGCTTGTCTACGTCTATTAAATTCTCGATACGCTCCTTGAGGCTCCAGCGGTTAATATGCGACAGCAAACCCAGCGCGATCGCGTAATAGGTTTCCACCGCGATATTGTTTCTTTTGCCGTTGAGCGATATCATCTCGTTCCCCGCCTCTGATAGCAGTGAGAAAAAAGGCCCTCTTTGTCCCCAGTCAAGGTAAACCTCCATGACGTCCAACCTTCGATCCTTGTTAAGCATTTTTTTGAATTCCATGCCTTCCAGTAATTTGGAACCCATGATTCCATCGATTGATCACTGTAACTCACAATCATATTCCCGGTAATCAAAGAATAAAAAATCGGCAAAAACGCCATCGCCCTGGAGGTCGCTGCAGTTAACGCCCAGCATGGAACCGGTGAAGCCGTTGCCTTGAATGCGCTCATCCGAAATGTTTTTCATATCCAGCTCCGCGCCGATGTGGACATACCTTTCACCATCAACTGAGTACAGAAAACTCAGACTCTCTGCCCTGATTTCCGCTTTCAGGTAAACCGCTTCTAGTTGAGGGGGAATATAAACGGGATTAGTATCACTGAGCTGCCCGTTAACCGTCACACTGACGCACAAATACTCACCATTTTCATCACGGCTCATTTTCAAGTAGTAGTTGTTGTCATAGTTGTAGTAGACCAGAAGCCCGGCAGCATGGTTCAGATGCCGCGGACGAAATCGCATGGCGGCGGCAAAATCGCAGTTAAAGCTCTGCTGGCGGCGCGCTATAAGACCCTGGAGGTACTTGCTCATAACAGAGGCCCCGCCCTTGATTCGCAGCGCTTGATTGACAGCTTCAATTCCGCATGTTGTGAAAGAGCGCCTAAGAGACATGTAGGAGAGCGGGATTTCACCATTTTTGAAATCAACATACTCCGACTTATCCAGCTTTTGTTCTGCGTCTACAGGGGATGAAAACGTTGTTTCCGGTTTTCCCTCTCTGTTGGCTGACAATCTAAACCAGCCCTCGTCCGTCCACTCAATGTTCTGTATAGCGCTCTCCCGGCCCAGAATGCTGCAGTTTTGGATCGGCCTGGAGCATAGATGCGCCATATACCAGCTTCCGTCATGACCCTGCACAATCTGGGAGTGTCCCGCGCGTTGGAGTTCGCAGTCAACCTGACCGGATGATGTCAGCACCGGGTTGTTTGGGTTTTCCTCATATGGCCCCAGCAGGCTTCGGCTGCGTAAAACTGTTGTGCAGTGCTCGTAAAGGGTGCCGCCCTCCGCGAGTGTGAGATAATAAAAACCATCCTTCTTGACCATATTGGGCCCCTCGGTGAGCGGTCTTGAGGTTCCTCGGGAAATGCGAACCGGACTTCCAACAAGTTTCCGCGCTTGGGCGTCGTACTCCTGGAGGTCAACGCCCGCAAAGCGCTCATAATCCGCCCTGTGGTCTATAACCATATTGATTAGATACTTTTTTCCTCCCTCATGAAACAGGGAGGGATCAAACCCGGAGCAATTCAGAAAAACCGGCCTGGACCAGGGGCCTCTGATGTCCGCCGCGGTCACGAGATAGTTGTAGGTGTCCTTATAGCGCTGCCGGTCCGTATAAACGAGAGTATAGACGAGATAAAAAAGCCCGTCGGCATATGTGAGGTTGGGCGCCCATACGCCGCAGGACATGTCGATCCCCGTCATGTCCAAATCGTTTTCGTCCGTGAGGGCGTAGCCGACGATTTTCCAGTTGGCCATATCCCTCGAATGGTGTATGCAGACGCCGGGAAACCACTCAAAGGTCGAGGTAGCGATATAGTAGTCCCCGCCAACGCGCAAAATGGAAGGGTCGGGATTAAACCCCCTGAGAACCGGATTTTTAACCTGCATCATTCTTATCCCTTCAGTCCGGTGGTGGCTATACCCTCGACAAAGTATTTCTGGCAAAAGAAGAACAGGAGTATGACGGGCAGCACCACCAGGCAGGACATCGCCATAATATTTTTCCAGGCCATTGTGGCCTCGTTGTCCATGGTCATGCGCAGAGCCAGGGAAACGGTGTATTGCTTCATGGTGCTGATATAAATCAGGGAGTTGAAGTAATCGTTGTAGGTCCACAGGAACTGGAACAGCCCGGCTGAGAACAGAGCCGGCTTGAGAAGCGGCAGCAGGATTCTTACAAGAGTCCCAAAGGTGCCGCAGCCGTCAATGTAGGCGGCTTCGTCGAGATCCCGCGGCAGGCCGCGCGTAAACTGCACAAGCATATAGGTAAAAAACGGATAGCAGGCGAAAGCGGCCATCAGATAAAACGGATAATAGCTATCCAGCACATTGAGATCCCTAAAGATGGTATAGCGGGGGATGATTAAAATGGCGTTGGGTAACATAAGGGTTGAAAGCAGGAGCATGAAAAATATCTTTTTTCCCCTGAACTCAAAGCGGGCGAAGCCATAGGCGACGAGCGCGCTGGACAGAACGGTAAGTATTGTGGTCGGGACGACCAGTAAAAACGAATTTTTAAAGAAGGTCGTGTAAGTGTTTCCGGCAACACCTTTCCAGCCATTGCTAAACGCTTCGAAGCTGAACGATTCCGGAAGCAGATTGACCCCCGAGAAGATTTCCGCGTTAGATTTGAAGCTGGCGAAAAACATCCAGATCAGGGGATAGCACATGATAACCCCGATGAGGATCAGAAGCGTATATGAGAGTACATTTTGCAGCGTCTTTTTCGAGCTTGTTCGCATCGCAATATCCCTCATTCTGTGTACTCAGCTTTCATCGCTGTAGAAAACCCAGTATTTTGAGCTCGCAAACAACACTATTGTAAAAACCATCACTATTGCGAATATGACCCACGACGTGGCGCTGGCATATCCCATTTGCCAAAGCTTGAACCCATCGTTGTACAACTTTACACCGAGCATGTATGTGGAATGCAGCGGCCCGCCCTTTGTGATGACAAAGGCTGATGTAAACTGCTGAATGGCGTTTATTGTCTGCATAATGATACAGAAGAAAATGATGGGAGAAATGCCCGGTATTGTGACCTTGAAAAATCTCTTCACTGCGCCCGCACCATCAATGCGCGCAGCCTCGTACAGGGTGGTGGGCACCTGCTTCAGTGCGGCAAGGAACATGACCATCGAGGAGCCGAATTGCCAAACCTCAAGCATACTCAATGTTGGAAGAGCCAATTTTGGATCGCCTAAAAACGAGATGGTGGAAACGCCGAAGAAGCTCAGCCAGCTGTTGACCATGCCAAAATCGGCGAACATGATCCTCCAAAGTATCGCCACGGCGATACTTCCTCCGAATAAAGAGGGCAGATAATAAACGGTGCGCAGAACGCCAATGCCTTTTCTCGCCTTGTTGAGCAGCATCGCGATAAAAAGCGACATTATCAGTTTGAGAGGCACCGTATAAATGACATAGAGCAGGGTCGCCTTGAGCGACTTTTTGAAATCGGAATCCTTTGTAAAAAGTCTTATGTAGTTTGCCAATCCGATAAAGGCAGGCTCTTTCAGCGGGTTGAAGTCGGTAACGGAATAGTAGAACGAAATGACAAACGGATACAATGTGAATATCACAATACCGATAAGCCATGGCAGTATATAGAGATACGCTACATTGTTTCGCCTGGTCAGGCTTTTGCTTTTCATTACAGCTTCCTCCCAGGTTTAGTCGAAGCTATGACGTTTTTAGGTTCAGCGAGGGGGTTCTCCGTGCGAGAACCCCCTCACGGTTGAGGTTATGCGTGTCTGGAATCGTTAGACGGTGGCGAGATAAGCGTTGATCTTTTCAACAACTTCCTTGGCAGCGGCGGCAGGGGCAAGGGTTCCATAGGATACGGCCTCAAAGGCGTCCTTCAGAATCTGGGAAACATTTTCGTTTGTTGTATATCCCGCATCGTCAAAACCGGCGTAGGAGAGGCTTACGCCCACCGCTTCGACAACCAGCGGATTGCCGAGGTTCTTTTCGGTTACGATTTTCTGCGCCATTTCCGTGGGAGGCACGGAGCGGACTGTGCCGAGCAGCTCGGCAGCTTCCTCTGAGTTAAAGAAGAAGTCGAAGAACAAGGCGCACTCCTCGGGGTGCGGCGTATCCGCTGAAATACCCATAAACTGAGGGCAGTTATTGGTCCAGCCGTCGCTCTTGCGGTTGGGCATAAGGGGCAGAGCGCCAGCGAGGAACTCGGCTCCGGGAACGGCTTCCGACAGCACCTGGGCGCTGGAGGTAAAGCCGACTGCCGCCACATACTTTCCACCTATCCAGTTGGGGTCTTCCTGGTCGTTGTTGTCATAGGGCGCCTTCATGCTGGCGGGCGCACAGGTCTTCGTCTTGTAAAGCCTGTCGATGAGGTCGAACATCTGAGTGAACTGCTCCTCGGTCATGTTGAGCTTCTTGCCCGCGTCGTCAATCATGGGCACGCCGTTGAGCTGGCGGGAATAGGCGCGGACAAAGAAGGGCACACCGGTTCCCTTGTTGACAGACAGCAGATACATCGACGGATCGTATGCCTGAACCTTCTCACCCAGCGTGATAAGGCCTTCCCAGTCCATTTGCTGGGTCAGATCAATGCCAATTTTGTCGGCCAGCGTCTTGTTGACAACAAGTGCCGTGCCTGCGGCGCCGGTCGGAATGCACCACTGGCTGCCGGTGCCGAACTGGCCGTTATTCTTGAGGAAGGTGGGGTCAAACTTGTCAAAGCTGATGGAGGAAAGGTCGGATAGGTTGTACAGAACTCCCATTCTGTAATATTCAACGCCCATTCCCGTTTCGATCTGGAACATGTCCGGCGCGGTTTTGGTGGAAAACTCTGTGGTCTTCTTGTCATTATAGCCGTCCTGTGCGCCGTACTCGGGCTCGATTTTGATGTTCGGATACTTGGCGGTGAAGGCGTCGATTACAGCCAGGGTAGCCTCATGGCGCGCATCGGTGCCCCACCATGAAAACCGCAGAGTTACCGGCTCCTCGCTGCTGGGCGTCGGGGTGGGTGTGGGCGTCGGGGTTGGCGTGGGTGTCGGGGTGCTGGTTGTGCCGGAACTCGGCGGCGGAGTCTTGCTTGCGCAGCCCGCCAGAAGGGACAAGACCATGAGGACAGCTAACGTGAGGGACAGCGCGGTTTTCCATCTTTTCATACCTATTAACTCCTTTAATTATTAAACACTGCGCTCCGCGCAATATTTTACGCAATACATAAGAGGCTCAGCTGATGCTTTCACCGGATATTTTCTCGTAGTACTTCGCCAGGGCGCTGTGATCGTCCTGTCCGGCGCCGTCAACGCGCAGCGCCTGAAACATCTCCATCACCGAGGCGGTAAGCGGCAGCGGAGAGGATATCTCATGCCCGGTTTCCAGCGCGTTGGCCAGGTCCTTTATGTGGAGATCAATCCTGAAGCCGGGCTTGTATTCGCCCGCGAGCATCATAGGAGCCTTTGCGTTCATCACGGTCGAGCCGGCCAAGCCTCCCTTTATCGCGTCAAATACCCGCGCGGGATCCACGCCCGCCTTTTTGACCAGAGTCAGGGCCTCGGCCAGAGAGGCGATGTTGCAGGCCACGATTATCTGGTTGGCGAGCTTTGTCGTGTTTCCAGCGCCGATCTTGCCGCAATAGACGGCGGACGCCCCCATTTTCAGCAGGATATCTTCCTTGACGCTTTCAAACAGAGCCTCGTCTCCGCCGACCATTATGGACAGCGTACCGTCAACCGCCTTTGGTTCTCCGCCGGAAACCGGGGCGTCCAGCATTTTCACGCCTGATTTTTCGCATACGGCGGCTATCTCCTGCGAGGCGCCGGGCGCGATTGAGGACATGTCGATCAGCAGCGAGCCGCGTTTTGCGCCCTCCAGCACCCCGTCCCGCCCCAGTACAACGGCTTTCACATGCGGGGAGTTGGGGAGCATCGTGATTATATGGGCGCAGGACTCCGCCACCGCCTTGGGAGAGCCCGCAGCCTCGGCGCCTGCCGCAGCCAGGCTGTCCACATTTTCCTTCACTATGTCAAACACAACGAGCTGGTGACCCGCCTTAAGCAGATTGCGGGCCATGGGTTTTCCCATAATGCCGAGGCCGATGAATCCGATTTTCATAGATATGTATCCTCCTTAGACTGTGCGTTGCACCGACCGGAGCGCGTCAAGTGAGCAGCGCAATGACTTTTTGGACAATCGCATCCGAGGTCAGGCCGTAGTTCTCCATAAGATCTTTGGCGCTGTGGGCGCTCTGGCCGAACTGATCGTCGATGGCGACATAATCCATGGGGGTGCCGCTTTGGCGCAGCGCCATGGCGACATGCGATGCAAGGCCGCCGATACGGCTGTGATCCTCCGCCGTGACGATTGCCTTCACACGTCCGGATAACTCCACAACCCCATCTGAATCAAAAGGCTTCATGGTGGCGGCGTTTATTACGGCGGCGGAAATCCCCTTTGTCTCAAGGATATCAGCCGCGTCCATAGCCGCCTCGACCATCGAGCCGTGCGCGATAATAGCGGCGTCGCCGCCCGGGCGCAGCACACTCAGTTTTCCTGGCGCGAAATCGCCCTTTGTATAGGTTGGCAAATCGTTGCGCACCACCCGTATGTAAACCGGGCCGTCTATTGCGGCGGCGGCTCGCACGGCCAGGCGAGTCTCGTCGGCGTCCGCCGGGGTGAATACGGTAAGGTTTGGGATGGCGGTCATAATGGCGACATCCTCCACAGCCTGATGCGTGCTGCCGTCTCCAAAATCGGAAAGGCCCGAAGAGGAACCGCATATTTTAACATTCAGCCTGCCAATCGCGACAGTCTGCCGGATCTGATCGTAGGCCCGGCCGGAGGCGAACACCGCAAAGGTCGAGCAGAACGCGATTTTCCCGGAGGCCGCGAGACCGGCTGCCGTCGAAATCATGTTTGCCTCAGCGATACCCATCTCAAAATATCTTTCAGGATACGCCTTTTGAAACAACGCGGACATAGTGGATTTCCCGAGGTCGGCCTCCAGCGCCACAACATTTGGATTCTCGGCGCCAAGCGCCACAATGGTTTCACCGTAGGCCGTCCGCTGACTGTATCTTTCCATATAGATGTTCTCCTCCTCGCGAGATTGTCTGTTCACTCCCGGGACAGCGCCGCGATTTTTTCATCCAGCTGAGCGAGCGCAGCATTGTATTGCTCTGTGGTCAGCGCGCCATTGTGAAATGCCGCCTGCCTTTCGGCAAAAGGGATACCCTTTCCCTTGACGGTGTTGGCGATTATAACGGTTGGCTTCCCATTCGTTTTGGCGGCTTCGTCGTAGGCTTCCAAAATGGCGTCAACGTCGTGTCCGTCAATTTCGATGACATGCCAGCCGAACCCAATCCATTTTTCCGCCAGGGGGTTGGTATTAAAGCGCTCCTCTATAAGACCGGTTGCCTGCATCGCGTTGCGGTCTATAATGCCCACAAGATTATCCAGCTTGAAGTTGACGGCGGCCATGGCTGCTTCCCATATCTGCCCCTCGGCCATCTCCCCGTCACCCATCACGCAATAGACCCGGTTGTCATAGCGCTTATCAAGCCTCATCGCCAGCGCCATGCCCACAGCAACGCTCAAGCCCTGGCCGAGACTGCCCGTGCCCGCCTCAATGCCGGGCGTCTTCAGTCGGTCCGGGTGCCCCTGAAGCATGGAGCCAAGCTCCTTTACTCGCCACAGCTCTTCTACGGGGAAGTAACCTGTCTCCGCCATAGCCGCATACTGCGCAATCGCGGCGTGACCCTTGCTGTATATAAACTTGTCGCGCCCCTCCCATTGCGGGTCGTCAGGCCGGAAGCGCAAACGGCAACCGAAAAGGGCCGCGACAATTTCAGCGCTGGAGCAGGAACCTCCCAGATGGCCGACCTGACCCTTGCATCCGATCATTTGAACCACGTCGCGGCGAATTTTGTCGGCAAGCACTCTTATCTCAACTGTATTCTGCATTTTGATACCTCCCAATTGCTTTTTTAACCCTCTCGCCCCGCCCGTGCTAATCGTTGCGAGAGGCCGCTTCCTCTCGGTGGGAAAGCATGTCGGCGTACGTGTTGTCAATGTGCTGAGTCATGAGGACGCGGCAGCCATCGGTATCCTTGGCGATGATTTTATCCAATATCGCCCTGTGGTAATGCAAGCCTTGGGAATGTCCGCGCTTCTCGACAATGGATTTGAAGGCGGAGCGGAGTACGTCCCCAATCAAATTGTAGCTCTCCAGTATTAGGGAGTTCTTGCTTATAACGGCCAGTTCATGGTGAAAATTGTAATCAGCTTCTGAGAATGCCGCAACATCGCCCTTTTTTTTCTCCATTTCCGCAAAAATCGCTTCCAGTCGGGCAATATCGTCCGCATCCGCTTTTTTCGCCGCCAGCTCGGCGGTGTATACCTCAATCGCCTTTCGGAATTCCATTACCGAGCGCATGTTGTCGTCGCTTAAATAGGCTGCGGGCACCAGGCTTGATATGGACTGCCCCGGCGACAACGTGCGTATAAAGGTCCCTTCTCCGGAAAGCGTCTCTGCAAGGCCGAGCGCGACCAGGCGGTGTATACCCTGTCTTATGGTAATGCGGCTGACGCCAAACAATTCGGCCAGATTGTTTTCAGAGGGCAGGCGTATGCCGGGCGCCCACTCACCCGTCAGTATAAGGCTTTTCATCTGCTCAAATACCTGGTCGCTCACATTTACACGGCGAATCGGTTTTATATTCATACTCAGTACCTTGTGTCGTACGGCCAGGGCGCGCCTCCGGCCAGGCACCCACCGTCCACGTGCATCATTGAGCCTGTTATATACGATGAGGAATCGGAGGCCAGCATCACCGCAATGCCCAGCAGCTCCTCCGGATCGCCGGGGCGCTCCATGGAGATGCGTTCGCGGAGATACCTGCTGCGTTCGGGGTTCTCCCAGGTCGTCGTGGTGAGGTCGGTGAGAATGTGGCCTGGCGCCAGCGCGTTGGCCCGGATACCGTGCTTGGCCCACTCCACCGCCATGCTGCGGGTCAGGGCGGCGACAGCGCTTTTTGTCGCGCCGTAAACGCTGCATCCCCCCAGCATTCCCACCGAGTTGTGCGAGGCGATGTTGATAACATTGCCTCGCTTTTCCTTTATCATGTGCCTGGCTACCTCTTGAGAAATAAAGTACAAACCCTTGAGATTGACGCTCATAATTCTGTCGTATGTGGATTCCTCTACATCCAGAAACCCTTCGCGCACGTTAATGCCCGCGCAGTTTACAAGAACGTCTATACGGGAATAATCCGCTATCACCGAGTCCACGCATTTTTTGATGCTGCTCATATCCACAAGATTCAGGTGATAACATTCGGCGCCGCCGCCGTTCGCCTTAATCCTGCCGGCTATGCTACTCAGCTCGGACAAGTTCATGTCGCATAGGGCCATCGTGGCGCCCGCCAAAGCAAAACCGTCGGCCAGCACCCTGCCTATCCCCCCCGCAGCGCCAGTAAGCAAAACTATTTTGCCGTCAAGGGAGAATAATTTTATCAAGCTTTGAGCAACAGACATTGACATAAGACGACCCCTTACACCCTTAATAACGCGAAAAACTCATTAGGGTAATGATGTTGAACCTGTAAGCTTGTAGTCCCGTAGACCTGATAACCTGTAATACAGGTTATGGCACAGCATTTTATGGCACAACAATTTATTTGTGTTAATTGTACACATATGGTATATGGTTGTCAATACATTTTTAGAAGAAAGTAAAAAAAGGTGAACATGTCGAGCAGCCATGCGCTGTGTTCTCTCCGGATTAGCTTTTTCAACGCAAGTGGGCTGTCGCATCTTCTCCGGTCAGCAGCTTTGGTAATACGGCAACATCGTGGACATTGGCTACCGCGGGCGCCAGATGCTATCCCTATCTGGCATTTGATTATCTCAAACACAAATAATGTCTTATATTATACAAATTATCGCATAGAAAGCAATGGCCAAATCTAATATGATTGTACAGAGAGCATAGGCGAACGGCAGTATTATTTGGTAAAAGTGTTGGAGGGGACTTGGCATGTCATATACATATCATGTAGCAAAAACGGGGACAGATTCTAACTGCGGCTCGGCAGAGAACCCATTTTTAACCATTGGGGCCGCCGCGTCCGCCGCAAAGCAGGGAGACACCATTATCGTCCATGCGGGCGAATACCGGGAATGGGTAAAGCCCAGCGAGGGCGGTCTGAGCAATGTCCGGCGCATTGTTTACGAGGCAGCTAAGGGCGAAAAAGTAATTATTAAGGGTTCTGAACGCATACAAAGCTGGGAAAACATCGGAGGATCGCTCTGGAAGTCAGTGTTGCCAAACACCTTTTTCGGAGAGTTCAATCCCTATGAACAGACGGTCATCGGAGATTGGCTTATGACTCCCATAGGGAGGGCGGCTCACTTGGGCGACGTTTATTTGAACGGGATGTCGTTTTACGAGGCCGATTGCTTTGAGGCGCTGCGCAACCCCGAGGTTCGCACAGAGATATTGGATAACCGCACCAGGGAAATAGTGCCTGTACATAATGTCAGGCAGACCAAATACCTTTGGTATGCCGTGGTTGACGCCGAAAACACGACGATATACGCAAACTTTCACGGAGCCGACCCCAACGCCGAACTCGTTGAGATCAATGTGCGCAAATGTTGCTTTTACCCCGACAAACCCGGCGTCAATTACATAACGGTGCGCGGCTTTGAAATGGCGCAGGCCGCTACCCCCTGGGCGCCCCCTACAGCTGATCAGCCCGGACTTATCGGGCCGCATTGGAGCAAGGGCTGGATCATTGAAAACAATATATTCCATGACGCCAAGTGCAGCGCCGTCAGCATCGGCAAGGAAAGATCAACGGGAGACAACTACCGCACGTTCCGGGGTGACAAGCCGGGTTACCAATACCAGCTGGAGTCAGTTTTTGCGGCACGCAAGATAGGCTGGTCCAAAGAGACAATCGGCTCCCACATAATCCGCAACAATACTATATATGACTGCGGACAGAACGGCATTGTGGGACATCTTGGGTGCGTGTTCAGCGAGATATATAACAACCACATCTACAATATCGCGCTGAAGCGCGAGTTTTACGGGCATGAAATAGCAGGCATAAAGCTGCACGCCGCCATCGACGTGCAGATATGCCACAACCACATTCACGACTGTTCACTAGGCATCTGGCTGGACTGGCAGGCTCAGGGAACCCGTGTCAGCAAAAATGTTTTTTACGCCAATAACCGCGATCTGTATGTGGAAGTGACCCACGGGCCGCATCTCGTCGACCACAATGTGTTTGGCTCGAAATATTGTCTTGACAACCACGCCCAGGGCGGCGCCTACGTGAACAACCTTTTCGCCGGACATATGCTTAGGGAAAAGATGCTCAACCGCGCCACCCCATATCACGCGCCGCACAGCACCGATGTGACCGGATACGCAATGGTGTACGGCGCAGACGACCGCTTCTGCCAGAACATTTTTATCGGCGGCAGAACCTCCGAGCCGGTGGGTACATGTATTTACAACGGATGCACCGCCTCGCTGGAGGAATACATAAAGGCCGTGGCGGCAAACGCTCCGGAAGATTTAAGAATTTTTGAGGCTGTGGAGCAGCCTGCATATGTCAACAACAACGTCTATCTGAACGGGGCGGAGCCCTTCGACAGGGAAGCCGTCAAGCTGGATATGCCCGGCTTTGACGCGGCTTTCAGTATTGAGGCGTCCGGCGGGGAGGTCGCGCTGCTTTGCACCCTGCCGGAGGGTTTTGACGCTTTCGTGAACGCCCCTGAGAGCACCCGGTCGCTGGGTCGGGTGCGTATAGTGGACGCCGATTTTGAGGCCCCGGACGCAAGTCCTCTAACATTGGACAGCGACCTTTTGGATACTCCCATTGCCGAACGATCGGTTTCGGGTCCGCTGACGTCGCTGAAGGCGGGGGTCAACCGGGTGGTGATCTGGAAACAGGACCCCGGTAATAATTAAAGAGAAACGGCATCGGTATGATGAAGGAAGGTGGTGGTTCGAGGGCTCTACGCGCTTAGAAGTCCTTTCCCGGCATGTCCATTCATCAGCGCTTCCGGGCCCATGAAGACCCCAGGATCAGAACACCAACTACAAGACAAGAAGGAGAAGAAGCGAGACATGAAAAGAATCAAATCGATCTTTGCACTGTTGATGGCTTTCGCGCTGATCTTCAACATGTGCACCGCCATGGCCGCGCCAGACACGTCAGTCGACCAGAGCACAGCAACCCAATGGCGTCTTGTCGATCCGGCCAATATCGAGCTTGGCAGAAGCTACCTTATCGTGTCCGAGCATGGCGCACTTGTGAACGCCTCGGCCCGGATCAGCACCCCGGGCGATGTCACCGGCGACACACAGGGCGGCATGGCGGCCAAGTCCGTGACGATTGTGGACGGCAAAGTCACGTCCGAAGTCACGCCCGACATGATCTGGCAGTTCGGCCTGGGCGGCAACAACGCGGCGGCCTCCGGCGGCCTCGGAGAAGGCGCGGGCTACTACATCAGGAACGCCGCCCCCGGCGAGGGCGGAGGCACGGATCCCCTGAGAAGAGAGTCCAGCTACAACGCGCAGCACGCGCCTCTCAACACGACCAACGCAGGAGTCAACGTCAATCAGCAGAGCATTCTGCTGCATGTCCTGGACGCGGAGACCAAGACGGTTGGCTTGTACATCTGGGGCGGGAACAGCGCGTGGAACTTTGCCCTGCTGGGTACGGAAGACGGCTTCACCGCGAAGAGCAGGGTGGCGAGCGCGACGAGCGCTGCCCAGCTGCTTGAGCAGCTGCAGGAGTCCCCGCTGTGGCTGTACGAGCCGGACGTGGATGTCGGCGTGCAGCACTACGTGATGGCGACCGCCGGCCCGAACGGCAGCATAAGCCCGACCTCCCTGTCTGGCCATGTCTGGGTTAACGACGGCGAGGACGTGACCTTTACGTTCACCCCCGCGTTCGGGTATGTAGTAGACACGGTTACCGTCAACGGCGAAGCAGTGGCTGTTACAGGAAACACCTACACAATAGAAAACGTCACCGCGAGCGACAATGCAATCCATGTGACGTTTAAGTTTGATGAAACAGCTGGCGCTACGGACGTGCCGTTCATCCTGTATGACGACATATTCTCCATCGGCAACGTCACGACGGCGGCCATCATTGACCTTGGAGAGGGCAAGGCGGCCAACCTTGCCGATGTTAGCGCCGACATGTTCACGGTGTCCACCAGAAACACAAGGCTTAACGGTGAGACATTGATTTACGAAGGCCCCCGCGTCATCGCCAGGGCATACGTAAACACCGAACCGACTCCGCTTGGCTACATCACTCCGGGTGAAGGCTCCGACGACCTGGTGACGGAGACGCCCGCCAGCGGACGCTACATTGTCATTGAGTTTGAGTTCTTCAATGCCAACGGCCCGCTGCCCGGCGCAATGCCTTCGGGCGGCCTGCAGGGCACAACCCCGGCGATCATGAATTACAACATCAACGCCTCCCGTGAGCTCAAGCTGGCGGACGGCAGCACCATAACCCCGAGCTTTATCCAGACAGATGTCGTAAACCCGGCGCTGGACAAGTTTGTACCGCAGCAGATAGCAGTCGAGGGAGCACAGAACACTTTTGACTTCCTGCTCTCGATTGACGAGTCCTGGAAAGATCTTGGGCCTCTCCCGGTGTTCATCTACAACCACGGCGGCGGACGCGGCGGCACAAGAGGCGAATACTTCGCGCCTGTGCAGACAGCAAGCGGCGCGGCAGTGCTTTCCAAGATTCAGCTGCAGCAGCCCGGAAAGTACAACGCGCACATCATCGCTACCCAGAACTACCAAAGCAACCAAGCCAGCCGCGATGCCCTTATGGCATTCATAAGGAATATGGCTGACGAAGGCATGGTAGACCTGAACCGTATCTACATGTCCGGCTTCTCAGCTGGCAGCGGATACACAAATGGCTTCTATACCAACAATCCTGAGTTCCTCGCGGCTGTGGTCCCGATTTCGGGAGGCGGCACCTTTACACAGGCGCAACTCGATGCCAAACCCGAAATTCTGAATGTTGCCATGTGGCCGCACCAGAATATCAACGACGGCGGCGCCGGCTTGAGAACCTTCTACTCAGAAGGCGGCATAGGCGTTACACTTCCGTTAGGCAATGCTACAGTGCTTCAAACCAACCAGGCTTTCAATTACCCGTACTACGGCTTTGACTGGACGCCGCACGAAGTAGAAGCGCAGCTGTTCAGCAACGCTCTCGGCCAATCCAACGCCACCTTCAGGTATGGCGCGGATCAGGAAAAGTACGCGGACAAGAACATCTTTGACTGGCTGTTCGACCAGAGCAGAGGCGATAAACCCGTGGAACCCGTGGACGCCGTCTTCGATCTGCTGGCAGTCAACACAATCAACAACGAGCGTATTGCCGCGGTGGCAATCGACATGGGCCGCGAGATTCTCGGCAGCTCGCTCGACCTGGAAACCTTCACGGTTCACGCGCTGACCAAGCGCGCTAATAACGGCAACATAGAAGCGGACGCCGACCGCGCGATCAGTAAAATTTACGTAAACGCCGAGCCTAAGACTACCGGCACCCCCGCCGACACCGGCCGATACCTCATCATCGAGATGCCCTATTGGGGGGTAGAGGCCTCCAAAACCTCGACCGACAACACCGCCTACATACTGACCTACACCGTCACACAGCTCAAGGCTTTCCAAGACGCCGACGGCGCGATCAACCCGGGCGACGTCAACTACGTCCAGGGGCGCACGATCAATGAGCTGATTGACCGCTTTGAGTACGGCAAGGAAGGCACCACCAACTACAGGCTGTTCAGGCCGGACGACACCAGCGTGGCACAGCCCCTGATCGTTTTCCTCCACGGCGGCGGACAGGGCACAGATAACGAAGCCCATATGCGCTTCCACAACAACCTCTATTTCGCCCAGCCGGAGCAGCAGGCGCAGTACCCCTCATACGTGCTTATGCCTGCGTCGGGCAGCTGGAACAACACCGCTTTCGACAACATTAAAATTGTGGTTGACAAGATGATCGCGGACGGTCTTGTGGATCCGGCCCGCGTCTACATCACCGGCTCTTCCATGGGCGGCGGCGGCACCTGGAACTTTGTCCAGCGCTACCCCGACTATTTCGCGGCAGCCGTGCCGATCTGCCCGGCCAACGGGATCGCCAACGTCGAAAACGCCAAGAAGCTTGCCGACCTTCCGATCTGGACCTTTACGACGAGAGGCGATTTCCTCTACAACAGCAACATGAACAACCACAATACGTATAGCCCCTACCTGAACAACTACAAATTCACCCTCTTTAACGAGAACTATATCCCGGCTTCGTGCAACCCCATCGTGGGAGTGGATTGGGACATGTCCATGTGGCCGCACGCCGAATGGCTGATGGCTTACAATGTCCACACCGACGTCACCATGGGCGGCAGGCTGATCGACTGGATGTTCGCCCAAAAGAAGAACACCGACACCAGCTTTGACCTGCTGGCTGTCAACTCAATTAACCGCGAGCGCATTTCCGCGGTTGTAATCGACCTTCGCAAGGATGTGCTCGGCAGCTCGCTCGCCCTGGACACTTTCACGGTTAACGCTCTGGCCACTAACCCCAGAACCGGCGCCACAATAGCGGCTTCGTCCGGAAACCGTGAAATCAGCAAGGTTTATGTCAACACAGCGCCTGTGGCGACCGCCAATCCTCCGGAGAGCGGCCAGTACCTGATCATTGAGCTGGTCTGGTGGGGCACCGATCTTGCTTTGACGTCCAACGACAACACAACCTTTGAGGTGAACTACACGGTCACACAGAACAAGGCGTTCACCGCAAACGAAGCCGAGGTCAAACCCGGAGACCTGACCTACACGCAGCGCCTGATCAAAAACGAGCTGATCTCCCAGTTCATGCGCGGATATATCAAGGCGCCGGAATCGGCCTCCGCGACGCTCTACAATCTGTACGCGCCTGAGGCCACCGCCACCCCCACCAAGGCTTACCCGCTGGTCGTGCTGCTCCACGGCGGCGGCCAGGGCTCAAACGGCAGCGAGACCCCGCTCCGCTTCCAGAACAACCTCTATTTCGCCCAGCCTGAACAGCAGGCGCAGTATCCCGCCTATGTACTGATCCCGGCGGCCGGCGGATGGGGCGCTAACGAGCTCGACAACCTCAAATACCTGATTGACAAGATGATCGCGGACGGCCGCGTGGACGCGACCCGCATCTATGTCACCGGCTCCTCAATGGGCGGCGGCGGAACCTGGAGCTTCCTCAACCGCTATCCCGACCTGTTCGCGGCGGCGATGCCGATCTGCGCGGGCGGAACCCTCTCCGACGCGTCTGTGGCCGCTCTGCGCGACCTGCCGATCTGGGGCTTTGTGACCAGAGGCGACAGCGCGGGCCTGTTCAACGGCATCATCAATACCGTCAACCGCCTGAAAGCCAACGGCGCCGCCAACACCTACCTGACCATTTTTGAGGAAAACTACATTCCGAGGGCAAACAACAACATCCCGGCGGACTGGAACATGACCGCGTGGCCGCACGCCGCCTGGCTGATGGCCTACAACGTCCATTCCGAAGTCGCCCGCGGAGGCAAGGTGATCGACTGGCTGTTTGCCCAGCAAAAGAGCGCCGACACCAGCTTCGACCTGCTTGCACTCAACACACTCAACCGCGAGCGCATTGCTACGGTTGTCATCGACATGCGCAAGGATATCGTCGGCAGCTCTGTCGACCTTGACACGTTCACGGTTAACGCACTGGCTACGGATCCCAGAAGCGGCGCCACAATCGCGGCTTCGTCCGGAGACCGCGTAATCAGCAAAATCTACGTCAACACCGCGCCCGAGACGACAGATGCCCCTCCCGCCAGCGGCCAATACCTCGTCATTGAGCTGGTTTACTGGGGCACTGATCTCGCGATCGCGGCCAGCGACAGCATCGCCTACAAGCTAAACTACTCGCTCATTCAGAACAAGGCGTTCCAAACAGCCGACGGCGCGGTCAACCCGGGCGATCTCACCTATAAGCAGCGCATGATCAAGAACGACCTAATCTCCCAGTTCGCGCGCGGCTATGTCAAGGCTCCGGACTCAGCCACATCCACCCGATACAGCCTGTACTCCCCGGAGATTACCCGCGTCGGTTCAGACGCCACCAAGGCTTACCCGCTGGTAGTGCTTCTCCACGGCGGCGGACAGGGCAGCGACAACGAGACCCACCTCCGCTTCCAGAACAACCTCTATTTCACGTATCCCGAAACCCAGGAGGAGTTCCCCTCCTACGTGCTGATGCCGGCCAATGCCACGACCAGCGCCGCGTTTGACAACGTTAAGGTGTTGATCGACAAAATGATCGCTGACGGCCGCGTCGACCCCGATCGCGTCTATATCACCGGTTCCTCGATGGGCGGCGCCGGAACCTGGAACTTCATCCAGAGGTATCCCGACCTGTTCGCGGCCGCTGTGCCGATCTGCGCGGCCGGAGGCATCTCCAGCGTCGCAAACGCTATGAAGCTTGCCGATCTTCCGATCTGGGCGTTTGTTACAAGGGGAGATTCCCTCTACAACGGCAACCTGAACACCTACAACACGTATAGCCCCTACATGAACAACTACAAGTTCACCGTCTTTGAGGCAAACTACATCCCGGCCGAGTTCAACCGCATTGTGGGAGTTGATTGGGACATGAGCGCGTGGCCGCATGCCGCCTGGCTGATGGTCTACAACGTCCATGTTGACGAAGAGCGCGGCAGAATGATTGAGTGGATGTTCGCGCAGAGCAACGCGGCGGTGGAACTCGACGTCACCATCACCTCCTCGATCAAGACGATCGTTGCCGGATGCGCGGCCAATATCCCGGCCGAAGTCGTGTTCACCGGCGACCCGGTCGCCTTCAAGCTGGGGCTGTACAATCCGGGCGGAAAGCTGCTCAGCACGATAGACATCTCCGCAGACGGCAAGTACGTGTTCAAACTCGACGCGGCGGGCGCGGTGGCAGGAACCTACACGATTAAGCCCGTCGGGGCAGTGGACGGCGCCACCATCACCTGCGTTGAGCAGCCCGCGGATCTGTGGGCGCCTGTTGTCACGGTGAACGAGGATACGGTGACCATCACGTTTGCCGCGCAGGTCAGCTTCAACGCCTCCAAGAAATCGGTGAAGCTCGACGGTTCCGCAATCAGCAACAGCAAAGTCAGCGCGGCCGGAAACGCCATTGCAATCACGGGCGTGACCGTCAGCGAGGGACAGAAGCTGGTTATCGCGGGCGTCA
Source organism: Oscillospiraceae bacterium (assembly GCA_031556035.1). Taxonomy (GTDB): domain Bacteria; phylum Bacillota; class Clostridia; order Oscillospirales; family UBA929; genus JAVBTT01. Next base: position 20,569 of record JAVBTT010000013.1, read on the forward strand.
AATACGCCGAGCTGTTCCCGAGCTACAGCTTTACATTTACGGTGGCAATCCCGTAAAACAGCGTGGCAACCGCAAGCCGGGAGGGCGGTTTTCATCCTCCCGGCTTGCGGCCCGGGCCGCCAATGGTATTGATAGCATTTCCTGTCGGAACCATACTGATTGTTTAACTTTTATAATGAATATAGGGGATTTTGTATTATGAAAAACGCTAAAAGATGGCTTTCGTTTATACTGTCGGCTGTAATGTTTTTAAGCTTTGTTGCTTGCACATCGGCCGTCAACTCTCCCGCCACGAGCCCAGCGCAGTCTACAGGGGGGGTATCGCAGCAGCCGACAAGTGAGCAACCGTCAACTGACCCGACAACTGAGCAACCGACAAAGGATTACTCCAAAAAGCTGACACTTGAGTACGCCAATGTCGCCCCTCTGGAGGGCTATGACTATACTGCCGGCGACGCCTACGCCAAATACTGGTCAGACAAATTCAACTGGGAGCTTGATATCGTGTCCTTCACATGGGAGAACTGGAACGATCAGCTTCGCATCTGGGTAAACTCGCAGGATATGCCCGAGATAAGCGTGTTCCAATACAACACGACCACAGCCCCTGACGCCGCGTCCTGGGCGGAGCAGGGTCTGGTCAAGCGTCTGCCTGACGACTGGAAGCAGCGCTGGCCCAACGCAGCGAAAGTGTTTGACAAAACCTCGCTCGGCCCCATGACGGAAGAGCTCTTCGGCGGCACATATTTCCTGCCCAGAGCACGTTTCGATAACAACCTGCCTGGAGACCCGCTGCCCAACCATCATCTGGTGTATATCCGCAAGGATTGGGCGGAGGCTGTAGGCTTCCCCATCAAAGACGGCTACAAGGCAAGCGAAATTTTGGAGTACGCACGCCTTGTCAAAGAAAAGGATCCCGGCGGACTGGGCTCGAATCTTGTTCCCATCGCCGCAACCCCGGATTTGGCGGGCAGACTGTTTGTAAATCACAACAGCACATTCTGGAACACGTATTATCTGGATAAGGACGGCTCGTACAAGTGGGGCGCCGCCAGCGAGGACACCCTGCTCGGCCTTAAGCTCATGTATCAGGCTTATGAAGAAAAGCTCCTGCATCCGGAGTTCTATACCTTCAAGCAGGATCAGGATCGCGATATGTTCTGCATCGCCGGCAACTGCGCCGTTATATACTTGGACGGAACTGCCACAGGTATGCAAATGAACATGGAGGCGCGTTTCGGAAAAAGCCTCGGACTCGACCCCAAAACGCATGTCCACGCCGCCACAGTCCTTGGCGAGGACGGAAATTTCCACCTTCAGGATCTTATAAATTATTGGGGAACCATAATTTTCAGCCCGAATATCAGCGACGAGAAGTTTGAGCGCTTTATGGACGCGCTGGACTACGGCTGCTCCGATGAAGGCTATATGATCCAGGTCGCCGGCTTCGAGGGCGAGGACTATAAATGGGAAGGCGACAAGATGATCAACCTGCTGCCCGAGGGAATGCCTCTCGAAAGCTCCGAGGGCAAGTATCCAAGCATCGGCGGCTATATGATAGCCAATCTGAAGCTCTGGGACGATTTCATGGTTAATTCCCCCGTCGTCAACCCGCACTGGGCCACCCGCTCCTGGGATATGTACAAGTATAAGGTCAAAATGGGAACGCCGGATACCTTCCCCAAAGTGAACTGGACAGTCTTTAACCATGATTCGCCCAGCAGACGGCAGGCATCCTATAACTACGGAAACGAGTACGCCAACCTCGTAAGCAACGCCAAGAGCGCGGCAGACCTAGAGTCTAACTGGAGGGCGTGGGTCGCTTCTCAAAACTCGTTGATTCAGCCAGTCCTTGATGAACTCAATGCAAAGCGGTAAATATATCATTAGAAATTAGCGCACGGACGGGCGCCGGGATGTGTATTCCCAGGGCATACTTATACCCTGTCAAAACCTTACGTTCAACAATTTGCAAAAGCTTGCCATGGCAAGCTTTTGCAAATTAATACGAGCAGGTTTAAATAGGTTTGGTATGGAAGCATTCCGGCGTCCGCATTTCGTTGAGGGATGAGTGATAATGGATCGATTTAAATCCTTGGTGTTGCAGGTGGTGAAGAATCGGCAGATTTATTTTCTGCTTCTTTTCGGGCTTGCATGGTATGTGATATTCGCCTATATACCAATGTACGGCTTGACGCTGGCGTTTAAAAATTTTCGCGCCGCCGACGGTATTTTCGGCAGCAAATGGGTGGGGACTCAGGTATTTCAATATGTGTTCCGTGATCCGGCATTTTTTCAAGCGGTTTACCGCACGCTGACAATTAACCTTGGACGGCTTGTTTTTCAGTTCCCCGTCCCCATTCTCCTGGCACTTCTTTTAAACGAGCTTAGGATCGGGCGGTTTAAAAAGGCCTTGCAATCGGTATTTACCTTTCCGCATTTCCTGTCCTGGATCATTGTGTCCAGTATTTTGATTAACGTGTTGGGGCATCAAGGCTTGCTCAATTCAGTCATACGGCTGTTTGGCGGCGATCCGGTTTCCCTTCTGGGCAACCCATCCATCTTTGTGCCCATGCTGTACATAACTGAAATCTGGAAGTCAGCAGGCTGGACCGCTATTATCTACATGGCCTCAATCGCGGGGATCGATCAGGAGCAGTATGAGGCCTCGATAATAGACGGCGCGTCACGATTCCAGCGGGCGTGGCATATCACGCTGCCCGGGATACAGCCTACCATCACTGTTTTGTTTATTCTGGCGGTGGGCAACCTGATGAACGCGGGCTTCGACCAGATATTCAACATAAGCAACGCCGCGACCAAAAATGTTGCGGAGACGCTGGATATGTATATTTACCGCATAACCTTCCAGTCAACCACGGATTTCTCATATTCCACTGCGGTCAGCCTCTTTAAGTCGGTGGTAAACTTTGTGTTGCTGCTCACGGCTGACAGAGTTTCTAAACGGATTCAAGGGAGTGGCTTGTTCGGATGAGTACATCAATGCTGAAGCCTAAAGGCAGGAAAGGGCGCAGGGGATTTCAAAACCGCTTTGAGGTTATGGATGCGGTAATCTTGGTGATACTTCTGCTTTGGGGACTATTGATAGTAATCCCCTTTGTCAGCGTTATCGCCACGTCACTCGCAACCCCGAAGGAATACGTGGAATCGACACTGCTTCTGTTCCCCAGAAACCCGACTCTTGATAACTTCAGGAAGCTGTTTGTCGACGGCAGGATATTTGTCGGGTACCGCACGACCCTGACATTTCTTGTGCTTGGCGTTCCTCTTAATTTGTTCCTTACCACATCGGTAGCGTACGCGCTGAGCCGTCCGGCTTTCCCTTTGAAGAAATTCTTTTTATACGCTATTTTGTTCACAATGCTCTTTAACGGCGGTATCGTTCCTATGTACCTGCTGATGATGGAGCTGAACCTGACAAACACAATTTGGTCTGTAATATTCGCGTATGGAATCAACACGTTTTATATGATTATTATGCGCAGTTACTTCCAGTCTCTGCCCGATTCGCTCATGGAATCGGCCCGTATTGACGGCGCCGGGGAATGGAGGATACTGTTCAGGATTGTGCTCCCCCTTTCAATGCCTATTGTCGCTACCATTATCCTCTTTTTCAGTGTGGACAGGTGGAACGAGTGGTTCAACGCCATGATTTTTATACGAAAAAACACAATGACACCGCTCCAGTTGGTGCTGCGGAACATGGTTATTGAGCAAGGTTCGGAGAGGACGGTTGAGGCGTCGCAGTCGGCCATACAGGGAGCCACATCTCAGGAGGGAATGAAGATGGCGGCTGTACTTGTAACGATGCTTCCCATCATGTGCGCATTCCCGTTTTTGCAGAAATATTTCGTTAAGGGAATCCTCATCGGCGCTGTTAAGGCGTAGGACGCCGCCTTCGCAGCTTGTCTCATTGCGTATTCTGAAAACAAGCTCGCGCAAAGCGGGCTTGTTTTTCAATACAGACATCAAATAATTTGCGTCTAAGGGGGCATTGTAAAATGGATATTCACTATGGTGATTATGTTGTTACATTTAATAATGGGGGCGTAGAAGTTTTAAAGGGTGATCAAGTACTCTATTTTAACAGACGCCCGATGTACGCGCTTGTAAAGACCGTTCTGGCAATAACTGAGTTCTATGATGCGCCTTATGAGAAAATCGCCGAAATCAACGGACAAATCCGCGCGGAGGGTGTATTAAAAACGTCTGCGGGCTCTGAATTGTTGTTTTCGGATGCTTATGAAATGACAGATGCGGGGTTAAAAGTGAGCCGCAGGGTATCAGTGCTCAGAACGGCGGATGATTACGGCTTTGCGTCAAAAATTTCGTTTGTAATGGCAGCTTCAGATAATATACGGGACTATAATTGCTTCGCTCCTGCCAACTGGTATCGTCAAAACGAGTTCACAAATCCCGGTATCATGGGTTACGACCTGGACTGCGAGTATTTTTGGAGACGCGAAGTCAATTACACCCTGCCATTGTATGCCGCCCAAAACAAAGACACGGGCGAGATGATCATGCTGTCGCGCTGGGCTTCCGACGTGACAATGCGAGATCACGATTTTGAGCAATCAGAGAACATTGTCGACAGGAAGTTCACGATAGGCTCTATCGGTATCAGCAAGCCCGAAAGCAAAACCCTCAATTATCTGTATTATGGCTTCCCAGTTCGCAAAGAGATTGCTGCCGTGATTGACGGCCTTACAATCGATTATGTCTATCCGGGCGCCGACGGGCAGCTTCCCAGAACCGATCCCGGATATAATGTTGACTACATGATGCAGACAAAAACCATGACCTGGATATTCCATCCAATGGAGGAGGGGTTCTCTCATTGTTATTCCATAGCCGTCAATTTCGGACGTTACAACGGCTTTTACCCCATGATGCGCGACGCCTGGCGCACTGTGTACGCGCGTTTGAGGGATCCTGTTTTTAAGGTCGATCAGGAACTGCAATACCGCAACTGCATGAAATCTCTCGCAAAGCTGACCCGTCAATACGGCGACTCATGGGGCTTGCCGTTCTCGTGCCGGCTTCCCCAGCTGGATGTCTCAAGCGTTTCCTTCCAGTTTGGCTTTGTTGGGCAGCAGCCGGGCATAGGTTATCAGCTCATTCGCTACGGCGATATGGAAAGCGACCGAGAAGCCTTTCAGAAGGGCGTCAATATCGTCGACTTTTGGGTGAGCACCGCAATGACGGATTTCGGCGCGCCAAACGTGTGTTATAATCCCGCCATTGATGGCTTTGAGCCAATGCCCTTTTGGATCAGGATGATTGCCGACGGATTGGAAAACATCCTCGACGCCTACGTTTATATGAGAAAAAAGGGTGAAAACCGCGTCGAATGGCTGGAATTTTGCCGTAAGGCCGCAGATTGGCTTGTCCGCGTTCAAAACGATGACGGGAGCTGGTACCGCGCGTACAATACGGGTGACGGGTCAATGCGCATGGAATCAAAGGCAAATACAATTAGCGCAGTCAGATTTCTTATACAGTTCTACCTGGTTACCGGCAATGAAAATTACAAGCTGGCGGCTCTCAAAGCGGGCGAATGGTCATACGACAATGTATACTTGAACATGGAGTACCGCGGGTCGACCTGCGACAATACCGATATAATCGACAATGAATCCGGCATATACGCCATGTTCGGGTTTCTCTCCCTCTACGATTTGACAGGGGAGCAAAAATGGCTGGACGCCCTGATCGGCGCCGCCGACTTCACGGAAACCTGGACATATGTGTGGTCATTCCCAATGCAAGTGCCCTGGCCGAATCACCCCTTTAACAAGAACTCTTTCAGCGGTCAGAGCCCTGTAACCATCGGCGGCGGGGGCGGGGATATGTATATGGCGGCATGCGCGTATGTTTACTACAGACTTTACGTAATAACAGGCGACGCGCATTATCGAGATTACGCCGAATTTATCCACAACAACACACGCCAGGCCAATGATGTGGACGGCAGCTTTGGTTATGCCCTCCCCGGTCTGTCCCATGAGGGCGGACACTTTGCCCGGCAGACGTTCTCAAGCCATTATCACTGGCTGCCGTGGGTGACATACGTGGAAATCGACCCAGCCTCACGCCTTTATGATACCTTCAGCGCGTATGATATTGCCGGAGCCGAGAAGCTCAGCCAGGAGGAGCGGGCTGCCCGAAACCGGATTTATGATTCATACGCGAGATTTTATTGATGTACCAGTTAAACCTTGCCGCCAGTGGTGGCAAGGTTTAATCGTGGGACCAAAAAAGAACACTTTTTAAAGCGGATAAAACCATATTGTTCCGGCATATCAAGCCTGAATAATAATTTCTGCTATTAAGTGGGATAAGTGCAGGGCGCTCTCCGAGCCCACCTTCCTGTTTTAGTTTATAAATGTGAACAAAGTAAAAACATGCACATAGATTACTGCTAAAAAAACATGTACAATATTAGATATAGACAAAAATGCGGTTATTTTGTCTATATGCAGCAGCAGATGATTTTATGTGAGACAAAAAGAGCGCTGCCTTGTTTGTATTCCTGTATTTCCGGAGGTGATTGATGCAGATTCAATTATAATACTAATTCCGTGTTAACATCTTTCGAACAGCAACCGCAAAAACTTGCCGAGGCAGGTTTTTCCGTTTATTTGTCCGGGTCTTAACCAGGTATTAGTGTTACAAGCCTGTTCTGTGTATAAAAAAAGAAATGGAGAGAAAAGGAAAATGAAATCTAAAGCGTTTGTCGCGTTTTTAATGGCTTTCCTTATGATCTTTAATCTGTGCACCGCCCTGGCTGCGCCCGCAAACACGACGGGTCAGACCCAGGAAAACACTGAATCCCTGGACGTCACATTTGATCTACAGACCATCAACTGGATAATGCGCGAGCGCGTGACCGCGGTTACCATGGACATGGGCCGCGAGATTGACGGAAACTCGCTCGACCTGAACACCTTCACGGTTCATGTGCGGAGCACAGACCCCAGGACCGGAAACACCGTGGCCGGCGCCACAGCCTACCGCAACATCAGCAAAGTCTATGTCAACGACGCGCCCGAACTGACGGACGATCCCCCCTCCACGGGGAGATACGTTGTCATCGAATTGGTCTGGTGGCCCATTGCACAGGCGACGGGCGCCGCGACACAGGGCGACAGCTTCACCTACAAGCAGTACTACACAGTCACCCAGACCAAGGCTTTCCAGGCCACCGGCGGAGCGGTCGAGCCCGGCGACATCAACTATATTCAGGGGCAGACCATAAATGAGCTTCTTGCCAAGTTTGAGTACGGCACGACCGGGCCGGAAGGCACAGGCACTCCGTTCAGGCTGTTCAGGCCGGAAAACGTCGATCTCGACAAGCCCCAGCCGCTGGTTCTGCTGCTCCACGGCAACGGACAGGGCGCTGTGGACGACGAGACCGTCATCCGCTGGCAGAACAACGCCTACTTTGCCTGGCCCGAAGTTCAGGAGGAGTACCCCTCCTACGTGCTGATCCCGTCGGCCAGACCCAACGAATGGCAGAGTAATAACCATATAAACAACCTGCATGACTACATCCAGGGGATGGTGGACGATGGCCTCGTGGACGCTAACCGTATCTACATAACCGGCTCCTCCATGGGCGGCAGAGGCACCTGGGCCTTCATCCAGCAGTATCCCGACTTTTTCGCGGCCGCCAATCCGATGTCCGCACAGAATGAACAGCGAAGCGTCGAAAATGCGAAGAAGCTCGCCGACCTGCCGATCTGGACCTTTGTTACGGCAGGCGACAGCGCGAGCATCGTGAACGGCGCAAAAGACTTTGACAGCAATTACAGCCAATACCTGAACAACTACAAGCTCACCATCCTGCCTCACAACAACATTCTTGAGTACAAGGGCATGTGGTACTCCACACCGGGAGACGGCAACACGCCGGCCGCACACGCCTCATGGCTGATTGCCTACAACTACTACGGCTACAACAACCTCCCCGAATCAGCGGCGTACCCGCACCTCGTCGATTACGAGCGCGGCAGGCTGGTCGACTGGATGTTCGCTCAGAGCAAGGCGCCGAAAGCCACCGAGTGGCGTCTTGTTGACCCGGCCAATATCGAGCTTGGCAGGAGCTATGTCATCGTGTCCGAGTTCGGCGCACTGGCCAACGAGCTTGTGACGAGTACGTGGATTTCCACTATCACTTCCCCTTTGGCCGGCTTGGCGGGAAAACCAGTTGAGTATTCCGCCGGAGGAAGCTTTGCCACAGGCGCTAATATCGTGGGCGGCGTAACGGACGATATGATCTGGCAGTTCGGCGCAGGCGGCAACACTGCGGCGGAGAACAGCGGCCTCGGCACAGGCGCCGGATACTATATCAGGAACGACGCACCCGGTGCCGGCGGCGGCAGGGCTCCCCTGAGAAGGGAATCCAGCAACAACTTGCAGATAGCGCCTTTTAACTCGACCAATGCGGTCGCCAACGCAAACCAGCAGAGCGTACTGTTGCATGTTGCCGACGCGGCAACACGCACAGTCGGCTTGTACATATGGGGCGGCAACAACGCGTGGAACTTTGCCGTGCAGGGCAGGGAAGACGGTTTCACCCTGATGAGCCCGAGCGCATCCACTACTTCGGGGGCGGCTCTCCTTGCCTTGTTAGAGAGCGAGGAGTCCGCGATCAAGATTTATGAGCGTGACGTACCCGCCGTCACAGAGCATTTCATCATGTCTTCGGCCGGCGCGAACGGCACAATCAGCCCGACTTCCCTGTCAGGCCATGTCTGGGTGGAAGAGGGAAAAGACCAGGTGTTCACCTTTACCCCCGCATACGGCTACATTGTAGACGAAGTAAGGATTAATAACGTTGTAACACCGGTTACAGGCAACTCATACACATTCGCCAATGTTACGGACAGCACCAACACAATCAGTGTAACATTCAAAGTAGACCCGAGTAAAATTCCTGTGCCCCTTAACTTCAAGGTGTACAACGACGTTTTCGCCAGCGGTCCGGTGACTTCGGCACTGATCGTAGACCTCGGCGAAGGCAACGCTGCTAACCGTACCGACATTGCCGACGTCAACTTCTCGGTGTCCGCAAGGAACACGCAGCAGAACGGCACCACCGTTATTTACAATGGGCCGCGCATTGTCAGCAGGGCTTATGTGAATACCAAACCTGAGCTGCTGGGCTACATCACACCCGCACCCGGTTCCGCAGGCGTTGTTACAGGCAATGACCTGCCCTCGGCAGGACGTTACATCATTATTGAGTTGGAGTTTATGAGCCCTCAAACCGGACCGCTTCCGGGTGCGATGGGTTCCGGTGGATTGGATCAAGTACAGGTGCCAATCTACAACTATAGCATTAGCGTAGACAGGGACATCAAGCTGACGAACACCAGCGAACTCTTTCCGAACTTTGTTCAGACAGAGGTAGTAAGCCCGATACTTGACAAATTCGTTGCGACCACCACGGCACCCGCAGGCAATTCGCCCATCCTGCTGTATGAGGACGAATCTTGGCAGGCCGACGGACCGCTCCCGATATTCATCTACAACCATGGCGGCGGCCGCGGCGGCAACCAACCCTTTGGGCCTCTTATGACCTCGAACGGCGCGTCAATGCTCGCGAGATATCAGATTGAGAATCCGGGCAGATACAACGCGCACATCATAGCGACACAAAACATCAATGCCGCCAACATCAAAGCGTTTGTCGAAAAAATGATTGCAGAGGGCAAGGTAGATAAGAATCGCGTCTACATGTCCGGCTTCTCGGCGGGCAGCTCAAGCACAGTGAACTTCATGGTTCAGAACCCGGGCTTTCTGGCGGCGATTGTACCGATTGGCGGTCAAAGTGTAACATGGCCCAGCGCGGAGACTCTTGAGGCTAACCCCGCGATTTTTGATACAGCAGTTTGGGCGCAAATCAACCTTTTAGACAATAACCCCACAAGCTCCCCCCGCTGGTTAGAATTCTTCACAAACGGCCCTGGCACTGGATTCAAGAACGGTAATCTGACCGTCCTGGAAACCAATCAGGCGTTTAACTACCCGTTCCTCGGCTTAAACTGGTCTTCCACGCACGAATCGGAATCCGCGGTGTTCAGCAATAAAATTGGTCAGACCAAAGCGCTGAACCGTATCGGCCCGAGCCATGAAGCGTACTGGGACAAGAACATCTTCGACTGGATGTTCGATCAGAGCAGGGCGGCGGCGGAGCCCGACGTCACCATAACCTCCTCGATCAAGACGATCGTTGCCGGATGCGCGGCCAATATCCCGGCCGAAGTCGTATTCACCGGCGACCCGGTCGCCTTCAAGCTGGGGCTGTACAATCCAGCCGGCGAGCTGCTCGGCATGATCGACATCTCAGCTGACGGCAAGTACACATTCAGGCTCGACGCTGCGGACGCGGTGGCCGGAACCTACACGATCAGGCCCGTCGGGGTGGTTGACGGCGTCACCATCACCTGCGTTGCGCAGCCCGCTGATCTGTGGACGCCCGTCGTCACGGTGAACGGTGATACGGTGACCATCACGTTTGCCGCACAGGTTTCGTTCAACGCCTCCAAGAAGTCGGTGAAGCTCGACGGAGCCGCAATCAGCAACAGCAAAGTCAGCGCGGTCGGAAACGCCATTACAATCTCAGGCGTGACCGTCAGCGAAGGCCAGAAGCTGGTTATTGCGGGC
>JAVBTT010000036.1:0-39326 GCA_031556035.1 Oscillospiraceae bacterium
GGTTCGCCTGCTTCCGCGTCGGCCACCAGCGTGGGTTGGTGCTTCTTTTCCTCTTCCGCGAGGGCCGTGGAGCGGGGCCCCGTGGTCGCTCCCCACCCGGGGAGCGTGGATTTAAAACCGTCCGCAGGGGCGGCGATACCCTGACCGTTTTCGTCGCTCCCCACCCGGGGAGCGTGGATTTAAATCGACGTGCCCCCGGTGACGGTCAGCGTATCGATGGTCGCTCCCCACCCGGGGAGCGTGGATTTAAATAATAGCCACAAGGTGGGCTGTGCTCCGCAGGCCAGTCGCTCCCCACCCGGGGAGCGTGGATTTAAATCCCGGATGCGTCCCCATTGACGGTGTACACAGCTGTCGCTCCCCACCAGGGGAGCGTGGATTTAAATAGGAATGTCGCTCGGTATATCGGCCAACCTTGAATTATCGTAAAACCGGGCAAAAAAACAGGCAAGGTAAAAGCCCGTAACCTCCTGTATGATTTTATCACTCAATTTTATCTTCTTCAGTCAAGCAACGATATCGTCCGCACATTACATATTCCTCCAAGCATTTATGCTTCTTCTATTGACCATATCCGATATTCGGGGTATAATACAGTATACCAGGAGGTGCTTGTTATGTCAGAATCAATTCCGAACATCAAGCCCATTACCGAGCTTCGAAATAACTTCAACGAGGTCGCCGATATTTGCCGCGATGAACACCAGCCTGTTTTTCTCACACGAAACGGCCATCCAGACCTGGTGATAATGAGCCAGGCAGCATATGAGCGCCGCATGGCGAAGCTGGAGGTTTATGAAAAACTGTGGGAGGCGCAGGAGTCGATTCGGAAGGGCGAACCGCTCACTGACTTTGATGAGGCGATGGCGGGATTCAAAGCGAAATACGGTGTTGCGAAATGAGCCAGCGCTACGCCATCAAACTGACGACCCCGGCGCACGCCGACCTTGACGACATATTCTTATATGTGTCCCGTGAGCTGAGCGCACCGAATGCCGCGGCGAAACTGATTGACGACATCATCTCTGCCGTCCATCTTTTACGCGACAATCCGCTGCTCGCTCCGGTATCGCGAGATAACAAACTTGCCAGCGAAGGATACCGCACCCTTTTTGTAAGGAACTATGTTGTTTTTTATGTAGTTAACGAAAAGGCGAAGGAAGTAGTCATCCATCGCGTCTTATATGGAAGGCGCAGTTTGCGATGGGTAATGGATACGGAACTAAAATGAAACAGTGAGCAGTACGGCGAGTTAATCTCCATCGTAGCGTTGCATGACGCAAACGGGAAGCTTGTGGACGTGAGGATGCAAGAGGCTTTGATAGCGCCTAATGTCAGGAAATCGGTTTACCTTGACATGCAGTTACCTCAAAACACAGACGGACTAAGTCTGCGCGTCATGGTGTGGGATGGTTTTTTAAGTAACGCTCCGTCTACCTGCATGACAATTACAGACGAATAGTATTGTATCAAGCTGCCGTCCCCCCGTTTCCCACGGGGGACGGCAGCGGATTCCATCTTGAATGGGAATGGTGATTATGAAAAATGAAATCAACGAACTGCACCACTGGACAGATCGGTGAGCTGCTCCCTTTACTGTTCGGATTGAAAAGCCATGCGTTTCAATGGTTACTCCGAAGTGTGACTAGTGCATCCGTTTAATAAAACTATCAAGTATCCTCTTCCAAAACCTCTTAAATAGCTTTGATTCACCCAAATATCTAACAATTACTGGGCTCACTAAATAGTAAAACCTAATAAATATCTCACCATACCATTTTTTTGATAGAGTATTATCACGGTACATACGCAAAATTCTAACTTGCTTGCAATCGTAAGAACCATATACTGCTGTTGCAATATAACAAGCGCCAATCTTTGCCCCGGTTCCTCCTTCTATAGGGGATACTAACTGAGGGGGCAAGGTATAGGATGGTGAAGTCTTTTTTTTATGAGCAAGAATCATTTTGGAATAAGTATAGCATGTGCTTTGACCAGCCTCAGACAAATAAAGAGATTTGTGGTAAACAGTATCTGTGTATTTATTGGAATAACCCAATAATATAGTAATGCAATTGTTGCACGATGCTTCCCACCAGCTTTCCATTGCTGGGAAGTATTCTTTTTCTGCGTAATCAAATAATTCCAGATACTTATTAAGTGAAAAAATACAAACCTCTAAATAACTCTCATACGAGGACATAATAATCATATCGCCCAAAAAAACACTAACGGCTAGATTGTGAATGCCGGTAATAATTGATGATATTTCTGAAAATGCGGATATTATTCTGGTTTCCTTTTCCTCTGAAGGAATGCTATCGTCATCTTTTACACACATGCAGTATTCTGATATGTGCGACAAAGGCCCTGTAATATTTCCCTTTTCATTAAGAGTCGTGCCAGACGCAAAGGCAAGCATACGTTTAAACTTTCTTTCGTAGTCAGAAGGGCTTGACTCCACAATAATTGTATAATACTTATAAGCCTCTTTAAAATCGCCTCTTAAAAAGGCCTCGTCGCCTAGCAGCTTTGCTTGTTCAAGCTGAATGCTTTTATCAGCATTTTTAATAAATGCAGCAAATGGATGAGCACAGTTTGGGCATGCAGACGCTTTATCAGAGACTTCCCTGCCACAGTCGGGGCATTTGATTAGTGCCATTGATTACGCTCCTTAGCAAAAATTAAAATGTAGCATTATAATCCTGTTTGGTCTTTTTCGAGTTACACGTTAGGACTCTGCATGCGATGGTCTCAATTTGTCGTAGCAGAGCGGAAGGTTGTAAACAGGTATTAGTGTGAAATAATACTACAGCATGTGTCCGGCACTGAGAAGACCTAAATTTTTTCCACCTAGGTAGAAACGAATTCCAGATAAACATAGAATAAGAGCCGAAATCACTTAAAATCAGTGAAATCAGCGCTAATTCGTTGCAATATTTGTAAAGGCGAACCACACCGTCATTTAGCCACTTTGGATGACCCGACCGTGCGCGTGAGTGTGTGCGGCGGGGGACAAAACGGACAGAAGGGACGGAAATTGTATCGAACCTGTTATTTTACTTTCAATTAGCAAAGTAAAATATGAGTGCCGCAATACTCCCTACAAATTACGTTTCCACAAGGGACAATTCGGAATAATGACAATCTGCATTATTCCGAATGATAATAGTGCCCTGAGAAGAAAATCACGAAAGGAAATAACTTCGTTTCCGTCAGATATGCGTGGACATGTACCTTATCTGTTTCATAATGTGAAGTCGGTTTTACCCGCCAAAGCTCCTCTCCAGTTCGAGGAGCTTCTTTTTAATCTCAAGCCCTCCCGCATAGCCGACCAGCGCGCCGTCGGCACCGATCACGCGGTGGCAGGGAATCAGAATCAAAATCGGGTTTTTATTGTTCGCCATGCCCACCGCCCGGCTCGCGCCGGGGTTCCCGACCATTTTAGCCACCTGTGCGTAACTACGGGTTTCGCCGTAGGGTATGGTTTGGAGTCCCTGCCAGACCGACTGCTGGAACGCTGTCCCGGCGGGGTTTAAGGGCAAATCGAACCGCCGCCGTTTTCCGGCGAGGTATTCCTCAAGCTGTCGCGCCGCCTCGTCGGTGATTTTGTCCGCTGTCCGGTTGTCGTTCCAAGGGGACAGTCCCTCGAACCGCAGGCCGGTGACCGCGCTGCCGTCCGAGGCAACGCCCACTTTGCCCAGCGCGGTATCGTAGGTGTAGCAAGCCAGATGATTGTGGGGTTGAGGTTTGGTATGCAGTTTCCGGTACTCTCCCGGCGACATTTGCTCGTGCTTCCGGAAAAAACCGTAGAACGCCGACAAGCTCTCAAAGCCGATGTGCAGTGCCACGTCGAGGATGGGCATGTCGCCGGTGAGCAACTCCCGCGCCGTGTTCATCCGCAAGCCGTCGGCATATTCGAGCGGTGTGACGTGGTACTGCTCCCGGAATATCTCAGACATACGGCGCTGGGTGACACCCAAGGTTTGAAGCTCCCGCGCGAGGGCGTCGCGCTTGGCGAAGTTGTCGTCGATGGTAGATTTCATCCGCTCGGCGATTTCCAAAAGGGGTTTGTACGAAAGCAAGTCCGGGCGGCAGCGCTTGCATGGCCGGTACCCGGCGTTCATAGCATCCTGCGCCGTGCCAAAAAACTCCACGTTTTCCTGTCGGGGCGTTTTTGACCTGCAAGAGGGGCGACAGAAGATGCCGGTCGTCTTCACGGCATAGAAAAAGCGCCCGTCAACCGACGCGTCGCAGGCGATTAGCGCATTCCAGCAGATGTCGCGATCCATCATTTCGTCTTCACCGCCTTTGCGGCAGGGTCGCTCACACCCTCGAGCGCGCCGCCGGCAATCGCCCAGAGGTACAGGCTCGCTACCGATCCATATGGGGAATATCGGCGGCGGTATTTGGCGAAAAGCTCTTTTGTGATCTTCTTGTGGCGGTACAGCATCCGCATACCCCGCAAAATTGCGAGGTCGCCGAAACTCAGAATGTCCGGGCGCTGCATGGAAAACAGCATCAGCATTTCCGCCGTCCACAAGCCGATGCCGTCGAGCTTAATAAGCTCGGCGCACACCTCGGCGTCCGTTTTTGTGTGCAGACCTTCGATGTCCAACCTGCCGTCCAGCACCCGCTCCGCCGCGCCGCGTATGTAGGCGGCTTTCTTGAACGTTATGCCGAAACGCTGCAACTCGGTCTCCGGCAGGCATATTATTGCCTCCGGCGTGATTGCACCGATGGATTGCCGCATACGTTCCCAGATCGTCACCTGTGCCTTTGTAGAGATCTGCTGCCCGACAATCGAATGCACGAGGGCGGTGAAAAGGTCGGGCTGCACCTCGCGCCTGATCAGGCCGATGGCGTCGATTGCCCTGCCGAGCGCCGCGTCTTTCGATTTCAAGTAGGCTGTTTCTTTGTCGCCGTAGCGGAATATTTCCATAACACACCCCTCCTTTACGCATTTATTATACCGGAAAGAGGGATGTTCGTTCTTTCGGTTTTGGTGCATGTAATTCGGTGTGACTAAGAGCGAGTCGTAGATTGGTGATGTTCCTGTTCCTTAATCGCTCTACACGGGCATTATCCTGTCCGCAGGCGCATTTTGTCGGGCGTTGAGAGGTCAGCCCCCCCAGCGCTTCATGTAGTTTGACAGGCTACCTTTATTTTCTGAAATAATAGTATGAGATGAGTATAATCCAATTTCAAGCAGACAGCTGCGCCATATAGTTGTTGCGGCCGTACTCCGCGGCCGCAACAACTCAAACTTATCATCTCACGTTCCTGAAATATTCACGTCTTCGACGCGCATCCACGGCTGTTCGTCCGCGCCGAATGAAATCGTCTCCCTTGAGACTCCGGTGACATTTTCAAGCATGGTGCGGAGATTGCCCGATATCATAGTCTCCATAACAGGGTACGCCAGCTTTCCGTTTTCAATATAAAAGCTGTTTTTCGCCACCCCGGAAAAATCCCCGTTGTCGCTTGGACGGCCTCCGGAAAAGCGCCCCACCAGCAGACCGCGCTCCACACCCGAGATCAGCTCCTCAAGCGCGCTCTCTCCGGGAACGACGCAGGCGCCGAGCCCGAGGTTGGCGGAACGCATGCGCCCGGTCTTGTTGGCGCCGTATTGGGAGAGCACAAAGCTGTTTAAAACTCCACCGTCGAATATGGTCATTTTTTTAGCTCTGAAGCCGTCCGCCGTGAGCGGGCTTGTCACGAGCGTTTTATTCTCCGGGTCGGCGACAACGGTCAGGAGCCCGGACGCAACCCTCTGACCCAGAGAGTCTTTCAGCGTGCTCGTGCCGGAGATCAGCGATATATCGCCGAGATAGCAGCTCGTATACATCGACAAAAACTCAGAAATGAGGAAGGGAGCCAGAATTATATCCCCGGAGAACTTGCCCTTCAGCGGCTTGGCCTTCAACTCCCCAACGCTCTGCGCGATGAGTCTTCCCAGGCCGCAGCAATCCCACAGGGGCCTGTCCAGAGAGCGCAGATAGCCGCCGCCGCCGTTGAGCGACGTGGCCGTTTCGCCGTCCTTCGCGCCAAATGAAAAGCTGGAGGTATAGTAGCCGTCCCCGCAGGAAATCTCCACCCCGTTTGTGTTGCTCACCAGCGAGACGGACCTTGTAAAATCGGTGTAGCCGTCGACTATAGTCACAGTTGGATACTCTGTTTTTATTTTGTCCAGCAGTTCCTCAACACGCCTGTACATCAGATCCCTGTCCCCGGACTGGAGCCCCAGATTGTATTCCGCAGGCCCGTCCTCCAGCGCCGCGATGTCGTTGGCCTCGTCAGTCTGGGAATTCCTCGCCATATCGACGACAGAGGCGGCGGCCTCCCTGATGGACGCCTCGTCAAGCTGATTTATGACCATAGCGGCCTTTTTGCCGTCAATCAGGGCGGTCAGTCCCATGCTGGAATTGAAGGTTGAGCGAAACAGGGTGAACTCGTTCTTTTCCACGTTGAATTCCTGCTTGTCGCTTCTGGACACGACGCACTGCGCCTTCTGCGCACCCGCGTCCCTCATGGCCTGAAGGGCCAAAGACGTCAGTTCCCTCATCTCACTTACCCCCCAGATTGATTTTGCATTTGACAGCGGGACCGCCCATTCCGACCGAGGCGGGCTGCTTTTTCCCGCAAAAGCCGGACGAGAGCCACAGCAGATCGTCGCTGACAGCCGTGACGGTCTTCAGCATGTCGAAGGCTACGCCGGACACGGTTGTGTTGAATATTGCCCTGCCCAGCTTCCCTTTTTTTATCTCGTAGCCCATAGCCACCCCGAACATGAACTCACTGGTCAGGTCGGCCTGCCCGTTGGTGGGGTTGGACAGATAGTAGCCGTCCTCCACCGAGGCTATCATGTCCTCAAGTTTGCTCTCCCCGGGGAGAATGCAGGTGTTGCGCATGCGAATCAGCGGCTCGTCGTCGAAGCCGAACGCCCTGGCGCTGCCCTGCGGCGCGACACCGTAGGCCTCCGCCGTCTGCCGGTTGTGCATGTAGCCCTTGAGAACTCCGTCTTTTATCAGCACCGCGTCCTCGGCCTTCGTCCCCTCGTCGTCCACAAAAATCGGCACGGGGCAAATTTCCCCAAAAGCGTGGTGCGCGAAGTCCACCATGTTTACAAGCTCGGACGCCACCGGCTTGTTCAGCAGGTCAGCCGCGACCGAGCCGCTCTGCACAAGGTCGCACTCAACCGTGTGCCCGACGGCCTCGTGAGCGAGTATGCCCGCGAGATCGGGGGCGAGTATGCACTCTTTGACGCCTGCCTCGGCGAAAACCCCGTCCCGCTTTTTCATAAGCGTCTCGTAGTGCCTGTCCACTATCTCGTGGATTTCATCAATTCGCGGCAGGAAGTCCTCAAACTCCCCAAGCCCTCCGAACGCGCGGCTCACAAGGTCTATCGGTGTGCCGTCCTTGTCCGCGGTCATCATGACAAACACGTGGGCGCGCGGGATATATGAATAATAGTCCGCTCCGTCGGAGGTGATCAGCGCGCGCTCCTGGTGAAAGCCGCTCAACACAACCATCCGGCTCATGAGATTTCGATATTTTTCCGCGATATAGCTGTCCAGCGAGCGGGCGAAATCCAGCTTGTCCTTCTGCGTCAGACGCTCGCCGCCGGGCCTGAAGCTCTCCTTGCCCGCTCCGGGATTGCCGGGGAGGGAGAGCACAGTTCCCCTGAATTTCGAGGCCATAAAGTCCGCGTTCTCGCCGGCGGCCTTTAATACGGCCTTGACGCTGTCATTTGACTGCTCGGGGGAGGAGGCGAAGCCCCAGCCTCCGCCGCGGCACACCCTCGCGCAGACTCCTCCGCCCGTGCTCCTTGCGTTTGCCACCACATCCCCGTTCAGAAGCCTTATAGACTCATTTGTGTTTTCTCCGGCCCTTAATTCACAATAACCGGAAAAGAGCGACCTGGCGGCGCTCAGGTCAAGCGTCCTCATTTTCATCAGTCCTCTCTTAGTGTAGCTGGTGTTATAGTCCCCGCTTTGGCGGGTAGTAAACATATTATCGCCCTACAGGCGCGTATTTTTCTAAAACCGCCTCTACCGGAATGGGATAATCCATAAGATACCCCTGAATATAGTCACATTCGAAAGCCGCGAGCAGAGCGCGCTGCTCCTCGTTTTCAACTCCCTCCGCGCAGACCAGCACCCCGGCGGCATGGGCGATTTTCACCCTGGTCTTCACAAAGGTGCGCATATAGTGGTCGACATGTATGTCCCTGATGCCCTTGCAGTCAATTTTGACAAGGTTCCACAGCCGCTCGCGCAGATGCGCGGACGAACTCTGCCCCGAGCCGAAATCATCGGCGCAGATAAGCACCCCCGCGCTGCGCAAGCGGGCAATCTGGCTGATCTTGCGCTGATGATCGTACAGCGTCATCCTCTCCGTCATCTCCAGCATAAGGGTGCCCGGAGGGCAGCGGCGATTTTCCAGAAGCGCGAGCACCGAGTCCGCCAGACCCGCGCTCTGGAGCTGGCGCATAAACATATTAACTGACACTGTTATGTCAAGCCCGCGGCTTCGCATTTCGACGGCGTCTGTAACGGCCCTGTCCAGCACCATATTGCCTATGTCGTACATAAGTCCCAGCATCTCGGCCATTCCGACAAACTCCTCGGGCATTACCGTCCCGAGTCCCGGGGGCTTCCAGCGGAGGAGGGCCTCAACCCCGAAAAGCTCTCCCGAGGCCGTGTTGAACATGGGCTGATAGAGCAGCGACATGTTCGGGCAACCCTGCTCAACCTCGCGCTTGAGCAGCTTGTCGAGGTTGTTGTGCCTGTGCGACGAGGTCTCCATATTGGGGGTGAAAAACACCGCCGAGCCCTTTCCCTCCTGCTTTGCCTGGTACATCGCCATATCGACGCTGCGCAGGATATCCTGCGGGATATGCCCGTCCTGGGGATATCTGGCAACTCCTATGCTTGCCGTGCACATGACATCCTCATTGGAGCCTGACACGGCGGCCTGAAGCGTATGCACCGTCTCGTTGACAAGTTCCCGCAGGCGCGCCGGCTTTATCCCCGGAAGGAGCGCCATGAACTCGTCCCCGCCGTAACGGTAAAGCCCCTCGCCAAGAATAGGTCTTAACGTGTCGATAAACCTCTTGAGCACCTCATCCCCCTTGTCGTGCCCGTATGCGTCGTTTATATACTTGAAGTCATCCAGGTCGAGCAGAATCAGCGCGCCGGCTCTATGCTCCGCCTGCCCCACGGCCCTCTCAAGGTCAGACTCAAATTTGCGCCTGTTATATGTCCCCAAAAGCGGATCGTGGTACGCGGTGTACTCTATTCTGAGCTCCTGCTCCTTTAGTTCGTGTATATCGAAAAGGCACACAAGCTGCGCTTTTCTGCCGTCAGTCCAGTCAATGGGGGTCAGAGTCTTTTTGTACCAGCGCCCGCCCAAAAGGTACTCGTCGGAGTCTGATATGTGTCCGGCCGACAAAAGGCCGCCCAGAAAATCCGGAAACTGCGGGAGTCCGTTCATTCCGCCCGAAGGCGTCTTTTCCGCGCCGATGGTGTTCAGCAGCATCGAGTTGGCGAAGAGCACCCTCTGGCTGTGGTAATCCGCCACAAAGACCAGCGCGTTAATGTTTTCAAGCATTGAGCTGAGCGAACCGAACATCAAGGCCGCGTTAAACTTTGAGTTTTTCCAGAGCACCGCCTCGGCGACCACCTTGAAAACGCTTGAGAGGAAATCCCTGCGCCACTCCCTCTCGTTGGCGCAATCCGCCACCCCGATCACGCCGCAGAGCTTTCCGGCGTTATTTATCGGATAGTGCAAAGCGCTCACCGCGCCGCTGAACTCGAAAAGCGGCTCGCCCCTGCCGACGACAAAAGCGGCCCCCCCTTCCTCCCGGGGAAGTATATCCTTGTCGGGCAGGTTGTTGGCTTCAGGCGGCAGCCTCAGGAAATCCCCCTTTGCCCATTCGTGGGTAATACAGAACCTCCCGCCGGTAGAAGGCTCGTAGAGATATACCCGGGACACCCCCAGGCGCTCCCCGACAAGGGAAAGCATTTCAGAAATGGTTTCACTGTTGGAGCCGGATTCGTAAAGCTTTGTTATGAGCTCATTAACAAGCACCTGCTCCTCAAAGTCCCTGTCGGTGGCCTCGCGGAGCAGATGGGTTCTGTCAACCTGCCGCATCAGCTCAATGCTCTGTGTGCAGTCCTCAGACATGCTCTCGCATACAATGTTGACCAGCTCGCAGATGGATTCAAAATCCCCCTCGTCCAACTCGGCACCCTCTGCCCTGCAAAAACAGCAATACGCGGCCATCCTGCTTCCGATATATATCGCGGTCATTCCCGCGTTTAACCCGTTGCGGCTTACTATTTGGTGTTTTCTCTCAGGGAGCATTTCCTTCATGGCGTACATGAGCATGGGGTCCATGCGCCTCTCGCACTCCGCCAGAGCTCCGGGGCCGCCGTCCTCAGAACGCGGGGTCCAGGCGCCTATGCTGCCGGAGTCACTGTCCCTCAGCATGAAAAAGAGGCCGTATTCCCCGGCGATATGCTCAAACTGCGCACTGAGCTCCTGAGGAGAAAGTATTTCAAGGAGCTTGGTCTCCTCGTGACCGTCCGGGCTAGGCTCCAACAGCTCCCTGAGTCGGGAATCATACTGCTCTGTGGAATCGGCAATCGCCATTTCAAGCTCGATCTGATCCGTTATATCCGTTACGGTGCCCTCGAAATACATCGGCCTTCCCGAGGCGTCCCGCATTACTGTCATGTCGGACTGGACGTGAACCACCTTGCCGCTCGCCGTCACTATCCGGTATTTGTATGAGAATCGGACGCTTATCCTTACAAATCGCATGACCTCCTCAGAAAATTTCAGGCGATCCTCGGGATACACCACATCCAGCCAGCTTAGGCGGTTTAGGTAAAACCTGTCACGGCTGTAGCCGAGCTTTTCGATATTGCCGGAGACAAAGATGACGTCCATGCTTTTGTTCGGTATTATCATCACTGTTATGACCGGGGATTTGTCGACAAGCTCGGAAAGTCTTATTTTATCTGACAGAGCTTTCTCAAATTGCAGCCTTGTGAGCTCATGCTCAACCTCGGCTCCCACCAGCAAAAAGCCGGCAGGCTCCCCACCCTGGTTTTTTTTGGCTACGGCGCTGTACAGCACTGTTTCGCCGTCCGAATGAATTATGTCGACAAAATCGGTGCGCACGGCGGAAAGACCGGGGATATCTCGGCCGCGCTGCTTTTTATTTTGGAAGATCACGGCTCCGTCCCTGTCGAGTGAGGCAGCGTAAACGGGCAGAGAATCAAGCTGCTCAGCTATATGGTCACGAGTGGGGCCATTTGCCTCGCCAAAACAGCTCAGTAATTCGAAAGCCCTGTCGAAGCCCGGATTAAGCATACACTCACCCCCAGTTCCATTGCGGCAATTATAATATATATAGCTGTTTTTTGCAATGTGTTTTGTATTTTATGCCTACTCATGCTAATCCCATGGGATTAGTCAGCCCGATGACAAACTACGGTTTGTCATCGAAAACGAGGGCAAGCGTCGCCGCTAAGGCGGCTCATAGAGAAAGGCTTTCCCGGAGTGAATCCGGGAAAGCCTTGAATATCAAACTTTTTCACTCTTGCGGTCAAGCAAGAACTAAACAGATATTGGCATTAGCATAAGCGAAGGCGGGGCAGACCTGTTATCCGTTACCTCTTGAGGTTGATGAGCTCCTCGAGCAGCGTGTCGGAGACGGTGATGATCCTGGAATTGGCCTGGAAGCCTCGCTGGGTGACGATCATGTCGGTGAACTCCTTGGAGAGGTCGACATTGCTCATTTCAAGCGCTCCGGACTTCAGCTCCCCGGCCGTATTGATTCCCGCGATGCTGACGGCGGGCACTCCGGAGTTGTTGGACTCGGAGTAGAGGTTGGAGCCAACCCTGTTGAGGCCCCCGTTGTTTATAAAGGTGGTTATTGTGAGAACCGCCACCTGAACCGGCTCGTCGTTCTCGTTAAGCGCGGAGACGACGCCGTTTTTGTCGATTGAAATCTGCTTGTAATTGGTGGGGATGACTATCCGTCCGAACATCTCGTCGCGGGAGGATATGCCGTCCTCGCCGGCGGCGTATATCGGGAGGGCTTCCTCTTCAGACAGACCCTCGAGCGTCGACTCGTCGCCCCAGATGATCCGCTCGTCGCCCTCGACGACCTCAAGCACGCTCTCCTCGATGCCGGTGTCGGGCATCGCGTCTATCAGCATCGCGCCCTGGACGTACAGACCGTCGGCGCTGACAAGATAGCCGTACGGGTCAAGGTAGAAGTTTCCGGCGCGCGTGTAGAAGGTCTGATCGCCGTTTTTAATTGTAAACATGCCCTCGCCCTCGATCATCAGGTCAAGCGCGCGGTCGGTGGTCTGAGTAGCGCCGTCGGTGTGCAGAACATCGATCGCGGCGGTAGTGACGCCGAGGCCGATCTGCTTGGGGTTGATACCGCCGGTGGTGCCGGCCGCGGACGGGGCGGACGCGGTGGACATGGTCTGATTGTACATTTCCTGGAAGCTCACGCGGCTGGCCTTGTATCCGTATGTATTGACGTTTGATATGTTGTTGGAGAGAACGTCCATTTTCACCTGATGGTTGCGAAGGCCGGCGACTCCAGAAAACATGGAACGAAGCATAGTTCATCCTCCAAAAAAATTAATTTATCATTTCGTTTGCAAGATATATATCGTGTTTTAAAATCAGATATTTAACGGGAATTTACGGATTTTCAGCCGGGATTTCCTGCTCCGGCTGCACGGAGGCGGAGCTTTCGGCTTCGCCGAGGCCGGACAGCGTCTCGGAGACGGTGACGATCTGGTTTAGCAGAACCTCCTGGCCGTTTATGGTCAGGTAAAGCGCGCCGTCCCGGACGGACATGCGGTCGACCTTGCCCTCAAGATGGTAGGCTGAGCCCTCGGAGGTCAGGGCCGCGCGGGCGTACTTTCCGACCATGGACGTCCCGGCTATCATCGTGCTGGCGTCCCCGGCTATGATGCTGTTGTTGAACACCTGAGTGATATTTTCAGCCAGCAGCCGCGAGGAGCCTATCATCACGTAGGGCACTCCGTTTTCGGTGCCCGCGCTGTCCACCGTGCCGATAACCTCGCTGCGCTTTCCGGCCGCGTCCACCGTCGTGCCCACGACGCCCTTGCCTATCATGCCGTAGGTCTGGGTCACCGTATAGGAATTGGAGAGGTTGGTCATCGCCTCAAGCGCCGAGAACTGCGCCATTTGGGCGATGCTGTCGATGTTCTCCATGGGGGAGGTGGGGTCCTGGTTCTGAAGCTGAGCCAGGAATATTTTCAAAAACTCGTCCTTGCCGAGCTGGGTCTTGTCCTCAATGGCCTTCTTTGTGAGGATAAAGTCGCCCGCCGTATTGCCCAGGCCGCTTACAGAATCTGACATCTGGCCTCTCCTTATTTATACACCGGGCTAAGCCCTGTAATCAATCGAGGTCTCAACCGCGTACGCCCCGGCTGAGTTGTATATGGAGCCTCCGCCTGCCGCAGGATACTCGCGGGATACCGCGACTGCGGCGCGCCTGCTTTCGCGTGAATCCCCCCGCCCGAAACCGTCCCGCCCAGCGTCCGTGTCCCGCCGCTGCTCCGGATTGGGGTTTCGTGAGAAGTCCCAGCTTATCTCAGGCCGGGTGACCTCAATGCTCTTCATGTTGATTCCCATGTCGCGCAGGGTGTTTTGCAGCGCCGATATGTTCTCGGCCAGCAGGTTGCGGGTGGCCTCGCTCGCGGACTTCAGGGTCGCGCTGAGCCCGTCAGGACCGGAGGTCAGCACCACGCTTACCTTGCCCAAAAACTCGGGGTTTAATTTCATCTCAAGCTTGGTGACGCCCTCTGAGCGGCTTGCCGCCGCGCTATCGGCTATCTGCTCAAGCAGCGACGCGACGTTTACCCGCTGGATAACCGGCTCGAACTCCGCCGCGACCGTTCCGCCCGCCGGGGGCTGTATGTGCGCCGCGACCGCTCCGGCCGGCTTTTCGGCCGCGCCGCTGAGCTTTGCGGGCTTTGGGAGAGAGTCCGGATTTTCCGCCAGTGAATCGGCGCCGCCGTCCTGCCAGGATTGCGCGGTTCCCGGGGCCGGTGTGTCCGTCGAGAGCGGCGCGGTAGAATACTCTCCGCCGGTTTCCGGAACGATATCGGAGCCCGCGCCGGAGGCAAGCCCTTCGGAAATGACGTCAAGCTCTGAGATTCTGCCGCGAAGCTCCCGGAGCAGCGGCAGCAACGGAACAATTTGCCCGCTCCCGGAACTTTTCGCGGCCGCGAAGCCCTCAAAATCCTCGGGGAGGCCTACAAATGGGACTTCGGAGCCCCTGCTCCCTTCCATGTCCCCGATCATCGCGTCCAGCACCTGAAGCAGACCGCCCGGCGTGTTTTCCGGGGCGGGGCCGGCTTCGCCCGCGCTCAGGGACGGCGGCTGCGGAATATGGTGATTGCCGTCTTCAAATATTTTTCCCAATATACGCAAAAACACGCCGCTTTCCTTCTCTCCGGCTATCCGGGACATCAGCGCGGTCAGTTCATCCTGAACCTCGGGCGCCGTGAAGGCAAGGGCGTTGTTGACTTCCATGTCATTTTCGGGGGGCGGTTCGTCGCTGCTGTCAATCTGGGGAACGGGGGACTCAATTGCGTTAACGAGGGCGGCCAGCTCAGCCGGCAAGTCGTCTTCGTCCTCCGCTTTGGCATCTTTCTTAATGAGGGTCAGAAGGCGCGTCAGCGGTGTCTCCGCCTTAATCTGGCCAGAGAGCGTCTTTGTCCCGCCCGCGCAGTCCCCCGGAGGGAGGGCGTATTGCTCAAGAAGAGAGGCGAACTCGCCCGGCTGCGGCGCTTCGCAGCGCTGAACCCCTGATTGCGAAAAGAACGCTATCTCCGTTCGTGTCATGCCAGTCAGCATGGCGCCGACATCGTTCATCTGAATCCTCCTTTGAGTGGATTCACGGGAGAGTCTCTTCCAAAGAGCCTGTTCTTCCCGTACAACAGATATATCGTCAAAACTCAACGGAGCTTGAGCGAATTTTTCTGAAGTTTTTTAATTTCATGCGAAAATCATCGTTCTATCTGGCAATCCCGTCAGGTTTTAAGCAGGTATTAGTATTATTACGGCGGCATCTCACTGTGGGGGGTGGCGGAGCTTGGGCGAAGATGCTTCAGCCGCCAAAATGTAACAAATAATTCATGTATTCAAAATTCTTCTGTGCTATACTGTCTCAATGATTTGCAGAGAGAGGGTATGCCCGTGACCAAGCTTTTGCGCTATCTCAGGCCGCACGCGCTTCCGATATTGATCTGCCTCGCGCTGCTGTTCGGGCAGGCGATGGCGGATCTCGCGCTCCCGGACAGGATGTCAAATATAGTCAACAACGGCATACAGAAGGGGGGCGTGACAAGCCCGTTCCCGGAGGCGATGTCGGCGGAGACGTATACGCGTATAATGATGTTCCTGCCCGAGGAGAGCCGGGACGCGGTCGGCGCGCTTTATTCTGACGACGTGTCGGGCGAGATCAATAAATTCCCCGGGCTGGACGGCGCGCGGGGCTACGCTCTGACGGAGACCGACAAGGATGCGCTTTCGGCGCTTGAGCTGGATTTTTCCAGGGCTATGACCGCCCATCACTGGGCGAAGCTTTTTACCGAGAACCCCGAGGCGGCAGCGGAGATAGCGAAAAATTTCAATATGCCCTCCTCCGGGGAAGAGGGTATGCCTCAGATGTCCGAGGCGGAGCGCCTGGCGTGGTTTACCGGGATAATAAACGGGCTTGACCCCATGATGATATCCCAGGCCGCCGTGCAGGGGGTGCTGGCCGAATATGAGGCCCTCGGCGCGGACATGTCGGCGCTACAGACGGGCTACATCCTGTGGGCGGGTCTCCAGATGCTTCTGCTCTCCCTGCTCGGCGCGGCCTGCTCGGTGCTCGTGACCTTTTTTGCCGCCAGGATCGCCGCCAGCGTTTCCGCGGCGCTCCGGCACGATGTGTTTGCCAAGGTGGAGTCCTTCTCCCTGGCAGAGTTCGACAAATTCTCGACCGCCTCCCTGATAACGCGCACCACAAACGACATCACGCAGATACAGGGCCTGATCGTCATGGCGATACGGATGCTGATATACGCCCCGATAATGGGCGTCGGCGGAGTCATATACGCGCTTCGGAAAAGCACGTCCATGTCCTGGATAATAGCGCTGGCGGTTGTGATACTGCTCGGCATTATCGCCGTGCTTGTCGCGGTCGCGATGCCGCGCTTCCAGAGGGTGCAGAAGCTAGTCGACAGGCTGAACCTGGTCTCGCGCGAGAACCTGTCCGGCATGATGGTCATCAGGGCATACAACACCCAGGACTTCGAGGAAAAGCGCTTTGACGCGGCCAACAGGGATCTGACCGACAACAGCCTGTTTATCAACCGCCTTATGTCGACGATGATGCCGTTTATGATGCTGATAATGAACGGCGTCTCACTTCTCATCATGTGGGTGGGAGCGCACCAGATACAGGCCTCCGCGCTCCAGATAGGCGACATGATGGCGTTTATACAGTACGCGATTCAGATAGTCATGTCCTTCCTGATGCTCTCCATGATGTTCATAATGATGCCCCGGGCCGCTGTGTCGGGCCAGCGGGTTGCCGAGGTACTGGGCACCGATATAAGCGTGAAGGATCCGCAGAGCCCGAAAACGCTCTCCGGCTTGTCCGACGCAAGGCGCGGAGTGGTGGAGTTCAAAAACGTCTCCTTCCGCTTTCCCGGCGCCGAGGAGGACACGCTGCATGATATTAGCTTTATAGCGAGGCCGGGCGAGACGACGGCGTTTATCGGGCCCACCGGCTCCGGAAAGTCCACGGTCGTAAACCTGCTCCCGCGTTTTTACGACGTCACGGGTGGAAGCGTGACTCTTGGCGGAGTTGACATAAGGGAGCTCACGCAGAAGGAACTGCGCGATCAGATCGGCTATGTTCCGCAAAAGGGCACCCTGTTTTCCGGCACGATAGCCTCGAACTTCGAGGTCGGCAGGCCGGAGGCCTCCAGGGAGGATATGGAGCTCGCCGCCGAGGTGGCGCAGGCGTCTGATTTTATCGCGGAAAAGGGGGAGGGGTTCGGCGCGGAGATATCGCAGGGCGGCTCAAACGTCTCGGGAGGGCAGCGGCAGAGGCTGTCCATCGCCCGCGCGCTGATAAAAAAGCCTCAGGTTTTTATATTTGACGACAGCTTTTCCGCACTTGACTACAAGACGGACGCCAATCTGCGCAGGGCGCTGAAGCGCACCACCGGGAACAGCACACAGCTCATTGTCGCCCAGCGTGTCGGCACGATCATGCACGCGGAGCAGATAATCGTGCTGAACGAGGGCCGGATAGTC
Source organism: Oscillospiraceae bacterium (assembly GCA_031556035.1). GTDB lineage: Bacteria > Bacillota > Clostridia > Oscillospirales > UBA929 > JAVBTT01. Next base: position 17,377 of record JAVBTT010000036.1, read on the forward strand.
GGCAGGGGCCGGCATGACGAGCTTATGGAGAGCTGCGGCATATACCGTGAAATCGCGCAGTCTCAGCTCAGGAAGGGGGAGGGTGCGTAATGCAGCAGCAGGCTCGCGGAGGCGGCAGAGGCCACGGAGGCTTCGGGGGAGGCCCTCCGGGTATGCGCAGCGTTGAAAAGGCCAGGGACTTCAAGGGTACCGTGCGCAAGCTCCTCAAAACCCTGTCCCCATTCAGGCTGCAAATAATAACGGTTCTGATATTCGCGTTCGGAAGCGCGGCGTTCGCGATCATTGGCCCCAAGATTCTCTCCAGGGCTACCAACAAGCTGGCGGAGGGAATACAGCTGATATGGACCGGCACGGGCGCCATAGACTTCGACTATATCCTGAGGGTGCTGCTCTGGCTGGTCGCCCTGTACGCGTTCAGCGCCATTTTGAGCTATGTCCAGGGCTGGATCATGTCCGGCGTCACCGCCAAGGTCACCTATAACCTGCGCAGGGACATCTCCCAAAAAATCAACCGCATGCCGCTGCGCTTCTTCGACGGCACAAACCACGGCGAGGTGCTGTCACGAATAACGAACGACGTGGACACGGTGAGCCAGACGCTCAGCCAGAGCCTCAGCCAAATCATCACGTCCGCGACCAGCATAATCGGCGCGCTGGTGATGATGCTGTCTATAAGCTGGCTGATGACCCTTGTTACCCTTGTGATACTGCCGATCTCCATGGGGCTGCTCTCCTTCGTCATGAAGCGCTCGCAGAAATATTTCCGCAGGCAGCAGGAGAGCCTCGGCAACGTCAACGGACACGTCGAGGAGATGTACGGCGGCCACACCGTGCTGAAGGCGTTCAACAGCGAGCAGGCGAGCGTGGAGAAATTTGAGAAGTACAATGACGAGCTCAGGGGCTCTGCCTGGAAATCCCAGTTCCTGTCCGGTCTGATGATGCCGGTGATGGGCTTTGTGGGCAACCTGGGCTATGTGGCCGTGTGCATTATGGGCGGCTGGATGGCGGCGAACGGCAGGCTGAACATCGGCGATATACAGGCGTTCATTCAGTATGTCCGCAATTTCACGATGCCCATATCCCAGATAGCGAACGTCACCAACGTCCTGCAGCAAACCGCGGCGGCGGCCGAGCGCGTATATCAGTTCCTGGAGGAGGCCGAGGAGGTCCCCGAGCGCGAAAAGCCCGTCCGCGTCACTCCCCTTACGGACGTGAACGGGAAGCAGGTCGGAAACGAGCTGGCGCTGCTGAGCCCGGACGGAAAGATATCTCAGGTGTGCGGAGATATTGAGTTTAAGCATGTGAGATTCGGATACCTTCCCGACAGGACGATTATCCACGACTTCAACGCCACCGTGCGCACAGGCCAGAAAATCGCAATCGTCGGTCCCACCGGCGCCGGAAAGACCACCCTTGTCAAGCTCCTGATGCGCTTTTACGATGTGGACGAGGGCGCGATAATAATTGACGGCTTCGACATAAGGGAGTTTACCAGAAACGACCTGCGCAGCCTGTTTGGCATGGTGCTCCAGGACACCTGGCTGTACAACGGCACCATAATGGAAAACATCCGCTACGGACGGCTCGGCGCCACCGACGAGGAGGTGTACGCGGCGGCCAGGGCGGCTCACGCGGAGCATTTTATACGAGCGCTGCCGGAGAGCTACTCGCTGGTTATGAACGAGGAGGCCTCGAACGTGTCGCAGGGCCAGAAGCAGCTTCTGACAATCGCCCGCGCGATACTCGCCGACCCGAAGATACTGATACTCGACGAGGCCACCTCGTCGGTGGACACCAAGACGGAGATGGACATCCAGCGCGCGATGGATAATCTGATGCAGGGGCGCACCAGCTTTATAATCGCCCACCGGCTCTCGACGATACGCGAGGCCGACCTGATACTGGTCATGAACGACGGTGACATCGTGGAGCAGGGCACCCACGACCAGCTTATGGCGCGGGGCGGCTTCTACGCGGGGCTATACAGCGCGCAGTTCGAGGATGTGGGATAGCATAAAAAATCCGGCACACAGCGTCGCTGCGTGCCGGATTAAATTACTTACCCCACGATTTCTATGTTTACATCCTCAACTGCTTTTTTGACGATCTCACTGTAATAATCCTGCCATGCCAAATCTGATTCAGAATTTTTAGCCGCCGTCTCCGTGTTTTGAGCGTCGAAGGTTTCTTTCAGCGCGTTTTTGTACAGGGCTATCGTCTCATATACAAAAAGATTGTCGTACTGCGCGTCCCAGTATTCATCGTTTGTCATCCCGAGGCCCTCGTAATACGCCAGAATGTCGTCGTAATTTGAGGACGCCGGCACTTTTTCCTTGCTGTATTCTATCAGGTCAAAGACGTATTGCTCATCCGCAAGATAACCGTTCCGCACCGCCTCGATGAACATTGCCTTTTTCTCCGTCAGGGTTTTCAGAGCGAGCGCTTCCGCTTCCTCACGATCATGGCCGATGATCTCATATTCCGACGTGAGATACCCCAAGTCCTTCGAGGTGATTTGATAGTTATTTTCATCCTCCAGAATCTCGGGCTCGGTCTTCTTGAGCTCCGCTTTATCGGCCATTCTGTTTTTCTCTATTTGCGCGATTGCACCGTATGTTTCCGCGGCGGACTTATCCATATTTATCGCCTTAATGGATACAGCGCATACGCCTATACACACAAACACAGCTAAAGCGGTGAATATGTATTTTTTCTTTCTCATTATGTGCAATACGAACATACCATAATTGAGACCGTAAACATTAGGAAGGGGCTTGCCGGTATGTACCTGCCCGACGGCGCGCTCAACATAATCTGTATTCTGGAGTCGGCGGGCTTTTCGGCGTACGTCGTCGGAGGCTATGTGCGCGACGCGCTGATGGGGAGGCCAGGCGCCGATATAGACATCTGCACGTCGGCCCGCCCTGAGCGCGTGACGGAGCTGTTCTCGGGGCGCGGATACAGGGTGATACCCACCGGTATAGAGCACGGCACAGTTACGGTGCTGGCGGGCGGAGCCGGATATGAGGTCACGACCTTCAGGGTTGACGGGGATTATTCGGACGCGAGGCGTCCGGACAGCGTGCGCTTTACCGGGGATATCTGGGAGGATCTGGCCCGGCGTGATTTTACCGTAAACGCCATGGCCTTTGCTCCGTCCGCCGGGCTTGCCGACCCCTTCGGCGGCCGCGGGGACATAGAAAGCGGGCTGATACGCGCGGTGGGCGAGCCCGGGGCGCGCTTTGCCGAGGATGCGCTGCGGATGCTGCGCGCCGTGCGCTTTGCCGCAAGCCTCGGCTTCGCGATAGAGCCGGAGACCCGGTCGGCGATCATCTCCATGTCGGACAGGCTGAGGCTGGTTTCACCCGAGCGCGTAGCCTCCGAGCTTTGCGGCATACTGCTGTCGGAGCGCCCGGAGGCCCTGCTGGAGCTGCGCGGGCTCGGGCTGTTGCGGCATACGCTTCCCGAGCTTGAGCCCGCATTTGAGGACGGACAGGCGGAGCGGGCGCTGGCGGCGGCAACCCTGCTGCCGCCTGAGCTTGAGCAGCGCCTGGCCGTTTTGTTCTCCGGGGACTCCACGACCGCGGGGCGGGCGCTCAGGCGCCTCAGGTTTTCAAGACGCATCACGGACAGGACGACCGAGCTGGCAAGACTGTCGGGATACCGCGCCGAGCCTGAGAAACAAGCGCTTAAGCGCTTTCTGAGAACGCTGAAAAACGTGACTTATACTGAGTATGAGGCCGTCCGCAATGCTTCGCTAATATCAAAGGGAGATTTTGACGCCGCTGAGGTGTTGAAGTTTTGCCGGGACTCATACGATATAATTGTCGGGCAAAATGAGCCGTTTCTCATTTCCCAGCTCGCGGTGAGCGGCAGGGATATTGAAGCGCTCGGGCATCGCGGTCCCGAGGTGGGGCGGATACTCAGGGAGCTGCTGGAGTATGTGATTGATAATCCGGCCGAAAACAACTGTGAGGCTTTGATGGCGCACGTCGGCAGCCCCCCCTCCGGCTGCCATCTTTTCCCTTAGTTTCAAAGGCGAGTGTCCTTTTTTCAGCTTAATTGGCGAAAGCATATGAAATACGCCGCTTTTTGAGTTTCTTTTTGTCTTGCAATAGCTCATGGACAGGTGTATACTGAAAATCAGCGCGTTATGATGCGGCAACTGTTTTCATTATTGATTATTTTATATACTCTGCTACATAAATGATGAAGTTGGTGTTTTAATGGTAAAGGCCCTCGCCTCCAGAATCCGTCTTTCCAGTCAGGACACGGATATTGCCGTCGAGTATTACAGAGAGGTTGAAGACCTGCTGTTTTCCCCGGAGGTTGTAAAGCTTGAGGATTGCCCGCAGCACATGGATTTTTCCCGCCTTCAGCACAGTATAAACGTGTCGTACTACAGCTTTATCATCTGCCGCAGGCTGAGGCTCAACGCGCGCGCGGCGGCTCGCGGGGGGCTGCTGCACGATCTGTTTTACTACGACTGGAGAGAGTCGGGCACCGGGCGCAGGCACATATCGCTGCATCCGCAGATAGCCCTGGAAAACGCCGAGAACCTGACTGAGCTCACCGACATGGAGCGGGATATAATAGTCAAGCACATGTGGCCTATGTTTGGGGTTCCAAAATGCAGGGAGAGCTATATTGTCTCCCTGGTGGATAAGCTCTGCGCCATTATGGAGGCCGCCGCGTCAGTGCACAGGACGGTGTCAGACAGCATGAAATTTATTTGATACTAGGGCGTGTTCGATTTTAAAACCTGACGGTATTAATTTGCTGAAGCTTACCTCAGCAATATATTGCGTAAACAACGAAGAGGCCGGCGCCTATTGGCGCCGGCCTCTTCGTTGTGGCTCCCCAAGTTGGACTCGAACCAACGACCCTGCGGTTAACAGCCGCATGCTCTACCGACTGAGCTATTGAGGAATATGAGCCTCACTCCAAGTGGGCTCTTGTGTCGGCGCCGACCTATCTTCCCGGGCCGTCTCCAGCCAAGTATTTTCGGCGTAAGCGAGCTTAACTTCCGTGTTCGGAATGGGAACGGGTGGACCCTCGCCACAATAAGCACCGACTGCTTCAGGTATCAGCGATTAGAAACTGGCTACGGTCTATACCGACAGCCACCTACAAACAGCTGAATGGTGACCCGTAGGAGAGTCGAACTCCTGTTTGCGGCGTGAGAGGCCGCCGTCTTGACCACTTGACCAACGGGCCATTATATATGCGCTCTATGGCTGACAAGCGGGGTATTCCCGCCTGTCCACCACATAAACTGGTGCACCTTCAGGGACTCGAACCCGGGACCCGCTGATTAAGAGTCAGCTGCTCTACCAACTGAGCTAAAGGTGCGTAGTAATGAAAAACAAATATCTGTGAGGTATTTCACTTTTCAATTTCGGAGCGGGAGACTGCTTCCCTCTCCTGCCTAAAGAATTATAAACGATGACCTTTGTAATGTCAATAAGGAAAATGTGTTTTGTAAATTTATTTTTATTCTCAATATTTGTTTGATATATTCATTTACCGATAAGCCCCGCCCCCTTTTTTGAAGAATTCAGGGGAAGCCTTGGGCCTGAGACCGCATCTTTCAGGGCGGCCTCAGGCCAAGGCTGCATGCAAAGCCATAGCAACGCTTCTCAACCCTTCCCGACCAGCAAATTCAGAATTATTCCCGTTGTTGCTGCGTAGAACAGCTGCGAAATTCTGAATTTGACAACCCGCCCTCTGCGAGGGCTTCGGGTCGGGAAGGGTTTGTAAGCAGCCTGTTAAAACATGTTATTTGCCGGTCATCTTCGCGACCTCGGCCGCGAAATCATCCTCGCGTTTGGCGAGGCCCTCTCCGGTCTCATACCTGTAGTAAGCGGCGATGGAAATCTTGCCGCCTAGCTCCTTGGCCTTCTGCTCAACATACTGGGCCACAGTCAGCTTATTCTCCTTGACAAAGGGCTGATCCAGCAGACAGACCTCCGAGTAGTACTTTCCTATGCGGCCCTCGACGATTTTCTCAAGCACCTGAGCCGGCTTGCTCGCGTTTTTCTCGTCCTGCTTGAGCTGAGCCATGAAAATCTCGCGCTCCTTGGCGACCTCAGCCGGATCAAGGCTGGCGCGGTCAAGGCAGAGCGGGCGCATGGCGGCAATCTGCATAGCGACGTCCTTGCCCAGCTCCGCGACTGCGGGATTGCCCTTTATCGAAGCCTCGACCTCCATGTTCACCAGCACCGCAATTTTGCCGCCCATGTGAACGTAGGCCGAGTTCAGGGGATTTCCGTAGTAGCCGAAACGCCGTATCTGGATGTTCTCGCCGATTGTGAGCACCTTGTCCTGAAGGGTCTCGCCGACTGTCCGGCCGGAATCAAGGTAAGGCTTGGCCTTGAGATCCTCGATATCGGCGGGGTTTGTCCTGGAGACGACCACGGCCACGTCCTTCAGAAACTCCTGAAAGGAGTCGCTCTTGGCGGAAAAGTCTGTCTCGGAGTTGATCTCCACGATCGCGCCGACCCCGCACTCCCCGCACACGGTCGCGTAGCAGGCGCCCTCGGCCGCGATACGGCTGGCCTTCTTGGCCGCCGCCGCGATGCCCTTCTCACGGAGGAGCTCCACAGCCTTTTCCATATCACCGTCGGTCTCCGTCAATGCCCTTTTGCAGTCCATCATGCCCGCGCCTGTTGTTTCGCGAAGGGCCTGGACGTCTTTAGCGGTAAATGCCATAATTAGTCCTCCTTATCCGTTGCTTCGTTATCGCCGGACTCTTCAGCCGCCGCTTCGCCCGCCTCGCCCTGGCGTCCTTCCATAATGGCGTTGGACATGGTCTGGGCAATCAGCTTGATCGCGCGGATCGCGTCGTCATTTCCGGGAATCGGGTAATCTATCTCGTCGGGATCGCAGTTTGTGTCGACAATCGCAACGATCGGTATGCCCAGCTTGCGGGCTTCGGCAATCGCGTTGCGCTCCTTGCGGGGATCAACGATGAACAGCGCACCGGGCAGCCTGTGCATCTCCCGCACTCCGCCGAGGTATTTCTCAAGCTTCTGTATCTCGCCGTGGAGCTTGATGACCTCCTTCTTAGGAAGCATGTCGAACGTGCCGTCCTCCTGCATCTTTTTGAGCTGGGCAAGCCGGTTGACACGGCCCCTCATTGTCTTGAAGTTGGTGAGCATTCCACCAAGCCAGCGGGCGTTGACATAGTAGACGCCTGCGCGCTCGGCCTCCTCGCGTATCGCGTCCTGGGCCTGCTTCTTCGTGCCGACCATCAGCAGCATACCGCCGTCCAGGGCCATGTCCCGCACGAAGCTGTACGCCTCCTCAAGCTTGCGGACCGTCTTCTGAAGGTCGATAATATAGATGCCGTTGCGCTCAGTGAAAATGTAGGGCGCCATTTTGGGGTTCCAGCGGCGTGTCTGATGGCCGAAATGAACGCCGGCCTCAAGCAGCTGCTTCATGGATACTACTCCCATGCTGTTTTGCCTCCTTTAAATTTGTTATTCCTCCGCAGCCTTCATCCCGTGCAGCCGCCTTTCGGCACTTGGCGGCATGGTCCGGCGCGCGTGTGAAATATACCCGCTTTGCGAGCGCTGACAGTATAACACAAGATTAAAGTTTTTGCAAGATTTTTACGATGTAAGGCATGGTGAAATATATAATACTCAAGAGGAAGTGCGCAAATGAGCATCAAATTCAAAATTCTGCTGCCCATGATCCTGTTCACTGTGCTGGCCGCCGCCGGAATCCTTGTCGCGGTAATTGTCCAGTTCTCCTCCTATGTGGACGATACAATGTCAACCGCGATCAGGGCCTCCTCGGAGGTCGCCGAATCATACATGAACGAGAGAAAGAACGCGTCCGTCCTTGGGGCGTATATGATGGCGGGAGACGACGCGATTCGTGACGAGCTAAAGGCCGGGAACCGCGACGCGCTGCTCGGCAGGGCCAGCGAGCTGCTGACGCTCTCAGGGATTGAGTACGCCATATTCACCGATTCAAACGGCGTGGTCGTGCTGCGCACACACGAGCCCGACAAGTATGGGGACGACATTTCCTCCAGGTTTACCATAAAGACCGCCCTTTCCGGAAAATCAGCCGCCGGTTATGAAAAGGGAACCGCGATCCCCCTCGCGATCATCGCCACTGCCCCCATTTACGGCTCGGACGGGGCGCTGATCGGCACGGTCTACAGCGGCTACCGGCTCGACAACTCCAAATTTGTCGACGCGCTCAAGCCCGTCACCGATTCCGAGGTGACAATGTTTTTGGGCGACACCAGGCTGTCCACAACAGTCATAAAGGATGACGGCACCCGCGCCGTGGGCACGAAGGCGGACGAGGCCGTATCTGAGCAGGTGCTCTCGGGCAAGCCGTTTGAGGGCGTGGTTTCTATTTTTGACCGTGACGCTGTAGCCCGATACAGCCCCATCAGATCGGCGGACGGCGCCGTTGTGGGAATGCTTTTTGTGGGAAAGTACACGCAGGAAAAGACAGATACACTGCGTTCCTTTGTAATTTTCGGCCTGATAAGCACCCTGATCGTTCTGCTGGCCGTTGTCGTCATCGCGATAGCCCTGGCGCGCCGGATAGTCTCCCCGATTAACTCTGTGGTGCGCGCGGCCGGGAAAATGGCCAAGGGTGACGTCGATGTCAGCATAGACGTGAGGGCCAAGGACGAGACAAGGCTTCTTGCCGACGCGTTTAACGACATGATAGAAAACACGCGCCTCCAGACCGGCGCCATCGAAAGTATGGCGCGTGGGGATCTAACGCTGGATATAGCGGTGCGCGGGGACAGGGACGTCATGAACCGGGCGTTCAAGACCATGCTGGAGCTGAACAACGAGGTCCTGGGTCAAATCGCGTCCTCGGCCGTCCAGGTGAGCGACGGCTCAAGCCAGGTGGCGCAGAGCGCACAGAGCCTCGCGCACGGAAGCGCCGAGCAGGCGGCGGCCGTTGAGGAGTTGTTTAATTCAATCACGGAGATATCGGAAAAAACCAAACAGAACGCGCGGCAGGCGGAGAAGTCCTTCGGGCTGAATGTGGATATACTCAACAGCGCGAAAGCCGGCTCAGTACAGATGGAGCAAATGACTCAGGCTGTAAGGGAGATAAACGAGGCCAGCCAGAACATTTCGAAGGTCATAGGCGTAATCGACAACATCGCGTTCCAGACGAACATACTCGCGCTCAACGCCGCGGTCGAGGCGGCGCGCGCCGGGCAGCACGGCAAGGGCTTCGCGGTGGTCGCGGAGGAGGTACGCTCGCTGGCCTCAAAGAGCGCCGAGGCGGCCAAGAACACGTCCGGCCTGATCGCCAGCTCTATGGAAAAGGCCGCGCTGGGGGTCAGCATCGCATCATCCACGGCGGAAAGCCTGACCGCTATCGTAAAGGGTATTGACGAGGGCTCCGCTATAGCGAAGGAAATCGCGGAGCTGTCCGAGGGACAGGCGATGGCCATAGAGCAGGTGAGGGCCGGCATAGAGCAGGTATCCTCAATCGTGCAGCAAAACTCGGCGACAAGCGAGGAGACCGCCGCCGCCAGCGAGCAGATGAGCGCTCAGGCCGAGATGCTGTCCTCTCTGGTCGCGCGCTTCCGGCTGAAGGGCGGCGATTTGGATAAAGGCGGGCGTTCCGCCCTGCCGCCGAGATATTGATACTCCGCTCTAATTCAAACGCTTTATTATATCCCGGTAGAACTCCGCCGCCGCCCCGAGAGCGTCCACCATGACCCGCTCGTTTGCGCCGTGTATGGATTTGTGGTCGTCCGGGGTGAGTATAAACGGCATGAACCTGAACACGCAGGAGCAAAAGGGCTCATAGTACCTGGCGTCTGTCCCGCCCGTAAAAAGGGACGGAGCAACCGGGCATCCGCCGAACACCGAATGAACAGACTCCGAAAGGGCGGAAAAGCTCTCCCCCCTGTAATCCGATATCTCCGAGGGCTTCCCTCTCATTACAAGCTCGACCTGAGCGCCGAGGTCGCTTGTCAGCTCACGCAGGTAGCTCAGGACGGCATTCTCATCCTCCCCGTGGAGAATGCGGGTGTTCAGCACCGCCTCAGCGTTTCCCGGCAGCACATTCGGCGCCGTACCGCTATGCGACATCGTCGGCGCCACCGTTGTGCGTATCATCGCGTTTGATTTCGGCTCCTTTGAGAGCTCCTTCAGCAGCGAGCGCTTAAACAGCCATAAATTCGCGAGGCGCATCCGCGCCTTGTACGGAGCCGCCGGCGCGAGCGCCTTCAGTCCGTCCAGCACAACAGGGACAAGGCGCGCCTTGCGCCGGCGGAATTCCACCCTGGCCACCGCCTCGCTCAGCCGCCCGAGCGCCGTGTGCCTCGGCGGCGTGGACGCGTGTCCGCCCGTCCCATGGACGGATATGCGGTAGTTGACCATCCCCTTTTCCGCCACGCAGACCTCGGCCACGGGGCGGCCCACCGGAATCATCCCGCGCGACAGCGCGCCGCCCTCGTCCAGCACCATCGCGAACCTGATTCCCCGCTGCAAAAAGAGCTTGGCCATGCTTCCGGCCCCTTCCGCGCCACCCGTCTCCTCGTCGTGCCCAAAGGCGAAGTATATGTCCCGTTTGGGCCTGAAGCCCTGGTCAATAAGCCTCTCAACGGCTTCCATAAGGCAGATCATAACGTTTTTGCAGTCGAGCGCCCCCCGGCCCCAGACATAGCCGTCCGCTATCTCGCCCGAGAACGGGGGGTATGTCCATTCTCCCGAAGCGGGCACGACGTCCATATGAGCGCAGAACAGCAGCGGAAGCCCGGGGCTCTCCGCGGATTCACTCACGGGCGGGCTGTCGGACTGCCAGCGGAACAGCAGGCTGTATCCGGCGACCAGCTCTCGGGACAGACGCTCATGAAAAAGTGGATAGCGCGTCTTCAGGAATTCCCGCAGTCTGATCCACTCGCTCCACTCGGATGGCTCCTGGCCCGATACGGTTTCGAAGCCGATTGCCTGCGAAAGGCTCTCCGCCGCGCGGTTTGCCAAATCATGGTCTATTTCCGGTTTTTTCACCGCCGGATAGTCCCCGGTGCCCAATCTGGAGGTACGCAGCGCCACAAAAGCCGGGATCGACAAAACGAGCGCCAGCAGGGCTATCCACAAGACAGTCAGTGCATATTCAGGCATTGGTTTCAGCTCCTTGTCCGATCAATAATAGCATATATATCCGCTTTTGAAAAGACACCCGCTTCACTCAAGCTCCCGACGCAATATTGCAAAATTCGCATTCCTATGCTATAGTTTATGGCGAAGGCGCACAATGCATTTCCTACAGGTCGGCGGTGAGGCTGTGTTTGAAAGTCATACGGTAAAAAGACGAGCGGCCGGTCAGGCGATAGCCATCGGCGTGTTCGTTGCGGTCTGTGCCCTGCTCTACGCGCTGGCAAATCTTGCACCGTCCGCGTTTTTCGAGGCCTATATCCCATTTTCACGCGCCGTTTCCGGATCCCTTGCGTTTTTGTTTTCGTTCGCGCCTGTCTCGGTCGCCGAATTACTGCTTTACCTGCTCGCGGCGTTTTTCCTGATTTACCTTGTCTGGTCCGTCGTTTGCGCGTTTACGCGTACCGGCGGCGGCTGGATAATGGTCAGATACGGCATGGATGCGCTGTTCTCCGCAGTCTTCCTGGTGTTTATTTTTGTCGCCGCGTGGGGGCTCAACTACATTGCCCCGCCGCTTGATCAGCGCCTCGGGCTCGATGTACGTGAGCGTCCCGAGGAGGCCCTGGTCGCCACCACCCGCTGGACCCTTGAGCTTGTCAAAGCCGAGGCGGGCAGCGTAAAGCGCGGAGCGGACGGCTCAATGGACGGAGGCGGCTTCGGCGAGCTGGCAAAAAAAATGCCCGCCGCGTTCAAGGCACTTGAGGCCCAAAATGACGTTTTCGCAGGCGGAGGAGCCTCTCCCCCCAAGCGCATTTTAAACTGGCTTCCCTTTACATACATGGGCATATCGGGGATATACAGCCCGTTTACCGGGGAATGCAACGTGAATCCGGACTCTGTCGACGCCTATCTTCCGTATACGATGGCCCATGAAATGGGCCACCGGTACGGCTTCGCGGCTGAAAACGACGCTAACTTTATAGCGTTTAAGGCCTGCATGGCGTCCCCAGATCCGGAAGTTCGCTATTCCGGGGCCGCGCTCGCCCTGTTCCAGTGTATGGCCGCCATGAGCGACATGGACGCGCTTGACGCCATACGCGCGGAAATACCCCAGGTGCTCTGGGACGATATCGCCGCGTCCCAGAAAAAGCAGGACGAGCTGGAGCTTGACCCGGCTCTGGCGGAGGCCGCGTCCAGTTTTTCAAGCGACGCCAACGACCTGTACCTCAAGACTGTCGGCCTTGAGGACGGCGTAAAAAGCTACGGCAGGGTGGTTGATCTTCTGGTCGCGGAATATGTGAGGCTGTTTGGGGAAACCTCATTATATTAATTCATCCGTATTTTGCCCGATATTTAACAGTTCAGGTTAACATCCACATGAGAATTATCGATATACTAAAATGATGCTCCGCGCATTCATCAGTATAACAACAGAAACAGGGATTGGGCAGGTGTTTAGTGAATGGCAAACGACCCCATGCTTGAAATGTATGTCGTGGAAAGCGTTCAGCTTACCGAACGGCTTGAGGAAATCCTTATTGAGGGCGAGCAGCTCGGCGGCTTCAACACCGAGCATATCAATGAGATTTTCCGCATAATGCACACCATCAAGGGCTCTGCCGCCATGATGGAGTATACCCAGATTTCCACTCTCGCCCACTCCCTTGAGGACATGTTTTTCTATATCAGGGAGCATGAGGACGCCGCCCCGGACTGGGCGGAGATCGCTGACATTTGCCTTAACGCGTGCGATTTTTTCAAGGGGGAAATTGCCAAAATTTCCTCAAAGCTCCCCTCCGACGGGGATATGTCCGCCCTGCTTGACCGCTGCAAAATCTGTCTTGACGCGCTGTCCGGAAAGTCCGCCGCGCCCGCGCCAAAACAGACCGCCAGGCCAGCTTCCGAACCGGTCGAGCCCGCCCCCTCCAGCGCCGCCGGAAAAAAGTACAGCGCGCGCGTCTTCTTTGAGGAAGGCTGCAAAATGGAGAACATCCGCGCCTACCAAATCGTCAACAGCTTGACAGAACTGACCAGCGCCATTGAAACCTATCCTCCCGATCTTCTGGAGGACTGCAGCGACGATATTATAGCCAACGGAGTGACGATAACCATATGGTCGGAGGCCCCCCAGGACAAGCTCAGGGCTGTCATAGGCGAGGCCCTGTTTGTCAAGAGTTTTGAGATAGCTCCATCGGAAGCCGAGGCGCCAGCCGCTCCTCCCGAGACGGAGCAGCTCAACTCTGAGGAACCCGCCCCCAAGGCCGCGGAGAAAAAAAAGAAACCAAAAAAAGACGAATCCGCCGGGAAATCGGAGGCCGAGGCGGCGTCTGTACCCGCTCCGCCCCCGGAAGCTCCGGCGGCTGTCAAGCCCGTCCCGGCGCAGGCCGCCCCCCCGGCTGAAATTAAACAGAACTTTATTAACGTCAATGTCGAAAAGCTGGACAAGCTCATGGATCTTATGGGCGAGATAGTTATATCCGTCTCAATGGTCATCGGAAACCCCGATCTCGCCGGCCTGAAGCTCGACAATTTTGAGAAGGCCGCCTCCCAGCTTATAAAAAACACCGGCGAGCTCCAGGAGGTTATAATGTCGGTGCGCATGATCCCGATATCCTCCACGTTCCACAAGATGAACCGCATCGTCCGCGACACGTCAAAAAAGCTGAGCAAGGATGTGGAGCTGGTCATCCTCGGCGAGGAGACCGAGGTGGACAAGACGATCATCGACAACCTCTCCGACCCGCTCATGCACATAATACGCAACAGCCTGGACCACGGCCTTGAGGACTCCAGGGAGGACAGGCTCGCCGCGGGCAAGCACCCGGTCGGCAGGATAGTGCTTGAGGCAAGAAACTCCGGCAGCGACGTAATTATTACCTGCGCCGACGACGGGCGCGGGCTCGACAGGGATAAAATCCTCGCCAAGGCAACCCGCAACGGCCTCCTAACAAGACCTGAAAGCGAGTACGCCGACAAAGAAATCTATCAATTTATCATGCTGCCCGGCTTTTCAACCAACGAGCAGGTGACAGAGCTGTCCGGGCGCGGCGTGGGAATGGACGTAGTCAAGAAAAACATCGAGAAGGTCGGAGGCTCCGTTCTGCTCGACTCGGTTCCCGGCCAGGGCATGACGGTGACGATACGCATCCCGCTGACATTGGCGATTCTGGCCTCAATCGAGATCAAGGTCGGCAAAAACCTCTATTTAATCCCCACCCTGAACATCCGCGAGTCCTTCAAGCCCAGCATGGACGACATAATCGTAGATCCCGACGGCAACGAGATGATACTCTTCCGCGGGCAGTGCTATCCCATCGTCCGGCTCAACAGGCTTTTCAGAGTGGATTCCGACGTTAAGAGCTTTGAGGAAGGCATAATTATTATGATTGAGGACGAGGGCCGCATGGCCGGCATATTCGCGGATCAGCTCGTGTCCGAGCAGCAGGCCGTCGTTAAGCCCATTCCCTCGTTTATAACCGAGCGTATAGGCCAGATCAGGGGGATTTCCGGCTGTACGATCATGGGCAACGGCAACATCGACCTTATAATCGATGTAAAAAGCCTGACGCAGTAAGGAGGCCGACAATGGAAGAACTCAACGACATGATGGCCGAGGGCGGCACCCGCGGCAGATATCTGACATTTGCCGTTGGCAGCGAGGATTACGGAATCGAGATAACCTACATCTCGGAGATCATTATGGTTCAGGCCATAACCGAGGTTCCCGAGCTTCCCGCCTATATCAAGGGCATAATCAATCTGCGCGGCAAGATACTTCCGGTCATGGACGTCCGCCTGCGCTTCAACAAGGAGCCTCAGGAATACACCGACCGAACCTGCATTATCGTCGTGATGATGGATACCACCTCGGTGGGCTTGATCATCGACGCGGTGCGGGAGGTCATGGATATAGCCGACGAGGACATAACCAGCCCCTCAGTGAGCTCCGGGTTTTCAAACCGCTACATCAGCGGTATAGCCAAGACCCCGTCCGGGGTCAAGCTGATGCTCAACCTTGAGCATCTGGTGTCCGACAAGAGTGAATAGCCCAGATCTGTGTATTCCCCCGCCTTTGGCGGGGGAATATGTCAGTATATCTCGTTTATATTTACAGTATACTTTACCCATGGAGGGTTTTGAATGGATAATAAAAAGCAAATGGATCTCAACAGAATAGTGAAAAATATTGTGCGGGTGGTCGCGCTGCTCACCCTCGCCGGCTCTATCCTTCTCGGAATCCTGGAGGGCCGGCGCTCAATCGACGCAAGCCATTACTTTATGAACGCCTTTACCTGCCTGATTTTATTTGTGCTGACCTTTGTGCCCGCGTTTATTTCCCGCAAGACGACCATGATACTTCCGACGGCCCTTCAAACAGGCTTTCTCATTTTCATGTTCCTCGCGATGCTGCTGGGAGAGGTATACGGATTTTACGAGAGATTTTCCTGGTGGGACATCATGCTGCACTCCTCCTCGGCCTTTATGTTCGGCATAGTGGGCTTCCTGCTTTTCGACGCGCTCGACCGGGACGAGAAGATATATTTTGAGCTCAACCGCGTGGGTGTGCTCATATTCGCGTTCTGCTTCGCGGTGAGTCTGGGGGCTCTGTGGGAGATATTCGAGTTTTCCGGCGACATGCTCTTCGGCATGAACATGCAGAAGTCCGTCTATGTGACAAACGCAGCCGAGCTCGCCCCACATATCAACAAGTGGGGCCGGCTCGTCGACCCCGGACTCGTGGACACTATGGAGGACCTGGTGGTGGACGCGGTCGGCGCGCTTGTCGCCGTCATTGTGATGCACTTCGCCTTCAGGAAGAGAGCGAGACTCAAAACAGGGCGCCCCGCTGAGGGCCTCGAGGTTCTTATGCGCGACTCCGACGCCGATAAGCCGGATACTGCAACGGAAAAGGATAAGCAAAATGTCTGAGTGAAATATTACTCCGGCTGTATAAGCCACATTCTGTATAAGCCACATTAATTACTACTGTTAGATGCCGCCGTAATATACGCAGTTCCAACCCGGCATATCTGTTTTTTTCGTTCTAACTCGTCCCTCGCGCCCATACCCTGTAGCGAGGTGATAATTGATGGGGATACTTGCCTCCAGATCAAAAACCCTGCTGCCGCTTTTGGCCGCGGCGCTCATTTTTACAGTCTGGGCCTTAGTCGCCAAGCCCGGCTTTATAGCTGTCATGGCAGGCGAAAGGCAGATACCCATATACAGCGTAAAGCGCGAATACAGGGTCGTCTCGCTCACCTTTGACGCCGCCTGGGGGAACGAGGATACGGAGGCCCTAATCGGAATACTGGGGCGTTATAATATAAAGGCCACATTTTTTGTCGTGGGGGACTGGGCGCGAAAATATCCGGAATCCGTCCGCCAGCTCAGCGACGCAGGCCACGAGATTATGAGCCACAGTGACAGGCACGAGCATATGACAAGACTTTCCCCCTCGCAGATATCCGCTGATCTCAAAGCGTGCAACGACGCGGTTGAGGCGGTGACCGGCGTACGCCCCGCCCTGTTCCGCTGCCCCTACGGGGAGTACGACGACAATGTCGTGCGCGCCGCCAGGGACATGGGCATGGAGGTGATCCAGTGGGATGTCGACAGTCTCGATTGGATGGATAAAACCGCAGCGCAGATTCAAGAGAGGGTGCTCGGCGGGGTCGGGCCCGGCTCCATCGTGCTGTTCCACAACGCCGCCAAGCACACGCCCGAGGCCCTTGAGGGCATAATAACCGGGCTGATGCGGGAGGGCTATTCCTTTGCCAGGGTGAGCGAGCTGCTCCTCACCGAGAACTACTCCATAGACAACAGCGGTATGCAAATACCCGCGCGGTGAGCTGCGCGCCTATCGCTTACGAGTCCGCAGTTTTGACGGATTTATCAGCGGTCTCAACCCGGCCACTTCGCCGAAAACGTGAACGAGTAGCTGGGGAACAACAGCGGATACTTGACGCCTGAAACCTTTAGGATGTCGCCCGGGCGAAGTTTGTCGGAATGGACGTTAAACCTCAGTGTTACGTCGTCAACTTTTTTGACCGTGCAGGCAACCCCGTTGACAGAGCCCGAGTACCCCTTCAAAGTGCCTATGGCGGCGTTGAAGCGCATATTCACATAGCCGTTGTCGTCTGCGAAAAGGCTGGTGTTCCAAATTGAAAGATCGTAGGGAACAACCTCAATCTGGCAGGAATTGGAGTTTTTGCCGATCGAGTCCTTGACGGAAAGGAAGTACTTCCCGGCAGTCGGGGCTTGATCGATTGTCATTTTCGCCGTTCCGTTCACAACCGGAACGGTGAATTGCGGCTTGCCGTTAACCACAAGGGAAGCGGTCAGGTTGGCCTTGTCCAAATCAGTGCCTTCTACAGAGATGATCAGATTGGCTGCGAGCGATTCCACAATGGTGGGCGTGGTAACCGAAACCGAGGTGATTGACGCGATCACCGGCTCGACAAAGATCAGGGGACCTCCGACCTGTTTTCCGTTGAGATAGACGTAGCAGAAGACGTAATATTCCTCCCACACATAATCGGGAGGCACGACAGGCAACGTGAGGGAGAATGTATTGTTGCCCTCAAAGACCTCGATTTTCGGCGTCAGGTATTCGTCGATATCCTCGCAGTATGCCTGCAGTTCAAGTTTCTGGCCTTCCAGCGAGCTGCCCTTGATGTTCAGCGAAAATTCCAGTGTCTGGCCGCCTTTGACCCGGTAGGGCGAGACCGATGTGCTGTATACTTGCGGCGTGCTGGGCACCATCAGGCGGTTCTGTGCAAAGTCGGCGCAATAGATGTACAGGTTGGCCTTCAGCCCGTCGAGAGTCTTGTATTTGACCAAAAGGTCGGTGACGTCGATCTGCTGGCTTGTAAAATCGCTGACTCCAGTAAATTCAAACATACACACCGTTTTCTGGCTGTCTTTAAGCTCGCGGACATACATCCAGTTTAGATAGTGGTTGTCCGAAGCGTGGACGGTCATATATGTTCTGCCGTCCTGTTCGCCGAAGCTGAGCTCAACCTGCGGCATGACGCTGTCCACCAGCACCCGCACGGAAAGGCTCTGTTCATGGGTTTCGGCGCCCGGATAATCCAGCGTTGTGTATATAGCATAGGTGTATCGCCCGTCGGGAACATAGGCACCGTTATTGTCCTTGCCGTCCCAAGACAGTCCGGCCATCGCGAAATCAGTTAGAGACAGGCCAAAGGTACTGTTATAAGCTTTTGTGTAATATTTGGTGTTGCTGGAAATATCGCGGATTTTTGCGCCGTGCTCATCCAGCACCTCGGCGCGTGCCGATTTGATGTTGCGCAACGTGGCCACTGAAAGGGATACGGCGTCGTTGAACAGCGGGCTGGTGCGCGGAGAAATGGCATTGTAATCAGACGAACCTTTAACGCCCAAAGGCAGCCAGTTATAGTTGTAGCCGCTGATTGCCACGTTTTCAAAATAGAAAGGCGCGTTCTCCAGCTTTTCCGGCAGATTGTCATAGACGGTGATGTCATCGTAATGCGGAGCCTGCGTCCAGTCGCCGATAAAGCCGAGGAAGGGTATGGATAGGGCGTAGCGCTCATCCGGGCTGACCGGGTTGAGAGTCACATAACCGTAAGCGTAGTAACCGTTTGTGAACACGCTGAGAAGCCTCTCGTTTTCGTCGTCGCTAAACGCGAAGGTGGCAGTCACCGCAACCTTTCCGCCGGCACGGATCGTCAGGGTTTCGCCGTATTCTCCATCGCCCGAAACGGAAACGCTTTTTGCGGCGCCCATCGGAACTGATGCCATGGAACAGAAGTACTTAATATCGGTTGGATCGTTGGCGTTGGCGGAATAGTCGTACGCGTCGGTCAGCATAATTGAGTCAAGCGCAAACGTTTGATCCGTGGCAGACAGATTTTCCGCAGTGAATGAGACGGTAAAGCCGCCGCAGTCCAGCTTGTCGCCCAACTCGACCTTTGTCTTGTGGTCGTAATTGTTGTAGAGGACAACCGGTGTTTTTACCGCGCCGTACGCATCGATCATACCAGCTCCCTGCTGCTGCACCGGATATGGGTTGTAGGTGTATTCGTCCGTTGTATTGTCCACCGGACGGGCCGCCGACATAAGAAGATTCTCGACCATCTGCGTCTGCTGCGCCGGGGTCAGGCTGGGGAAATCCTTCTCAACGCGCTGGCGGACAAGCACCGACGCGCCAGCCGTCTGCGGAGCTGCCATTGAGGTGCCGCTCATAGACGCATAGCCGTCCGGTACGGCAGAGAAAATATTGCCGCCGGCAGCCGATAGATCCGGCTTTATCTTCAGGTCTGGCGTTACGCCCCAAGAGGAAAAGTCCGACATCCCGCCGCCATTGAAGTTGGGGAAAAAGTCGATGTACGAAGTAGAAAAGGTCATGCTTCCCGCGCCAACGCCGGCCAGCGCCAGACCGGCGGCTTGCTCAATGAAAATACCGGGAATGGCCGCGCCGGTGAGATCCATGTTGACAAAGCCGGTGTCGGCATTGTTGTAAACGACAATGGCCACCGCGCCGGCCTTTTCGGCATTGAGCGCCTTGGTGGAAAACGACCCGTTTCCGCGTGACACCAGAGCAATTTTCCCGGCCGCGTCAATCGCGGCGTAATCCTCCTCAAGCCCGTAGCCAGGCACTGCAACGAAGGAGAGTGTCTTACCGTTCAAGCTCTGCGATATCGGCGTTTTGTTGTGGTCGTCATAGGGAATTTTTGTATCACCGCTTGTGAAGTATGACTGGAAAGCCATCGTGTTTTCCACCGAGGCCGTGGACATGGATGAGGGCTCGATACCCGGCGTTCCGACCAGACCGTAATCCGGGTTTGAAGCGTAGGGCAGCCCGACATCAAGCAGAGCTTTTGCTCCGATATGACCCTCGTTACCGGCAGAGCCGCTGATCATGCAGCCCGACGCCCTAGCATTTTCATAGACCGTGGAAAACGTGAACCTCTCCACGCCGGGATACTGGCTGAAACCGGCCGGGGAGCCCAGCGAGAGGTTGATGACGTCAGCTCCAAGCTTCACCGCGTCGTCCACCGCCGCCAAAATGGTCGCGTCGGTAGTGCTGCTGTTTTCCGATGTGAAGACCTTCAGTGCCATGAGCTGCGCGTTGGGCGCCATCCCGAGTTCAACGCCCTCCGGCGTTGAGCCGCCGGCGGCGATACCCGCCACATGCGTACCGTGGCCATCCCGATCGTCCATCGGATCATCGTCGCGGTTTGCGTAGTCATAGCCAAAGATGACCTTGTCGTTCATTACATAACGCCCGCCGGCCACCTTGGCGTTGAGCTGACCAGCGGCCAGCACGCGCCGCGCCATCTCCTCGGCGGTAATTTCCATCGAACTGTCCAGGGCCGAGAGCATGGGGTGATTGTAGTCAATACCGCTGTCCACTACGGCGATGAGCATTCCGTCGCCATTGTATCCGGTCGCCCAGGCCGCCCGGGCGTTGGCCATGGCGGTGCTGTATGTGTCGTCAAGCATGATCGGCGCGTCGTAGCTTTCGCAGAGGTAAACCGACTCGACTCCGGCGAGGGCCCGAAGCGCGTCAACATCCCGGTAGCGCACCTCCAGCGCCATGCCGTTGAACACTGTGTCGTAGGTGTAGAGAATTTTGCCAGAGACGCTGAAAGCTTTAGCGCCGGCAGCTACTCGGGCTTGGTTTTCCCTCAGCTTGGCCGCATTTGTCGCGACGCGGTTTGAGGCGTCGATCTTCGACGAGGCATTTCCGGAAGTCTGAAAAAAAGCGGCGTCCGAACCGAGGGGCTTTCCAGCCAGTTGCACGATAACCGTGACAACTTCGTCCACGTCGGGCATGGGCTGCGTGTCGCCGTGCATGGGCTGCCCGTCAAACCTTGTTACGCTGTCGTCCCCGATGATATGTACGATGCCGTCGGCATCCGGATGGGGCTGTTCGAGAAAATCGGTTGCAGGTGGCCGGGCATCCAAACTTAACGTGATTGCCGAGGCTGGGATTCCATATGCGGAGAAACACAGCAGGAGCGATAGGGCACACGCGAGAAACCGATTTTTCACAGATATCTTCCTCCCTGTTCGTCTGTCTACCGCAGACTATACGTATACTATTTTACTACAATTTGGACGAACTTTAAAGTGCTCTTTCGTTTCTTCCGCTATATTTATTGGTCCCACGATTAAACCTTGCCGTAAAAGTCACGCATCGCTTTCCCGCACATATCCACGTGCGCCTGAAACCCCGGCGGCGGCTCACAAAGAAAGGCCTTCCCGGAATGAATCCGTGAAAGCCTTGTTGTTCAATATTTTTCGCTTTGGCGGTCAAGCAAGAACCCGCCGCCTGCGGCGTCAGGCTCGACGCGCAAAAGTGAAAAAGGATGGAGGTCGCGGACTTTGTCATCGGTCTGATTATCATAAGCTTGCAGTGGCACGCTTATGATAATTTCTAAGCGGAAGGTTTTAAACAGGTATTAGTATGAGAAGTATCTGCAAGCTCTATTGATGTGTCAGCAGTCCGGGGAGGGGGGCAATGCCCCCCTCCCCGGTTGTCTATTATGACTTTACTCTATTGTAAAGGTGAAAGTGAAGCTGTAGCTCGGGAAAAGAACCGTGTACTTGATGCCCTTGGCAGCTATTGTCTTGCCGACAGCGTCTGAGTAGAGCATATCGACCTTGATGATGTTGGGCGTGTCGGCTGACCAGGAGCAAGCGGGATTTAGCCTGCCGATTGTAATTTCCTTGTCAAGCTTGCCGTCCTTTGCGGAAACAGCTCCGCCGAATATAAGAAGCAGCTTGCCGTCGGTATCTTCAGCTGCGGTCGGGTGCCAGAGCGCCTGAGCGTCGTACTCGACGACGGTTATTTCGCAGAAGCCG
>JAVBTT010000030.1:0-127361 GCA_031556035.1 Oscillospiraceae bacterium
AAAACAATTAAAAAACTTTAACAAAAACACACCCGGCCTAATTCCGAAAAAGACAAATTTTGGGGGATTTTCTTGGGTCGGGGGCGGCCTTGCGGCCGCCCGCTACACTCGGGGAGTTGTATTATCCGCCGAAAAGCAGACTTCTGAGCTCCGCGGGCTCCGTCGCCGGGGGATTGCACGCCCCGTCCCGGCAGACATAGGCCGCCGCCCTGCCATGCTGTGCCCTCATGCCAGAGGTGAACGGCGCGAGCTCATCCATGCCGGGGTAGCCGTCGCCGCAGGCGGAGACGACGATGTCCGGATGATAGCCGCGCAGAGCCTCAAGCAGTCTGTCCATTCCCCAGCCGGAGGCTATCACAATGTCCGCCCCGCCCCTTTGAACGGCGTCCGCGGCGGCGCAGCTCCACACATGGGCGGTCGGGTAGGCGCTCAACAGACCGCCCACGCTGGCCAGCAGCTCCCGCGCCTGCCTGTCCCAGCGCGGATCCCCTGTCAGGCGGAAGAGTCTGGCGGCGTTGTGCAGCGCAACGGAGTGTCCCGAAGGCGTCGCTCCGTCACGCGGGTCGTGCGACCGCGCCGGAAGGTCGGTCATGTCGGAGCCGGACAGGGACAGCCCGCCCTCCCCGTCCCCAAACAGAGCGGCGAGCTCGGTTTGAAAGTGTACGGCCTCTCCCAGCCAGGCGGGGTCGAGGGTGGCCTGATGCAGCTCAAGCAGCGCCCAGACGAAATACGCGCTGCCGTCCAGAGTGGCGGGGATGTCGGCCCTGCCATCCTTCCAGGAGGCCATAAGCCGCCCTCCGCGCAGGAGCTCGCGGAGGATGAACTCCACGGCGCCAATGGCCCGCTCAACCCACTCCGGGCGCTCAAGCGCCCGCCCCGCGGCGGCAAAGGCGGCGGCGGCAAGCGCGGTGCCGGACAGCATCTGTTTTTCATCCCGCATAGGCCAGCTTCTTCGGGAGCGGTATTCGTACAGCCTGCCTGCGCAGCCTGCGGCAAACTCCCCGTCCTCCCTGTCCAGCGCCCTCCCTATCAGGTTCGGGATGCTGGCGCCCTCAAAGTTTCCGGAGGCGGTTATGCCGTAGAGACGGCAAAAGCGCTCCGCGTCGTCCGGGGGCAGCGCCTCCCCGACATCCGAGGGGGTGAGGAGATAAAACTTACCCTCCTCGCCCTCGCTGTCCGCGTCCAGGCCGGTGTAAAAGCCGCCCTCAGGGGCTGAGAGCTCGCGCAGCAAAAACAGCGCGGTCTCCTCGGAGACCGCCGCGTAAGCCGGCTCGCGCGTTTTCTGAAAGCACTCCGCATAGCACATCAGCAACAGAGCGTTGTCGTACAGCATTTTCTCAAAGTGCGGAACCAGCCATTTGGCATCCGTGGAATAGCGGCAGAAGCCGCCCCCGATGTGATCCCGTATCCCGCCAGCCGCCATGCCGTCCAGCTGTCGGCGCACTGTGCGCCACAGCGGCGCGTCGGAGGGCTTGTCAACACCGGCGCGCATCAGAAACAGCAGATTGTGCGGCGAGGGGAATTTTGGCGCGCCGCCGAAGCCGCCGTACACATGATCCTCCTGCGCGAGCAGCCCGCGAAGGGCGTTCGCCGCCGCGTCGCCGTCCGGAGCCCGCCTGCCCCCCTGTGAGCGCGACAGGTGCCTTATTATGCCGTCCGCGCTGTGCAGCAGCTTTTCGCGCTCGGAATACCACGCCTCCTTCACGCGATCAAGCAGGGTTAAAAGCCCCATCCTGCCCCGGCTGTCCTGCTTAGGGATATAGGTTCCAGCCCAGAACGGCCTGCGCTCATGGTCGAGAAACACCGTCAGCGGCCAGCCGCCGTCCCCGTTGAGGGCAACGCAGGCGTTCATATACAGCAAGTCGACGTCCGGGCGCTCCTCCCTGTCGACCTTGATTGAGACAAAGCCCCGGTTCAGAAGGCGCGCCACAGCGTCGTCCTCGAAGCTCTCGCGCTCCATGACGTGGCACCAGTGGCAGGTCGAGTAGCCTATCGAAAGAAAGACAGGCTTGTCCTCCAGGCGGGCCTTTTCAAAGGCCGCGTCGCACCACGGCCACCAGTCGACAGGGTTGCGGGCGTGCTGGATAAGATAAGGAGAGGTCTCGTTGATCAGTCGATTGGCTGTTTTCTCGGTTACGGCCACAGACATCAGCTCCTATGCTTTAGTATAATAGGAGTAGTATTTGTAATAAACCGAAAAGGATACCGCTAAACCAGCTGGCATAATATTACGCCGGAAGCATAATATCAGGAATTTGTAAAAAGAAGTAACCGCCACCGGTTAGGGGTGGCGGTTACTCCATGCGGCAGAGCCGTTCTATTCCACGCTCATGGAATACATCTCAAACGAGAACATGAAGCCGGCCGGGTTCTTGCCGGGCTCCCTGGCGTAATCGTCGGCCGGGCCGTAGAACGCGTCCGCCGCCTCGTTGACGCCGATGATGGTCACGGTGTTCTCCGCTCCGGCGAGCAGATAGGGCCTGAGGTCGAACTTGTAAACTGTGCGCCAGTCGTTGCCGAGGATATACGGCTCGGTTCTGTCGCCGACGATCTCGCCGTACAGATAGCCCGCGTCGTAAGACTCAAGGGCGTATGGCTTGACCACAGAGCTGCTCTGCCCGACGAACTTGCCGTTGACAAACACCAGGAGCGCGTTGTCGCCCGCGATATAGAGCGGGAGTTCGGCGTCGTCGGCAAGCGCGTTGTAAGCGGAGTCGGTAAAGGTGTCCAGCGTGGTGAACTTCTTCTCAAAGACCACGGTGGCACCGCTGACCGCCAGGGCGGAGTCGGTGAAATACGCGTTGTTCCAGATAAACTCGGGGGCGTCGGCGTTTTCGTCGCCGTAGTCTAGCAGGATGGCCTTCATGGCGGCGTAGAGCTCGGGAAAGGCGCCCGAAAGGGTGCTCTCCCACAGCCCGGCGGTGCTGCCGTCATAGTATGTGTCCAGTACGCTCGCGATGTCGGCGGGCTGGCCCTCACAGGTGGCTCCGAGGGCGATGTCCGCGCCGTTGCTTATGACAAAGTCCCTCTGGTAAACCGGTATCCTGCGCTCGACAAAGTCGCCGATCCAAACCATGTTGATGTTATGTACCTTGCCCTTGCTCACGAACTTGTTGATCAGATAGGTTCCGGGGGCGGTCACAACGGCCTTTCTATACTCACTGCTGGCCTTCACGACGATCGTGAGGCTCTCGTATTTGTCAAAATATCCGGGGAGAACTGTCAGGTAGCCGTCGTCCTTCTGCTTGGCGTCCCAATCGAAATAGACGGTGGGGGCAAGGACGTCGTAGTGCGCGTTGCTGGGGATTTTAACGGACATGCTGTCCGCGTCCGCCTTGGTGGCGTCAAGATAGGTCACGGCCTTCGCTCCGGCTTTGTCGTAGCCCGGTATAGGGTCTGTGCCCTTTGCGAGGGAGGCCGGCACTAAGAGAGCGCAGAGCATCATAGCCGCAAGAAGGGCCGATAGAAATCTTTTCATTTTTTTGAGCTCCATTCATTAAAATTCTTTAAACCCATTATGTACGCCCGTTTTATTCTGGAGCCGGGCGCTCTATTTTCAGCCTCGTTTTTCAAGACTGCGCCTGTGGCCGGTCGGGGAACGTGGTTAACCCCGGCAGGACGGGGGTTCGCATATTCATCTCCCTTCAAATCAACAAAAATGAGTATAATTCCCCAAATTTATTATATGAAATCGGTCGCGGTTTGTCAAGTAAAACAAACAAAAAACGTCAATAAAAGAGAAGAGCCCCGCCAGAAGGAGGCAAGGCGCCCGGTCGCACGGAAAAGGCCCTGAAACCGTAGAAGTTCCAAGGCCTTAGTCCTATACTTATACTGAGTTGCGCGCCGGCGGCGGCATGTCATGCGCGAAGAGCCAGCAAAATCCTACTGTTTCCAGGTTTCAACGCGCTCCTGTCCATCTTTCTGATGATCGTGCGTGTTTACCGCCTCCATCACCTCGTAGTAATACCACTTGCCTTTGTCGAGGTCGGGGAACTGGCGGAGCGTTTTCCAGCTGTCAATAGCGTCTTTGTCAGGATGTCGTCCCAGCATATTGTTGACGATTTTGGCGACCTCCGAGCGGGTAATGCTGCGGTCGGGCTGAAACAGGTTGCCGCCTACGCCGTCTATCCAGGCAAACTGTGCCGCCGACTTGATATGATCATAGGCCCAATGGCTTGGCGGCACGTCGTCAAATGTCCTCTCGCCCGTTGTGACGGACGCAAACCTGACGGCAAGCGCGACAAACTCTGCGCGCGTTATTGGTTTGTTGGGGGCAAAGCGTCCATCCGGATACCCGCCTATGATGCCTATGGAGGCGAGTGTGTTGACGGCCCCCGCGTACCAGGCGCCGCCAGGCACATCCGGGTAACTGACGGTAGCGGGAATATCCTTGTCGCGCAGCAGATTGTAAAACACCTGCGCCGCTTCGGCTCTTGTAATATACTTCTCGGGATTGAACATAGCTTTATTGTCGCCGACCATGTACGCAAAATGCTCGTCCGTGTTCAGAAGCGTGGACACGTCTCCCGGCAGCCCTCCGGATTTACTAAACAGCGGGGTCAGCGAGACATCGCTGCCCGGCATGACGAAGGTATAGGTGTTCGCTCCTGTTTTTATGTATTTGATTTCCCCGCCGGAGACATCGCGAACGGTCAATCCGCTCGTGGCGTATCCGATATCCGGGATGACGGTTACAGTCACAGTCATGCCGGCTTTCGGATTCTGCGGCGCGGCAGAAGCCTTGCCGCCCGTGGCGGGCAATATTTTAACCGACAGCACGGGATCAATATCGGGAGGGGGGTCAAAGGCCAGCGCATAGGCGGAAAACTGGCTTACAGTGAGCTTAAGCAGATCCCCCTCGATTGCGAAATACTCTCCAAAAGCGTTTTGCCCTGGGGTCTGTTCCAATTTTTCCGCGAGTCCGTTGTGGACGCGGTATACGGCAAGACCGGAGTTGCCCGCTAAAGAAGGCGGGATATGGATCATAACAGTGATATGACTGCCGTGCAATGTATTCAGACGCTCTGTCTTCAGAAAGTCCCCATTGTTGCTGAAGCTGGACTTGAATATGGACAGGTCAAGCAGCATCAGCACATTTTTCGGGCTCGCCTCCGCCTTGAGGAGCGCTTTGTCGGCAACTGAAACGCTGCTCTCTCCGCCGGTCTTCAGACTTATTTCAACCATGCCGCCGCCGGCGACGACCGCGGCGTCAGAAGACGAATAGACGGCATTGTTGGAGAACAGGTCGGGCAAGCCGTCTGCGACGACCACAGGCGCGTTGGGAAGATGCTCAACAACGCTCTGAGTCTTGCCCGTGCCCATGTCAATGAGGACAGGCTTGTCCGCCACACCGTTTTTGTCAAGTACAACTCCGTAAGTTACAGCCCACGCGCCGTTGTCCGCCACTAAATTATACGCTCCGGCGGACAGGTTGTCGAAGGAGAAGACGAAGCTTGTGGGGTGCGCGGGGTCCTGGACAGCCCAAACAGTCGCCAGAGCTTCTCCCCCCTTGACGAGCGAGATCAGCACATTGCTCTTAGCCGGATTCAGCACGCCGCCGCTTAGAGTATGCCCCTGTGCTGGGATCACTGCCGGCGTCCTGACGATATGTGTCTGCACATACTCCCGCTCAAGGGCGTGATCTGTTATCGAAAGGGTGAGGATATATGCCGTGTCCGGGCTCAGGTCCCCCAGAGCGGGAGAGGAGGCGATATTGCCCCCGAGATTGTCCCCAGAGGACTTTGCGGCTCCGCTCAGCGAAAGCGTATAGTCATAGCCGCTGTCGCCCTTGACAATGCCAAGGTTTGTCCTCGCGCCGGTCACCGTGTTCTGAAAAACGGACATATCATATACTGCGGAGAGACGCCCGACCGGAGGATCGTATACGGTCAGCGCACCCAGTGTGACTGACTTCCCGGCGTAGTGAAACTGAATATTTTCCCCATTGTGATCCGGCTTGTTCAGCAGGACGTCAAACGCCGCGGGCCTGCCGCCGATGGTTATGCAGGCGCCCGGAATAGAGGCGGCCGGAAGGAGGCTTTCCGTCAGGTCATCAAAAACGACCTTGAGCGTCAAGCCTGACAGCTCCAGCGCGTCGCCGGACATATAGAGGAAATCTGCGGTTTCGTCTCCGTCCCCGTCGTGGGACGGAGACGTGTCGACCGAAAGGCCGCTGACAAGCTTGTCACCCGTCGGAGTGAAGGCCACGTCAAAGCGCGCCTCCGAGCCGTCGGCCTCCACAACAACTGCGCTCACCTTGCCTCCGGGCACAGCGGGCAGGAAGCTCTGCTCAAACAGTGTTCCGATTTTGGGCGCAAGCGTAACGGATGCGGTATATTCCGTCTCTCCGAGATGCGGCGCGTCGAAAGGAGTCCAGAGGATGCCCGCGCAGTCCGCGTATCCTGAAAGAGCGCCGCTCAGCTCAACGCCGGACATGGTCGCCGGCGCGCTGTTTTTGACCGGCACAGGTATTAAAACCGTCTGGGAGCCGGCAATGCGGTCTTTTTTTGTGATAATGCCGTTTGAGACACTCCCGTGGAAAGTACCGCGCACAGGGTCGCTAAGCGCAACCGTGAAGCCAAAGCCGCCGTTTATACCGGGCATGCCGTATACCGAGGATACAAAGCTGTCCATGCGGATGTCGCCCGGCTCAACGGTGATATCCGGGATTCCGTCATTCTGAAATTGTTTGCCGATTTGCTCGGCAATCCAGACAACCAGGCCAGGCTCTTTATTGATTTCCGTAACCCAAGGCCCTTGCAGGGCCAGCGCCAGGGAATCGCTGACCGCCTTTCGCTCCTGGATTTCCCTGAAAGTCGCGGTCACTGTGACGTCACAGGCTGGCATGGTGAAGCTGTATTCGTTTCCAGTTCCCGCAAGCTGAATATTTCCGCCGCCGCCGGAAACCGTGATCGTATCAGATTCATACCCGAGCCGGGGATTAAGCGCGATGCTGACAGCGGCATTGTAATCGGCCGCTGTATTCACAAGAACGGAGCCGTTTTGCGTTTGCGCGGCGGTAATATTGTAGCCATTCACATTCCATTTGGCGTAAAAGGTTTTGTTGCCGGTTTCTGTTTTCCCGTTGATTTCCGACACGGCAGCTCCGCTGTATCCGGAGTTTGTAAACCAGCCCATAAAGCTGTGGCCAGTGCGGACTGGTGTGGGGAGCGTCAAGGGGTTTTCTTCTGAGAGATCGGAAACATAGGCGGTGAACGGCGGTGTAAAGCTGCCCTGTCCATCGGGGATGTTGTGCTCAAAAGTGACGGTGAAGCTGCGTTTGGGCTGTGTTACCGCTACTGACGCCGCGGCGCTTTCATCATACAGGTCGCTGCCGGGCGATCTGACCTGATATGTTCCCGCGCCAAGGCCCGTGATTTCGCCCGCCGCGTTTGCGCTGACAGTGCGCCAGAGTTCGCCGGAACCGCTGAGAAGAATCTCATATGCTGCGTTTGGGGTCAGGTTTGTGATTTTGCCATCTATCGCTCCCCACGCAAGGGCCGGCTCCGCGATAGGCTGCGGAGTTGCCCGCGCTCCCTTGCTAACGGTCAAAACAAATACCGCCTCGGCGCCAGCAAGGTAGCTCCCGCTGGCCGCCGTCACCATGCCGATGGAGAAGGTTCCGGCCTTGACAGTGGTCAGGACGCCGGTGACGGCGTCAATGCTGCCGGTGCCCGCCGATGCTCCCGCCTGAGGTAGCAGGTAATAGGTCTGAGCTCCGGCGTTTGTGTCCTTGGTAAAATACCCGGCGGTTAAAATGGGGTTTCCCGAGTAGGTGATAGTCTGAGGCAAGCTTGCGGTGTTATGCACATTATGTTTAGCCGCGCGGAGAGACCTGCCGCAGACGGAGCAGGTTACCGAGTTGAGGGGGTTGTCGGTGTCGCTGTCGGACTCTTCGCCGGAAACCGGCATGTGGACGGAGCCGTCCAAAGCCTCGCCGCAGTTCCCGCAGCTGTGCCAGTGGCCGGCGGCGTCGGAATTCCAGGCTGATGGATCAGATATTGTGTGATTTAATGCGGGAACAGATACAATTTCATAGACTTCGCAAAGCACGCCCTCAATAATATCGCCAGCCGCATCAACCGCGGCTTTGCCGCAAAACAGTTTATTAAGCCCGGGGGTTACACAGGTGGGCGGAAGTATAACAACCGATTGTCCGTCGAATACATGTCCGGGGGCCACTGTGCTTTGATATTCCGAGTATTCGCAGCCATCATTGAGACATACGCTGATTTCAAGCCCTTCCTTAACGCAGGACGCTTCTTCAAAGGTGCTCCATTCGCTCATGTTATGCGGCGCAAACCCCTCCGCGACGTCCGTTGCGGTCTCCGCTTTCCCGCAGCCTCTGGCGCATGCGCGTTCCAAAACGCCATAGCTGCGGCAGGTCTTGCCGGCCTTTTGCGCATACGGCCCTGAATAATTATGTCCGATCGCCGGGAGTGTGCCGCCGCATTCGGAGCAGACTGTGGTCTCCTCGCACTTGCCGGGCGTCGTGTTCCCGCCGTGGACGCAAAGAGTCCAGCCCGCGTAATACACCTTGTCCCCGGCGGCGTCGTCTGGTATGGTGTTGTTTGACAGTTTGTCCTGAAGCGCACTGTCGGAATACCAGCCGTCAAATACATAGCCAGTCTTTACAGGCGCCGGAAGCTCCAGAGCCGTACCGGGACAATACTGCGTCACAGTCGCCGCGATCGTCCCGCCGTTTGTCACCAGTGTCACGGGGCGCGGCGTTACAGTCCACTGCGCCGTCAGCGTGAGATTGAGGGAGGGCGTTTCCTGCCCGTTAAAGCTCAGCGCCGCGCTGTAATCGGCGCTTACGGAATAGACAAGCTTCTGCCCCACAGGATAGACGGTTTGGCTGTCCGACCAGCCGCCAAAGGTGTGCCCGTCGCGCACAGGCGCTGCCAGCGTCAGGGTGGTATTTGCCGGATCCAATGTATAGATGACTGACTGATCCGCGCTTCCGGGCCCCGGAAGTCCGTTCAGGGAGCCGCCGCCCAGCTTGAACGTGATGGCCGCTGTGGAAATAGCCGGTACGCCGTAGTGTGCCAGCAGCACGAGGCCGCCTGTCTCCGTTTCCACGCGGAACAGCTCCGCGCCGTTGTTATACGCCACCAGGTAGGCGACGGCTTGATCTATTATATAGGCCACCCTGTCGACGGTCAGCATCGTGTTGCCCACAGCGGCTTTCCAGCCCAGAAAGCGCATACCCGGCTTATCGGCCTGGCCGGGAATCAGCTCGTTATTATTTGCGTCGACCGTCAGCTTGACCTCTCCGCTTCCAGCCTGATAGCCGCCGCCGCAGGGATCGAGCACAACGGTGCCCCTCTTGGCGAACAGCACGGACACATCGAGCCGCTCTCCCTGATACACCGCGCCCTTAAATGCGCTGTATTCCACAAAAACGCCGTTGACGACCGCGCCTATGGGTATATATTCCTCGTTTTTCGGTATTGCGGCAAAGCTCACCTTTGAGGTGTCGTCAGGATGGATCGCCACGGTATGACCGCCCTCGGCCGTATCGACCACAAAGCCGTCCACCAGCACATTGACGCTTCCGCCGGCAGGAGGGTCAGCCGTGACCGGCACTGTGGGCTTCGGAACCTCGACGGGCTGGCAGAAATAGATATTGTCCAAAAGGTTGCCCACAGAGGGGTTGTTACGCGAGGCCGACACGCTGACGAAGGCGAAGGTGGTCTGCTCCTGCCCCGCCGGAACGGTGTAGGAGCCGGTGTATCGGTACCATTGGTCGTTGTTGCTGAGTATTCTGCCTGCGCTGAGTGTGGAGCTTCCGCTCTCGTTTACTCCGGTCAGCGGCCTGCTCCTTAAGCTGTCACGAAGGGAGCTGGTGACTTTGCTGACATTGTTGCCGCCCTTTGAATATTCCTGGCACGCCTGCAAAACCTCCGCCGGCGCGCCTATCCAGACCTCCATCTCATCCAGGCCGTTGCGCCCGTGGTGGCTCAATCCCCAGACGAGGGCTTGTCCGGGTATGGTTTCAATAGTCTGGAAAAGAGCACCGGGAACATTGGCGTTGAGCTCGGCAAACTGCTCTCCCTCGGCCGCATAGCCCGCGCGGTACGAGGACTGCGCCAACGCCTGATTCAGGCGCGGCCTGGCGAATTCAACAATCCCGTCAGAAGACGAGGTCTTCCAATACAAATTCTGTGTGCCCTGAGCGAGCATTCTGGTCCAGCTGTTCACGGCAGGGGTTTCAAAGCTGCCGTTTTGCAGCGATGACGGCATTGGCTTTTTTTCCCACGCCGCGAAAAGCCGCGGATTATCCGAGGCGCTTGTCCAAACAGCCGCGGCAGCCGATCCCGACGCGTCGAAAAACTTCACGCCGTTGCCGCCCGGCTCGCTGTAGTATCCGGCAAAATCATGGGTTGCCATGCTCGGAGGCACAACAGACCCCGTAAATGTCTGGTCAAATGTTACGGCTGCCGATTTTGTCACATTTCCCGGATCGCTGATAATCCCGCCCATGACAAATGAGACATTATAGATTTTTGCCGTCCACTGCGCGTACAGTGTGATGTTGTCGGGATATTTCCAGGCTCCGCCGGAGATGTAGCCGCCCGCGGCGGGCAAAAACACCCCGTCGCTGTCAACAATCGGTATCCCTCCCGTTGAGGCCGTGAAATAACCGTTAAAGGCATACCCGGCTCTTGTCGGCGCCGTTACGGGAGCGGGCGCGGCATCATATGCCGCGTAAGCGCTTGTGGCACCTGTCGTGCCGCCGCTTCGGTTCAGCGTGATCTTGTAGACCGTCGGGCTCCACACCGCGTAGAGCGTGACGGAGGAGTCCGCTGCGTACACCGCGCCCGGCGCGTAGTTTACGGCGCCCGCGGCAGCTGTTGACCATCCAAGGAAGGTGTAGCCAGTCCTTGAGGGCGCATTCAGCGATATGTACTCGGGAATCCCATGATACTTTGTCTGTGTGGCGGGCACGTCACCTAAGCTGCCACCCTGCGGGTCGCAGGTGATGGTGTATGTCGAAAGAGTGTCGACACTCGCCGCAGCGCCGTTTCCGTTTATTCCGGTGCCGGTCACGGTCGGCCGCGCTGCGGTGGAGCCCCAGCGAACCGTGCCGCCGCCGCCGCCCGCTCCGCGGCTGCCCCCATTCCCCCCGGAGTTGGTTCCGTAAGACGCTGCGCCTCCGACGCCGTTGATGAATACGCCGCCGCTGGTTCCATTGTTGCAATAAAACCGCTTTTCCTGAGACATGCTCCGGGACGTGCTGACGCCGTCATAGGTATAACACGTCAAGTTTGCGGATCCAAATCCTCCATAACCGCCGCCTCCGCCACCGGTGCCGCCGATGTAATACAGGCCGCACGGATTGTTGAAATCCTTCAGGGCGCGTGCGCCTCCGGAGCCGCCGCCTCCGCCTCCGCCGCCTCCGCCTCCTCCGCCGCCAATGCTGGCAGAAGCGCCGGCATAGCCGCCTCCTCCGCCTCCGCCTCCAGAAGCAAAGTTAATCCAGGTCATATCTCCCTGGTGGTAATACGACCGGTTAACGCCGCCGCCGCCCCCGCTGCCGCCTGAAGCGGAAAGCGTTCCGGCCGAGGCGAAGACGCTTGCGGCGTCCAATACATAAAGCGTGCCCATGCTTCCGCCGTCGCCGCCGTCACCGCCTGTGGCGCCTCCGTAGCCGGAATAAAAAAAGGTGGATCGACCGTAGGACACCGCTAAACTTGACGCGCCTCCGCCGCCCGATCCCCCGGGCGCACCGGAACAGCCGATTCCCGCGCCCGGCGCTCCGCCGCCCGTGCCGCCGTTGCCGCCTCCGCCGGTGTAAAAGGTAATCCCGCTGTAGCTTCCGCTGTCTTTGCCTCCATAAGACGCGCTGCCTCCGTACGACCCGCCTCCGACCGCGCCGCCGTTGCCGCCTCTGGCCGACAATGTGCCGCCGCCCCGAACGATCAGCGTTGCTCCATTTGGCAGGCTTATTCCGGCTCCGCCGCCTGTTCGTCCGCTGCCGGCTCCGCCGCTTACAGTGAGCGTCCTGCCTGCGGCAATGTAGATGGTTACGGTAGCGTTCGCAGCGATCGCGATGCCGCTTGCGCCAGCCTGGCCGTTGATCGTCACATCGGCTGCCGTCACTTTATAGTTCCCGGAGGTAAGCGTTTTGGTTCCCGTTTGAGAGGCAAGCGGCACCCAGTTGTCCCAATAGTTTACAGAGACGTCCGCCGCGACTGCCTGGAGGGAGCTTGCCGGCAGCAAGCCGATGACAATACATATGGCAAGCAGCCGGGAAATGAGTTGCCTTTTGTTTTGGCGCATGGATAGTGCCTCCTAGAATAAAAAGTTATAAACTTAATTTGCAGAAGCTTGCCGCGGCAAGCCTCTGCAAATTAATGAGTGAAAGGTTTTTAACAGGCATTAGTACGAGTATATCTGTCCAAGCGCACCAATAGCGCATCAAAAAAAGCGCCGGGATATTTCCCCGGCGCCCAGGCTGCTGACAAACTACAGTTTGTCAGCAGCCTGAGGCTTCCTCGGAATGAATCCGTGGAAGCCTTGTATTTGATTACTCCTCGATGTACGTCCCGTACTTCCTGAACCGCTCGTAGCGCGAGCCCAAAAGGTCAGGCTGCTCACGGGCCCACTGTATGCCCTCGGAGAGCGCGCCCCGCAGTCTCTGGGCTATCTGCGCAGCGGTCAAATGCGCCCCCTGCCCCTCAGGGATGATCTCGTCTATGACGCCGAAGCCAAGCAGGTCCCGCGCCGTTATCTTGAGTTTCTCGGCGGCCTCGTCCTCGCGGGACGGGTCCTTCCACAGGATGGACGCGCAGCCCTTGGGCGAGATGACCGAGTACATGGCGTGTTCCAGCATGTACGCCCTGTCGCACACCGCGAGGCCTAGCGCTCCGCCCGAGCCGCCCTCCCCGGTGAACACCGTCAGGATCGGGGTGTTTATACCCATCATCTCCATCAGGTTGCGGGCGATCGCCTCGCCCTGCCCGCGCTCCTCCGCCCCTATGCCGCAGAACGCACCCGGGGTGTCCACAAACGTAATGACCGGCCTGCCGAACTTCTCCGCCTGCCGCATCAGCCGCAGCGCCTTGCGGTAGCCCTCGGGGTGCGGCATACCGAAGTTGCGCCGTATATTCTCCTTTGTGTTCTTGCCTTTGGCGTGGCCTATGACCGTCACCGGCTTGCCGTGCAGCAGGGCGATTCCCGCGCGCATGGCCTGGTCGTCGGAAAAGAGCCTGTCGCCATGCAGCTCGAAAAAGTCCTCGAACACGAGGCTGATCCAGTCATCCAGCGCCGGGCGGTCTCTGTGGTAAAGCACCGGCTTGTTCATATCGCAGCCCCTCCCCCCGCTCTGTGCCACTGAAGCAGCCTTGACAGCGTCCTTCTCATGTCCGCCCTGGGAACAATCGCGTCCACAAAGCCGTGCTCCAGCAAGAACTCGGCTCTCTGGAAGCCCTCGGGAAGCTTGGCGCGTATCGTGCCCTCAATGACCCGAGGCCCGGCAAAGCCGATCAGCGCCTCAGGCTCGGAGAGGATGATGTCCCCCAGCATCGCGAACGACGCGGTGACTCCTCCTGTGGTCGGGTCGGTCAGAACCGTGATATAAAGCTGGCCCTCGCCGCTGTGCTTGCCCACGGCGGCGCTGACCTTGGCCATCTGCATCAGGGATATGATCCCCTCCTGCATCCTGGCCCCGCCGGACGCGGTGAATACCACCACCGGCAGATGATCCTCCGCGCCGGTCTCGAACAGCCGCGTGAGCTTCTCGCCCACCGCGCTGCCCATTGAGCCCATCATAAACCGTGAGTCCATCACCCCGATCAGGCACGGTGCGCCGCCGATCCTGCACCTCCCGGTGACGACCGCGTCGCCCAGGGAAGTTTTCACGCGCAGAGAGGCCGTTTTCTCGGAGTAGCCGTCGAAGTCGAGCGGGTTTGCCGCGATTATTCCGGCGTCCAGCTCCTGAAAAGTGCCCGCGTCACAGACGGACTCGATCCGTTCTGGCGCGGTCAGTCTGCCCGGGGCGGCCTTGGCCGGAGCCAGCGGCGGTCTGGATTGCTCCTCCGGCGCGGGCGGCTGCGCCGCCTCCGGCGCTGGGGTGGAGATGTATCGGGCCTTTTTGAAAAGGTCTGTCAGCCCGGCCATAATGTGACCTCCTTCGGTTGTAATCGCTTGCTATCAATGCTTTCATAGGGAAACAGGGAGCCTCAGCTTATCTCCCCAGTCCCCCTCCCTTTCACAAGGGAGGTAAGGACAGGAATGCGGTGGCCCACCGTTGCCGCCATTCGTACAGGGCCGAAAGGAGCGCGTCACCCCAGCATTTTCCCTATAGTGTCCACGCAGTACTCGCCGTCGCGGAAGACATCCTCACGCAGCAGCCGCAGGTGGAAGTCGCAGTTTGTTTTGACGCCCTCGATCAAAAGCTCTACCATGGCGCGCTGCATCCGGGTTATCGCCTCGGTGCGGTCATGCCCGTGGACAATGAGCTTGGCCAATAAGCTGTCGTAATACGGCGGGACGGTGTAGCCCTGGTATATGGCCGTGTCCACCCTGACGCCGGGGCCGCCCGGCACGTTCAGTGACTCAATCGTGCCCGGGCAGGGCGCGAAGCCGCGCTCCGGATCCTCCGCGTTGACGCGGCACTCTATCGCGTGGCCTGTAAGGGTTATGTCCTCCTGTCCGTAGCCCAGCGGGGCTCCCAGAGCGACGCGTATCTGCTCGGATATCAGGTCGCGCCCGGTCACGTACTCGGTCACCGGATGCTCCACCTGTATCCGTGGGTTCATCTCCATAAAGTAATACTTCCTGTCCAGCCCGACCAGAAACTCGATCGTGCCCGCGCCGACATAACCCGCCGCCTTCGCGATTTTCACTGCGTCCGCGCCCATCTGTGCCCGCATCGAGGCTGTCAGGAACGGGCTGGGGGATTCCTCCAGCATCTTCTGGTGCCGCCGCTGAAGCGAGCACTCGCGCTCGAACAGGTGCACGGTGTTCCCGTACTGGTCGGCCAGTATCTGAAACTCGATGTGCCGCGGGGACTCGATGTACTTCTCCATGTACAGCCCGCCGTCCCCGAAGTTGGCAATCGCCTCGGCACGCGCGCTGTCGAAGGCCATCTGGAGCTCTTCGGGGCCGCGCAGCAGCCGTATGCCCTTGCCCCCGCCGCCCGAGGTGGCCTTGAGCATCAGCGGGTAGCCGATGATCTCCGCCTTATCCCGCGCGTCGTCTACGTCCCTGAGAAGCCCATCCGAGCCGGGGACGACCGGCGCGCCCGCGTCCCGCGCGGTGGCGATAGCCTGGGCCTTGTCGCCAAGCAGCCGTATCGCCTTCGAGGTCGGGCCGATGAACACGATGCCGTGCTTCGCGCACAGATCCACAAACCCGGCGTTCTCGGACAAAAAGCCGTACCCGGGATGTATCGCGCCCGCGCCGGAGGCCAGCGCCGCGCTGATAATCCGCTCCTTGTTCAGGTAGCTGCCGCTTGAGGGGGCGGGGCCTATGCAGACGCTTTCGTCGGCGAGCTGGGCGTGCAGCGCGGAGCGGTCGGCCTCGGAGTAGACCGCCACGCTGATGATGCCCATGTCGCGGCAGGCGCGGATGATCCGCACCGCGATCTCTCCCCTGTTGGCTATCAGGATTTTTTTAAACATCAGGAAGGCTCCTTGTATGTGTGTTTTCGCCGCCTCCGGCGGCGAAAACAATGTTATTTCTCCGCGTCGCCTATCGCGAATTTCAGGGTCGCCGTCGCGGCGACCTCGCCGTTTACGGTGACCTTCCCGGAGCCGATGCCAATACCCAAGCGGAATTTTTCAATCTCCACCGAAATGGTCATCGTGTCGCCCGGGAACACCTTGCGGCGTATCCTCGCGTTGTCAACTCCAGCGAGAAAGCCGAGCTTGCCCTTGTTTTCGGGCTGTGTAAGCACAATCACAGCCCCCGCCTGGGCAATGGCCTCTATCATCAGCACGCCGGGGAATATGGGATAGCCGGGGAAGTGCCCCCTGAAAAACTCCTCGTCCCCGGTGAGGGTCTTGAAAGCGGTCACACTCCTGCCCGCGGTCAGCTCGGTTATCTCATCCAGGAACAAAAACGGCTCCCGGTGGGGGAGGATGGCTTCTATTTCTGTCTTGGTCATGGTATTTTCTCCTGTTGTTAGCTTTGTATGGGCGATTGTCGGTATATCATTATTCGTATGTCTCTAAATTTCAATATTCATTTATTTGCCCCTTCATAATACTCATCCTCCGCCCATTTCAAAGGGTTTTCGTCGATATATTTCCAATGATTCTGATAATCTTGCTCATCTCGTATTATGTGGTCGTGGTATGATGTTTGCCACATTGAATATCCGATTTGTTTTGTTACATACTCTTTGCAATGCTTAATGATTCGCGATATCGTAGGGGAGCACATTGTGCTCCCGTTGCCCAACGTTATCAACAAAATCATATGTACATGGTTTGGCATTATAATATACTTATCAACTTCAACCAAGGCATAAACTTTTGTGATATTATTAATAGCGGTATCAACTATTTTGCCGATATCAGATAACCTCGGGAGCACAATGTGCTCCCCTACATCAATACTGCCCAACATTTCGTGTTTGTCTTTAACGCATAAAGTGATAAAATATGCTCCGTCACTGCTATAATCAAAATCTTTCAATCTATTTGGTTTTCTTGCCGGTAAATATTTCATTGGATATTCACCCTGCCATCATACACTCATACGTCCACTACGGTATTTACACAGATACTTTACGCTAGCTCAAACAACGCCTGCCCGAACTCCACCAGCTCGCCGTTTTTAACCAGCACGCGCAAAACGACGCCGTCGATTTCGCTCTCGATCTCGTTCATCATCTTCATCGCCTCGATGATGCACAGCACCTGCCCTTTTTTGACGCTCTGCCCCTCCGAGACAAACGGCGGCGCGTCCGGCGACGGAGAAGCGTAGAACGTGCCGACTATCGGGGATTTTATCAGCGTGCCTGTGGGCGCGGGAGCTTCCGCGGCGCCCTGGGGCGTCTGGACGGGCGCGGAGGGAGCCGCCTGCGGATAGGCGGGCGGCATGGGGATCATAACCGGGGCGGACGCGGCGCGTTCCACCAGAAGCCTGACGCCGTCCTTTTCCAGCTCAACCCGGGCGAAGTCCGGGGTTTTTTCTACCACATGGTCAAACAGGGCTTTTAAGTCGTCCATAAGAAACCGCCTTTGTGTTTTGATGTTGGGTGTGCGCCTTGCCTCCCTCTCCGAGGGAGGTGTCACGCAATGCGTGACGGAGGGAGAGCGCCCGGCTGCGCTTCGTGTGTAGGGGACGCACACCCGGGCGTCCCGTTTTTTAAGAACGCGAAGAAAAGGCACGGCGGGCCGCCGAGGGCGTCGGCCCCTACAGGGGAGGGAGACGGCCCTCCTCACCCTCTTTCGCAAAAGAGGGTGGCCCTACAGGGCCGGGTGTTTTCCCTGTCAAGCTCCTGCCGGGCTGCCGCTCCGGTTCCGCCTGCGTGGGCTTTGCCCGCTCCGGCGAGCCCTGCGCTTTGTGCTGAAATACTCCTGCGCGTGCTCGCTTCGCGACCATGCTCGGTTTATTTCAGCACCCGCCCGGCTGCGCTCTTCGGTCATGTCAAGCTCCGCTCCCCGCTTGCGCTCAGCCTCCGCCTTCGCCCGCTTTTGGCGGGCTCCAGCCGGATTCTTCGCGCAGTCTCAAAATAACCTTCGTCGTGCGCTGCGCTGCTCCTTGGTTATTTCTCGACGCGCGGGGGCTGCGCTCTTCTATACTCTTCTGAACAGCAGCGACGCGTTGTGTCCCCCGAAGCCCAGCGAGTTGCTGAGGGCGGCGTTGATCTCCGCCGGCCGGGCCTTGTTGGGCACCACGTCCAGCTCGCACTCCGGGTCGGGCTCCAGATAGTTGATAGTCGGCGGCAGAAGCTGATGAGCCAGCGCCAGTGCGCAGACGGCAGCCTCCACCCCACCGGCGGCCCCGAGCAGATGGCCGGTCATGGATTTGGTCGAGCTGACCGGCGGCGGGGTTCCGAACACGTTTTTCACCGCAAGGGTCTCAATTTTGTCATTTAGGGGGGTTCCGGTGCCGTGCGCGTTGATGTATTCGACGCTGCTGAGCCCGGCCTCCTGAAGCGCCAGCCGCATCGCGGCCTCCGCACCCTTGCCGTCAGGGTCGGGGGAGGTAATGTGATAGGCGTCCGAGGTTGCGCCGTAGCCGGCGATCTCGGCGTAAATCCTCGCGCCGCGCCTGACGGCGGCCTCATACTCCTCCAGCACGAGCACGCCCGCGCCCTCGCCCATTATAAAGCCCGCGCGGCGCCTGTCAAACGGCAGGGAGGCCGCGCCCGGGTCCTCGGAGTCGGACAGGGCCGTCATATTCGAGAAGCCCGCCATGGCCAAAGGCGTCACGGTCGCCTCCGCGCCGCCTGCAAGGCACGCGTCCATATAGCCGTGCCTGATCGCGCGGTAGCCCTCCCCCAGCGCGTGGGCGCTGGACGCGCAGGCGGATACCAGGCAGTAGGAGGGGCCCTTTAGCCCGAACATTATCGACACCATGCCGGCGGCCATGTTGGAGATCATCATCGGAATGAAAAACGGTGAAACCCTGCCCGGGCCCTTATCCAGAATCACCCCGTGCTGATCCTCAAGTGTCTCCAGCCCGCCGACCCCGCTGGCGATCATGACGCCGACGCGGCAGCGGTCCAGCGCGTCGAAATCAATCCCCGAATCGTCGACCGCGAGTTTTGAAGCCGCCACGGCGTAGCGGCAGTAGAGGTCGCTGCGGCGCGCGTCCTTTTTGTCCATGTACAGCGAGGCATCGAAGCCCTTGACCTCGGCGGCCAGCTTTGCCTTGTGCCGCGAGGTGTCGAAACGGGTGATCGGCCCGATGCCGTTATATCCCGCCGAGATGTTTTTCCAGAATTCCGCGACGCCGATGCCGACCGGGGTGACAGCCCCTATGCCGGTTATAGCCACTCGTCTTGCCATTGTGTCACTCCTTTGTTGGGGTGATTTTTTTGGTAATATGACCCTGATCCCATTCCCGTCCCTGGAGGGGTGGCGGCCGCGATTGGCGGCAGACGTCTGCCGCCATCGTGCAGGCCGCCGGGGTGATCTTTCAGTAGGGCGCGACGCCCCCGGCGCGCCGTGTCCAATCCACCGGGAATGCGCGCGGGCCGCCGAGGGCGTCGGCCCCTACAGGGAGCGGGAGATATGCGCGGCCGGCTCCGCTCTTCTACATCGCTATCCCGCCGTCGACCTGCAACACCTGCCCGGTGACGTACGCCGAGTCCTCGGACGCCAGAAACGCGACCGCCGCCGCGACCTCGCCCGCCGAGCCCATGCGCCCCAGGGCTATGCGCTCCAGCATCCCGGCCCGCACCTTCTCCGGCAGGGCCTCGGTCATGTCTGTCTCTATCGCGCCGGGCGCTACCGCGTTCACGGTGATACCGCGCCCCCCGAGCTCCTTGGCGGCGGCCTTCGTAAGGCCAATTAGCCCGGCCTTGGACGCCGAGTAGTTGGCCTGCCCGGCGTTGCCGTAAACCCCGGCCACCGAGGATATGTTGATTATCCGCCCGTACCTGGCCTTCATCATCGGGCGGGAGACTTCGCGCGTCAGGTAAAACGCGCTGTTCAGGTTGGCGGCAAGCACGCTCTCAAACTGCTCGTCGCCCATGCGCATCAGAAGACCGTCCCTTGTAATGCCCGCGTTGTTGATCAGCGCGTCTATTTTGCCGAATTTTTCAATAGTCTTTTCTACCCAGCCCCGGCAGACGACCGGGTCGGCGCAGTCGCCGGAGAGCACAAGCGTCTCGGCCCCCAGCGCGCGGCACTCCGCCGCGACCTCCTCGGCGCGCTCCACTCCCTTGAGGCAGGTGAGCGCCACATTGAAGCCGTCCCTTGCCAGCCTTACGGCGATCGCGGCCCCGATTCCCCGGCTCGCGCCCGTCACGAGCGCAACTCTTTTATCCATGCAGCAGCTCCTCCGCCCGGGCAAACATGCCCTCTATCTGCGCTTTGCAGGTGGTTTTTCCCTTGATAAGCCCCGCGATCTGCCCGGCCATAAAGCTGCCCTCCTGCACGTTGCCGTCCTTGACGGCCTTGCGCAGCGCCCCGGAGTTCATCGCCTCGAAGTCCTCCCTGGAGATGCCTTCGCGCTCCTTGTCCAGCATATTGCGGGTGGACGGGCTTTTGAGAACGCGGCAGCTCAGGCCAACCGTGCGCCCGGTGACGGCTGTGCCGACGTCCTTGGCCTCGATGACCATGTCCTTGTAATTGTCGTGAATCAGGCACTCCTCGCAGGTCAGGAAGCAGGTGCCGCACTGCACGCCCTGCGCGCCCAGCATAAGGGCCGCCGCCACCCCGCGCCCGTCCGCGATGCCGCCTGCGGCTATGACGGGGATGCTCACGGCGTCGACGACCTGCGGCACAA
Organism: Oscillospiraceae bacterium; assembly: GCA_031556035.1. GTDB lineage: Bacteria > Bacillota > Clostridia > Oscillospirales > UBA929 > JAVBTT01. Next base: position 20,416 of record JAVBTT010000030.1, read on the forward strand.
GCGCCATGGTGGTCATTTCGCCTATATGTCCTCCCGCCTCGCAGCCCTCGGCCACGACAGCGTCGGCCCCGAGGCGCTCCATCCTGACGGCGAGCACGGCTGCCGGGACGACGGGGATGACAATCACGCCCGCTTTTTTCCAGGCGTCCATGTACACCCCGGGGCTTCCGGCTCCGGTGGTCACTACCTTGACCCCCTCGTCGATAACGAGCTGGGCCAGGTCGGCCGCGAACTCGCTCATCAGCATGATGTTCAGGCCGAAGGGCTTGTCGGTGAGTTCCCTTGCCCTGCGGATCTCGTTTCGGATCACGTCGGCGGGGGCCGAGCCGCCCGCGATCAGGCCGAGTCCCCCCGCGTTGGAGACAGCCGCCGCCAGAGTCGCCTCCGCGACCCAGGCCATGCCGCCCTGTATGATCGGGTATTTTATCCCGAGAAGCTCCGTTACGCGCGTTTTCAGCATGTTATGTCGAACCTTTCTGTATGTGTTTAGAACAGCGACGCCCCTGCACGACGTCACGTCAAGCTCCGCGCGGCCTGCCGCTTCGTCCCCGCTCCGCAAGCCTGCGGGCCTGCTTGCAGCGGGTACTGCGCTTTGTTCCTAAATAAGTCCGCTTCGCGGCTGTCAAGCGGGCTTTGCCCGCTCTTCGCCGCAGGCGCTCCTGCGCGTGCCCGCTTCGCGGCCATGCTCGGCTTATTTAGGAACCCGGCTGGCTTCGCTCTTCTACCACTCCACCATTACAGCCCCGTATGTCAGCCCCGCGCCGAACGCCACCACCAAAACAAGGTCGCCTTTTGCAAGCTTCCCCTGCCGGTTCAGCTCGTCCAGCGCCACCATGACGGTGGAGCTGGAGGTGTTGCCATAGTTCCCTATCGTCTTGACCACCTTGTCCTCGGGCAGCCCGTATTTGTCAATCACATAGTCGATGATCCGTATATTCGCCTGGTGCGGGACAAGCCAGCGGACATCGTCCATCGTCTTGCCCGCCTTCTCCAGCACCCGGTTTATCGCCTCCGGCATCGCGGACACCGCGAATTTGTAAACATCCTTGCCGTTCATGACCGTATAGCCGGGGATGGTCGCGTAAAGCGCCTCCCAGTTTTTCGGATCCGAGGCGAGGTAGGCGCCCAGAAGCCCCGTATCCCCGCCGGTCAGCACGGCGGCGCCTGCCGCGTCCCCGAAAAGGACGCAGGTGGCGCGGTCGGTGTAATCGGTAAGTGCGGACAGCTTCTCCGAGGCGATTACAAGAGCGTTTTTCACGGCGCCCGCCTCTATCTGCCGCGAGGCCAGCTCCAGCGCGTAAATCGAGCCCGCGCAGGCGGCGGATATGTCAAAGGCGAACGCGCCCGCTGCGCCAAGCTCCTTCTGCACGCGGCAGGCGGCGGACGGGTAGTAATAGTCCGGGGTGGCGGTCGACAGGACAATCATGCCGATGTCCGAGGGCTCAAGACCGGCGTTTTCAAGCGCCCGCCTGGCGGCGGCGGTTCCCATCGATACGATGCCCTCGCCGTCGGAGCAGACGCGGCGCTCACGTATGCCCGTGCGCTGGACAATCCACTCGTCGCTTGTGTCGACCATCTTTTCGAAATCAAAATTTGTCAAAACCCTGTCCGGCAAAAAGCTCCCGGTACCGGTAATACGCGCTTTCAACGCAAAACCCCTTTCGGCGTTCACAGATTGTTGATTTGTAGGACGGGTATGAACGTGCTATAATCAATAATATTATAAGTGCGGATTTCACTTTGTCAAGTTTTGGTTGTCGAAAAAGAAGAGCGCAGCCGGGCGGGTTCCCGAAAATCCAAGGAGCAGCTGCCTGGCGGCAGACGTCTGCCGCCAAAGGCCAGTGCACGACGCGGGATTTTTGGGAACAGAGCGCAGGCGTTTGCTGAAGCCCGCGCAGCGGGCGCAGGCAAAGCCGGAGCGGCAGCCCGAGCGCAGCTTGATATGACGCCTTGTAGGGGCGACCGTCCCCGGTCGCCCGCTATTACTCGGGACGCCCGGGTGTGCGTCCCCAACGGGATAACGGCGCGTCAGGGATGCCGCGCCCTACGGGGGCTGAAGTTTTCCTAATAATCTTCTATAACATATTAATCATTTTTTGGAGGGGTCACCTTTGTCGAAAACCGCGTTTGTATTCCCCGGGCAGGGGGCGCAGACCATGGGCATGGGCAGGGAGCTTTATGAAAAATATCCGGAATTTCGCCGGGTATTCGAGCTTGGCTCGGAAATACTGGGCAGGAGCCTTGAAGGACTATGCTTCGACACCCCGGACGACGAACTGGCGCGTACCGGGAACGCTCAGCCGGCTCTGTTCGCTGTATCCATGGGTACATTGGCCGCGCTCGGCCTGCGCCCGGACGCGGTGGCTGGCTTTTCTCTGGGCGAATGCTCCGCTCTGTGCGCCGCGGGAGCGGTTTCTCTTGAGGACGGGTTCCGGCTCGTAAGCGAGAGGGCAAGGCTTATGCAGGCGGCGGCGAACGCGGGCGGCGGCGCGATGAGCGCCATTCTCGGCCTGGAAGGGGATAAAATTTCGGCGCTGGCTGAAGGAACGGAGGCGTGCCCCGTGAACTTCAACTGTCCGGGGCAGGTGGTCGTCGCCGGGACACCCGAGGGGGTGGAGGAACTGGAACGGCGCTGCCTCGCGGGCGGCGCCAAGCGCGCGGTGCGCCTCAAGCTCTCCGGTGCGTTCCATACTGAGTCTATGCGCGGCGCGGCGGACGAGCTGCGGAGATATGTCTCCTCCATGGCGTGGACTAAGCCCGGGCTGCCGCTCTACGCCAACGGCAACGGGGAAACGCTCCCGGCGGACTTCGATCTCCCGGGGCATCTGGCCCGCCAGATGACAAGCCCGGTGCTCTGGCAGCGCTCGGTTGAGAATATGATACGCGATGGAATCGACACCTTTGTGGAGGTTGGGCAGGGCCAGACCCTGGGCCAGTTTATTAAAAAAACCGATAAAAACGTCCGGGCTTTCCGGACTGACAGCCCGGAAGCCATCGAAGAGCTGAGCCGGGCGGGTTCCTAAAAATCCAAGGAGCAGCTGCCTTTGGCGGCAGACGTCTGCCGCCAAAGGCCAGCGCACGACGCGGGATTTTAAGGAACAGAGCGCAGGCGTTTGACGAAGGCCCCAAAGGGGCGGCAGGCAAAGCCGGAGCGACAGCCCGAGCGAAGCTTGACAAAGCCATCGAAGAGCTGAGCCGGACGGGTTTCCGTTCCCTGTAGGGGCCGACGCCCTCGGCGGCCCGCTGTTCCCTGGCATATGGACAGAAAACGGCGCGATGTGGGCATCGCGCCCTACAGGGGAAAACCCCCGCCGCGAGCGGCGCTGCACCCCCTTTCGCGAAAGGGGGCATGCGTAGGGGCAAGCTTTGTGTTTGCCCAACAACTAAGGGGCGGACATGGAATCCGCCCCTACAGGACCCCCCGCCGCCTTATACGACAACATTACGGAAAGGAGTGAACTCATATGAACTGGCTGAACAGATTTTTATACGGCCGCAACGGCACGGATCAGCTGGGCGTCGCCTCGCTTGGCGCAGCGGTGCTGCTGTCCCTGCTGTCCAATATACGGGGCCTGACCCTTCTGTTCGTTCCCTCCTTCCTTTTGCTGGCCTACGCCGTTTTCCGCATTATATCCCGAAATGTCACGGCCAGGCGGCGGGAAAACGCGGCGTTTATCCGCGCCTTCGGCGGAATCCCCCGCTTTCTCAGGCGATTTTCCGAGCGGCTTCGCGGTATGAGGGTATATAAGTATTACAAATGCCCGGGCTGCAAAAAATCGCTGCGGGTTCCCAGAGGGAAAGGCAAGGTAAAGGTGCGCTGCCCTCAGTGCGGGAATGAATTTGTGAGCAGGACATAAAGGAAGAGTGGAGCCCCCGCGTGTGAGCAAAAATACTAGGAGCAGCGAAGCGCACGACGACGGATTTTTGCGAACTGCGCACAGGGCTTGCCGAAGTGGCTGAAAGCCACACAGGCGAGACCGGAGCGCAAGCGGGGAGCATAGCTTGACATGACCCGAATAGCGGAGCCGCGCCGGGATCCCCGTTCCCTGTAGGGGCCGACGCCCTCGGCGGCCCGCTGTTCCCTGGCAGATGGACAGAAAACGGCGCGATGTGGGCGTCGCGCCCTGCGGGAGACATCCCCCGCCATTTCCTCACTCCCTCTTTCTCGCGAACGCCTCCCGCAGGCCTATTACTATCAGGCCCAGGCCGAACGCGCGGCGAAGCAGCGACCCGTCTATAAACAGCGCAGCGGCGGCACCGGCGGCGCCCGTGACAAGCCCCGCCAGTATTGCCGGGCGTGCGACGCCGAGTTCGACTTGCCTGTTTTTTATGTGGCTTACGAGCGCGGCCCCGGCGCAGGGGAGGAAATACAGAAGGTTTATCGACTGGGCGGCGTGCTGCTCAAGGCCGCCCAGAGAGGTCATGTAGATCATCAGCAGCGTCCCGCCGCCCAGCCCGAACGCGGACAGCACCCCGGTCAGCAGGCCTGCGAGCGCGTCCAGCCACCACCAGCCTACCATAGCAGCATCCTCAGCCCGCCCAGCGCCAGCAGCGCCCCGAAGCCGCGCCGCAGCCATATTGCCGGCGCTTTTTTGAACAGCAGCCCTCCGGCGATACCGCCCGCGAGCCCCCCGGCCAGATAGGGCCACGCCCCGCGCAGATCCAGCTTTCCGCCGAGCGCGTAGACGACTGCGGACATCGCGCACAGCGGGAAGATGGTCATCACGGTGGTGGCCAGCGCCTTTTTTTCATCCAGCCTGAGCCAGCGCAGGAAAAGCGGCACGGCGACCGTGCCGCCCCCCGCCCCCATCAGTCCGTTTACGAGGCCCGCCAGGGCCCCGACGGCAAGGCTTTTCAACTTGTCTTTCAAACAATCCGCTCCCGGCGACCGGTTCGTCCATGATACCGGCGCTAATATAATCAGGCCGTATTATGCCCCAAAACGCGCCGGTATAAAGTTAAGAAACAAACAATAAATGTGCGTCCCCGGGTTTTCCCGGGGACGCACATTCAGTTCAGCATTATCTTCATATCCCGCCCGCGAGCCGCGCGAGCGCGTTTTCCGGTTCCAGCAGCGCGCCGTGCTCGCGCAGGAATATCTCCCGGCTTTCCGTATCCGGAAGCCGCCGCGCGTATTCGCTCATATGCAGCGCCAGCGCGTCGGTCGCGTCGAAGAGCGTAATTATGTACTTCCCGTCGAGCAGATGGAGAGAGGAGCTGCGGGAGTCCAAAAATGATGCCGAAGCGGCGGAATCCAGAAGGGCGTCCAGAGAGGGGAATTCAAACGCTGCCGAGTGCCGCCGCGAGCGCAGCGACGCGAAGATCATCGTCCCCCCCGCGCCTGAAAACGCCTCTATCTCGCTCAGCGAGGCCGCCAGGCCAAGGTTGTTCAGGGCGTCCTCGGCAAAGGCGCGCGCGGCGTCCTCGCCCATCTCATTGAGGCCGCGTGCGGCCATTTCCTCCGCGTCTATGTACAATGCGAGACCATTGTTCCCTGAGCAGTGCACTATCATAACCAGCCCTCCGGCAGATACACGGCGCTTTCCGCCGCCGGTATGCGGTACGGGACGCGCCTGTGATATTTTATTTAATTATACCTCCCCCTTTTTTAAAAAGATAGTGTTAAAGATTGTCATAACTCTGCGCCCGGCCCCCGCTGCCGCTACAATTTTAACGGCGTCCATCGGCAGAAATACCGCGAGCCCGGCCAGCGCCGCCAATATCTGGGGGAAGTCAAACCCGTTGACATATTTTAGTATCATCGCCATATAAGGGGCCCCGATCAGATACAGCGCGAGCTCCCCGCAGAGCCCGGCCAGCAGCAGCCGGGGAATGGCGGCGCCCGGCTTGTTGCTCACAAGCCCGGTGACGGCAGAGACAAGCGGGAAGGCCAGCAAAAAACCGAATGACGGCATCAGCACGGAGCCGAAGCCGCCTGAGAGCCCTGAAAACACAGGCAGACCGAACAGCCCCAGCGCCAGATAGACAAGCTGGCTCGCCGCTCCCCAGGCCGGCCCGAGCACGATGCCGGACATGAACACAAACAGGTTTTGCAGCGTAAACGAAATTGGGCCCATCGGGATCGTCACCAGCGCGCCCGCCGCGGTAAGCGCGGCGAACAGGGCCGAGAAAATCATTTTACCTGTGTTGAGCCGGGAGGACTTCATCGGCGTTTTTATCCTTTCCTTTCCTTGAATACGAACAGCTTGGAGAAAATGTAATTGAGCACGAACACGATTACGGTTAATCCGGCCTTGGAGAGCATCTCGTCATAACCCAACACCGTCATCAGCACAAAGCCGCCGCCCACCTCGATCAGCATAGTGATGCCCCTCGCCCCGAAGAACGAGAGCATCTCGCGGGCGAGGTCGGCCGGCCCGTCGCAGCGGGTTTTGAACACGAACAGCTTATTTGTAACGTACGCGAACAGCACCGCCGATATGACCGATATTGTGTTCGCGAAGTTCTCGTTCAAGCCCAGCGGATAATGCAGCAGCCAAAACAGCGAGAAATTTACCAGCGTCGTAAAAACGCCGACAATACAGTAGACCGCCATCTGGCGGTATTTTACCCACAGGGCCCTGAGCTTGTCCGTCATGGTTTGTTGAATACGCCTCCAGTTTTGTCGGAAATCAGATAAGCCGGTCTGCGCCGTATCCCGTTCCTAAGCCTCGATATATTGGCTCCGTTGACTCCCATGGCCGCGAGAATTAGCGCTCCCAGCGCAAGTATAACCGAAATCAGGCAGGATAAGCCATACTCTCGGCCCTCCGAGGCTATCGCGATGGCGGCAACGCCGGAGGCCGTCGCCCCGGCAAGACACAGAAGCGCCGACACATACGCCAGCAGCGGCGGTCTGCCCACGCGCGAAAGCACAGCGCGGAGAGCGGCCCCCGCGATAACGGCGAGCGGTATGGCGGGGGCATTTTTATCGTTATCCTCGGACTCGTCCGGCGCGTATTCACAGCGGTACACCGGGAAGCCGCTCCAGTCCGTAAGCCTCCGGAAGGACGGGGTATCCTCCTCAAAATGCCGCAGTGCCAGCACCACCTTGCGGGTCATCAGCCTGAAATCCGACCCCTCCCACCGGTCGAAGCCGGAGGCGGCCCTGGCAATCCCTCTGAGCAGTCCCGAGAAAAAGGCGTAGACGCCGCCTTTTTCGTCCCCGCCGCGCTCCGGCACAGCCTCCACCAGGTCCGCGCCGTAGAGCTCCATTACTTTTAGCATTTCCTTCACCGCGCCGGGAGGGTGGCTGAGATCGGAGTTCATCACAAGGCAGAACGGGGAACCGGCGTGCTCAAGCCCCGCGAGAATCGCGGCGTCCCTGCCGAAGCTCCGGGAAAGGCGAATCCCGAATATGTTGCCGCTTCTCTCGGTGATGGTCCGCAGCTCGTACCAGGTCGAATCGTCCGAACCGTCGTCGACAACCATAAAGTCGGCCTCTATGCCGTCCCTTGACAGGATTGCGGATATTTTGGCCATATTGCCGCGCAGGGTGAGGTGCTCGTTTCGGATCGGAATAACCACAGTGAGCTTTTCCATGGCGTCCTCCCTGAACGTAGTTTCGCGCTTCGTCATTATAACACGCGGGGCTCACGGACGCAAATATTACTCCGGCAAATCAAGCCTGCCTAATTTACCACTGATAAGTGCCGGAGTAATATATTGCGTTTTTGCAGCCCTTTTGTTTTTAAGCGCCATATCATATTTCGTCAAATAAGGGAGGTCTCTTGAGCTCCTGGCGTAAAACAGCGGCGGGTTTCCCCGCCGCTCAGGCACGGTTTAACTGGTACATCAGTATCAGGCGTTGCGCCGCTTTGCTCCCGCCCCTCCTATCAGCAGCCAGGCAAGCCCCGCCGCGAACACAAGCGCGCCTATAGCCTGAGAGGTCGAGAGGCCGAATATAAACCCTCTGGCCTCGTCCCCGCGCAGGAACTCCAGCGCGAATCTGCCCAGGGAGTATACCGTCAGGTAAAGCGCAAAAAGCCTCCCCCTCAGGCGGCCTTTTTTGTCAAGCCGGCTCAGGATAAAACACAGCGCCAGCTCAAAAAGCGCCTCGGCGAGCTGGACAGGGAAGCGCCGGACGCCGTTGGCACCCTCGACGGGTGAGCGGGAAAAAACAAGACCGAGGCGGCACTCAATCCCGTAGCAGCAGCCGCCCAGAAAGCAGCCGACCCTGCCGAACGCGTGAAACAGCGCCGCCGCGGGAGCCAGCATGTCCGTCCAGACGGGGATGTCCAGTTTTTTCACCCTCATGTATATAAACCCCGCCAGACACGCGCCGATGAGCCCGCCGTAGAACACCGCCCCGCCAAAGATCAGGGACAGCAGCCGCAGCAGCTCTCCGGGGCCGGACAGCTTGTCCAGATTGTCCAGCAGCGCCCACAGGTACCGCCAGTTGGTCGCGCCGTACAGCAGGGAGCCCCCGATGTACGCCCCAGCCGCCGCGGCGAGCAGAAGCATTATCATGTTGTTGTCGTCGTACCCCCGGCCTTTAGCTGTTTTGCAGGCCCAGGCGCCGGAAACAAGCCCCCCCGCGATCGCCATCACCGGGTAAAGGCCGAAGGTTCTTCCGAAAAGCTCAAAGGTCGGGTACATAGGCGCCTCCCGGTACTAATCCCATGTTAAAACAACAAACTTACGGCCCGGCGCAGACGCCAGGCCGTTTATAGACGCAATTGATATCAGAAGCCGTAGTTGCCCCAGTCAAGCGCTCCGCCCCAGTCATTGGCGGCGAACATGCCGACCGCGCAAACCACGCAGGCGATCATCAGGATAAAGAGCGCGATGCCCACTATGCCGAGCACAAGGCCGGCGGTAGCCATTCCGGTTTTTCCGGCCGGGAGGCGCTTCCTGGACATTATGCCCAATATAAGCGCGGCGATGGAGGCGAGCAGCGCGAAATAGGTCCAGCAGAAAACGACTCCCACGATGCCGCAGACGAGCGCCGCAATCGCCATTCCGTTGCTGTTGTTCTGCTGGTAGGGAGGCTGCGGGGGCGGGGGCGGGTACGGGGTGTTGTTGTTTTGATAATCCATGTCGACCCTCCAAAAATCATGTATGGCAGTCCATGAATGAGCATACCATATTCAGACACATATCGTCAATAAATTGTTAACAAAATATTCATACAAATCAGGCTCATCTAAAGCCTATGTATTGTTTGAGACTATTATGCTTGATAAAGCTTGGGAATAGCTGTATTATTATACTATTGGTATTGGTTCCACAATTAAACCTTGCCGCAATAGCTCCTCAAAATGCTCTGCCCGCTGTGCGGGCGGCGCATTTCCCCCGCCACTGGCGGCAAGGATTAACTGGTACATCAATAATTGAGGAGTGTTTGCCCGTGAGCGGCAGTTGGTATAATTACCCGCCTCAGGCGGGGGATTATACTGAGGCCAAACACCCTCAACCCATGCAAAAGGGAGGCGGCGCTTTGACAAACAGGGAAAACGCGATGGCCGTTCTGAGGTATCAGAGGTATGACCGTTTGCCGGTCGTGCATTTCGGCTTTTGGAACGAGACGCTTGACAAATGGAGGGACGAGGGACATATAACCGGCGGGGAGGCGTCAGGCTGGAGCGACGGCAACGAGCACGATCTCTCGATAGCCGCTAAGCTCGGATTCGATTTTGACTGGTGTACGATTTTTAACCCCAAGACCGGGCTTTTTCCCGAGTTCGAGCGGACTGTCCTTGAGGAGCTGGGCGGGGGCAGGCGCAAGGTGCTGAACAGGTACGGCGCGATTGAGCTTGAGTCGGACGGCGCGGGCTCTATTCCGGCGGAGTTTGACCACACTCTCAAGGACAGGGAGAGCTGGGAGAGGCACTACAGGCCGCGCCTTGAATATCGCGCTGAGCGCGTGGACATGGCATATCTGCGCTCGCTGCCGGCAGAACGGGAAAATCCGCTGGGGCTTCACTGCGGCAGCCTCTTTGGGGAAATCCGCAACTGGCTCGGGGTGGAGGGCGTGAGCTACCTCTACTATGACGACGAGGAGCTGTTTGACGAGATAATCGGCACGGTTGGGGAACTGAGCTATAGCGTCACAGAAACCGCGCTGTCCTCCGGCGTGAACTTTGACTTTGGGCACTTCTGGGAGGATATATGCTTCAAAAACGGCCCGCTGGTGGTGCCCTCGGTGTTTAATGAAAAAATCGGGCCCTGGTACGGGCGCATAACCGGGCTGCTGGCCCGGCACGGAATCGACATCGTCTCTCTGGACTGCGACGGGCTCATAGACGCGCTTATACCGACCTGGATTGAAAACGGAGTCAACACAATGTTCCCGATTGAGGTGGGCACTTGGGAAGCGAGCATCGCCCCCTGGCGCGGGAGGTACGGCAGAGCCCTCCTCGGGGTCGGCGGCATGGACAAAAGGGTTTTCGCGGCGGATCGCGCCGCCATTGACTCGGAGATAGAGCGCCTCAAGCCGCTGGTCGCGCTGGGCGGCTATATACCGTGCCCGGATCACCGCATCGCCCCGGACGCGAAATGGGACAATGTGAGGTACTACTGCGAGAAGATGAGAAGTACATTCGGCTGATTTATACTCATCTCATGTTAAAGAGCGGATATTGGGGTGTATCCGGTAATTGCAGAGTATCCTTGTGCCGCTGGCTTTGTCGTGTTATACTGATAGCTGCCTGGGAAACGGCGGCGGATATAAAGAAGGATACATTGCCCCGCCGAAGGCGGGGCAATATCTATATTTAGGGGGCGATACAATGGTCAAGGCGATAGTGGGGGCCAACTGGGGCGACGAGGGAAAGGGCAAGATAACCGATCTGCTCGCCGAGGGCGCGGACGCTGTGGTCCGCTTCCAGGGAGGGGCCAACGCCGGCCACACGATAATCAACGAATACGGCAGGTTCGCGCTGCACCTGCTGCCCAGCGGAATATTCAACCCGGGGGCTCTCAACGTGATCGGCCCGGGCGTGGCGTTCAACCCGGACGCGTTCCTCGCCGAGCTGAAGACAGTGCGGGAGAAAGGCGCCCCGGAGTGCCGCCTTGCGGTCTCCGACAGGGCCCAGCTGCTCATGCCCTACCACACCCTTTTTGACGCGTATGAGGAGGAGCGGCTGGCCGGGCGCAGCTTCGGGTCGACAAAGAGCGGCATAGCCCCGTTTTACGCCGACAAATACTCCAAGGTGGGCTTCCAGCTCTGCGAGCTCTACGGGGACGAGGGCGCTCTGAGGGACAAGCTCGCGCGTCTCTGCGAGGTCAAAAACGTGCTGCTGCGCCACCTCTACAAAAAGCCGGAGCTCGACCCGGCGGGGCTGTTTGAAAAGCTGCTCCTCTGGCGCGAGGCTCTGCGCCCGTTCGTCGGGGACACGCTGAGCGCTCTGCGCGGCATTCTCGCGAAGGGCGGAGACATCCTGCTGGAGGGGCAGCTCGGCTCTCTGCGCGACCCCGACTACGGCATATACCCGTGCACGACCTCGTCCTCCCCGCTGGCCGGGTACGCCTGCGTGGGGGCGGGGCTGCCGCCGTTTTCAATCACCGACATCGTATGCGTGACAAAGGCCTACTCAAGCGCGGTCGGCGCGGGGGCGTTCGTCAGCGAGATACATGACAAAGCCGTTGCGGACGAGCTGCGAAGGCGGGGCGGCGACGCGGGCGAGTTCGGCGCGACGACCGGCAGGCCCCGGAGGATGGGCTGGTTCGATGCGGTGGCCACGCGGTACGGCTGCATGGTGCAGGGGGCGACCGAGCTTGTGCTTACAAATCTGGACGTGCTGGGCTATCTGGACGAGATCCCGTTCTGCGCGGCGTACCGGCATAACGGCGCGCCCATGGCAGATTTCCCGACCACCCCGGTGCTGGAGCGCTGCGAGCCGGAGCTCATATATCTGCCCGGCTGGAAAAGCGACATACGGGGCTGCTCTAACTGGGAGGAGCTGCCCGAGAACGCGAGGAAATACGTCAGGGCGGTCGAGGAGGCCGCCGGGGTGCGTGTCTCCATGGTCTCCACCGGCCCGAGGCGCGAGGAGATTATCAGGCTTTAGAGAAGAGCGGAGCCCCCTCTCAGGCCCTGATGGGCCAGCTCTCCCAGAGGGAGAGCCCGCCTCTCCCCTTGGGAGAGGTGGCGCGGAGCGCCGGAGAGGGTGCGACAAGCGGGAGCCCCCTCTGTCGCTGTAAAAGCATAGCCGTGTGCATGTGCACACGGCTATGTCCGCGTTTACTTAAACAGCCCGGTCAGCTTGTCCCAGAACGAGCTGGGCTCCGCCTCCGGCGGCGGGGTTTTCTCTGCGGCGGGGATTTTTATGGCCGGGATAATGCCCACGAACTGCACCGAGGTTATGTCCGCCGAGCCGTTGATGAACGACACGGGCGGGGGAGCGTCCCCGCTCTCCTGAGTCAGCCCGCTGGTGGCCTCCTCAAGCGCGGTGCGGAGCTCGTCGAACGCCCCGATAAGCTTGTCCTCCCCGTCTATCAGCCCCTGCGCCCCCTCGGGCAGCTTGCCCGCGTTCTCCGAGAGCGTGTCCAGCCCGGAGGAGAGCTGCGCCACCCCGTCGGACAGCTTCGCGGAGCCGTCCACCAGCGACTTGAACAGCTTTATGAACTGCTCCCCGCCGCTGATGTAGGACTTGAACAGCGTCTCGTACTGCTCCATGGCCGTGTTTATCTGCGCCATACCCGAGCTGAGCTGGGAGGCCGCCGACTTGAGCTGCCTGGCCGCCGACGCCGAGGCCGCGATGCCCTCCCCGAGCTCCTCCGAGCCGTCCTTCAGCGCCTGCGTGCCTGACTTGAGCTCGGTTACCCCGTCCGATATCTGATCCAGGCCGTCCGACAGCGCGGTGAAATCCAGCTCCGGCATGTTGTCGGCGATAATGGCGGCGATGTCGTAGGGCGTCATCGTTACGGAGGCCTGCCCCATCTCGAACCCCGACGTCCGGAGCCTTATGTCGGAAACGAGGTTCTGCCCCGGCATGCAGGCCAGCGTCAGCACGCGGGAAGAGCCGGCCAGAACCGGCGCGGAGCCGCCCGCCTCCAGCACTTCGCTCGAGTCCGCCGGGAAGGTGAGCTGGAGCTGAATCATAAACTGCTTTTCAAAGTAGGGCAGTATCCCCTCGGTGCGGGTCAGCTCGATATGCAGCCCGACCTCGCCGCTCGCCCCCGCCAGCTTGTCCGGTGACGCCTCGTTGCCGTTGAGCGTGTAATCAATTTTCAGCTCGAACGGCAGGACAGGGGCCTGGAGCGCGCACTGGTAGACCAGGCTCGGATACGCCTCCGGGAAGCTCCACAGCGCCCCGTCCGCCGTCAGGACGGGCTTCAGCCCGTTTGTCAGGTTCGTGACGGATGAGAAGCGCCCGTAGTCGGAGTAGCTGCCCGCGCCGTCCACCCTCAGGCGCACGACGGCGAGAGCCTCCCTGAGCGAGCCGTCGCTGTTCAGCTCCAGATAAACCGTCTCCTCGCGCGAGGAGACGGAGGCGTCGCCGGACGAGGACGCCAGCCTTTCGGGAGACGGAGCCGCGGCCACCGGCGTCATCAGCAGTATCAGCGCGGCGAGTATCAGGGCGTAATGCCGCTTCACAGTCTTTTCCCCCTTCGCAGTGTGGTTTTTTGAATCAAGTTGTCGGATATCACAAGCAGCTGCGGCAGCAGCACCAGCACCATAAACCCGCTCAGCACCGCGCCCCGCCCTATCAGCAGGCCGATCTCGCTGATCGCGGCCGTCTTTGAGAAGATGGACAGCGAAAAGCCGACGACCGCGAAAATGGACGCCGAGGTCAGTATCGCGGGGACGCTCTGCCCAAGCGCCTCCATGACGGCCTCCTGCTTATCGAGCCGCTGGCGAAACTCCATATACCGGTCACTGAGCAGTATCGCGTAGTCTATTGTCGCCCCGAGCTGTATGGACGAGACGATCATGTAGCCCAGAAACGTCAGCGAGGTTCCGGTGAAGTACGGGACGCCCATGTTTATCCATATCGAGAGCTCGATGACAAATGTCAGTATGACAGGGATGGACAGCGAGCGGAAGCTCACCAGGATTATCAGCATAACAAGCGCGATGGAGATTATATTCACCACCGGAAAGTCCGCCTCGACAATCTCCTTTATGTCCGCCACCGCGGACGATATGCCCGCCAGGTGGGAGTCCTCGGGATAATACTTCGCGGCGGTCGCCTTTATGTCCGCGACGCAGTCGAAGTTGTACTGGCTCTCGCCCTTGAGGTTTGTGGACAGCAGCATTCTCGCGTAGCTTTCGGTCTCAAAGCGCTCCCGGACCCCGGCGGGGATGAACGAGCGGGGCAATGCCGGGTCCGCGACGGTGGCGAGCGCCGTCACCCCCGTTATATAGGGCTTTTCCAGCAGCTCGTCCGCCAGCTGAGCCTCCAGCGCCGGGCTCCCGGCGGGGACAAGCAGCACGGACGGGCGGTGCGAGCCGAACGCGCCCTCTATCATCGCCGTCTCAATCGCGGCGGGGGTGTCCGGCTGCGCGGTTATGCCGGCGTCGCCGTACATAAAGCGGTTGTTCTGAGAGGCGAGGAACATCGGGATCGCGATGACAATCAGCGCGGGGGCAAGCACGTAGCGCCAGCGCAGTATCCGCTTCTCCGCCCCGGCCAGCCTCGGCATATGCTGCCGGTGGGAGGTTTTGTCAATCCATTTCAGCACGAGAAGGGACAGGGAGGGCAGCAGGAACAGCACGCTCACAAGGCTGATTACTATGCCCTTGAGCAGCACCCGGCCCAGGTCGGGCCCGATGCCGTACCGCATGAACATAAGGGCCGCGAAGCCGGCCACGGTCGTCAGGCAGGACGCCCCGATCGCGGTGGCCGATTTGGAGACGGCGATCTCCATCGCCTCCTCGGCGTTGCCTGACCTGGCCCGCTCCTCGCGGAAGCGGTGGAACAGGATAAGGGAGTAGTCCATGGAGACGGCGAGCTGGAGCAGGGCCTCGCAGGACTTTGTGATATACGAGACGCTTCCGAAGATCAGGTCTGTGCCCATGTTTATCCCGATCGCCACCCCGATGCACAGCAGGAACAGGAACGGCTCGATCCATGAGGTGGTGGCGAGCAGCAGTATGCCTATCACTATGATCATCGCGATGCCGGCAATCATCAGTATCTCGCTTGAGGTGGCCCTGAGCAGGTTCCCCGCCGACACGGCGTCGCCGGTCATCGCGGTCTCCCCGGCCGCGTCCCCCGCGAGGGCGCGGATTTCGGCTATCGCGTCCGACGTGTGGCGGCTGTAGCCGTTTTCCCAGAACTCAAGCTGGAAGCGGGCCGCGCCGTCCCTGTAATAGCTCCCGACCAGCTCCGCGTCCTGCGCTGAGAGCGGCTTTTGCGGGTCGGCGACGTCGTCCAGCCACGTCACGGCCTTGACGCCGTCCAGGGTCAGTATTTTCTCCTTGAGCGCCAGCGCGTCCGGCAGGGAAATGTCCCTCACCATCAGCTCGGCGGTGCCGGGATAGCCGAACTCCGACCCGATAAGCTCAATGGCGAGCATTGACGGGGTGTCGTCCGGCAAGTAGGAGGTCAGATCGTAGTTTGTGTTGACGAACATCATCATGACGAGGCTGATGAGCAGCATACAGGCGAATATTATGATCACCAGCAGCCTGTGCTTTACTATCAGTTCGGCAAGCTTTTTCAAAAACAAATCACCACCGGAATTTTGGTATTATTAAGACTATCACGCAATTGGCTCAAATTCAATGGGAAATATGTGAACAGATTGTGTCCGGACGCACCTTCTTTCCCAAGACAATAAACAAGACAATAAGTCCGATAAAGCCGATAAAAGCGAGCACAGGCTCAAAAACAAGGAGAACGCATAAAAAGCCGAGCCCCTTGAAACAGCGACGTTTCAAGGGGCTCGGCTTTGGTGGAGACAGCAGGACTCGAACCTGCGACCCCCTGCGTGTGGAGCAGGTGCTCAATGCGCTTGTTTGCGCTGCGCCACAATGGCATTAGACTTCCGTTGCTGCCCCTGACCCCGTGTTTGACCCCCGGACGAAAACTCCCCGCACCACTTTCCCAAGCTCCTTGGGCGTGTTTTGGGTGACGTGAGTGTAGATTTGCAACGTCATATGTACGTCCTCATGACCGGCAAGGTATTGGATTTTTTTAATATCAAGCCCCGACGCACACAGCTCCGTTATGTACGTGTGGCGCAGAAGGTGAGGCTCGACGTGAAAATCCACAGCCCCCGGAACAAACCTCTTTATTGGCTTGCCGTTTTCATCGAGTTTCTTTTTGCCGTCTTTGTCGTACTCTTGTTGCTTATAGCCCACGACAAGGCCCCACATACGCCTGAAGGCGGAAAGGCTCATGGGGCCGCCGGTAGTTTTGGCAGGGATCACAAGGACGCTGCCCGCAGTCTTCTTCGCCTCGCGCAGGGCGTCGGACAGTACGTCCGGCAGTGGTATCGTCCGGCTTGCTGCTGCTGTTTTTAATACGGGGGAATGCGTTGGTTTGCCGGATCGGTCGTATGTGACCGTGTTGCGTACATCAAGATACGGGTCATCCCCATCAAGATGTATATCACCCCATAGCAGCCCCAGCGCCTCCTCGCGCCGCAGGCCCGCATAGAGGGCCAGAAGGACAAATAGGTTTGCCCTTGTCCCCTCCACGGCACTTGTGATCTCTGTCTGCCGCTCGCTTGTCAGCGGGACTTTCTTTGCCGCCGGCTTTCCGCCGGGAGAAATCTTGGCGCATGGATTTTTGGTTATTAGTCCGTTCTCTTCTGCTGAAGAAAGGATTTGCCGCATTGTAAACAGTATTTTCGACTGCGCTGAGCGGGACAATCCAGAGACATTCGCCATCAGCTGCTGTATGTGCAGGGGGCGTATGTCGCGCACAAGGGCATTCTTAAAGAAGGGTGCTATGTGATTGTTAATCGCTATCGCGTACACCTCCGCGCTCTTCGGCTTTAGCCCGGCCGTCTTGACCGTGAACCACTGCTTGGTATACTGCGCAAGCGTCGTAGCATCGTCCAGCACCATGCCGGCGTCCGCCATGCGCTCAAGCTCTTTGATCTTCTCGCGCACTTCGTCCTGGGTGTCCCCGTAGATGTCCCTGCTTTTCCCGCCGATGACCTTACGCTTGCGCCACTTCTTGCGGCTCTCGACCCACGTCATCTCCGGACGGGCTTGCTTCTTCGCCATGACGCTCCCCCTTCTCGCTTAACTTCTCCACTATGTAGCTCACCGACGGCTGCGCCTTCCGCCACTCAGCCGCCGCCTTGTCCGCCAGTATCGCTTGATACGCTACGGACAGCACGGCCAGCAGGCACACCAGGGCGACGGCGATGCCCACAAGCGCGTAGCTCTTCCGTCGTTCGACCTCGGCGTCCCACTGCCGCTCCAGCGCCACGATGCGCTGGGCGACCCCTTTGGCGGTCTCGATGGACACCCTCGCAAGGGTGGATATCTCTTCTGCATCTCGCACGCCAAACGCTAACAAGGCCTCCGGATCAGCCTTCATTTCCATTGCAAACATATCGGCCTCTATGTCGTCTATGGCGGTAAACGGCTTGTAGCGGCCCCGCGTTACGTGCCCGCACGCGCAATGGGCAAACTCGTGCTCCAGGACATCCAGCAGAAGGTCGCCGGTTACGTCGTCGCGCCAGACTATGTAGTAGCGCCCACTAAAGTATGTTGCAAGGCCGTCCTCTGTCATGGGGCCCTCATAGCCAAGCCTCGCGAGGTCGTCGGACACCTCGGAATACGGGACGCGCACAATGTCCGTGTAAGGCAGCTTAAGGGCCCACGGGTCAAGCGGGTAATCTTCCCTTGATTTGGGTCGATTCATATCCAATACGAGCTTATACACTCGTTCGTGAGCAGTCATGCGACGCGCCCCCTTTGTATGCAACATCGTAGCCAAGGGCGTGACGCTACAGCGGTATTATCTTCCCTGCTTTTATTGTAGATCAAGACCCCTGTTTATCAGCTCTTGATACTCGTCGTCAGGTATCCGCTTGCGCTCCTCGCTCCCATGCGCCGCAAACTTCACGTCCTCCGGCTTGTCGGTCGGCCTGGACTTGTCTATATTGGTAATCTTCGCCTCGTCTTCGGACGGGGCGTTTTTTATGTAGGGCTCCAGAATGGCGTCGACAGCGCGTTTGATATGCGGAGGGGAGATATCGTAGGCCCTCGCAACCCTCAAGGAGTTTGTGGGCAGCAAGGCTCCAAACCAAACATCAAGCCCATCGTCTTCAATTAGGTTGCTCTTTTTGAGCCCGAAGTAATCGGCGATCCTCTGTATGGCACCCATGCGAGGCTCGTAGGCCCCAGTTTCCCAGGTTGACACAGCTTTGTCCGTTACGCCAGCAATCTCCGCTAGTTGCTCTTGGGACAGGTGGTGTGCCTCCCGAAGTCTCTTAACGTTCTCTGAAATCCCCACGTTTTTTACCCCCTTAAAATCCCCGCGGCGCTTGATGTGCCTTTATTCTACGGCAAGCCCGGAAGAAAGTCAAGTAAAACTAGAAATTATACTTGACAATCTAGTTTAACTGGGGTACACTGTTAACAGGAAGGGGGTGGCTGAACCAATGGGCATGACATTGCGTCAAGCTCGCCGCCTAAAAGAAAAATCGCAGAGGGATATGGCAAAAGCTCTGGGCGTAAGCGAAGACACTTATCGCAGTATTGAAAATTGCCCCGAGAGGGCAACTATACGCCAGTCAAAAATCATAAGCGTGGCCCTAGAGATGTCTGTCGATGATATTTTTTTTGGCGGTGAATCTAGTTTAACTAGATCGGGCGTACGGCAGGACAAGCTAAAGCCGCCCGCGTGACGGCGGGCGGCTGGAAAGGAGGCTCTCAGATTGTTGGACTCCAGAATACGCGGCCTTACTATTCGTCTTGGTGAAGCCACTTGTGGTACTCAGCGAGAAGGAATAGCGAAAGCGACGCCGAAAAAGACAACAGGCCATCTACGGTCATATCGGCGCTGTCCTCAGTGCAACCATTCAACTCCTCGTACCGGTTGGCCTCGTCCTCCCCAAGCGCGTCCTTTAAAATATCATAAACACTTGATCGCTCTGGGTGCAGTTGTTGCTTTGCTCTCCCTGTTAGCTCTTTCACTTTTTCGTCAGTCAAAACATTCTCCCTGAAGTCAGTAAAGTCTTTCATGCAACCATCTCCCCCGCACGTCATTCTTTCGGCTCGACAAAGCGCTTGGCGGACGCCCGCAAGTTATCCCTGAAAATGTATAAATCGTTGACCGACTCCAACGAATATCTGGACTCTTTTTCATAAGGGGGCTCTGCGGCTGCCGGCAAAATTAGCATTTTCTTCTTTCCCTCAAGGTACAAGCGGCACAACCATTTAGTAGTCCTATTGTCGCAAATCACAGAAAAGTAGCGCTCAGTGTCTCGGTATGAAATTCTCGTTGGGTCGATCAAGTCACACAGCAAGCCTTTGATGATCCCAAGGGACTCAAGCTCTTCCTGCGTTGTTACAATTTTATTTCTGATCTCCTCGTCAACTTCACTGGGTTGGGGTTCTGTCGCGCCAGGATCAACAGGGGGCTGTCGCTCGCTCTTAAGCGCTGCTGTAATCTTATCGTTCATCAGCTCGCCTATGTAGTTGTTCAAGGTGCTCTTAATTATGGGCTTAAACTTTTCCAATACCGCCTGAGTTTTTACCCCGTCGTAAGTGTGCGCAAGAATAAACCTTGCAAAATCATCGGATGGCTCGCGCAGCTGGCTGTCGAAATAGCTTCTGATTTCGTTCGAGTACTTTAATTCCGAAGCGCTGCTAAAAATCTCGTCGACGTTGAAGTTGCTCTTGCAAAAGCGCTTGAGTTCCGGCACAAGGGTTTCTTTGATGTCAAGCAAATTTAGCTCCAAGAAGGGCTTCATGTCCATTTTGTTTTGCTCTTCAAGGTCGGTATAGAACTTATAAGTTACCCCGTTTGTAAGGATTCCAAACTTCGCCTTGGAGGTTCCAAAGTACCTGAATAGCTGTGAATCATGTTTTTCTAAAGGTGCCCCACACCACTTCGCCTCTATCAAGATAACCGGCTCGCCATCCATAAAAATGGCATAATCTACCTTTTCACCCTTCTTGATGCCAACGTCTGCTGTAAACTCGGGAACAAACTCATCTGGATTAAAAACGTCATACCCAAATACCTGTTGAAAAAAGGGCATGATCAATGAGGTTTTGGTTGCCTCTTCCGTTTGGATTTGTGCTCGCATCTTCTCAACCCTTGAGGAGTACTGCCTTAAAGCGTCAATAAAGTCCATGCCGACCCCATCCTTTCACGTTTTAGCAATATTTTACCACGTATGTCAAGATTACATAACACCAAGGAGGCGCACCATGACGCCCACCCAATTAGCGTATGCGGCCTGGCAAAACACCCCGCAGCCGATGATTTACGAAACCAGAGATGACAAGGGCAACGACCTGACCGTGGAGGTGGTGCTGGTTTCCCCCGAGAGTAGGGCGCACTATGACGCGGAGTGGGCTGGCGTGTGTCAGATATGCGGCGGGGAGTTTATCGGCGGCGTTCCCGCAGAAAAGTTTCTGGGCACAAATTACACAGACTGGAGCATCCACAAGGCCCCCGAGTCGACGCACATATGCGGGGCGTGTGTCTGGGCGATGAGCCTGAACGCGGAACGCAGTAGGCAGACTCTTTCCAGGTACTCTTTTGTAGCCAGCGCGACCGGCTTAACGCTTTGCAATCGCGCTCAGATGCGCGACGCGCTCACCAACCCCCCAGAGCCTCCGTTTGTTGCGGTCGTGGCGGCAAGCCAGAAGAAGCACCTTGTTACAAAAGCCCTTGCGTCGCACTCCAGGGAGCGCTACTGGTGCATGCTGGAAGAGGAGCGCGTCGACATTAGGCTTGACATGTTCAGGCGCTACATCGCGATCATCGAGGCGCTGCGCGGGCTGGGGGCAACCAAAGACGAGATCGGGGCGTGCAACTTCCGCTATGAGCGGCTGCGTGAGTGGGGGCAAGAGAATTTCGAGCGGATCGTTGACCTTCTTTGCCCTTATATCAAAGACCGCGCGTTTAAGCTTGCGCTGCACGTTGCGCAAAAAAACGATAGCGAGGAGGCGTACAAGTGTTATTTGGGTTTCCAACCGAGGACATGAGCGCCGCGAAGTCCGCGATGCTGATCTACGCCATATACCGCAGCCGAAACAAGCAACGCGGGCCGTCGGGCACGGATATGTGGGGACAGATCGAGCGGTTTGCGAGATCAAGCGCCAAGCGAGCCCGCGACGTCGGCGAGTTCACGGGCACATTCAAGCGCCGCATGGCGTGTGACACCATATCCCCAAAATGGATGAACACGGGCGTATTGCGTCCCAATGAGTTCGGGGAGATCGTGGTCATTGGCGGAGAACGGCATTTTATGCCCGAGATCATGGAGTGCCCGGAAGCGGAGCAACGCCAGATGGTCGACATGATCTATCGGCAGACGACCAGAATAGTCCTGCTAGTTCGGGCGCGTCTGGAGGAGGAGAAGCCGCTGGAGGCGGCAATAAGAACGGAGGCTGACGATGAACACAGAGCAGACATATCGGATTGACAGCGTTTATACCCTGCTGCAACCACTGTCGCACATCGGGGAGAGCGAGAGCACGACAACGTTTTTGAATACCGTCAGGGTAATGGGGCCGAGCGGCCCGTGCGAAGTGTTTGCATACACCGGAAACGCGCTGCGCGGGGCATGGCGAGACTGCGGGGCGGCCTATCTTCTAAACAGACTTAAGACGCTCGTCCCCAAAAAGGCGTTTCATCTTTTGTTCTCGGGCGGGAGTATCGGCGGAAAGCAGGAGGCCGATGTCGCCCAGGCCAAAGCCCTGCGGGATACGCTACCCTTCTTGTCGATATTCGGCGGCGGTGTGGGCAATCAGATACTCTCCGGCAAGATTGTCCAGACGTTTGCAATGCCGGTATGCGAGGAGACAGCGGACATTATCCCGCCCGGCAACCCGCATATCAACTACCGCAGGCTGGACACCAGTTGGCGGCTTATGACGGGCGAGACGGAGTTTAGCCGCAAGGATGACGAGAAGGGCGATTTGGGCGACCGGTATATTGCGCACCCTGCCGAGCAGATTGACATGATCGAAGGCAAGGCGAAGGGTAAGGCCAAGGGCGAGGACGGCCCCGCCACACAGATGCGGTACCGGGTCGAGTACCTGAGTGCGGGAGCGCAATTGTGGCACATGATGTATGCAACCTGTACGGAGCTGGAGCTTGGGGCGTTAGTGTCCGCAATCCATGAGTGGGCAAAGCGGCCGGTGCTCGGGGGAATGGCGGGGAAGGGCTTCGGCCTGGTCGACCTCGCAATGGACATCACAAGCGAAGATGGGGAGCGAGTCCCGTTCATCTCCGTGCGCGACGGCTACATGACCCTCGCTGACCCCGCAAAAGACGCCAAGGAGCAGTATGATAACCATCTTAAGGCCCTGTATGACGCGGCGCTGGACAGCAATCGCGCCCCTATCGTGGGGCTTCTGGAGGGATAGAGTTGAGATCAACAACAGAGCCCTTTCGCGTAACATGCCGACTGCTTGACGGACGCCTTAATAGCGCTGACGGCCTGCTGTTCCTCGACTCCATCCTTTATCATGCATGGTTTATCAAATACGCTCCGCACGTATTGCAGGGACTTTCGGAAGACAACCACCCGCCGCACTTTGGTCTTCCGTTGCGGCAACTGGAAGGTGGCAGGTACGCCGCAAGCTGTGGTTTCTACCGGCAACATTCCGTTGATGTGGAGCAGTGGACGAAAAAGCCGAATTTCACCGACGCAGACAAGATGTCATTTCTGGACATCGGAAAGGCGGCAAAGGTAGACATCAGCTCCGGCCCCCACAGGGCTTACAGAATGCCCAATATCATCCGGCTTGTCGACCCCATAGAGTTTTACGGATTTGGCACCATCGCAAAGGTCGAAGAGCTTTTGCGCTGCATACCGTCAGTCGGGAAAAAGCCAGCAATGGGATGGGGCGCGGTCAAGTCATGGGGGGTAGAGCCCTGGCCGGAGGACTGGAGCACATGGACGGAGAGGTACGGGCTGATGCGTCCGATGCCCGTGGATGAGTATGGTGGAGACGACCGCGCCCGGTATCAGGTGAGGGAGTGCGCGATAAGGCCCCCGTCGTGGAAAGGGTGCAATCAAACGCTGTGCTATGTTCCGGAGGTGACGATAAGTGCTGAAAATATGCATGGTAGAGGCCTGCGCGGAGAGTGACAAGGGGTCTATCGGTGCCTTTTATGTCCGGCATCACGCCGAGCTGGCGGGATATCCTGTTGACGTGCGCAACGCCACGTCTGAAAAGTACGACGTTGAAATGATCAGTGTCCACCATTGCGAAGACTTTGTGCGGCTGGCCCAAATGCCGCGCAAGGCAAAGTGGCGCATCGTAGGCGGTCACCCCATGCAAAACAACCCCCGCCCGGCAATCCCCTTTGCTGACGCAATCTGCGTAGGAGAGGGGGAGAGCTGGATAAAGAAAGCGTTGCCACTGTTGGACAAGGAAAGTGATATCCGAGCGTTGGCGGAATTGCCGGGGACGATTGTTTGCAAAGATTGGGTTCAGGGATCGCCGTTGCCCGCGCCGAACCACGAGAACCCCCTCCCCAGCAACCCCCCTTACCTGAACCGTCCAGGAACGCGGTCGGCGGCCTGGTACATAGAGATGGCGAGGGGATGCCCATACAAATGCGCATACTGCGAATTGGGTCACAGCTCCCCGTATCGTCGGTATTCGAAAGACCACTTGATTCAGGTAATTGATGCAGCAGACACAAAGGGAACCAGAAAGATCAACTTTTACGCTCCGGACGAAGCGTCTCATCCGGACTATCATGAGCTATACCAATATTTGCACGAGAAGGGGTTCAGCGCTGGGTTTTCGTCGATGCGCATAGAGTCGGTTCTGCGGAATCCGCCGCCGATTAAAAATAACCACTTGATCCGCGTCGGCGTAGATGGGCTGACCGAGGCGACCCGTAAACGAGTCAACAAGAACATAACAAACCAAATGATCATCGACTATTATCGAATGTTCGTCGACCGGGGGCACTGCAACTTCAAAATGTTTATGATATTCGGATACCCTTGGGACACCTTGGATGATTTTCAAGAATGGTCGGCAATGATGGATCGTGTGTTCTCGCTGCCTCTGAAAAAAAACGTATCCCTGCGGATCAAGTGGACGCCCTTCATCCCGCAGCCGTGTACACCGTTGGGCAGCTCGACCCCGAATTACACTTGGGATATGTACCAAGAAATAGAGATGTGGCACGCGATTCACAGGAGGCCAATGCGCAACCCGGGGTGGTACGTAGAAAACGACGGGGTCATGTCCCAAAGGTCACACGCAAAGCAATGCAAATTAACGTGCGGTGATGAACGTGTATTGCTTGCAATGCGGACATGAAAGGCGCGACGCTATGGATAATCGTTACTCCCACTCAACCGCCGCCGACCTTGCCCGCATGACAGGGTATCACCGGACAACAATCGTGGAATGGATTCGCGCGGGGAAGGTTGGGGCGTGGGGGAAAGCGACTAAAAGCCCTAATTGCCATTACAAGATTTATGACAAGGAGTTTCGCCCCCGCAACGTAGAGCGTCTGAAGGGCGGGAAGCCCTACCCGAAGCACAGTAAGACGTACAGCAATGCGGAGATGTACATAATGCGCAACTGCGCACAACTCCCCGCCCGTGTGGTTGCAAGGATGATTGGGCGTAGCGCCAACGCTGTCAGAGTCAAGCGCTGCCTTATGCGCAAGCAAGGCGAGATTCCCGCCGTGGGGCGCACCGTCACAGCAGCCAGAGGCCCGTCCCCTCCAGCAGTCCCAGCGCAAGCGGGTTGCGGGCGTACGGACTGCAAGTACCACGGGCGCAACGGTATTGGATGTAACTTTTTATACTGGACTTTCCAGCGTAGGGGCTGCCCTGCAGGGAACGAGTGCCTGAGATACACCCCCCTAGCAGTAGGTGAAGTCCGGGGATTCAGATCGAAAGCGAGGTGAGTCTGGTGGATGAGGCGTTTTACACAATAGATTCCCTGGCGGAGCGCTGGTCGGTCAGTCGTAAAACCGTGGAGCGCCTTATCGCAAAGGGTGACCTGAAGGCTGTAAAGATGGGCAGGATTGTCCGCATACCTCCAGAGTACGCCGAGGAGTACATACGGGAGCACGGGATTATAGGCCAACCCTCCACGGGTCACCGCCAGATATATCAGAGTAAGCCAAGGAGGGCGGCGGCCCCCGCCTACGTCAAAGGCCCATGGGTATGATGCCCTACCGTCTGGCGGCCCTGACGGGCGTAATAGCGTGCCTGGGGATCATGGGTATCATCGCCTGGGGATACCGGGAGGAGATCACGGACGCAACAAGGAGGCTTGCCGCATGGGGAGCAAGACTGTGTCGGCGGATCACGCGTTTGACGACGAGGAGCCGTTTGGCATTATCAGGTTTGGGTCGGCTGTTATCGCGGGCGCTACGGTGTGCCCGATCTGCAATCAGGAGATCACGCGCGAGGGCGGCAAGACGAAATGTGAAAATTGTAAAGTGGAGGTAGATATATGCTGTCATGGCTGCGCCGGAAGCGGCGCGAGTGGGGCCTGAGGCGGGCCGCGTACATATTCGGGAGGGCGAGATGAAAAAGCTGTATATGTGCCATAGTTGTATAAGCAAGGCCGCCAGCGCGGGCTACGTCGTGGGCGCGGAGATCAAGCTGAACGAGACGTGCTGCCTGTGCGGCAAGCGTGCGGCGACAGTCCGCGAGGTGCGGAAGCGTGAAAAATGATTGCCCCTGCCCCCAATGCCGGGGCGCGGAGCCGCCGGATGCGCCGTACCGCTGCGAGTGTGGGGAGGCGACGCACTTCCCCGAGTGGCGCGGCGACCGGGCCTACTGCGAGAGGTGCGCGGAGAAGATAGAGGAGGAACCCAATGGAGCAAGAACTCATTATTATAGAGCAGCTGCCCGTCATCACCGAGCGCTTGGCGCTGCTCAGCGAGGAAATTGACGGCAGGATATGCGCTGCACTCGCCCTTGAGTGCACCGAGGAAACGGTCAAGGCCGTCAAGGCGCTGCGCTCAGAGCTGACAAAAGATTTCGGAGAGCTCGAAAACCGGAGGAAGGCCGTAAAGTCATCGATCATGAAGCCTTACGAGCGCTTTGAGGCCGCATACAAACAATACGTATCGGATAAGTACAGGAGCGCCGACGCCCAGCTCAAGGCCAAGATTGACGGCGTAGAGGGCGAGATCAAGCAAAGAAAGTACGACGCCCTGAAGGAGTATTTTGACGAGTACCGCCTAAGCCGTGGCGCGGACTTTATTGACATGGACTCATGGCGTCCCAACGTCACGTTGACCGCAACCCTCCCCGCCCTGAAAAAAGAGGGCAAGGCGTACGTCGACCGCATTTGCGACGACCTTGCGCTCATCGAGACGCAGGAGCACAAGACGGAAATCCTCGTCGAGTACCGGCGCTCGCTGAATGTGTCCCAGGCGATAACCTCTGTCGCGGAGCGCCACAGGGCTATTGAGGAGCAAAAGCGCCGACAGGATGAGGCCGAGGCCCGGCGGGCGGCTGAGCAGGAAGTTGTAAAGCGGGTTGAGGCTGCCGCGCCCGCTCCCCTTCCTGCTCCCACGGTCGCGCCGGTGGAAGATGGCGACCCCATGCTGACCGTTGGATTCAAGGTGACGCACAGGCGCTCCAAGCTCAAGGAACTCAAGGGATTTTTGGAGGACGGGGGATACCAGTATGAGTGACATGGAACACGCAAGCAACATTGTAGCGGTCAAGTTCCAAGACAAATTCAGGCTGGGCGAGTTCTATGGCCGCGAGTATCATTACCTTTCAAGCCTTGATGTTTCGGTTGGCGATATCGTTGACGTGCAAACCGCGAGGGGGCCCGGCGTGGCAATAGTTACGCAAATAAACGTCCCCGAGAGCAAGGTCGACGAGCGCATAATGCCACTCTTGAAGGAGATATCAGGGCTGCATAAGACGGAAAGCGAGGAGCAGATATGCAAAACACAGCAATAGCGCAGCGCCCGAAGTTCAGCGTCGCCATTCAGACGGACGGCTATAAAAAGCTCATCAACAACACCCTCCAGGACCCGAAACGCGCCCAGCGGTTCATCGCGTCCGTGAGCTCCGCCGTCGCCGTGAACCCCACTTTACAGGAGTGCGACGCGGGCACGATCCTCTCCTGCGCACTTCTCGGGGAAAGCCTGAACCTCTCCCCCTCCCCCCAGCTCGGGCAATACTATCTTGTGCCGTTCGACGACAAGAAGCGCGGGCACAAAGTCGCTACCTTCATTCTCGGCTACAAGGGCTACATCCAGCTTGCCATCCGCAGCGGACAGTACAAAAAGCTGAACGTGCTGGCAATAAAAAAGGGCGAGCTCGTGAGCTACGACGCCCTGACAGAGGAGATCGAGGTCAACCTCATTCAAGATGAGCTTGCCCGCGAAACCGCTGAAACCATCGGCTATTACGCGATGTTCGAGTATGTGAACGGCTTCAAAAAGGCCCTCTACTGGAGCAAGGAGAAGATGCTCGCCCATGCAAACCGGTACAGCGCGGCGTTCAGTGTCGGCCCCGTGAAAGCCAGAGACCCCAAGTTCAACAAAGTCTCCTACGCCGATTACGCCGCCGGGAAGATTCCCAAGGGTACGGAATGGCTCTATTCAAGCTTCTGGTACAAGGACTTTGACGGCATGGCCTACAAGACAATGCTCCGGCAACTCATCAGCAAGTGGGGAGTCATGTCCATCGAGATGCGCGACGCCTTTGAGCACGACGACACCATAGTCAACGCCGACGGCACGGCGGACTATGTGGTCGGAGAGGAAATTCCGACTCAGCCCGAGATTCCGGATCCCATCGATATACCCGACGTTGGCGCTCAGGCCGCTCTTTCATTGTCCGACCTGTGATGATCGACTATAACATAATCTCCACCGGCTCCAAGGGAAACGCCGTGGTCATAAACAATCAGATTCTCATAGACTGCGGCGTCCCCTTCCGGGCCCTTCAAAATGTATACGGGGGACTGCAACTCGTTCTCCTCACGCACATTCACGGCGACCATTTCAACCAGCGCACAATCAGAAAATTGGCGCAGGAGCGACCGTCACTGCGCTTCGCTTGCCGGAAATGGCTGGTTGCGCCCCTTATCGAATGCGAGGTTGCGCCGCACAAAATTGACTTGCTCCAAGAGGGTGAAGCAATCTGCTACGGGCAGGACTCCCCGTCGATAGAATCCGTGACACTCGTGCACAACGTCCCGAACTGCGGATGGAAAGTCCACTTCCCGAACCACTCCCATCTGTTCTACGCCACCGATACCAATGTCCTGGACGGCATAGAGGCCCGCAATTACGACCTGTACATGGTTGAGGCAAACTACAGCGAAGCGGAGATAGCCGAGCGCATACGGCGCAAGCAGGACGCCGGGGAGTACTGCCACGAGTGGGACGTACTGCAAAATCATCTGAGCCGCGAAAAGGCGGACAATTGGCTGTATCAGAATATGGGGCCCGGCAGCGTGTACGTGTACTTGCACGAGCACGAGGAGCACACAGCATAAAGGCGGTGATGGGATGCACGCAACCGGATACATAAGCGAGATTCACCCCGGCGAGGGCTTCTATGCGTTCATCCCCTTCGCTGAGACGCATCTGCTCGACCGCCGCCAGATTACCGAGATCGAGGCCCGCATTGACGATGGCAGGATTATCTCAGCGGATCAGCGCAAAAAGGTGTACGCGACGCTCCGGGATATCGGCACCTACACCGGGCATACGCCGGACGAGGTAAAGGCGCTGATGAAGTATGACCACATAGCCAAGACGGGCTGTGACTACTTTTCCCTGTCGGACTGCTCAATGACGACGGCCAACGAGTTTTTGTCCCACCTCCTTGACTTCTGCGTCGAGTGGGACATCCCGACCGCCGACCGCCTTCTCAGCCGCTCCCCTGATATCTCACGCGCCGTCTACGCCTGCCTGATTCATAAGCGCTGCGTGATCTGCGGGAAGCCCGCGCAACTCCACCATGTGGATCGGATCGGTATGGGGCGGGACCGCAGGGAGATCACACACGAGGGCATGAGGGCACAGCCGCTATGCGGCGGCGTGAGGGGCCACCACGACGAGGCGCACAGCCTCGGGCAAAAGACTTTTGACGACAAGTACCACGTTTACGGCATCCGGATAGATCGCGAACTGTGCCGGATATGGAAAGTGAAAGCGGGTGATGGCTGAGTGTGGAGGGATACATAAAAATCCACCGCTCAATGCTTGATTGGCAGTGGTACGGGGACATGGTGGTAACGGCGGTATTTCTGCACCTGCTTCTCACGGCGGCCTTCAAAGATGGCTATTTCAAGGGAAAGCCAATATTGCGCGGCCAGGCCGTCATAGGGCGCAAAAAGCTTGCTGAGATGCTCGGACTCAGCGAGCAACAGGTGCGCACAGCAATTGACAAACTCAAGTCTTCAGGCGAAATCACAGTGAAAGCTTTTAGTAAGTACTCGGTCGCAAGCATCGTAAATTACGACCTTTATCAAAGTGCGGACGAAACGCCCACCAGCAAACAACCAGCTAAACTAATTGCACCGCAAGACATTGGGGCAACCTGTAACTATTTATCAACCAGCAATCAACCAGCAGATAACCACATCTTAAGAAAGAAAGAAGATATAGAAGATACTAACGTATCTTCTTGTCGCGACACCGCTGAACGCGGTGCGGACGAGAGGACTCACGCGAAGAGAAAAAGAACGCCCAAAAGCTTCGAGCATGATAGCAACCCATACCTCGCCGCCGAGTATATGGCAAAGCGCATTGTTCGCCATACGCCCAACTTCCCACAGCTTCGCGAAGGAAAGCGGGAGGACACGTTGCAGCGCTGGGCGGCAGATATCGACAAGCTGCTGAGGCTCGATGGCGTGGACTTCGAAGAATTCAAGCGCGTCCTCGCGTTTTCGCAGACTGATCACTTCTGGCAAAAGAATATTCTGTCCGGGAAAAAGCTGAGGGAGCAGTATCCAACGCTGCTCGTACGAATGGGGGGAGACGATGGGCCCGATTGATCTTATGGCCTGTGAGACGGGCGTGTGCGGCGCAATCATGTACGACTCCAGATGCCTGCCCGCGATCATGGCGCATGTGGACTCCGAGGATTTCCAGACGGATATCTGCCGGGCGATCTTCGACACAGCCGTATCGCTCCGGGCAAAGGGGCAGGCCGTCGACCCGATCACGATCCGCCAGCACCTCAGAAGCGCCGGATACACCGACGGCAATGAGACGGAAATTCTCACAAACATCCTGGACGCCACGCCGACGGCAGCGCACGCGGAATTTTACGCAAAGGGCCTCAAGAAGATCTCGACGCTTCGCAAAGCGAACAGCCTGATTCTCGGCGCCACGGCGGAATGCGACGACCCCGATGATCTGATCAGCCGCGTCATGGGCGGACTGTACGAACTGGGCCAGGGGCGCGAAGCCGGGGCGGTATCTTCTGCCAAGGTTGTCGCGGAGCTGTATGAGTGGGCGCGGAATCCGGAGATTGACCAAGGCATAAAGACGGGACACGGCAAACTCGACGGCATCACCAGGGGGTTTCACGCCGGAGATTTGGTGCTGCTGGGCGCGAGGCCAAGTGTGGGGAAGTCGGCCTTCGGGTGCAATATCGCGCTTGACGCCGCGAAGTCGGGGTTTCCGTCCGTGATTTTCTCCTGCGAGATGTCCCGCCGCCAGATAGTCCAGCGGTTCCTTGCTCGCGAAGCGTGGATAGACCTATCTGCGGTTCAGAGCAAGGGCTTCCTGGACGACAGAAACCTCACGGCATCGGGAGCAATGCTGTCGCGACTCAGCACATTGCCGTGGAGCGTCGTTGACCGGTCGTGCATAACGACGGCAGATATCCGCCGGACACTTCAAGCGATGAGTGGCGTACGTCTGGCCGTGATAGATTACCTCCAGCTTTTGAGAGGCACCGGCAAGAGTGAACGGCGCGATCTTGAGGTTGCCAAGATAAGCGGCGAGCTAAAGCAGATGGCGAGAGAGTTTGGTATACCAATTATCCTACTCTCTCAACTAAACCGTGACAAATCCGACATGGATGAACCCAGCCTCCGGGACTTCCGGGACAGTGGAGCGGTGGAGCAGGATGCCGATATGGCTATATTTCTTTGGCGCATGGAGGAGGAGCGCGACGGTCTTACAAAAATAGGCGTCAAGGTAGCAAAAAATCGCATGGGCCGCTGCGGGACAGTGGTGATGCACTTCGAGGGGGCGCAGATGCGCTACACAGAGCTTGCCGAGGAGTACATACCCAAGTCGGCCAAAGAGAGAAGGCCTAGGAAGTGCGACGATGATTTGCCGGAACAGTGGAGGATGTCATGAGCAATGCAGAAATAGCCGCAGTGATGCGCGAGCAGGCCGTGAAGGCAAAATTTCAGGCGATGGTAGTCACCGAGGATGATGTGCGAGAGGCTTTCCTCGAAGTCAGCCGGGCCCTGCTGGAGGGTGCGGACAGACTGGAGGCCGCCCCATGAAGCAGGAGCGCATGACGGCGGAAGAGTATCGGGCCATGGACGCCCGCAAGTCAAAGTACCGCAACCAGCGCGTGGAATCCCCGGAGGGCATTGCCTTTGACAGCAAGGCTGAATACACCCGCTACTGCGAGCTCGAGCACATGAAGCGCGGCGGGGAGATTAAGACGTTCGAGCGACAGCCCAGTTTCATCCTGATCGACGGCTCTGCGCCTGTGCGCTACCGCCCGGACTTTATTATCAATGGCAACGACGGCTCGGTGTGGGTGGAGGACGTCAAGGGCTACAGCACCCGCGAGTTTGAGCTCAAGCGCAAGCTGTGGGCGGAGAAATATCCCAATATTCCGCTGGTGATTATCCCAGCGCAGAGGAGGTAATGACATGACCAAAACAAAGATCGACTGGGCGGACATGACTTGGAATCCCGTCACGGGCTGTCTGCACGAGTGCAAGTATTGCTACGCCAAGAAGCAGACCAAGCGCTTCGAGGGGTACGACCCGGACATTAGCAGCGTTGACAAAATACGCCACTACGGGGACCTGTATGACCTGACACATTATCCCATGCACCGGGAAACAAAGAAAGGAAGGCTCGTCGCCGCGCCGTACCCCTTTGGCTTTCTGCCAACCTTCCACCGCTACCGCCTCGGCGAGCCCGCTAAGCTAAAGAAGCCCCAAAACATCTTTGTGTGCAGCATGGCGGACTTGTTCGGTGACTGGGTGCCGGATGAGTGGATCGCGGATGTGTTTGAAGCGTGCAACGCCGCCCCATGGCACAATTACATGTTCCTGACAAAGCATCCTGCGCGGTTCAAGTCGCTCGGATTTCCAAAGTATCCGGCCCGTCCTTCGGCTCCGTGGTTTGGATTCAGCGCCGCCAATCAACAGCAGCTAAGCGATATGGTCCTTGACGCTCAATGGCTGCCGCACAATACATTTATTTCACTGGAACCCCTCTTTGGGCCCGTTGATCTGAACAGGATAGAGCCGACCGGCAAGGACGCTTACCTTGATTTGCTCATTGGCAAGCGATCGTGGTTCATGGGGGGCGACACAAATGGAAAGCGTCTCAGGTGGGTAATCATCGGAGCGGAAACCGGCAACCGCAAAGGTAAAGTCATCCCGGAGCGCCGGTGGGTGCAGGATATCGTAGATCGGTGCTGCAAGGCGGGTGTACCGGTTTTCCTCAAAAACAGCCTCGCCGAGATTTGGGGCGAACCGCTGATCCAGGAGGTGCCGTGGTGAGCGTACGCCACAAGCCGAGCATCCGCGACAACCCCAACAGGCTCACGATAGAGAGCGGGCGCTTTACCGGAATCATATACGAGCTTTTACAGGATCACCTCATCGTGCACTCACTCAAGGACGGGACAATCGCCACGCACAGGCGCAATGTGATGGAGTTCGTGGAGGAGCTGGCGGAGATAATGGAAATTTGGGAGGGCGTGAGGACATGACCCGAAGCGAAATACTTGCCGCCGCCGAGTCGGCGATTTGTGGCGACCGTGAGAAGGATTACGGCGACCCGAAGGAAAACTTTGAGATGGTGGCGGGCCTGTGGTCGTGGTATCTGGGGTACAAGATCGACCCTGCCGAGGTGCCCGCGATGATGATTCTGCTAAAGATTGCCCGTGACGCCACCGGGGCGGGCAGCGACGACAACTGGATCGACATAGCCGGATATGCGGCCCTGGCGGCGGAGGTGACGGGGTGATCTACAGTGTGGACATAAGCGTGAAGCACACCGTATCGGCCGACCCGATATTTTGCGCGATGCTGGACGGCAAGGAGCGGAGACACTGCAAGTACGAGCATAAGGGTGCTTGCGGGCTGTTCTGCAAGGCGCTCAAGGATTCGAACGGATGGAACATGAAGTGCGCGGAGTGCATAAAGGCGTACGAGCAGGCAAAGGGGCGCGGATTGTGAGCAATAAAGCCGTCAGGCATTCGTCGAGATACAAAGGGCCATCCGGCGACAGCCGCCCGCCTGCCGAGATATTTGCGAAAATGGAGCGCAGGGGCGCCGAGGCGATAGCCGCGCAAGACGGGCTTAACGCATATCTTGACGGCATGCTGGCGTCGCGCGAACTGATCAGCGGCGACGGGATGATAGAGCTGATATGGGAGACTGTTGTGTGTTGGCGTGCCAATCATGAGGTAGACTTTGCGAAACTGGTCAAACGCATAACCCCGGCGCCGACGGAGTAGCTGCCCGCCGGATACGGACCACCGGTGGTCCTCCATGAAGGAGGACGAATATGAGACATGTTGCAAGCGTGAGTTGGGGCAAGGACTCCACGGCGATGCTTCTGCTACTTATCGCAAAGGGATACCCCCTTGACGAGATTGTATTTTTTGATACGGGCATGGAGTTTGACGCGGTATACAGGGTACGTGACCAGGTGCTGCCGTTATTGGCGGAGATTCCGTATACCGAGTTGCATCCCGCTGAATCTTTTGAGTACAAAATGTTCGATAGGCCCGTCCAGGAACGCGGAGGAGGAATGCATCTTGGGTATTCTTGGTGCGGAGGTCGGTGCCGATGGGGCACGACCGAAAAACTCAAGGCGCTGAACCGTCACTGCGAGGGCGCTGTGCAGTATGTGGGGATCGCTGCCGATGAGCCGCATAGATTCGGCAAGGCCAAGCGGGAGCACAAGACGTTACCACTTGTGACGTGGGGCCTAACCGAGAGGGATTGTAAGCGCTACTGCTACAGCAAGGGGATTCGATGGTCGGAGGGGCGGCATGAACTTTACAGGTTGCTAAAGCGGGTGTCCTGCTGGTGCTGTGCCAACAAAAATCTGCGAGAGTTGCGCAACATGTGGCGGCATCTGCCGAAATACTGGGCACGGCTGAAAGACTTACAAACCCGCACGGAGCGCCCAATGAAAGGCCCTGGCAAGAGCGTGCTTGACTTGGAGGAGAGGTTTCTCCGGGAGGCGAGGCCATGACCAACATAGACGCCCGGACGGGCAAGCCGTTGAAGCTGCTGCTTGGTGGCAGCCCATGCACGCATTGGAGCATCGCCCAAAAGAACAACCGCGAAACAGCGCCGGAGGGATTAGGTTGGGAGCTTTTCAAAAACTACTTGCTTGCAAGGGATAAATACCGCCCAGACTACTTTCTCTATGAGAACAACAAAAGCATGGCCAGAGCTATCCGTGACCAGATTGACCGTGAGTTTACGCGCCCCTACATGGACAGCGAGGACTGGGTGCTGGTGGAGCACACCGACACCAAGGAGCTGACCCGCTGGGTCTTCCAGCACTGGCTGACGTGTGAAACGGTGCAAATTAGCCGTATTCTCATCAATTCCGCCCGTGTTTCCGCCCAGAACCGTGAACGCTACTACTGGACAAATATGCCGGGCGTGGAGCACCCAGATGACCTTGGCATCCTACTCCGTGACGTACTGGAAAGTGGAGAGGCTTGGCGAGATAAAGGTTACACCATTGATGCAAATTACCACAAAACTCTTGGGCGCATAGGCTTTGACAGCCAAGCCGGCCGCCGCAAAATGGTTGCTGAACGAGTGCCCTCACAAGTGCTGAACATTAACCCCAGCGGTCAAGGTATGAACGGCGCAGTCATCCACACAAATGGAAAATCACGTTGTCTGACTACCAACAAGGACGAGGGTCCTAAAATCATTGAGCCTGTTTGTGTGTCCCAGCGCGGACGGTATGAGGACACCGGGCGCAGAAATGTCAAGGGCAGCGGCCCCGTTCACCAGCATTTTGAGGCACGCCCTGACGGCAAGACCAACACCCTCACGACCGTGCAAAAGGACAATTTTGTGGCAGAGCCTGTATGTTTGCGCTATGAGCGCACGGAGGAGGGTCGGCAGCTGCGTAAAGACTACGAGGCCGGAAATATCGACCACGGATTTAATGAACACCGAGAGCTGTACCCACGCCAAGACAGCAAATCTAACACCCTTTCCACTGTGCTAAAAGACAACCAAATATGTGAACCCGTGTTTGTTGGTGAGGCCCCTGGGCATGGTGGGAGTTATAGAAACGGAAAGCAAGCCAGCCGCCAGTATCGTGTGCATAGCTGTGACGGGAAAAGCGTGTGCCTGTCTGGAAATGGCGGCGGTCAGGGCGCAAAAACTGGGCTGTACGCCATTCCTGTGGAGTTTGATGGGGATGTGCCAATTAGCGCCGTGAGCCGTGCGGACGGCAAGACCTACCCTGTTTATGAGGTAGTAGGCGGTCAAATCACCATTAAAGACAAAACCTACCCCATACGGCTGGAAGACGGTTTCTACATAATCCGCAAACTGACCGTGACCGAGTGTAAACGCCTCCAGACCGTGCCGGACGATTATGTTTTCCCGGTGAGTGATACCCAGGCCTACAAAATGCTGGGCAATGGCTGGACGGTCGACGTGATAGCGCACATACTCTCATGCGCCCCCGGCATTGCCACAAGCCCGCTGGAGGTGCTGTCCATGTATGACGGAATGTCATGCGGCCATATAGCGCTGGATAGGCTGGGGGCTAATGTGGTCAGATATTACGCGACTGAGATTGACAAGTACGCCATTCAGACCACGATGATAAATTACCCCGATACGATACAGCTCGGGGACGCCTTTGGGGTAAGGGACGATAGATGGCGCGCCGGGAAGGAGTAAGCTATGCGCTGGACACGCAACAAGACAAGCGACCCCGTCACCGTCTACGTGTGGACGGCCAAGGGGTACGAGATACACGAGAGCGTCAATGGCCGGTTTGTGGCCTACGCCGGGGGCAGATGCCTCGGGACGTACAAGACGCTTGAGGCCGCGCAGGCGGCATGTGAGAAGGAGGGCGCGATATGAGCGACAGGTACAAATTCCGCGGGAAGCGGATAGCGACCGGCGAATGGGTGATTGGAAATGTCCTGGAAGATGCAACGGGATTGTTTATCCATGTGCTTGAGACATATAAGCACAAGGCCGGCGATACGCACATCAGTCACACGCACAAGGTCGACCTCGACACCGTATCCCAGTGCACGGGGCTGACCGACAAAAACGGGCGGATGATCTTCGAGGGGGATGTGGTGACCGACGGGCGCATCCAAACGAGGGTCATTGCGTGGGACGATTTGTGGGCGCAGTGGGCGGCGGACATTCTTGATGCCGACGGGGCGACGGTGGATGGTGACGAGTTGGGGATGCTGTCCAAGGCGTATTTCATCGAGGTCATCGGCAATCGCTGGGACGATGGTGATCTGTTGGGAGGGCAATCATGAGAATCTATCACCCTATGATCGGCGAGACTCGCGTCAAGACCCGGTTCCTGTTTTTGCCCGTCAGGATCGGCGATCAAACCCGCTGGCTGGAGCGGGCGACATGGGAGGAGGGTTATATCGGCGTGTGGGAGAAGAAGTGGTGGGTGAGTAAATGACTATCGCTGAGGTGGCCAGGCGAGCGCGTGAGGCGGGCACGTCATATGGGAAATATGTGACGA
The DNA here is from genome assembly GCA_031556035.1 of Oscillospiraceae bacterium. GTDB lineage: Bacteria > Bacillota > Clostridia > Oscillospirales > UBA929 > JAVBTT01. The sequence continues at coordinate 57,402 of JAVBTT010000030.1, forward strand.
CCCTGTCCAAGGAGCGCCCGCCGGAACGCAAGCAGATACCCAAGAGGATGTGCGTATGGTGCGGCGGGGATATCATCTGGGGCAGCGCCAATAAGAAGTATTGCAGCTACCAGTGCAAACTGGACAGGGATCGTCAAATCAGGCTGATCAAAAAGGCGATAGGGGAAGGAGTGTTATGAACATGGCGGGTAAAACAGACTGCTTCGCATACTGCGGAAAGGCAACTAAGGCGTGTGACGTGCTTAAGGTGCCGCAGTGCGAGGGCGACAAGTGCAAGTTTTACAAGACCAAGGAGCAGTATGACGCTGACGCGAAAAGAGCTGCTGAAGCCTGCGGGAGTCCGTACCGGCCGGGAAGGAAATCGGCATAACAAAAAGACCGCCCTTTCGGACGGCCCACAAGGTATAGTGGTTCTGGCAAATCTATTATACCACAGGAACGGAGGGCGGCGCAAGATGACAAAGCAAGAGCTGAGGGAGTATCGGCTGATCAGGCGAGAGCTCCAGCAGTTACGGGAGAGCCGAGAGTATTTTTACTCAAAGGCGGAACGCAGCACCCGCTCCCCTAGCCGGGCGCCCGCGTTTGGCGGAGATCACGACCCGCTGCCCGACATCATTGACAAGGTGGACGCGGTGGAGGCGGTCATCCGCCCCAAGGAGGCGGCGCTCGCGCAGCTGTCCGTGCGCATAGAGCGGATCATTGACAGCCTGCCGATAACGGAGCGCGTCATCATGCGGGCGAGGTACACCGAGGGCAGGTACTTTAAGGGGTGGGTTGCTGTAGCGATGAGCCTGGGGCTGTCTGAAAGCCATGTGAAAAGAATCCACGGAAATATTTTAGAAAAAATAAGAAATGATACTCGATGATACTTTTGATCGTTTATACTGGTATCATGCATTGATTTACTTTTTCGCTTTTCTCCATTCTTTACCCCACTAGGCCACCCACACAGGGTGGTCATTTCTTTGGGCGGAGGTGATGCGGCGATGCTGATTCCACTCAGGCCGTGCAACAAGACGGGGTGCGGACGGCTTACTCGTGATAAGTACTGCCCAGAGCACAAGCCAAAGGTGGAGACCCGGGGAAGCGCGAGCAGCAGAGGATACACTAGCAAGTGGCGCTGGGCGAGCAAGGCTTATCTGATAGATCGTCCATTCTGCGTGTCATGCGCCGCCAAGGGGTTCCCGCATGTCATGGCGACGGTGGTGGATCACAGGATACCGCACAGGGGCGACATGGCTTTGTTCTGGGACAAGGGCAACTGGCAATCGATGTGCAAACCGTGCCACGACCGCAAGACAGCGACCGAGGACGGGGGTTTTGGCAACAGGGTACCCCCCCACCCGATAAAGTTTTTACTGATGCTCTGGGGACCGCGTCGGGGGTCGTGCGTATAAAATCATTTAACATCAAGATTTCGGGGAGGTGGGGTCATGCCGGCAAATGTGGTGCCGTTTGCAAACGCAAAGGGGGCAATGACAAACGCAGCGAAGCGTAAGCGTCGGGAGGCTGAGTCCTCACAGTCCCGAAAGAAGGTAACCCTTGTCAAACCTCGCCTCGTCAAGGACGATCCGGAAGCCTCGCGGATTTGGGATCGCATCGTATACAACCTCAAGGGCGTCTCCCTGCTGGACAATCTCGATATAGAAATGCTCGGGGTGTACTGCCAGGCGATGTCTGTTCGCAATGATTTGTCGGAGGCGTACTCGCGGGGAATGATTGCGGTGCGCAGATGCGAGGAACCGGCTGAGCGCCTTGTTTTGTTCAGCAGCCTTGACGACGTTCTGAAAAGGCTCCAAGCCCAAGAACGGCTTATCCTCCCTTACGCCGAAAAGCTGGGGCTGACTCCGACCGGGAGGATTAGGCTTGCGGTAAACAAGGCAAAGAAGCCTGAGGGCGACCCCAATGGTGATCTGTATGGCGACGGTGGCGAATAAGACCGTTCACTCGGTAACGCAGTACGCCCTTGATGTTGTGTACGGCGGAACCGGGGCGCAGTGCTGCAAGTGGGAACTGCTGGCGTGCAAGAGGCATCTTGCCGACCTCGACCGGCAGGGTGACAAGGATTTTCCGTACCTCTTCGACGCGACCCGCGCGGACAGGATTATTCGGCACTTCGCAAACATCCGTCGGCTGGACGTGCCCGGGCAGAACATTGTACTCGAAGACTGGCAACAGTTCGATGACGGTTGCATATTTGGGTGGGTGCACAAGGACACGGGAAAGCGCCGGTTCAAAACAGCCTATAGGCGCATAGCCAGGGGCCACGCGAAGACCACCGGGGCGGCTGGCGTTGGACTCTACGCCATGTGCGGAGATGTGATGTATCCGCCCGGGCACCCCGAACAGGCCGAATTTGAACTTGAGCCCGAGGTCGTCGTTGTCGCGGTCGACCGCACACAGGCCCGTATTGCTTGGGGAGACATCCACAAGATCGGCGAAGGCTCGCCCGACATCGCCAAAAGGCTTGATATCCGCAAGACGTACATACGGCACAAGACGCGCGGCGGGCAGGTTATCACATTCTCGAAGGATACCAAGAACAAGGACGGCGGAAGGCCGTCTTTGATCATTTTGGAGGAGTGGCACGCGCACCCGACAAGCGAAATCCGGGATGTCGCGGTATCTTCCAAAGGCAAGAAAAGACAATGCCTTGAGTACATCATTACTACCGCCGGAACGGACGCCGAGAACAAACCGTGCTTCAGGGACGATGAGTTTTACAAAAAGATTCTGTCCGGTGAGGTTTCGCAGGACGACATTTTTGTGATGATCCGCGAGATAGATGACGACGACGATCCGCACAACATCTCCTGCTGGGTTAAGGCGAATCCGTTTTTCCGCAACGGCAGCGATTACGCCAAGACCCTTTTCGAGGAAGTCAGTTCCCAGCATGATACGGCTTACAACTCTGGAGACCCGGACAAGATACGCGAGTTTTTAATAAAGCGGATGAACCGCTGGCAAGCGGACGGTGAGAACAAGTACATGTCTGGATGTATGGACAAGTGGAAGGAGCTCGCGGTTTCGCGGGAGGAATTCGCTGCGTTGGTGCGCGGGCGGAGTTGCAACATCGGCTTCGACCTCGGCAAGACGCGCGACCTTTCCGCTGCCGGTGCGGTTTTCGATCTGCCGGATGGTCGTATCGGCGTCTGCGCCCACGGCTTTATGCCGCAGGATCGGGCGACTGAGCATGAGCACGGCGACCGGGTGCCGTACAAGCACTGGGCAAAAGACCGGTGGTGCACGCTTACGCCCGGCGCGGTGACGGATAACCGCTACATCGAGCAGTGGATTTATGACAAAGAGGCAACCGAGGACTGGCGAATTGCGGAGATCGACTATGACGGACACAACGCCCTTGATCTGGCGGCGCGGCTTGAGGATAGGTTCAGCGGTCGGGCTGCTGTTGTGGAGATTGCACAGACTTGCAAGGGGCTCAACGAGGCGACAAAGGAGTTTAGGAACCGCGTGCTTGAGGGGAAGATCGTGCACGACGGCTCCCCGCTGCTGACATGGTGTCTGAGCAACGCAATCGAGGTTGTCAACAACTTCGGAGACATCAAGCTTTCCAAGAAACACAAGGACGACACTCAGCGGATAGACCTTATTGCCGCGATACTAAATGCCTTGGCGCGTGTGCACTATGTCGTGGACATCAACGCGCATATCGGCTCGGATGATTGGGATGTGTGAAATGTTGAGATTCTTGGACGATATCTTGTTTGCCCTTGGCGCGGGGAGTCTTGTGTACGCGGCTTTTAGATTTAACGTCACGTTGGGGTTCGCTGCGCTGGGAGTTGCGCTCATTGCCTGTGCTTACATAGTCGGGCGCTTTTCTCTGCACCACAGCCCAAGAGGGAGGGATAGGCCTTGATTTTTGCGGAAGCTACCACCGGGAAGGTGCTCACATTCCAGAATCCGGACGGGTGGTTTGATATTGTGGGCGGCGGGGACGTTCAGTTGGGAGAGGGAGGTTCCTTCCACGTCTCCCCCTTCGCGGCGGCGCATCGCATATTCACAAACTCCATGGGGGCTCTGCCCATTAAGCTTTACCGCAAAACCGAGGGCGGAAGGGAGTCTGTGCCCGACCATCACACCGACTACGTGCTGCGCGTTCGCACAAACGAGCGCATGTCGCCGTTCGTGGCGTTTAAGCTGCTGGCGTCGCAGTGTTTTTTGTATGGCGTCGCATACGCGCTGCCGGTATGCGACCCGATGGGGCATTTGCTTGAACTTCTTCCGCTGCCGACAAAGTGCGTTTCTCCCTGGAAGGACGACAGGGGGAACCGCTGGTATGTCGTTACGATAGACGCCGAACAGAGGAAGTTCATCGAGGGGCAGATTGTCAAGCTTTTTTGGGAGACGACGGACGGCGACTCGGGCAAGGGCGTTCTCGACATCGCCCGAGAGGCGATTGAGCTTGATCGCATGGGGCAGAGGTACGCCAACCGCTTTTACAAAAACGGGGCCAGGCCCAGCGGCTTGATCGAGGTCGCTTCCAGCCTCGAAAAAGAGAAGCGGGACAAGGTGCGGGAGTCTTTTGAGCGGGCTGTTTCGGGAATGGACAACGCTTTTCGTGTCGCTGTCATCGACAGCGGCATGAAGTTTACTCAGATGGGCATGTCCCAGGTGGACGCTCAGTTTATCGAGAGTCGGCAATTCTCCATTGAGGAAATCGCCCGCTTTACCGGCATCCCGCTATACAAGTTGCAGTCCGGAAAGCAGTCTTACGAGTCAAACGAACAGCAAGGCATCGAATACGTCACCGACGTCCTCCGACCGACCGCGATTCAGTGGGAGCAGGAGCTCACATATAAGCTTCTGATACCGGAGGAGCGGCGATCAATGTACTACCGGTTCAACCTTGCCGCCGAGATGCGCGGGGACGATAAGGCCCGGTCGGAATACTACGAACGCATGGTTCGAAACGCCATATACAGCCCGAATGAGTGCCGGGCGCTGGAGGAGGAGAACGGCTACCCAAACGGCGAGAAGTACTATATGACCAAGAATTACGCCCCGATTGAAACCCTGGGAAAGGAGGGAGGGAATGGATAAACGCTTTTGGAACTTTGTAAACGCCAAAACAGGATCGACCTTGACGATTGATGGCGAGATCGCCGCTTACGGGTGGTGGGGTGATGAGGTCACGCCCAAGCAGTTCCGCAAGGAGCTCGCGTCCTGCAAGGGCGACCTGACGGTTTGGCTCAATTCCCCCGGCGGGGATGTGTTTGCCGGGAGTCAGATTTACACCATGCTTCGCGAGTACCCCGGAAAGGTCACAGTGAAGATCGACGGCCTGGCGGCCAGCGCCGCGTCCGTCATCGCGATGGCGGGGGCTGAAATCCTGATGTCGCCGACGGCCATGATGATGATTCACAATCCCTGGACTTACGCGATTGGGGACGAGAGCGACATGGAGCGCAGCCGACAAGCGCTGGTTGCGTGCAAGGAGTCCATTTTGAACGCCTACGAGGCCAAGACGGGAATCGCACGCGATACGCTGTCTGAGATGATGTCGGATCAGACGTGGATGCCGGTACAGCGAGCCGTGGAGCTGGGGTTTGCCGACGGAACGCTGTACCCGGAGGACGCCAAGCCAAAGGCGGCGACGGGTATGGTTTTCAACAGCATAATCCGCCCACAGGAGGAAAAACCGAACGAGCAGGAAGAGAGTGACACCCTGAACAAGCTAAAAAACGAAATAGCGCTACTAAGCCTGTGAGCCGCCGATGGCGGTTTTTTAACGCCAAAAATTAAGGAGAGGTAATATGTACGAAAAAATCAAAGCCCTGCGTGCGCAACGCGCCGAGCTGATCAAGGCAGCTCAGGCGGCGCTTGAGGCAAGCGAAATCGAAAAGGCGGAGGAGATCAAGGGGAAGCTCGTGGCCCTGAACAGGGAACTCGAGCTGGCGACCGACATCCTCAACGAGGCCGGGAAAACTCTCAAACCCATCGACAGTGACCGCGCCCCCGAGGACAATGCACCGAAGAAGGACGCAGGCAAGGGTGGAGTTCGGGCGTCGAATGAGTATATCACTACATTTATCAAGGCTCTGCGTTCAGGGCTAAGCGTAGACGATGCCTTTATGCGCGATGAGTACGCGATCCTGCGCAACGCTATGACCGAGGGGGGCGGAACTCCGGTTGGCGCAGATGGCGGCTTCTTGGTACCGACCGATATCGACAACAGCATTATCGAGCTCCGCCGCGCGTTTGTCGACCTTGCGTCCCTACTGACCATCGAGAATGTCAATACCCTCTCCGGGTGGAGGGTGCGCGAGAATGCCGCGAACCTCGCCAAGTATGTTGTGCTGTCGGAGATGGGCACGATTCCCGAGGCCACAAGTCCGCAATTTATTCAGGTGCCGTATAAAATCAAGGACTACGGCGGCATCATCCCCGCGTCGAACCAGCTGCTCGCCGACAGTGCGGTAAATGTTATCGCGTATCTGTCCAAGTGGATGGCCCGCATGGGAGTGAACACCAGCAACGGACTGATATTGACCATGCTCGGAGCCATATCTGGATCGGTCTACGACGTCACCAAGGGTATCGGACCCCTCAAGACGGCGCTCAACAAGACCCTTGATCCGGTGTTTTCACTAAACGCGACGATCTTGACCAATCAAAGCGGACTTGATGTGCTGGATCAGATGAAGGACACCACCGGACGCCCACTCCTTCAGCCGGATGTTGTGGACAGGACAACGTACCGCGCCTTGGGCAGACGGATTGTGGTTGCGCCGGACTCTGTTGTGCCCAACGCCACCGGCACCGGCAAGCCTGCGCCCATGTACATCGGTGATTTCAAGTCGTTCGCGACTGAGTTTCGTAGGCAGCCTCTTGAGCTGGCGTCGACCAATGTTGGGGCGGGGGCGTTTGAGACTAACGCGACCAAGTTCCGCGCGATCCAGCGCATGGACCTTGTTTCCGTGGACAGTGCGTCTGTTGTTAAGCTGACCATCGCGACCGAATAGGAGGTGTGAGCATGGCCTCGGTTGAAGGGCTGCGCGAGTATGTCCGCGAAGACGAGGACTCCGACAGTGAGCTCACTCCGTTTTTGGAGGCGGCCATGCTTTACGCGGAAGGGGCGGGCGTAGAGCGGGACGACGAATCCCCGCTCTACGATTTGCTTGTTTACATGATAGCCGGGCACTGGTACGACAATCGCGGAATCGTGTCCTTCTCCACCGCTCAGGGCAAGACCGAAATCCCCGTCGCGGCCACCGCCCTTATCTTGCAGATGCGGGAGGATGGGTGATGTTCAACAACGCCGGTGAGCTGCGCACCAAAATACGCATACAGGCCTATGTCCCCCACCGTCCCGCCGGAAGCTTGCAGCCCGTTCGCGCTTGGGCGGATATTGGCAACGAATCGCCCGGCGATCCTCCGAGAATGCGCCGCTGCAAGTGGCAAAACATTCACGGCTCAGAGGTATGGGAGGCGGATAAGGTTCTGGCCGAGTCCGGGGCCACCCTCATGGTGCGCCATGACCCCCGCATTGATGCGGCGTGCCGAATACTCAAAATGGGCGACGCCCGACCCTATGAGATCGTGTCCGTCGACAACGTTTTTGACCGTGGGGCGTACATGGAGATCAAGGTGAGGAGGGCGGTTGCGGGTGACTGATATACGCAAGATCACACAGGCCGCCCTTGACGCGCTCCCGATCTACTCCGGCGCGGAAAGGCATGTCGGCCAAGACATCCCGGACGAGTACATAATTTACTCGCTGGGGTATTCACGCAAGGCCAATTACGCGGACAACCGCGCCACCGCCCGGACGTTTCAGGTGGACGTCAGCTACTTCACCCGCGACGTTGAGACCAAGGCGGCCAGAACCGAGGAGATCATTTCCGCGATGGAGGCTGCCGGGTTCCGGACGATCAACGCGGGCATGGATATCGCCGCCGATGTGGGAGCAATGCATTCCGGCGTAGCCATGGAATTTTCATACTGGGGGTGGGGCTGATGGGTTGGCGCGAAGAGAGCATAAAGGTCTCTCCGGAGAATTTGGGTGCTACGATACGGGAAATGCTCGCCGACGTGCAAAAGGAGGTGGAGCGGGCCGTTGAAAAGGCAATCAAGGCATATGTTGACGAAGATTTGATTCCAGAACTTCAGCGTCGCTCTCCCCGACGCGCTACCGGAACAGAGCACTACGCGGACGGGTGGACTTCAAGGAAAGAGGGACTGTACCGGATTGTGCACAACTCCATGAAACCCTGGCTCACGCACTTGCTGGAGTTCGGCCACATCGACCACGACACGGGGGTGCTTGTTGCAAAATACCCACACATCCGAGCCGCCTACGAGGCGACCATAAATAAACTTGAGGCCCGCGTTCTAGCGGCGCTCAGCTAAGGAGGACAATATGAAGAAACCCGCCGCATATCACGGCATACAGGGCGTAAGGATCGCCCTTAAAGCTACCGATGGCTACGCCGCGCCTGTCGAAATGGAATACGCGCGGCATCTGAATCTCAATAAGCAGCTCACCGTCACCGACCGATACGCCGACAACCGCAAAATCCTCGCTGTGCCTTCTGACAAGGGGTATGACGGGGAGATGGCGACCACGGCCCAGGATATTGATCTCGAAAAGTCCCTTGGATACCTCATTGAGGGCGACGAGGGGCTGATGGATGTCAGCGTGACCTACTTCCCCCGCCTCGCGATATATTACGAGGTGACTCTGAACTACGAGGACGCACCGGCGGAAACAGTTAAGGTGTGGCTGCTCAACGCGGAAGTTCGCAAGGGGAACATCGCCAACCAGACGGATGAGGAGAATCTCAACCTCGGGGACTATGTATATCCGATCATGGTATACGGCGATTCGGTTCTCAACGCAGAGGGTGAGGAATGGCGCGATACCAAGGGAAACAAAAAGCGCTGTTTCTTGGTATATGCGTTCCCGGGTGATCCCAACTATGAGGGGTTTGAGGATCAGGCGCCTACGGCGGGCGTCTCTGCGTGATTCCCCTGACGGTCGGGGGCGTTCGGTATGATCTGGACGCCTCCGCCATGTCGGCGATTCGCTACAGATCGAAGCGGGGCAAGTCCGCAATCGGCGAGATCGTCAGCGCCGAGGGCGACATGCTCCCCCTGCTTATCCGCATCACCTACGAGATGATCTCGGGCGAGAAACCGGATATGCGCACTTACGCCTATGCGGCCCGCAGGGAAGAGGGCTTTTACGACGCCGCGCTTGGAGCCGTGCTCGAGATGATAAAGGCCGATCCTCTCGCCAAGCCTCAGGGGGGCAAGAGCAAGGACGCGTTTGACGAGTTCGATCTTCTCGCGGCATATGGGCGCTCCGGGCTGCCGGGGTGCCTGCTGTACGAACTTCCGATCCTCCACATCGTTTCGATTCTGAATCGGATGAACCCCACAGAGCCGACAAAGCGGCTGATGACAAATGACGAAGTCGTTGCGATGTACCCAAGGCGCGGGAAGCCAAAAGGTTGATGTGAGCCGCTTGTGAAACGGGCGGCTTTGTTGTGTCCGAAAGGTGGTAGATATGGCTCTCGACAAGAAAACACGCGGACTGACAATCGAAGTCGGGGGCGACGTCGCGCCTCTCGGAAAGTCGTTTGACGATGCGAGCATAAAGTCCAGGAACCTTACCGCCCAGGTGTCCTCCCTGCAAAAGACCATCAAAGCGATGCCCACGATGGAGAACTTTAGGCAGGGGCAGGAGACGGCTAAAAAGGCTGTCGAAGCTACCGCCGAAAAGGTGAACATCCTCAAGCAGGGCCTCGAAAAGCTAAAAAATGAGCCCTCTGGGAAGAAAACCGAGGAGAGCATTGAGCGCATCAAGACCGAGCTCGCTAAAGCCGAGGCGGAGGCCGCAAAGGCTGTAAAAGAGCTCAAGAAAATGCAGCAAATGCGCATGGATGAGCTCGCCAAACAGATCAACGGTATCGGCAAGAGCCTTGAGGATATGGGCCACAAGCTTGTGCCGGTTTCCGCCGGGCTGACTGCGGCTTTTGTCGGGGCGACCAAAGCCGCGATCGACATGGAGTCCGCGATGGCGGGCGTGGACAAGACGACCGACCTGACCACCGAAGAGCTCGCGGCGATGAAGCAGGAATTTATCGACATGTCGAAGAATATTCCTGTGGCCGCGACCGAGCTTGCCAACATCGCGGAAAATGCTGGGCAACTTGGCATCCTAAAGGAGAATATAGTCGGTTTCACCCGCACGATGGCCGACCTCGGGGCTACAACCAACCTTGCGGGCGAGGAGGCCGCGCAGACCGCCGCCAAATTCGCGAATGTGACCCAGATGTCCCAGGGAGACTTTGACCGCCTGGGATCCACCGTAGTTGATCTCGGCAATAACGCCGCCACCACCGAGAAAGACATCATGGACATGGGCATGCGCATCGCGGCAGCGGGCACCCAGGCGGGCATGACCGAGGCGCAGATACTCGGCATTGCGTCAGCGGCGTCTTCCCTTGGACTCGTGGCGGAGGCGGGCGGCACCGCGTTCTCCAAGTCGATCAACGCAATCAATGTCGCCGTCCAAACCGGCAGCGAGGATTTGGAGGCGTACGCCAAGACAGCCGGGATGACTGCCGAGCAGTTCAAGGCTGCGTGGCAGTCCGACGCTGCGGGCGCGTTCACGGAATTTATCAAGGGGCTCGACAGCGCCTCCAAAAGCGCCATTGTGTCGCTGGATGAGCTGGGCTTTGACGCGGAGCGCCAGCGTGATGCTCTCGCGAGGGCTGCGATATCCGGGGATTTGTTTCGAGAGTCGATTGAGCGCGGCACTAAGGCGTGGGAGGAGAATACCGCCCTTGCGGCGGAGGCGTCCAAGCGCTACGAGACCACCGAGTCTCAGCTCACTATGCTCAAAAACCGCGTCGTTGAAATCGCCATACAGCTCGGCGATATGCTGCTGCCTACCATCCGGAGCATTGTTGAGGCTGGCGGGAACGTGGTCGAGTGGTTTGCAAAGCTTGACAAGGGCACAAAGGCGACCGTCCTCCAGGTCGCGGCGCTGGTGGCCGGGCTCGGCCCTATGCTTTTGCTGCTGGGCAAGGGAGCAACGTCGATAGGGTCGTTCGTTTCCGCTCTCGGGGCGATGAAAGCGGCCACCACGGCAGCCGCTAAGGCACAGGCGGCGCTCAACGCGGCCACGGCAGCCTTCTCAGCGGTGGCTATCGTCGGAGCCATCGTCGGCCTTGTCGCGGTAGTTGGCACGTTTGTTGGCGCGGCGGGAGATGCGAAGGATGAGACAGAGCAGCTTCGCAAAGAACTTGAAGAGACGACAAAAGCCCATGAGGATGCTGTAAAGTCGATCAACGACGCCGCCTCAGCGCAGCAGAGCGAAATCGATCGCATAAATGACCTCATCCCCCGCATTCAGGAACTGAATGACAAGGGGCTCAGTCGCACCAACGAGGAACAGTCGGAGCTCAACTATCTTGTCGAGACGGCAAACGGCATCATTCCGGGCTTGATCGGAAATATCGACGACCTCACCGGCAAGTATAATCTCAACACCACAGCCATTTACAACAACGTAGAGGCGCTAAAGAAGAAGTACGAGCTTGAAGCCAACGAAAATATCATAAGGGCGAACTACGCGCGTATTGCAGAACTGAAAAGACAACAGGACGAGCTTGTCGCGGCCTACGGAGACGCAGACGCTAAAATAAAAAGTATTGTTGGCAACGCAAAGGACATTGTGCTTGCTCTCGGGCCCAACGACACGCAGCTATATAAAAACTGGAAAGCCTACGGGACAACCCTTGAGGATGTTAGGGGGGAGCTCAGCAAACTCCAAGGCGAAAATGACAAGCTTATCGATTCTAACTCTGACCTATACGGCCAAATGGAAGGGCTTGCGGGCGGGACGAAAAAGGCCGAGATATCCACGAAGGAGCTTTCAGGCTCCACGTCCCAGTCCGCGTATAACGCCGAGGACAATGCCAAGGCGATATCCACCCTCTCCGGCGATCTCGAAAAGGCCGCGAAATCCTATTATGACGTCGCCGACGCTGAGAAGTTCAGCGCATCGGGCGCGGCGGCCCTGCTCACGGAATACCAGGGGCTCCTAGCGGCCAACCCTCAGTTGCTCGCGCAGCACGCCGACCTCTACGCCGCGCTATCGGACGAAAACACCCTCCAGGAGAACTCGGCGGAAATCGCCAAGGCGATCTTCAACATAAATCGTCAACTGCTCGCAGACCAGCTGACCGACCAAAGAAATGCGCTTAACGAGAAGATCAAAACGCTTGAGGCGGAGCGCGAGGCGGCCATAAGCACTTACTCTGAGATTGGCGGGGCTGCCGCCATGGCGTATGCAATAGCGGCATCTGGCGCAGTCAATGACGCCAAAGCTCAAGCGGACAACCTGTCGAAGATGATAGACGGCCTCAAAAAAACCGATCTTGGTGCATACAAGCCAAAAGTCGGGGGCTCCGGGAAAAAATCGGGCTCAAGCGATTCGAAGACCAAGGAAAAAACCCCGGAAGAGATTGCCTTACAAGACTATAAAGACGGCGTCAAGGCTCTTGAGCACGAGAAGGCCATGTCTGAGCTTTCCAAAGAGGAGGCCGAGGCCGAGTATCGTGAGAAGGAAAAGGCGCTGCGCGAGCTATATCTAAACGGCGATCTTGACCTGCACCGGGACGCCTACTGGAAGTCGCTTGAGGCCGAGAAGAAACACCTTGACGACAAGGACGAGATTCGCCGGAAGGCGGAGGAGGACGAGGCTGAGGCTAGAAAACAGGCCGCCTTTGACGACCTGAAATTTGAGCGCGACGTCGAGATCATCTCCGAGGGCGAATATTACGCAAATCTGGCCGCGCTGCGGGATGAATACCTGGATGAGAACTCCAAGGAATGGCGCTCCGCAACCAAGGAGATTTACGACTACCTGAACCGCCAGCAGCAGGAGGCGCTTAAATCCGAGGAAGAAGCCCTCAAGACTCACAACGACAGGATCAAGAGCCTTGCCCAGGAGCGGGTTGCCGCAATCAACGCCCTTATTGCCGCCGAGGAGAAGCGCGTAAAGACCGAAGTGGAGGGTATCGACGCGCTGATTCAAAAGCGCCGGGAGTTGCGAGAAGACGAGGAAAACGAGGATAAAGTAGCTCGGGCAAAGAAAAGACTCGATGCGGCGATGGCGGAGTTGGCCTTCGCGAGGGATAAGAATGACGCAATCGGTAAAGCTCAGGAGGCTATGAGGGCGCAGACGGCCTATGACGCCGCGCTTAAAGGTGCGGAGGACACGCTCTTTTACCGCCAGATGGAGGCGCAGAAGGCGTCACTGCGCCAAGGACTCGAAGACTTCAAGGAGCGGGCCCAGTACGACATCGACAACGCAGACCTGTGGGCGGCAAGTAATGCCGGCCCCTCTATCTCTGCGGCTCAATACTCGGCGAAGGCTACGACGGACTCCCTCGCGGCGCTACTGCCGAAGCTGATACAAAGCATTATCAACACGACGGACAGCAGATCGTACAGCTCGCAGCTCAACGTGTACCCGCAGGGCAACGTGACAAATTCACAGCTTTTAATGTTGGTGGAACAGCTGATGAAGCAGCTGGGGCAGATAGATATTTAGGGGGTGGGCGATTGCGCTGGCTGGAATGGATAAGCGACAGGGGCTATAAAGCCGAATTTGCGGAGTCTCCCCCCTATCTCGCGGAGGACTTTAACCCCGGCGTATTGGGGGCGTCCGCCGAGACGTCCAAGGGCATACGGACACACGGCGTTGAGACGCTCTTTGTCTCCCTGGAACCTCGGCACATAAGCCTCACAGGGGCGATTGTCGCTGTCGGCAATTCTCTGACAGATGCCCAGGCGGTGCTCGACCGACATCGGCAAGAGCTTTCCAGGATGTTCAACCCCCGCTTCCCCGGGATGTTGATCTGGCACAACGAAGCAGGGTCATACCGGATCCGCTGTCGGCCGGTTTCCTCGCCCGCATTCAAGGAGCGGGCAGAGTGGACACAAGGCTTTACCGTTGAGTTTCAGGCCGACAAGCCGATGTGGGAAAGCAACGATTTGTGCACCACGGTTCTTGGACGTGTGACAAACATGTGGGTGTTTCCGTGGACGATTCCCACAGTGTTTTCCACCTTTCTCAATGTGGGCAGCGTTCAAAATGACGCCGGGGAAGAGATATACCCCGTGCTAAGGGTATCCCCCACCGAGTCGGAGCTTGTAAGGGTGGAGAACGAGACCACCGGCAAGGCGCTGACGCTTACACACAGGATAGAGGCGGGGCAGACCCTTATCGTGGATATGGCGGACTATTCCGTGACGCTGTGTGACGGGGATGCGGAGGAAAACGTGTCCCACTGGGTGGACGGTGTGTATTGGGCGCTGGCTCCGGGGGAAAACATCATACGCATCACGACAGATCAACCGGTCTATACGCCGGACACGGTAATCGAGTGGCGCGTGCCGATTGCAGGGGTGTAGAAATGATCGTTGAAGTATACACGCCGCCCACGCTTGAAAAGCCGTCCTTCGAGCGCATCTGGACAACCGGGAGGGCACAGCCTATCTCGCGGGACGACAAATTCTTTGCATACGGAACATTCTCCATATCGATCCCCTTTGACTTCAAGGAGGCACAGGCGTTCCAAAAATACAACCTCGTACGAATAGACAATGCATACTGGGGGGTGATCAGGGGGATGTCCCTCTCGGCAAGCGGCAACAGCGACACGCTGGCCGTGAAGGGAATCGGGCTCAAAGGCCTTACAAGCTCGCGCATCACAATCGCGCCGGGTTTCTCTGGATATGAGGGCACGCAGGGGTACGATGCCGCAATGGGCGCGACAGAGACGGTGATGAAGCATTTCGTCCAATCGAACTTTTTCCCGGCCGGGTCGCCTACACGCCAGCTGCCCGGCTTTGTGCTGGCCCCGGATTTGGGGCGAGGCAACCCCAACGACAAATACAAGTCCCGCGACGAGAGGCTTTCGGACGTCTTGAAAAAGCTTGGAGAGGGCGCACAGATCGGATACGAGATCACGCCAAACCTCGAGGACAACACGCTTGTTTTTGACGTTGTTGAGGGCGTCGACCGATCTGCATCGCAGCGGGAGCGCCCCGCCGTCATTTTTTCCCCGGGCCTCGGGAGCGTTCAGGCGCAGAGCTATGTTGATGACGACTCCGATATGCGGAATGTGTTTTACTCCACGATGTCCGGGTACGAGTTTGCGGACGAGGCATATACGGCTGTGTACACCCGCAACGACGAGCCGCTGCCCTCCGGGCTGTATCGGTGGGAGCAACCGCTGAGCATATCGGTCAACACCCCGGAGGCGGGGCAGGAGTATGCGGAGATCAAGCGGCTCGCAATGATCTCGGCGGTGGACTACGAGGGTGAGCAAAGTTTTTCGTGCGACATCAGCGGCAGCCGATTCGTGTATGGGGAGGATTACAATCTCGGCGACATCGTGACAGTGCGGAACGAAAACTGGGGCGTGTCGATGGACGTTAGGCTCGTGGCGATGAACATCTCCGCCAACAGCTCCGGGATTGCTTACAAGGCCGAGTTTGGAAAAGCCCCCTTGACGCTGGGCGAAAAGATTCGCCGCTACGCAAAAAATTCGAGGTGAGACATGTACAATTACTTTTTCCAATCCAAACAGATGCCAGACGGCAAGTTTGATCGCGCATACAACCAAACAGATCACGCGAGGTTTTACGATGAGCTGCACCGGGGCGGGGTATTGGCAAACAAAAGAGCTGACTCGTTTCTTGTGACCGCCGGAACCGGCGAGGTCGTCGTGTCCCCCGGTGCGGCCTTGGTAAACGGATATATGGCGATCGAGACGACGACGACGCACTTTGCGGTGTCGGGCACAAAGAAACAGCGCGTAATGCTCCGCTGCGATATCTCGGACGACGTCAGGGCCTTTTCGTTGAGGCTGGACGGCTCGGGCACGGAATATCCCGCCCCCGTTCGTGCGGGTAATGTTTACGAGCTTTGCCTGGCGAATGTGGACGTAAACGCAGGAGTCCCAACGGTAACGGACACCAGGGCGGATTATGGCTTGTGCGGCTTTGGCGCGGCGTGGGGGCTCCCCGCTTACCAGCCCCCCACCGACGTCCCGGCGCTGGTGTGGGACTATGCACTGTTCCCTGACTCGCAGACCCCCGATCAGCGGGCAATGGTAGAGAGCACGCCGGACTGGATGGAGCAGTACAATGCTTCCCGCACGTCCCGCTTCCTGCGCGTCTACGCCACCCCCGGCACATACACGTTCACAGCGCCGGGAACCGGGGACTATATCGTCGAGGTCGTGGGCGGCGGCGGATGGTCGAGCCCCACAGGCCTCACCCCCGCAGCTGGCGGCGGCTACGCCAAAAAACTCTTGAGTCTCGCAAGGGGCCAACAGGTCGCGGTGACGGTTGGGGCGGCGGGGTCGTCGGACGGCATTGGAGGCACATCAAGCTTTGGCGCATACGTATCCGCCACGGGTGGAAGATGGGACGCGGGCGGCGCAGGAATAGGTGGCGAACTAAGCATAAGCGGCAGTCTGGGGAATAACAACCTCCCCGCCCCTGGCGCAAGCTTTTTGTGCTCGGCAGGAGCCTATCCCAAAGGATTTGGGATAGGCGGCCACGGTGCAAATATCGGAACAGGCGGCTGCGTCATCATCAGCCGATAGGAGGGGCGTATGAAATACGGATATGTAGGCGCCGACAATGTGGTCGGACAAATATTTGACGATATGCCAAGTCCGGGGACATTCCACCCGGACTTTTTAGCGCACATCGAAGCCTTGCCGGAGGGCGTCACCACCGGCTGGAGGCGCGTAGATGGGCAATGGCTCCCGCCCGTTGGGCCGGAGACAGCCAAGCCGACGGCGGATCAGCTGTGGGCGGCGTTTTTGGAGGGGTATCACAATGGATGATCTAAGGCTTGCAAAAGACCTGGGCCGGACGCTTTCCGGTACGGAGGGTCTGGCCGGGCTCGTATTCTCCGCGTTGGCCTACAACGGCATAGTGGACGACGTGACGATCACCGAGCACCCGGAGCAGTTTCAGGACTGGACACCCGAGTTCACCGGCAAGGCGGGGACGATCGTCAAGCACGACGGGGCGCTGTACCGGCTGATAAAGGACTTTGATGTGCCCTACCCGCAGGCGGTGCCGTCCAGCGACCCGTCCAGCTGGAAGCAGATCGGCGACCCCTCTGAGGAATGGCAGGACTGGAGCCAACCCTTGGGCGCACACGACGCGTACCTTTTAGGGGCAAAGGTAAGGCATGACAGCAAGCGGTGGGTGTCGGAACTGGACGGCAATGTCTGGCAGCCCGGCGTTTACGGCTGGAAGGAGGTCACATGATGAGTCAGCTTGTAATCACATCGCCAATACCGCACATCGACACAGTCACAGTCAAAAAGGGCATGAGCGTCTGTTTCCGCCCGCCCGGCGGCCCGGACTACGACGGTTTTGTGGAGACCATCGCCGCGCGGAGCGTCACGCTGCGGGCGTACAACAACACAACCGGTAAAACAGAGACGGTCACGCTGACGGCCCAGCAGCTTAAAGGCGACGAGTATGAATACTTTAGATTTTCGGAGCACCTGGGGGAGATCGAGACCGAGGGCTCAACCCCCTGGACGCATGACGTCGACCTTGAGATCATCGACCCCGACGTGTGCAAGACGCAGTATTTTATCGAGTACGACGACGCCCACGGCAACCACATCCGGGGGCTGATCGGCAACGTCAGCGAGGGCAGCGTAAGCGTCACCTACATGACGCCCGCCGCCAAGGCGCTGACCGTCGTGCTGACCGTGGCAAACATCAAGGCCGAGGGATTCGAGGCCACCGTGTCCGACAGGCTGGGCGGAGCGTCCGAGACCACGATCTACATATCACCGGAGGTGCAGTGATGGCAACTTATGGCTTTAATCCGTCGATACGCACAGAGGCCGAGGCCGACGAGCTGGCAATGGCCGCCGGGAATTTTACCATAGTCGACAAAGGTGACGGCACGGCCGAGATACACGCGGACGTATCCGGCACAAAGAGGCTTGTGGTGAGCGGCGAGCCCGGTCAGGACGGCGCACAGGGCCCTCCCGGACTGGATGGTGCAGGAGCAAGCATATTTGGAGGTGTGACAAGGTTTGTCGCCCATCGCGGACGGTCAAAATACGCCCCCGAGCTGACTATACAGGCGTATGAACAGGCGGGCATATGGGGCTTTTGGGGGGCGGAGTGTGATATCGTCTACACCTCCGACAACGTCGCGATACTGATGCACGACCTAACGGTTGACCGCACCACCAGCGGCACCGGCACGGTCGCGGGCAAGACGCTGGCGCAGATAAAAGCCCTGACGATAACAGGTGGGGAATTCGTCTCCTTCTACCCGGGCTGCAAGGTTCCAACGCTCGAGGAGTTCCTTGTGGCGTGCATCAAGTGGGGGATGGTGCCTGTGGTTGAGATCAAGGGTATCAACTCCGACGCCAATATCACGGGCACCGGGGGGCTGGTGGAAATACTCCGAAAGTACAACCTTGAGGAGCGCTGCGTCGTGATCGCCGACTCACACACCCATTTGCAGCTTGTCCGCAGTGCGTCGGAGAAAATACACCTGCAAACCATCAAAAACCTTAGTACCACCACCATCTCCCAGATGGCGGCGCTGGGCAACGCGGGGGTGGACTCTAACTATACCGCCGTCACCGAGGCGCTGGTTAAACAGGCCCACGCCGCCGGGCTTACGGTCGGGGCGTGGACGGTCGATGACTACACCCAAGCAAGAAACCTGATCGCAATGGGGGTGGACGCCATTACGACCAATCACATTGTTTTGAAATGAGGCGGCGCAGATGGAAACAATGAGACTAATGACTCAGTCGGATTTCCTGGAGTACAGCCGGATTAAAAGTATAGTCACGGATAACCCCACCGGAACCATAGCCGCCGACTCCGTCGCCTATAACTCAAGCTTGTTGGCTTTTCGCATCAACGACGCGAGCGCAACCACTAAGGGGTCGCTGTTGATACCCTTGGGACAGATGTATGCTGGCGACACCGTGACCATCGAGGCCGGGATTATGAACATAAGCGGCGTCAAAGCGAAGCTGACGATAGACTACGCTTCCGGCGGGGACATAGGCGTTGTCCAGAGCCAGAAACAGGGTGAGTTTGAGGTGCTGCGTCAAACCTGGACTATGCCAACGACAGCCAGCTACCAGGCGGAGATAGGGGTATACACCCCCGACATCGGTGATTTTTACGTGCGGCAGCTGAGCGTAAGCGTTGAGTCCGTCAGGACTAAATCCTTTGGCTCCGGCGGGAGCGGCAATCTGATCAGGAGCGCCAGGGCCTACAGGTTTGTCGTATCGGACGGCGCCGTAAAGAGAGACAAGGCTTACTCAAACAACAGCTGCACTTTTGCGTGGGGCGCAAAGGCCGGGGGCGGAGACGAGTTGCTCATAACTCACGGGGTGCCCTTTGCCAAGCTGCGGGGGGTATCTCTCGGGTCGCCGACAAGCGCCAATGTAACGTGCGAGTGTCGGACGGGGGGTGAATCCCCCGAGGGCGTGAAGGTCGCGTTTTTAAACAAATCAACCGGGAACTATATGGCATCGGCGGAGGTTTTGGCTCTGCCCGGCCTGGAGTTCAATGTTTTCCACAGCGGATTGGACTACCCCTACACCTATGAGGAGCCGGACGAGTCGGGGGTGCGCCTGGCCCAGGGGTCTATTACCGCAAACGGGGTTACGGTAACTGTCTCCGGCACAAGGGTTACACTAAACGGGACATTAAGCAGTCTTAGCGGATACCCAATCATCAATCTAAGCGGCGAAACACTGGAAACGGGCCCCGCGCCGCAAGCCAGTTTTAAAGCAAACTGGAAGGCGCAGCGCATAGCCACAGTCCCGGCGGGGACAATGCACAGCCTGTCAATGCTTAATGTGACCGGCTCCTGCACCCTGGCAAGCGACTGGGGGCTGCTCAGAATCTACGACGGGGCCGGGGCGCACAACAACCAGGCCTCCGCCTACCCAAACGGAAACCTGATCGGCAATTCTGTCCCGCTGCAAAATGCCAACGCGTGCTGCATTGCTATCGGATACGTGTCGGTCGTGGGAGTGACGTTTAACAATCTGTCCTTTGATGTCGCCGCTTACATCGACGGAGAGAGAATCATATGACCATCATCCTAGACCCCGGCCATGGGCCCAAGGGCAACCCCTACCCCCACGCCCCGGGCTGCTTCGAGGGCACGCAAATGTGGCGGCTGGCCGGATATCTCGCGGCGGAGCTGGGGCGCTACGGCTTCGCGGTGGCCACCACCCGCCCCAGCCTCTCGGACGACCCGTCTCTGACCGCCAGAGGCAGGGCAGCGAAGGGGGCGGACATGTTTCTGTCCCTGCACAGCAACGCCTCCCCTAGCACGGCCACGCGCGGCTCTGAGTGCTTTTGCAGTGTTCGGGGGATGCAGCACAAGCCGCTCGCCGCGAAGCTCTCCGCCGATGTCTCGGCCTTGTTCGGTCACGCCGACCGGGGGGCCAAAACCAACCCCAGCACCAAGCACCCCGGACAGGACTATTTTACCGTGCAGCAGTCCGCCGCCGCTGTGGGCTGCACATGTGCGTTGCTGATAGAGCACGGCTTTCACACCAACTCCGCCGACACGGCGCTGCTGACAAACGACAGCTTTTTGCAGCGGCTCGCCAAAGCGGAGGCGGAGATCATCGCGGAATATTTCGGAGCAAAGGAGGAGGATACAGTGGCGGGGCAATCCATCACAATCAAGCCCGGCGACATCGCTGTCGTTGGGCTGTACCGCAATACGGGCAAAAGGACACTGGCGCAGATAAAGGCGGAGACTGGGGCGGGGGTGCTGATAAACGCGGGGTATTTTAACTCGGACTTTACCCCCTGCCTCAGCGGGTTGACCATCGACGGAAACAAGTATGTACCGGGCTATGATCCCGGGTATGCTTTTAGCGGCAGCAAAGTCGTGCGGTCGTCGTTTAACGCCGAAAGGCTCCCGGACTACATAGGCGGCGCTCCGGCGCTGCTGGTTGAGGGGCAGCGGTACAAGACCAATATCACCCCGGAGCCGCAATGGTCGGCAAAGCGGGGCCGCTCCGCGATTGGACGCAAGGCAGACGGCAGTTTGTATTTATACTGCTGCAACGACGCCTCTGGCATCACGATGGACACGCTGCGGGGCGTCATGCAAAACAACGGCTGCGTCGACGCGATAGCCCTGGACGGCGGCGGCTCTGCCCAGTGTGACCTCGGCGGCAAGGCCGTCAAAAGCGACAGGGAGGTCTACAGCCTTATCCTGATCTGGCGCAAGACCGATCTGCTTAAGCATGGCCGCAAGGGCAAGGCCGTCCGACATCTGCAAAAGGCACTGATGGAGCACGGCCACAAGCTGCCCAGGTACGGCGTCGACGGAGATTTTGGCGACGAAACCGAGGGGGCGGTGAAGCTATTCCAGGCAAAAAACAAGCTGGTGGTCGACGGGATCGTGGGCAAAAACACATGGACTAAATTGGAGGGATAAACATGTCAAAATTCAGCGTAATCATGGGAGTAATAGGCGGCGTAGTTGGGGCGTTTGTAGGGGGGCTGGACGGCCTTCTGATCGCCCTGTTGGTTGCGGTAGCCATTGACTACCTGACGGGGGTGCTGGCGGCCGGACGCGAAGGAAAACTATCCTCCGAGGTGGGATTCTGGGGCCTGGTGAAGAAAGTTTTGATCTTCCTGTTGGTGGGACTGGCAAACACGCTTGATGTGTATGTACTGGGTGGTGCGGCCCCTCTGCGCACGGCAGTGATCTTCTTCTATCTGGCCAACGAGGGCCTGAGCATCGTTGAGAATTATGCCCGAATCGGCCTGCCGTTCCCGGAGAAGCTGAGGGACATACTGGCACAACTGAAGGATAAGAAGTAATTATATAGGCAACAAAACCGGCTGGGTTAATCCCCGGCCGGCTCTTCTTTTTGCTCAACTTGATTTGCATACTTACTGTTGTGCCACGCGACTACGTTCATCAGTGGTATGCGTACGTTGACGCCATTCATAGTTTGAGCGGAAATACTAAGTATGAGGCCCCTAGCTATAGAGTATAAGGCGCTTGTTCCGTTTAACTCAAGCATCCGTGTAAATCCCTCAATGTTGATGTCGGCTATGGGGCACGCGAACGCCCCTTCCATGAGCACTCTGATGGCCAAAGCGGTATCATCACGCATCTCAAGAGAGATGTTAACATACAACTGAATTAGCCCGGTATGCTGCCCCTCGAGCTCTCCTACGTGCAAAACCTTAAAATCAGCATCAAGCGTACGCCCACTAACGCTATCCTCGTCATAGTTTTGAATTGTGTTTTTGACAATCAGTTCCGATATCCGGTGGTCTAAAAATTGAAATCGCGCAAAATTCTTTTCTAGATCCATACTCATGACGCCTTCTCACCGATGTCAAGTGCAGCGTATTGTACGCGCCCCCACTGAACAGACGCCTTAAGCATGCGCCCCGCACTTATGCTGATACTATCTTCTGCCTCGCTCACACAAGCTTTGTCCTTAAACCATAATTTCGGCTCGATTTCAAGTTTGCAGAAGATTTCAGATAGCTTCTTCACGGATAAATTTTCGCTTCCACTTTCGTACCTAGATAAAAGTCCCTGGGATATGCCCAGCTTTTCGGCAAACTCTTTTTGGCTCATCCCCTCGGATATGCGTTTCTCAGATATCAGTAGCGCAACATCGCTCAATACATTTGATGCCATTTTTTCGTCTTTGCTAAGCTCGCTAAATGCTCCATCTAAAAGCGTATCAATATCGACGGCGTCAAATAAGTCATTCGGCTTTTTCATGTTTTCATCCATCTCTTTCAATATATTCACACTTAAGACCTTTAAATCTGTCTCTGGCGGTCCTTATAGCCTTTTTGTAATCCCCTCTGTCCCCCTCCTCAAAAACAACAAGAAGCAAAACCATTAGTTTTTCATCGTGTACCCCGTATATTAGTCTTATGTTTTTCTTCCCCTTACCAATTGCGACCCTGTACAAATCCTCCCCCTCAATGCGCTTATGCTTATTGGGGTGGCGTAAAACACAGCCTGGTCCGTGGCGTTGTAATTCCTTCAACGCAGTGAGAAAGTTCGAGCGGAGGGTTTTCTGGATTCCGGCACCACAAACACAAGCACTCAGTTCCTTGTCAACGCTTGAATGCTTCACCAGCCCCCATGCATCCATTATATCCAAATACTCCGTTCCTATGCACATTATATTACCTATATGTAATATTTGCAACACAAAAATAGTAACAAAAATGAAAACTTGTGCCTGGCAAGTGTCTGTATACTACATCTTGTTCAGACACAATTCTACCAATAGCGCGAGGATTTGTCAATAAATATGACAAAACCGGGGGCGTTACGCCTCCGGTTTTTGCTTTTGCCGACCAAGCAAAAAGCCGCCGTATAAGCGGCAGCTTTGTTGCTAATTGCGCAAACAATGCTATTCAAATCCACAGCCGCCAGCGGTGGCGGTCTCTCGGGGCCATGCTCCCCGTCTGACACCACAAATATAACAAAACAATAGCCGCTTGTCAATAGTGATATTGCACAAATATTCACGGTTCATCTGGCTTTTTCATCAACTCCTCGGGGGCTATCCCAAGGGCCTTTGCAAGGCGCAGCCCGTTACGCAGCGTAACGTTGCCGGGGTCTGTCTCCCCCCACTCCAGCTTTTGTATTTGCTTGTAGTGCATCCCCGCGCTGTCGGCAAGCTTCTGCTGGGACAACCCCAGGGCCTTCCGCCGAGCCCGCACTATGTTGTCGCACGGGGAAAGGGCGGCATTGTCGCCGCCCTGGTTGAAGCCTTTGTCGTTACACTTCATAGCTGCTTATCGGCTCGAACGCTTCATTGCTTTCTTGCCAGGAGGAGTAGTATCCGTAGTCGCCAAAGTCAAACGCTACGTCTTCATCGTCCTCGGTGTGCCGGCATCCCCACCAAGGCATCTTGTACAACTCTCTGCCGGTTTCGCTGTCGTCAATGGTGATGCTCATTTGGGTGTAGCAGGGGTCTACCGCCGCCATGGCCTCCTCGATGGTCTCAAAGGTCTCATTGCCCGCCCCGGTGTTGTAGTTCAGTGTGTACATTTTCATTGCCTCCTGTTTTTTTTATTTGGTGTCCCTTACTGTCTTTATTATAGACCCTTTTCGGTCTATTGTCAATACATTTCAAGATAAAATATAGACCAATATTGGTCTGTCTAACTTGTGACTATTGCACAAATATTTCCCACTGCCGCCGGGCATACTACTCCCGGAGGTGTTGTTATGCGCAAGCCCACAGCTAAGGATATACTATTCTGGGTCGTGGTCGCCCTGGCCTTTGCCGCCTTGATCTACTTCGGGGGACAGTATTTCCGCTGGTACGGGTGATACCAAACATTACCTGTCGAATTATGTCGACCAAGCTACGACATATTAAGACAGGAGGGACATATGGATATACTGCTGATCATCGCAAAAATCATTGTGCCCGCGCTGGAGGTTGGGCTTGTGTTTGTCCTGCCCGGCCTGATGTGCGGGCTCCGACGGCCAAGGAGGTACATATACATATGCGCCGCCGCCCTGTATGGCATCCTTTGGCTAATGTCGGAAACACACCTTGGATACTACAAGACGGTTGTCTGGGTGGTGGCGACGATAACGACAACCCTGTTGCTGTACGGCGGCAAGCGGTGGCATAGGGTGCTGTGCACCATCATATGCCTGCTGGCTTCCGGCGTCTGTGACCAACTCGCCCTGGTTTTTTGGACGCCACTGACCGACGTGCCGGACTACGCTACAGCCAGCATTGCGACAATCGCGCCCGCCATCATATCTAAGATTGTCGCGTGGATGATACTGTGGGGCGCGGCAACTATCATTATGCGGGTTACACGCAGGAGGCCGCCGAAGGCTTGACCCCCAACTTGACCCCGAGAGGGTGTCCAAAACGGGGTTTTCCGGGGGTCAAGAAACCCAATAAATGGATGGACAAAGAGATAATAAAAATCCCTGTAGTCGTTGCGACTACAGGGATTTGTTTTGGTGGAGACAGCAGGACTCGAACCTGCGACCCCCTGCGTGTGGAGCAGGTGCTCTACCAGCTGAGCCATGCCTCCAGGTGAAACTAATGGTGACCCGTAGGGGACTCGAACCCCTGTTACCGCCGTGAAAGGGCGGTGTCTTAACCTCTTGACCAACGGGCCTGATACAAAGACCCGTTGTTTGTCGGAACTCAATCAGTGAAACTCCGTTCCACTGATTGAGCCCTTCTCCACGGGTACTGACTGGTAGCGGCAGTTGGAGTTGAACCAACGACACTGCGGGTATGAACCGCATGCTCTAGCCAACTGAGCTATGCCGCCAAATATGGGCAAGGAGCATTATACAATACAAGCAAAGCGTTGTCAACATGGAATCCGAAGAAAGAGCAGGGGCGGATGTGTCCGGCTGTCAATGAATGGCTACGCGATTATCCGCATACTGTATTTTTGAAGATTATTTTCCTGCTCTTTACTACGGAAGGATCAGCGTTTACTCCAGCACCGAGCTGTACAGTTCTTTTTCCGCCTCTTTATATACATGCATCTTCCCGTCCTGATCCGGCACAACCCCGCAGTGCTGGATGCTCAGCTCGCGAAGCTGCTCCGTCTCCACAAAGTCGGGGCTGTTCATCATGACCTCGACCGCGCGCTGGGTCTTGGGGAAGGCTATCACGTCCCGGATGTTCTCGGTGCCCACCATCAGCATCACGATTCGGTCAAGCCCCAGGCCGATGCCGCCGTGCGGGGGCACGCCGTACTTAAACGCCTTGAGAATATGCCCGAAGCGGGCCTGCATGGATTTTTCCGGTATCTGGAGTATCGAGAAAATCTTCGCCTGAAGCTCGGCGTCGTGTATCCTTACCGAGCCGGAGCACAGCTCGTAGCCGTTGCACACCATGTCGTACGCCTTGGTGCGCACCCCCGCCGGGTCTGTGTCCAGCATGGGTATGTCCTCGTCCATCGGGCAGGTGAACGGGTGATGCTGCGCGACAAGCCTCCCCTCCTCCTCGCTCCACTCAAACATGGGGAATTCAGTAATCCACAAAAATTTATACTCTTTATTGTCTTTTAACAGGCCCAGCCTGCGCGCGCACTCGCCGCGCAGCGCTCCCAGCGTGCTGCGCACCAGGGCCTGCTTCGCGTCCGCGACGACAAAAAGCAGGTCTCCGGGCTTGAAATCAGCAATTGACTCGATCGCGGAAAGCTCTTGCGGCGCAAGGAATTTGGCGAAAGACGAGCTCTCGCCCTTGTGCCAGGCGAGTCCCTTCACGCCCAGGCCCTTCGCGAACTCGGTCAGGGAGTCTATGTCCTTGCGGGTGAATCTGTCCGCATATCCGTCAATGTTGATGACGCCGACCGAATTTGCCTCGTTAAATACCTTAAAAGCGCTGGATTTTGCCGTTTCCGTGATATCTTTAAGTTCAAAACCGAACCGGAGGTCAGGCTTGTCCGTCCCAAAACGCTCCATAGACTCACGCCATGTCATCCGGGGGAATACCGGCAAATCTATACTCAGTACATCCTTGTAGAGGCTGCGCATCATGCGCTCGTTGACGTCCAGCACGTCCTCCATTCCGACAAAGCTCATCTCCATGTCGATCTGGGTAAAATCCGGCTGACGGTCGGCGCGCAGATCCTCGTCGCGCAGACAGCGCGCTATCTGGAAATAGCGGTCGTAGCCCGCCACCATCAGAAGCTGCTTGTACTGCTGCGGCGACTGCGGAAGCGCGTAAAACTTGCCCGGGTGTATCCGCGACGGCACGAGATAGTCCCGCGAGCCCTCGGGTGTGCTCTTGGTGAGAATCGGGGTCTCGATCTCGTAAAAACCCTCCGAGTCGTAAAAGCGGCGCACGGTCTGGGTTATTTTGTGCCGCAGCATCAGGTTGCGGTGCAGCGTCGGGCGGCGCAGGTCCAAATAGCGGTACTCCAGCCGCAGCAGCTCGTTTGCCCTGGTGTCGTCGTCGATCTCGAACGGCGGCGTCTGCGAGCGGGACAGCACCTCAAGCGAGGAGACGTCTATCTCGATCTCCCCGGTAGGTATCTGCATGTTCTTGGACGAGCGCTCCCGCACCACCCCGGACGCGCACAGGACGTACTCGGTGTGTATGTCCTGCGCCGCCTCGCGCAGCGGGTTGTCCGCGCCGAATGTGAGCTGCACCAGCCCTGTGCGGTCGCGCAGATCTATGAAAATCAGACCTCCCAGGTCTCGCTGGCGCTGCACCCAGCCGCATACCGTCACGCTCTCCCCGATGTGCTCCGTGCGGAACTCGCCGCAGTAACGGGTTCTCTTGTTGTAGTTCATATACACCCGGCCTTTTTATAATTTAATCATATGTCATTTCCCCCGCCTCCGGCGGGGGAAATGACATATTTATTTGTTAATCGCCTCGTAAATTTCCCCCGCGTCCAGCCCGCACGGCGACGCCTCGCCGGTGTCCATCCGCTTGAGGTAGGCCTCGCGCCTGGCGATCTCGTCATCACCCAGGACTATCACATATTTTGCTCCGAGCTTGTCCGCGTACTTCATCTGAGCCTTGAGACCGCGCCCGCAGAGGTCCCGCTCTACCCGCAGCCCGCGCTCCCGCAGCCTCAGGCACAGCGCCGCGGCCTCGCCATCCGCGCCCGGGCCCAGCGCCGCGATATAGAGCTCACACGGCTCCGGTCTATCAAACTCCAGCCCCAACGCCTCCCTGGCCAGCAGCAGGCGCTCCAGCCCGCTGCCGAAGCCCAGCGCGGGGGTCGGAGGCCCGCCCAGCTCGCTCACAAGCCCGTCGTAACGTCCCCCGCCGCAGACGGTCTTCTGAGCTCCCAGCCTGTCGCAGACAAACTCGAACACGGTGCGCGTGTAGTAGTCCAGACCCCGCACGATCATCGGGTCGAGCTCATAGGGTATGCCCATCGCGTCCAGCTCGGCCCTCAGAGAACTGAAGTGCGTATCGCATTCAGAGCAAAGATAGTCTATCCCCTTTGGCGCTCCCGCAGCGACGGCGGCGCAGTCCGGGTTTTTGCAGTCCAGTATGCGCAGCGGGTTGCGCTCCAGCCTGTCAAGGCAGGTGCCGCATACCTCCGCTTTTTTGCCGGAGAAATAGTCCCTCAGGGCGGTGTGGTAGACCGGGCGGCACTCAGGGCAGCCAATGCTGTTGATATTCAGCGCCACACCGTCCGAAAGTCCGAGCCTTTTCAGGAAAAACCAGGCCAGCGCGATCAGTTCCGCGTCCGCCCCCGGCCCCTCGGCCCCGAAACACTCGGCCCCGAACTGGTGGTGCTGGCGCAGTCTGCCCGCCTGAGGCTTCTCGTAGCGGAAGTTAGGCGCGATATAATAGCATTTGAGGGGCATCGCCTGCGAAGCCAGGCCCCTCTCGTTCAGGGCGCGCACAACCGACGCCGTGCCCTCCGGGCGCAGGGTGATGCTCCTCCCGCCCTTGTCCTCAAAGGTGTACATCTCCTTCTGGACGACGTCTGTGGTGTCACCGATCCCGCGCAGGAACAGCTCTGTGTGCTCAAACACCGGAAAGCGTATCTCCCCGTATCCGAACAGCTCCGCCGACTCCCTCAGGGCGGCCTCCAGCGCCTGCCACTTGTAGCTCTCGTCCGGAAGGACATCTTTTGTGCCCTTGGGGGCCTGTATTTTGATTTTTTTGCCTCCCGTGTCCATCATAACCGCTCCCATGCCTGTAAGATGATATATTCTACAATTATACGGGGGTGTTTGTCAATCTAAGAAGAGCGGAGCCCCCGCGCGTGAGAGAAAATCCAAGGACTAACGAAGTGCGGGACGCAGGATTTTTGCGAACTGCGCGCAGGCGTTTGCGAAGCCCGCGAAGCGGGCGCAGGCAAAGCCGGAGCGCAAGCGGGGGCGAGAGCTTGACAATGCGAAGAGCGGAGCCCCCGCGCGTCGAGCATGGAATCCCCCTGTCGCTGCCGCGACATCCCCCTTTGACAAGGGGGATTAGCATGAGGGGCGACCACCCCGCCGCGCTTCGCGCGGCACCCCTCCAAGGAGGGGAATTGTTAGTTGTTTGGAGAGCTGCGTCTG
Organism: Oscillospiraceae bacterium; assembly: GCA_031556035.1. Taxonomy (GTDB): domain Bacteria; phylum Bacillota; class Clostridia; order Oscillospirales; family UBA929; genus JAVBTT01. Next base: position 86,509 of record JAVBTT010000030.1, read on the forward strand.
TTTTCATGAATGCCGCGCCCGAAACAAGGGGATAATATACTCAATACTAACAAACGGAGGCTGCGAAATGAACAGAAACAGATTCAAATCCGACATGGAGGCCGCGTGGGAGCTTCGCCCGATGACGGACGCCACCCCCGAGACCCGCGCCCATCCGCACAGATTCATGAAGACAAAGAAAACCGAAGAAAAAAAGAGCAAGGATACAAAAAAATGAGAACGCGCGAGCTGTTCTCATTTTTTGCCGTCACAAAGGTCAAATAAAGTCAAATCACACTTGACAAAAAGCCCGGCTTGACGTATGATCAGGCAAGGTCAAGGTCAGCGTTGGTCAAACGAGGTGTTTTATGAGAATATCCGATATTATTGCCGACTTTTTGCTAAGCGGACTGGGAGAAAGCGGGGGAATGCTTGAGGTCTCCCGCGGGGAGCTGGCGCAGCGCTTCGGCTGCGTTCCCAGCCAGATCAACTATGTGCTGACCACCCGCTTTTCGCCGGAGCACGGCTACATCGTGGAGACCAAGCGCGGCGGCGGCGGCTATGTGAGGATTACAAGGGTAAGGCTTTCCGGAAACGCCCTGATTATGCACGCAGTCAACGCGATTGGCGACAGCATCGACGCCCGCACCGCGGCGGCGTTTCTGTCCAACCTCGAAGCAGTGTCCGACCCGAGGCTGCTCAGCGTAATAGCGGCCGCGGTCAGCGACCTGGCGCTGCGGTCGGTCGACCCGGAGCAACGCGACGCGGCCCGCGCATCCATACTGAAAAGCTGCCTGATTTTGTTATAGAAGAGCGGAGCCCCCGCGCGTGAGATTGACATCACCCATTTCTGAAAGGAGATGCCACATATGTTCTGGATACAGCAAATACCCGCAAAGCCCATGCCCGCGCCGTGCCCGAGCTGCGGCATGACGCTGCGCGAGCTGAGCTCAACGGGCCGTGTCGGCTGCGCGAGGTGCTACGAATACTACAGAGACATACTCAGGCCATATCTTACAAAGCTGAGCAACGGCTCCGCGCACACAGGCGGCGTTCCCGCCAGCGCCGGGGCGGAGCTGTCGGCAAAGCGAAGGCTGCAAGGGCTTGAGGATGAGCTGCGTCGCGCTGTCGCCGGGCAGAGGTTTGAGGACTGCGCCTCACTCAGGGATGAGATAGCCAGGCTGAAGGAGGAGAGCGGCAGGTGAACAACATACTTATATCCTACAGGGTCAGGCTGGCCCGCAACCTGCGCGATCTGCCGTTCCCCGCCCGCATGGACGAGGGGCAGATCAGAAGCCTTCTGGACAGGGCGTCCGGGGCGCTTATAGAGTCCGCCGGGGGAAATGAGTTCAAGTGTTCCCGCTTTACCGCCTCCGGAAGCCTTGAGGCCTGCGCGATGATGGAGAGACACCTGATATCCCATGAGTTTTTCTCGTCGGACCGCCCGCGCGCGGTGGTGGCGAACCGGGACAGGAGTGTCTCGGTGATGATAAACGAGGAGGACCACCTCAGGATACAGGTATTCGGCAAATTTTTAAACGAGGCCTGGAAGACGGCCCTGAACATAGACCGGCTGCTGGACGAAAAGCTGAACTGGGCTTTCGACGAGGAGCTGGGCTATCTTACCGCCTGCCCCACCAATCTGGGCACCGGCCTGAGGGCCTCGGCGCTTATGCATCTGCCCGCTCTGACTGAGCTGGGCGCGATGAGGGATATAATCAATCAGGCCTCCCAGCTCGGGATGACTGTGAGGGGTCTGTACGGAGAGGGAACCTCGGCCCAGTGGGGCTACTACCAGATATCGAACCAGGTGACGCTCGGCGTCACCGAGGAGAGCGTGCTGGCGAGGCTTCAGGAGGTGGCGGACGCGGTCGCCGCCCATGAGACAGGCGCACGCGCTGAGCTTAAAAAACGTGATCCGGTGGGCCTGGCCGACCGGGTGTACAGAGCCTACGGTCTCCTGTCCAACGCGCGGCGCATATCGACGCCCGAGGCGATGGGCGCGCTGGCCGTGCTGCGCATGGGAGGCCCGGTGACCGGCTTTGACTTCGGCGGGGAGCTGGCCGACGAGCTGCTCCACGCGATACAGCCCGCCGTTATAACACTGGCCGCCGGCCGCGGGATGACCGAGCAGGCGCGTGACGAGGCCCGGGCAGACCTGCTGAGGGACAAGGTCGCGGAAATCCCGCGGTTCGAGATCGACAATTTAAGCCATCTTGAAGAAATGTGAAACCCTATCCGTGTAGGGGCGACCGTCCCCGGTCGCCCGCCGCATTCCCTTTCCGGGAATTCAGAAACGGCGCGCCGGGGTCGTCGCGCCCTACGCGGAGAACATCCCCCGGACGCGCAATGCGCGTCCGGGCAAATACCCTCAACAACCTCCACCGAAAGGAATGACCATTCATATGAACAACAGATTCACCGAGCGCGCCCAAAAGGCGATAGAGCTCGCGCACGACGCCGCCACAAGGCTGGGGCACGGCTACGTGGGCAGCGAGCATCTGCTGCTCGGCCTTCTGCGCGAGCAGGAGGGGGTGGCTGCCCACGCGCTGAAAAGCGCCGGCGTCGCCGAGCAGGACTTTTTAAACCGCGTCATAGAGAGCGTGGGGCAGGGAGGGCCCGGGCAGACTCCCCTCCAGGGGCTCACCCCGCGCTCCAAGCACATCATAGAGCTGGCCGCCGCCGAGGCGTCCCGGCTGGGGCACGGCTATGTGGGCACCGAGCACCTGCTGCTCGGCCTGCTGCACGAGGCGGAGTCCATTGCCTGCCGCCTGCTGGCGGCAATGTCGGTGGACATCCGCAAGCTATACGCCGACATAATCCGCGCCGTCGGAGGCAATCCTCAGCAGCCGTCCTATCAGCAGCAGAGCGGGGGGTGGCAGCCCGGCTCCGGCAGACAGGGGCAGCGCGACGGCAGGGCGCTTATGCAGTTCGGGCGCGACCTGACCAAGTCGGCGCGTGACGGGGAGCTTGATCCGGTGGTCGGGCGGGGGCGCGAGATCATAAGGGTAATGCAGATACTCTCCCGCCGCACAAAGAACAACCCCGTGCTGCTGGGTGAGCCGGGCGTCGGCAAGACCGCCATCGCCGAGGGGCTCGCCCAGAAGATGGCCTCCGGCGACGTCCCTGAGAACATCCGCGACAAGCGGATCATCACGCTCGACCTGTCCGGCATGGTGGCCGGAACCAAGTACAGGGGCGAGTTTGAGGAGCGCCTGAAGCAGGCTATGGAGGAGATACGACAGCTCGGCAACGTCATCCTGTTCATCGACGAGATACACACGCTGGTCGGGGCCGGGGCAGCCGAGGGCGCGATAGACGCGGCCAACATACTCAAACCCGCGCTGTCGCGCGGCGAGATACAGGTAATAGGCGCGACGACGCTGGACGAGTACAGAAAATATATCGAAAAAGACGCCGCGCTTGAGCGCCGGTTCCAGCCGGTGACGGTGGGCGAGCCCTCCCCGGAGGAGACTGTCGAAATACTCAAGGGGCTGAGGGACAAGTACGAGGCGCACCACCGCGTCAAAATCACCGACGAGGCGCTGGACGCCGCCGTCAACCTGTCGGTGCGCTATATATCCGACCGCTTCCTGCCCGACAAGGCCATCGACCTGATCGACGAAGCCGCGTCCCGCCTGCGCATGAACGCGCTGACCGCCCCTCCAGGCCTGAAGGAGCTGGAGGAGAAGGCGGAGAAGCTGGCCGCCGAGAAGGAGGCCGCGTCCAACGCCCAGCGCTTCGAGGAGGCCGCTCGGCTCCGCGACGAGGAGCTCGCCTGCCGCCGGGAGCTGGACGAAATGCGTTCAAACTGGAAGGATTCAAGCAAGGTTCAGGGAGGAGAGGTCACCCCGGACGAGGTTGCGGCGGTCGTGTCCGTCTGGACCGGAATACCGGTCACCAGGCTGACCGAGGACGAGGCGAAACGGCTGCTGGAGATGGAGAGCATCCTCCACAAGAGGGTTATAGGGCAGGAAGAGGCGGTCTCGGCCGTCGCGAAGGCGATAAGGCGGGGCAGGGTCGGCCTGAAGGACCCCAAGCGCCCGACCGGGAGCTTCATATTCCTGGGGCCGACAGGGGTCGGCAAGACCGAGCTGTGCAAGGCGCTGGCCGAGGCGATTTTCGGCGACGAGCAGGCGCTGATACGAGTGGACATGTCCGAGTTTATGGAAAAGCACAGCGTGAGCAAGCTTATCGGCTCCCCGCCCGGCTACGTCGGCTACGACGAGGGCGGCGGACTGACCGAGAAGATCAGGCGCAAGCCGTTCTCGGTGCTGCTGTTCGACGAGATCGAAAAGGCGCATCCGGACGTGTTCAACCTGCTGCTGCAAATCCTGGAGGACGGCCAGCTGACCGACTCTCAGGGGCGCAGGGTGGACTTTAAAAATACGATCGTGGTCATGACCTCCAACCTGGGCGCGCGCAACATCACCGAGCCTGGGCGGCTGGGCTTCATCCCGGAGGCCGACAGGACGCGCTCGGACGGCGATATCAAAAACACAGTGCTTGCAGAGCTGAAGAAGGCCTTCCGGCCCGAATTTTTGAACAGGGTCGACGAGGTCATCGTGTTCCAGAAGCTCACGAAAGACGATATACGCAAAATAGCGGCCAAAATGCTGGACACCGTCAGACAGCGCCTTGAGGCCATGAACGTATCGCTCGAAGTTGACGACGCGGCTCTGGAGCTGGTCGCCGACAAGGGCTATGACCCGGTCTACGGCGCGCGCCCGCTGCGGCGCTGCATACAGTCCGAGATTGAGGACGCGGTGGCCGAGAAATTACTGGAAGGCTCCATCACAAGGAGCGCCCGTATCGGGGCCGCGGACGGCAAGTTTGAGGTGAGCGGGGAATAATCGGCAACAAATGTGGAGGCCCACCTCCGGCGGGCCTCCACGATATCCCTTTAATCAGTCCTTGTCCCTTATTCTCGCGACCAGCTTCTGCGCCTCGATGAACAGCAGCATAATCAGGCAGAGGGCGACAACCTGCATCCACTCGAAGCCCGTGAGCATGACAAGGTCAAACAGCTTGCGCAACGGCGGGATGAATATGACTGAGAGCTGCAAAAGGGTCGAGCCGGCGAAGGCCAGCCACAGCGCCTTGTGCTCCCTGAGCTTAATGTTGAAAATACTGTGCCGCTCGGACTGGAATCCCACCGCCGCGAACAGCTGGGAAAGCGACAGCGTCAGAAACGCCATTGTGGAGCCGAGCGCGCCGCCGCCGCCCCAGAAATACGCCGTTATCGCCAGCGCGGCCTCCGCCGCTCCGACCAGACCTATGCTCATCCAGGCGCGGCCGTCGAAGAACGGCACCTTCTGATCCCTGGGCTTGCGGCCCATCACATCCTTCTCGGCGGGCTCGACGCCGAGCGCAAGGGCCGGGAACGTGTCGGTCACAAGGTTTATCCACAGTATCTGAGTCGCCTTGAGCAGGCTGAAGCCCATTAGGGTGGTCACCAGCACCGCCAGCACCTCGCCCGCGTTGGAGGACAGCAGGAAACGCACCGTCTTGTGGATGTTGTCGAATATCCGCCTGCCCTCGCCGACCGCCAGCACGATTGTGGCGAAGTTGTCGTCGGTCAGCACCATGTCGGACGCCCCCTTGGACACGTCCGTGCCGGTGATGCCCATCCCGACGCCGATATCCGCCGCTTTAAGCGCGGGAGCGTCGTTGACGCCGTCCCCGGTCATGGAGACTATCCTGCCTTTGCGCTGCCAAGCGGCAACGATGCGGCTCTTGTGCTCCGGGGCGACGCGTGCGTAGACGGCGATGCTCTCCACCCTTTTGTCCAGCTCCGCGTCGCTCATCGCCTCCAGCTCCGCTCCGGTTATCGCGACCCGCCTGTCCCTGCCGCCCAGTATCCCCAGATCGGTCGCTATCGCCACGGCGGTTATCTTGTGGTCGCCGGTGATCATGACCGGCAGTATGCCCGCCTCACGGCAGGTCTTGATGGCCTCCCTGGCCTCGGGCCGGGCCGGGTCGATCATGCCGACAAGCCCGATAAATGTCAGGCCGCTCTCGATCTCCCGGACGTTGGAGAAGTTCGGGCTCTGTACGTCCTTGTATCCAAAGGCCAGCACGCGCAGCGCCCTCGACGCCATCTCCTCGTTTTTCTTTTCGACCGCGATCCCGGCGGAGCTTGTCATGCCGCATCTGGACAGCAGCACGTCAGGTGCGCCCTTGACGAATATCCTCACCCCCGCGCCATGCTCGATCCCGACTGTCGACAGCTTTCTGTCGGAGTCGAAGGGTATCTCCCCGGCTCGTTTGCGGTTTCGTATATCCTCGTCTGTGCAGAGCTTGTTTTTGAGCAGGTAGTCTATCAACGCGGTCTCGGTCGGGTCGCCGACGGCGCGGCCCGTCTCGTCCAGCACCGAGTCGTTGCAGTGGGCCATTGCCGCCTCCAGCAGCGCCTCGTCCGTGGTCGATATCTCTGTGACGGTCATTTTGTTCTGCGTCAGCGTGCCGGTCTTGTCAGAGCAGATGACCTGCGTCGAGCCCAGCGTCTCCACCGCGGGCAGCCGCCTGATGATCGCGCCCTGCTTAGCCATGCGGCTCATGCCCATCGCGAGCACGATAGTGACGACCGCGACCATCCCCTCCGGTATCGCCGCGACCGCGAGGCTGACGGCGGTCATGAAGCTCTCCAGCGGCTCAAGCAGACCGGACAGCAGCCCAAGCAGGAACACAAGCGCCGCAATGCCCAGCACGCCTATGGAGAGCATGTTGGTTATCTGATTGAGCTTCTTTTGAAGCGGGGTGGTCTCCTTCTCGGTGGAGGCAAGCTGCCCCGCGATGGCACCCATCTGAGTATCCATGCCGGTGGCCACCACCAGCGCTCCGGCGCGTCCGTACGTGACCGAGGTGCCCATGAACGCCATGTTGAGCCTGTCCCCGAGCGGGGCGCCGGGATCGTCCAGCGTGACCACCATTTTCTCAACCGGCACGCTCTCGCCGGTGAGCGCCGACTCCTCCACTTTCAGGGAATTGCACTCCAGCAGCCGCAGGTCGGCGGGCACGCTGTCTCCTGCCTCAAGGGCCACCACGTCGCCCACCACCAGCTCGGCGGACGGAATTTTAACAAGGTGCCCGTCGCGGTAGGCCTTGGCGTTCGGCGCTGCCATCTCCTTGAGGGCGTCGAGCGCCGCCTCGGCGCGGGACTCCTGAATGGTTCCCAGCACGGCGTTCAGAATGACCACGACCATTATTATAGCCGCGTCCGCCAACTCCAAACTCTTTCCCGAGAGCAGAGGGGCGAAGGCGGAAACCGCCGCCGCCGCGATCAGCACCCAGATCATCAGATCCTGGAACTGAGCGAAAAATATTCCGATCAGGGTTTTCTTTTTTCCTTCGGTCAGCTTATTGGGGCCGTTCTGCTCCAGCCTTTTGACCGCCTCGGCCCTTGAAAGCCCCTTGGCGTCCCCTCCCGTCTCCCGCAGGGCGTCTCTTTCGGTTAAAGTGTGCCATTGCTGTTTCTCCATCTGCTCATCTTCCTTCTGTGTCGTTGTTGAGGTTATTATCCCACCCGCAGGGCACGGTATCCCTGAAGCGACATGGTTCCCATATGACGGAGCACCAAGACGTTCACCCCTGCAGTTCCATTTCCCTCCCGGGGAGGGGTGCTGCCTGCGGGCGGCGGGGGATTTTCTCCGTAGGGGCGGGGTTCCATCCCCGCCGGGGGAAAGGATGCGCGGGCGACCGGGGACGGTCGCCCCTACAGGGAGCGCCCGGCTCCGCTCTTCGGGTGATGTCAAGCTCCCGCCGGGCTGTCGCTCCGGCTTTGCCTTTGGCAGCTGCGCCGCCTTCAGCAAACGCCTGCGCTTTGTCTCAAAAAATGCTTCCTCGTGCGCTTCGCTGCTCGTTGGATTTTTCGGAACCCGCCCGGCTGCGCTCTTCTTATTATTCCATCGCCATTATCATCGCGACCATATCGCGCCTTGATATGCTCAGCTTGTGCGCCTCGTCCAGCAGAGCGCGAAGCAGAACCTCGCGGAACTCCCGCCTGCGGTGCTCAAGTATCGCGTCACGCGCGCCCGGTACAACGAAAAGCCCAATTCCGCGCCTCTTTGTGAGATAGCCCTCGTCCGACAGACGGGACACCCCCTTGGCCGCTGTGGCCGGATTGATGCCGAAGCGCTCCGCGAGCGCGTTTGTGCTTGGAGCGGCGTCCCCCTCGCGGACAGCGCCCGAGATTATATCGTCCTCAAGGTTTTTGGCCACCGTCAGATATATCCTGTCCTCCATGATTTCACCCCTGCTATGTAAGTTGGTTGAATGGTATACTAATAATCTGTAAAAATCAAGCGGTTTATGTCGAATATCAAGAAGAGCGGAGCCGGGCGGGTCTGGAAAAATCCTAGGAGCGATTGCAAATCGCGACGACGGATTTTGTCAGACAAAGCGCAATACCCTCCGGAGCAGGCGCAGCCTGCACAGGAGGGTACGGAGCGACAGCCCGGCGGGAGCTTGATCATGCGAAGAGCGGAGCCGGGTACATATTATTCTTCGTTTATTCACAAAAACCGCCTTGACACCCTGTGCGCCGGGTGGTAAAGTATCTTTGGCACTCAACAGGCCAGAGTGCTAATATCTTTTGGGGTGATGCTCCGTGGATCCCCGCAAAAAGCTTATACTGAAGGCGATTGTGGACGAATACATCCAAAACGCCGAGCCGGTTGGCTCTAAAGCCCTGGCTGAGCGCTATAATATAGGCTTCTCTTCCGCCACCCTCAGAAGCGAGATGGCGTTTCTCGAGGAGCAGGGCTACCTTGAGCAGCCTCACACCTCGGCCGGCAGGGTGCCGACCTCTTTGGGCTACCGCCTATATGTCGACGACCTTATGCATCGCCACCGTATTACCCTGGAGGAAATGGAAACCATAAATAACGCGCTGCGCCTGAAGCTCCAGGAATACGACAGGCTGATGGAGGAGACCGGCCGCTTCATCGCCCGCATGACACGCTATGCGGCCATTACAGCGCCGCCGCAGCCGGACGCGGTCAAGTTCCAGAAGTTTGAGCTCTTTCTGGCCGACCCGTCTTCTCTGGTAATTGTCGTTGTGCTGGAGGGCGGACAGGTGCGCAACAAGCTCGCGCGGCTGCAAAAGCCCGCCGACCCCGCCGATATACGCAGGCTCGCCGACGCTCTCAACGCCTGCTTTGCCGGTCAGCCGTCCGTGACGGACACGCTTTGTGAGAAATGCGCCCTGCTGGCCGGTTCCGGCGCGGAATATCTGCCCCTGGCCGCGGAGTTCATGCAGGAGATAATCAAAAGCGCGTCCACGCGCGACTCCTACCTCTCGGGCGAGACCCAGCTTCTGAACCACCCCGAGTTCCGGGACGTGATGAAGGCCCGAAAGACGCTTGAATATCTGGCGGAGCAGCGGCAGAGCCTCATGAACATCCCCGCCCCGCCCTCGCCGGACAGCGTACGTATTACGATCGGGCCGGAAAACGTGGCGTCCGAGCTGCGCGACGCGAGCGTTATCATGGCGTCATTTCAGATGAGGGGCGGACAGCAGGGTCTGATCGGGCTTGTTGGCCCGACAAGAATGGATTACAGCAGACTGGCCTCGCGCCTTACCTATATAGCCGCCCGGCTGGGCGCGCTTTTACAGAATGATGAGGAGGAAACAAGCTGATGAGCAAAAGACAGGATAAGGAAAAGTCTCTGGAGAACGCGTCCGAAATTCCTGTGCCCCCGGAGCGGTCGGAGGGGACAGTCCCGGAGGAGACGCCCGATCCGATCACGCTGGAGCTTATGGAGACAAAGGATCAGCTGCTGCGCATCGCCGCGGAGTACGACAATTTCAGGAAGCGCACCGCCCGCGAGCGCGAGGCCCTTTGCGGCGGCATCAGGGCTGACGCGGTCGCGCTGTTCCTGCCGATACTGGACAATCTCGACCGCGCCGCCGCCGCCCCGACCACAGACACGGCCTACGCGCAGGGAGTCGCGATGATAACGAAGCAGTTTGTCGACATCCTCGACAAGGCCGGTGTCAGCGAGATCGAGGCTCTCGGCAAGCAGTTCGACTCAAACCTGCACAACGCCGTTATGCACATCGAGCAGGAGGGGGCGGGCGAATCCGAGGTTGTGGAGGTCTTTCAGAAGGGTTATATTATGGGAGACAGGGTTATCAGGCACAGCGTGGTCAAGGTGGCGAATTAGAATAGCCGGAGCCGTGCGGGGCCGGAAATAAGCCGCGTCCTCACGCCTTCGCAGAGGCCGACGACTTCAGCGGTCTCCATGCTCCTTCCACCGTCTGCGGACGGTTCCCCTCCCTCTGAGAGGGAGGCAAAGAGCCCGTGTCCCCCTCCGTGAGGGGGATGCCGCCAACAGGCGGCAGGGGGAGTGCGTCTAAATAAATCCAACCCTTTTTAAATACAACATCTAACATTGGAGGAATAACATTATGGCTAAAATAATCGGAATCGACCTTGGCACCACCAACAGCTGCGTGGCCGTCATGGAGGGCGGAGAGCCGGTCGTCATCGCAAACGCCGAGGGCGCCCGCACCACTCCCAGCGTCCTCGCGTTCTCCAAGGACGGCGAGCGCATGGTGGGCCAGGTGGCGAAGCGCCAGGCGATCACCAACACCGACCGCACCGTCACCTCAATCAAGCGCGAGATGGGCACGGATCACACCGTCAAAATCGACGGCAGGAAGTTTACCCCCCAGGAGATTTCCGCGATGATCCTGCAAAAGCTGAAGGCGGACGCCGAGGGCTACCTGGGCGGAACGGTGACGCAGGCCGTCATCACCGTCCCGGCCTACTTCACCGACTCCCAGCGCCAGGCCACCAAGGACGCGGGCAGGATTGCCGGTCTTGAGGTGCTGCGCATAATAAACGAGCCCACCGCGGCGGCGCTGGCTTACGGCATGGACAAGGAGCACGAGCAGAAGATCATGGTATACGACCTGGGCGGCGGCACGTTTGACGTGTCCATCCTGGAGATCGGCGACGGGGTGCTTGAGGTGCTGGCCACCGCCGGCAATAACAGGCTTGGCGGCGATGACTTCGACGACTGCGTGATGAAGTGGATGGCGGCGGAGTTTAAAAAGACGCAGGGCGTGGATCTCTCAAACGACAAGGTGGCGATGCAGCGCCTGAAGGAGGCCGCCGAGAAGGCGAAGATAGAGCTCTCCGGAGTGACGTCGACCTCCATCAACCTGCCCTATATCACGGCGGACGCCTCCGGGCCGAAGCACCTGGACATGACCCTTTCCAGGGCCAAGTTCAACGAGCTGACCGGACATCTCGTCGAGCAGACCATGGGCCCCGTCAGGCAGGCCATGAAGGACTCCGGCCTCGACCCGAAGGAGCTGGCCCGCGTGCTGCTGGTCGGCGGCTCGACCCGTATCCCCGCGGTTCAGGAGGCAGTGCAGCGCTTCACCGGCAAGGAGCCCTTCAAGGGAATCAACCCGGACGAGTGCGTCGCGATGGGCGCGGCGATTCAGGCCGGCGTACTGGGCGGCGACGTCAAGGACCTGCTGCTGCTGGACGTCACTCCGCTGTCCCTGGGTATCGAGACGATGGGCGGGGTGTTCACAAAGCTGATCGACCGCAACACGACAATCCCAACCAAGAAGAGCCAGGTGTTCTCCACCGCGGCGGACGGCCAGACCTCGGTCGAGGTGCATGTGCTTCAGGGCGAACGCGAGATGGCGTCCTACAATAAGACGCTGGGTCGCTTCCATCTGGACGGGATTCCGCCCGCCCCGCGCGGCGTGCCGCAGATTGAGGTCACGTTCGACATTGACGCAAACGGTATAGTCAACGTGGGCGCTAAGGATTTAGGCACCGGCAAGGAGCAGAAGATAACGATAACCTCCTCCACCAACATGGACAAGAAGGACATCGAGAAGGCGGTGCGCGAGGCCGAGCAGTACGCCGAGGAGGACAGGAAGCGCCGCGAGGAGGTCGATGTGCGCAACCACGCCGACCAGATGGTCTACCAGTCCAAAAAGGCGCTCGACGAGCTGGGCGACAAGGTGTCCGACAGCGAGAAGGAGCCGGTCAAAACGGCGATTGAGGCGCTGGAGGAAGCCCTGAAGGGCACGGACAGCGACGCGATAAAGACAAAGACCGACGAGCTTGCCCAGGCGTTTTACGCCATTTCCGAGAAGCTCTATCAGCAGACACCGCCGCAGGGCGAGCCGGGCGCTCCCGAGTCCGGGGCCGGCGGCTCGGCCGACAACGTGGTCGACGCGGACTATGAGGTCGTGGACGAGGACAACAAATAATACCGCCATCTGTTTGAAGAGAAGAATGAGCAGATTTAGTAATCGGCAAAAGCATGCCGCAGCAAGGTTTTGCCTACAGTCTGACCCGTCCTCACCCGAGGGAGGGTCAGACTGCTTTTTTACGCCACTACACGCAGAAGAGCAACACTTGCCCGTTCAATACAGGAGATGCGGAACCCGCCCGGCTCCGCTCTTCGGGTGATCAAGCTCCCGCCGGGCTGTCGCTCCGTACCCTCCTGTGCAGGCTGCGCCTGCTCCGGAGGGTATTGCGCTTTGTCTGGAAAAATCCGTCGTCGCGATTGGCAATCGCTCCTAGTATTTTTCCAGACCCGCCCGGCTCCGCTCTTCGTTTTACACTTCAGTCACTCGCGGTCACACTTCGGAATAGGATATACAGGAGCGGAATCGCCGTATTTCCCGAATATCCCGGAAATTTGACGGTTTTGCCCTCCGAAGTGTGGATGGCGGTGATTTTTTTGCATATCTTTTTTCAGGCGCTTGAGGCCTTCCTGCTGGTGGCGGCCCTGTCGGTGGACGCGCTGGTCTCAGGCTTCGCGTACGGGGCCGACAGGATAAAAATACCCTTGATGTCTGTGGGTATAATAAGCGCCGTTTGCAGCGGGATACTGGCGGCGGCGCTATTCCTCGGCAGAGCGATTGGAGGACTGTTGCCGGCGGGCCTGGCGTCCGGCATCTGCTTCGCGATACTGCTGCTGCTGGGGCTTGTCAAGCTTTTTGACAGCGGCGTCAAAGGCTTTATCCGAAAGCACAACGGCCTGAACAAGAAAATCAGCTTTTCGGCCTTCAGCCTGGGCTTCATATTACATATCTACGCCGACCCGGAGGAGGCGGACAAAGACCGCTCAAAGACGCTCTCGCCGGCGGAGGCGGCGTCCCTGGCCATCGCGCTGTCGTTCGACGGGCTCGCGGTCGGCTTCGGGGCGGGCATCGCCAGCGTGAATCCGTTCATGGCCATAGGCTTTTCGCTAGTGACCACAGCGGCCTGCGTCCTGCTGGGCAGTCTCGCCGGCAACAGGCTCGCCAGAAGAACCTCGCTGGATCTGACCTGGCTGGGCGGGGCCATACTGATAGTATTGGCTGCGCTGAAGCTGTTTTGACCGGGCGGGCGGAATCCATTTCCGCCCGGATTTCCCGCGCTTTTGGGGCGCATATAGAATCCGCTCCTGCGCGGATCAACGCAAATTGGCCCCCTTTTTATGTTTCATCTTGTCATATTTGCCATATTGCTGTAGAATGATGCCATTGTAACGTATCAACACCGGGGGGTATTGAGCGATGGCATACATACCAAGGACGCTGGAGGGGCTTGTGAACAGGTTTAAGTCGGCCTCGGACGGCGTGAGCGATGACAGATACTGCTTTGTGCTGGGCGCGGGAGCCTCGCTGGAATCCGGGATAAGGACAGGCCAGCAGCTTGTCGACGAATGGGACGCGGAGCTTGTCGGCAGTCTGCCTCCAGGCCATTACGAGAAGTGGAGGGGGAAGCTCGGGATCACCCGGGACAACAGGCAGTCGTTCTACAGCGAATACTATTACAAGAACTTTGAGGACAATCCCCGCGCCGGGCGCAAGCGGCTGGAGGAGCTGATGAAGGACGCGCGGCCCAGCTGCGGCTACGTTATACTGTCCCACATCCTGACAAAGACGCGCCACAACATCGTGATAACCACAAACTTCGACCATCTGACAGAGGACGCCGTGAGCTACTACGAGCTGAAAATGCCAATGGTGCTTGGGCACGAGGCCCTCGCGCGCCACTATGAGGACAATCTGACGCTGCCCGTCGTCCTGAAGCTGCACCGCGACCTGCTGCTCGGCCCGGTAAGCGCGCCCGAGGACATAAAGGTGCTACCCGCCGAATGGGGGAAGACGCTCGACCGGGTCTTCCGCGCGTACCATCCGGTGTTTATAGGGTACGCGGGCAACGATCCGAGCCTGATGGACTTTCTGGAGAGCCGCGCGGAGATGTTCGGAAATATTTACAGGGTGCCTTACTGGCTGTTGTTCAAGGAATCCGAGCCGAAGGGCAGAGTGCGGGATTTTTTGGACAAGGCCGACGGAGTGTGCATATCCCACAACGGCTTTGACGGCACCATGGTGCAGATCGGCGCGGCGCTGGGATACCGCGCCCCAAGCGAAAATGAGTTTATGGCGGAGCCTTTAAAGCGGCACGCCGACCTGCTTAAAGCTCTGCACGACTGCGCCGAGGAGCAGGAGAGGCGCGACAGGGAGAGGATAGACGCGCAAAAGCCAGCCGAAGACAGCGCGTCCGAGGCGCTGGGGAGCATAATCGGGGACGGGGAGCCGGAGACGCCGGTGAGCCTGCTGAGGGATATCTGGTCGCAGCCGTATAAAAAGCAGGTCGAAATGCTGGGGCGGGCTGCCGAAAGGTTCCCGGACGACCCCTGGCTGATCGGGACGCGGGCACGTGTCGAACATTTGCACGGAGACGCGGAAAAGGCTGAAGAATACTTTAAACAGGCCATACAGATAGATGGGAATAACGCAAGAAACCTTGGCCATTACGCGATCTTTTTGGAGAACACGCTCAGCGACTACGATGATGCGGAAGCGTTCTACATACGCGCCGTTGAGGTTGACCCAGAGCACGCCAGCAATCTTGGCAACTATGCCAATTTTTTGACTACCAAATGCAAGGATTACGATAGCGCAGAGGAATACTATGAGCGTTCTATAGAGGCGAATCCCAATCATTCCACACTTCTTAGCAACTACGCTTATTTTTTGGAAGCTATACGCAATAATTACGACCCAGCAAAAGAATACTACGAACGTGCGGTTGGGGCGGACTCCGGTGACGCCAATGTTCTCGGCAAGTATGCGATTTTCCTGGATAATAAACTTAAGGACTATGACAGCGCAAGGGAGATGTATGCGCGCGCGATAGAGGCCGACCCCGGCGGCATGCGTGCCCCCTTCTACGCCAGGCGCCTGGAAGAGATAAGCGGCGAGTAGCGCCGCCTCCGAATGTGCGGATTGACTAAAACGCCCCCGAGGTGTTACATTTATAAGTAATGACGCATATAATACAATAGAGAGCGACAATATAAGACTGTCAGGCGGGCTTTCAGAGGCCCGCCGGGCCTTTTGGCAGCGGGAAAGCCCCGCGGGAGATATGATCCCGCGGGGCTTTTGTATAAGAAGAGCGTAGCCGGGAGGGTCTGAAAATAAGCCAGGAGAAACGGACGGGGGCGGCAGACGTCTTCCGCCCCCGTGTGCCCGACGACGCTTATTTTCAGACGAAGCGCAGTGCCCGCCGAAGTGGGGGGCGTCCCCTGCCCATCAACTCATTGCGAAAGGACCGATGCTCATGGAACAGAACACACGCTACAGGGAGCTCAAAAAGACCTCCCTTGTCACAATCGCGGCAAACACGCTGCTGGCGGCGGCAAAGGCCGCTGTCGGCGCGATGAGCGGCAGCGTCGCTGTGTTGTCGGACGCGGCGCACACGTTTTCGGACATCTTCACCACCCTGATGGTCCTTGTGGGCCTGAAGGTCTCCGGCAGGGAGGCCGACGACGGGCACCCATACGGCCACCAGAGAATAGAGTCCATAATATCCTTCTGCCTCGCGATTGCGCTCGCGCTGACGGCGCTGTACCTGGGCTTTGAGGGAGTCGCGAGGCTGATCTCCCGCGAGGTCGCCCGGCCGTCGTGGCTGGCGCTGGGAGTGACGGTGATTTCTATCGCGTCAAAGGAGTGGATGTTCTGGTACACAAGGGCAAGGGCGATAAAATACGACTCCGGCTCCATGATGGCGGACGCGTGGCACCACCGCACAGACTCGATAAGCTCGGTCGCCGTGCTGATAGGCGTCGCGGGGACATTCCTCGGGCTGTGGTACCTCGATTCGGCGGTGACGATCGTTGTGTGCCTGATAATCCTCAAGGCCGCCTTCGACATCGGAAAAACCGCCGGGGGGCAGCTCACCGACCGCTCGGCCGACGGCGAAGTGTGCCGCGATATCGAGCGCACCGCACTTGAGGTCGAGGGGGTGGAGGGCGTTGACCTTCTGAGAACAAGGCTGAGCAACAACATAATTTTTGTGGAGCTCGAGGTGTCGGTGGACTCCGGCCTGTCCGTCGCCCAGGGTCACGACATAGCCGAGAGGGTGCACGATACGATAGAGGCGCGGTGCGGCAACGTCGGGCACTGCGCGGTGCACGTGAACCCGAGGTGAGGGGATTGTATTGCCATATTTTCGCCTTAATTATTTTTTATTGACATTTTAAGACCTCCATGTTAAACTATATGAGCCGCGTCGAACGGGCTTTGTTAAGCGCGCCTATGACGGATTTTTAAAATCCGCGTTGTGCGCCGCCCGCCAGAGCGAGACTGAGATACAGAGGGATTCCATGACCGCTATCATTGAAACCGGAGGCAAGCAGTACCGCGTCTCCGAGGGAGACGTCATCTACATCGAGAAGCTCGGGCTTGAGGAAGGCGCGACCGCCGAATTCGACGCAGTGCTCGCGGTGTACGACGGGGACAAGGTCAAGCTCGGCAACCCCACGGTCGCGGGCGTCAAGGTCACCGGCAACGTCGTCAAGAACGGCAAAAACAAGAAGATCATCGTATTTAAGATGAAGTCCAAGAAGACCTACCGCAAAAAGACCGGCCACAGGCAGGCATATACCAAGGTTAAGATTGAGAAGATTATAATCCCTGCGTAATTAACACAACATATTACCGGCCGTATTCCGGCGGATTGGAGATACAGCATGGCTCACAAGAAAGGCGTAGGCTCGTCCCGCAACGGGCGCGACTCATTTTCAAAGCGGCTGGGCGCCAAGCGCGCCGACGGCCAGTTTGTTCTGGCCGGCAACATCCTCTACACCCAGCGCGGCACCAAGATACACCCCGGCGAGAACGTGGGGCGCGGAAGCAACGACTCGCTGTTTGCCCTCAAGGACGGCCATGTGCGCTTTGAGCGCCTCGGACGCGACCGCAAGAAGGTTTCCGTATACCCGGAGCAGTAATCCCGGGCTTGTACGCACCTCATGTCTTTAAGACGATATCAGCATTAACGGGCTGTCTCAGCGCGCGAGGAACGGCCGGCGGTCGAATCCCCCCTGTCGGGCGGGAATAACCGTTGGTGGCCCACGCCCTGAGGCGGCCTTTTCTTGTTTGGAAGAGAAGCCGGAGCCCGGGCGGTGGAGGGAGAGGTGGCGCGGAGCGCCGGAGAGGGTGCGGGGGCAGGCTCCGAGACAGACAACATATCCACAGACAGAAGGATTTGATTGACAATATGTTCACAGACACAGCCACAATAACGGTCAAAGCAGGGCGCGGCGGGGACGGCGCCGTCGCGTTCCACCGCGAGAAATATATCAACGCGGGAGGGCCGGACGGCGGGGACGGCGGGCGCGGCGGGGATATCATCCTGAGGGCCGACGACCACCTGTCCACCCTGGCCGATTTCCGCTACAAGCGCTCATACGCCGCCGGAACCGGAGGAAACGGCTCCGGCAAGCGCTGCACAGGCAAGGACGGCGAGTCCCTTGTCATCCGGGTGCCGCGCGGAACCCTTGTGCGGGAAAAGCAGTCCGGCGGCCTGATGGCGGACATGTCCGCCGCGGGCGAGTTCCTGCTGGCAAAGGGAGGGCGCGGCGGCTGGGGCAACTCGCATTTCGCGACCCCGACCAGGCAGGCCCCCCGCTTTGCGAAGGCGGGGCTGCCCGGGCAGGAATTCGAGATCGTTCTTGAGCTCAAGCTGCTGGCGGACGTGGGGCTGATAGGCTTCCCGAACGCAGGGAAGAGCTCGCTGCTGACCGTCATGTCCTCCGCGAAGCCCAAGATAGCGGGATATCCCTTCACGACCCTAAGCCCGAACCTGGGGGTTGTCTATGTGGAGCATGAGCGCAGCTTCGTTTGCGCCGACATCCCGGGCCTGATCGAGGGAGCGGCGGACGGGGCGGGCCTCGGGCACGCCTTCCTGCGCCACGTCGAGCGCTGCCGGATGCTGCTGCACGTTGTGGACACCGCGGGGGTGGACGGACGCGACCCCTGCGCAGATTTTGACGCGATAAACGCCGAGCTGGCGGCCTATTCCCCGGAGCTGGCGGGCCGGCCCCAGTGGGTAGTCGCCAATAAAACGGACATACTTGAGGACGGGGACGCGCTTGAGCGCCTGAGGGCCCATGTCGCCCCGCTGCCGGTCTGGCCGGTGTCCGCCGCCACGACCGAGGGGGTGCGCACGCTTATTAGCGCCGTGGAGGGGCATGTCAGGACGCTGCCTCCGGTGCTCGTGTTTGAGCCCGACTATGTCCCGGCCGGGGGCGGGGACATCAACGAGACGGTGATTACGCACGGGGACGGGGTATGGGTCGTCGAGGGCGGGTGGATTGAGCGCCTGCTGAATGACATCAACCTCGACGAGCTTGAGTCCAGGATGTACTTCAACCGCCGCCTGCGCCAGAACGGACTGTTCGAGAGGCTTGAGGAGCTGGGGATCGCCGAGGGGGACGTCATAGACGTCTACGGCACGGAATTTGAGTATACAAAGTAGTGGATACGGTGAAGAAATGCGTCGTTATTGGGGCGGGCCCGATATATTCGCCTAAGCCTCCGCGCGGGGACGGGAGCTATGTGATCGCGGTGGACGGCGGATATGAACGCCTTAAGAGGCTCAGGCTCGAGGCCGATCTCGTCATCGGGGATTTTGACTCACTGGAGCGAGTCCCCGAGCATCCAAACGTCATACGCCTTGAGAAGGAAAAGGACGACACCGACACGCTCGCCGCGCTGAGGCGCGGCCTGGACATCGGCTGCCGGGAGTTTCACATCTACGGCGGCACAGGCGGGAGGTTTGACCACACGCTGGCAAATCTCCAGTGCCTGGCCTGGCTGGAGGAGCGGGGCGCTCAGGGCTTTCTGATGGGTGACGGCTGCGCGTCGACCTGCGTGCGCGGCGGCGGAATCGAGTTCGGGAGCGGGTACAGAGGCCTCGTCTCCGTATTCTCGGTATCCTGCCGCTCCACCGGAGTGAATCTCAGGGGGCTGAAATACCCGCTTGTGGACGCGGAGCTGACAAGCACCCACCCCCTCGGAGTGAGCAACGAGTTCATCGGCGAAAAAAGCCGGATATCGGCCCAAAGCGGAACGCTTTTGATAGTTTTTCCGTATAACGGAAGGGAGGCCCTGCCATGCCGCTTTTGCATGTGAACTACTATTCCTCCGTCCTCCAGATGCAGATGTGGATGGACGTGATACTGCCGCAGAAGACAACCTGGAAGCCCGAGGTGAGGCCGCCGTACCAGACGCTCTACCTGCTGCACGGGCTCTCGGACGACCACACGATATGGCAGCGCCACACGTCGGTGGAGCGCTACGCGGAGAAGTACAACCTGGCTGTTGTCATGCCGTTTACGGCGCGGGGGTTTTACACAGACATGGACAGGGGACCGAGGTGGTGGACGCATGTCAGCGAGGAGCTGCCCGAGATTTGCCGGAGCATGTTCCCGCTGTCGGACAGGCGGGAGGACACGTTCGCGGCGGGGCTGTCGATGGGCGGCTACGGCGCGGTGAAGCTCGGGCTGCGCCGTCCGGATGTGTTCTCGGCGGCGGCCGGGATGTCGGGGGCGTATATCGGGCGGGCGTTTCACGCCGCTATGAGGGCCGAGGACTATCCGCCGGGCTTTTTGGACGAGATGGAGCTGGTGTTCGGCAGGGACGTAAAGCCGGAGGACGACAGCTACAGCTTGCTTGAGGCGGCCGCGCGGAGCTCACCGAGGGCCGGGCTGTTCCTGTGCTGCGGCACAAGCGATCCTCTGTTCCCGCAGTGCGCCGCGTTCCGGGACTGCGCCGTCAGGCTGGGCTTCGAGGTCAAATGGAGCGAGAAGCAGGGCGCGGGGCACACATGCGACTACTGGGACGAAACGCTGCCCGAGGTTCTGCGCTGGCTGCCCTTGCGCAAGGCAATGAAGCTGTGATATAATTTCGAATAGCGAAGCCCCCGCGCGTCGATGCTACCACCCCGCCCGCCGCGAAGCGGCGGGCACCCCTCCAAGGAGGGGAATGTGGAGCCGGAGCGGGTTCCCTGTAGGGGCGACCGTCCCCGGTCGCCCGCGCATCCTTTCCCCTGCGGGGGGAAGGGCGGGGATGGAACCCCGCCCCTACAAAGGG
The DNA here is from genome assembly GCA_031556035.1 of Oscillospiraceae bacterium. Classification (GTDB taxonomy): domain Bacteria; phylum Bacillota; class Clostridia; order Oscillospirales; family UBA929; genus JAVBTT01. Next base: position 106,898 of record JAVBTT010000030.1, read on the forward strand.
ATAATCCCCCTGTCGGCCTTGGGCCGACATCCCCCTTTAACAAGGGGGATGGGGACGTCCGTGCCGCCCTTTCCTCCCTCCCTTGTTAAAGGGCGGGGAACCGTTTGCAGGTGGTGGAGGGATTCGGAGACGGCAACTCAAAAACATCCACCCATACTACTCATGAAGGAGACATCGTATGACGCCCAGGGAAACAGCAAAGGTGTTCGCCAAGGCCCTTGACGGCAAAATGGCGCAGGACATCAAAATTCTCGAGGTCACCGACCTTACCATACTGGCCGACTATTTCATAATCGCCACCGCCTCGTCCTCCACACACCTGAAAACGCTGGCGGACTTCTGCGAGATGGAGATGAAGAGCCGGGGCGAGCTCGCGGGGCACATTGAGGGGCACGCGTCGGGGAGCTGGGTGCTGCTCGATTACGGCAGCGTGATCGCGCACCTGTTCCTGAAGGAGACGCGAGAGTTTTACTCGCTGGAGAGATTGTGGGCGGACGCCAAACAGTGGAACGAGGCGGATTTATGAGCAAGTACGATCCGAAACCGATTGAAAAGAAATGGCAGGATCGCTGGGCTGACAAGGGCGTGTCCGCGGCCTCCAACCGCTCTCATATGCAGAAATACTATGTGCTGGTCGAGTTCCCCTACCCCTCCGGGGACGGGCTGCACATCGGCCACACGCGCCCGTACACCGCCATGGACGTGCTGGCGCGCAAGCGCAGGATGCAGGGCTGCAACGTCCTGTTCCCGATAGGCTGGGACGCCTTCGGCCTGCCCACCGAGAACTACGCGATAAAAAACAAAATACACCCCGCCGAGGTGACAAGGCGCAATATCGCCACCTTCCGGGGGCAGGCGCAGTCGCTCGGCTACAGCTTCGACTACTCCCGCGAGGTCGACACGACCGACCCGCAGTACTATAAATGGACGCAGTGGATATTCCTCAAGCTGTTCGAAAACGGGCTGGCCTACAAGGCCACGATGCCCGTCAACTGGTGCACGTCCTGCAAGTGCGTGCTGGCAAACGAGGAGGTCGTCGACGGCGTCTGCGAGCGCTGCGGCAGCGACGTTATCCACAAGGAGAAGAGCCAGTGGATGCTCAAAATAACCGCCTACGCCCAGCGCCTGCTGGATGACCTGGACACGGTGGATTTCCCGTCGCGCGTAAAGGCCCAGCAGCGCAACTGGATCGGCCGCAGCGAGGGCGCGGAGGTAGACTTCCCGGTCATATTTCCCGGGGAATGCAGGGACGATTCTCAATCGCCCGATCCGCTGCCCGTGCGGGGAGGCGGCGAGAAGGACAGCCTGAGGGTATATACAACGCGCCCGGACACGCTGTTCGGCGCGACCTACATGGTAATCTCCCCCGAGCACCCGGCGCTGGAGCGCTGGAGGGGACAGATAAAAAACTGGGACGAGGTCGCGGATTACCGCGCGAGGGCCGCCCAGAAGTCCGACTTTGAGCGCACCGAGCTCGTCAGGGACAAGACCGGGGTCAGGCTCGAGGGCGTCGGGGCGGTCAACCCGGTCACAGCGGGGACTATACCGGTATTTATCTCGGACTATGTCCTGATCACCTACGGCACCGGCGCGATAATGGCGGTGCCCGGCCACGACACCCGGGACTGGGAATTCGCCCGGAAGTTTGATTTGCCGATTGTCGAGGTCGTCAGGGGAGGCGACGTCACGAAAGAGGCGTTCACTGACACGGAGACGGGTATCATGGTCAACTCCGGCTTTCTGGACGGAATGGAGGTGGCGGACGCGAAGACTGCCATCACCGAATGGCTGGCGGACAAGGGCCTGGGGACGCCCAAGGTCAACTTCAAGCTGCGCGACTGGGTGTTCGCGCGCCAGCGCTACTGGGGCGAGCCGATACCGATCGTGCACTGCCCGGAGTGCGGCATGGTTCCGCTGCCCGAGGACCAGCTCCCTCTTACATTGCCCAATGTCGAGAGCTATGAGACGACCGACACCGGGGAGAGCCCGCTGTCGCTGATTGATGAGTTTGTCAACACCTCCTGCCCCAAGTGCGGAGGGCCCGCCAGGCGCGAGACCGACACGATGCCCCAGTGGGCGGGGAGCTCGTGGTATTTCCTGCGCTACGCCGACCCGCACAACCGCACCATGCTCGCCTCCCGGGAAGCCCTTGAGTACTGGACCCCGGTCGACTGGTACAACGGCGGCATGGAGCACACGACGCTACACTTGCTGTACAGCCGCTTCTGGCACAAATTCCTGTACGATATCGGGGTTGCCCCGACTCCCGAGCCCTACGCCAAGCGCACGTCCCAGGGCATGATCCTGGCGGAGAACGGTGAGAAGATGAGCAAGTCCCGGGGCAACGTGATTAATCCGAACCAGGTGGTGGAGCAATACGGGGCGGACACGATGCGACTGTTCATCATGTTCATCGGCGACTTTGAGAAGGCGGTGAGCTGGAACTCCCAGGCGATCAAGGGCTGCCGCAGATTCCTTGACCGCGTCTGGTCGACGGCCTGCGCGGCGGTCTCCTCGAACGAAATCACCCCGGAGCTGGAGAGAAGGCTCCATCAGACAGTAAAAAAGGTCTCGGAGGACATCGAGGAGCTCAAGTTCAATACGGCGATAGCAGCCCTGATGTCCCTGCTGAACGACATGGACCGCTGCACCTGGGCGGATATGCAGATATTCCTCCGCCTGCTCAGCCCGTTCGCCCCGCACATATGCGAGGAGCTGTGGGTGAAGATGGGGCAGGGCGGGCTGGCCTGCCAGCAGCCGTGGCCGGAATACGACCCGGCAAAGTGCCTGGAGGACACGGCGGAGCTCGCCGTCCAGGTGGGCGGCAAGCTCAAGGGGACGATCACGGCCGCCCGCGGAGCGGACAGGGACGAGATAGTGAGACTTGCCCTGGCGGACGAGAAGATATCCAAAATCGCGGCGGGGCAGCAGCTCGTCAAGAGCATAGTCGTGCCGGACAAGCTTGTTAATTTGATATTCAAGCCGATGTGACACATGTAATTAAAAACCTACGCAAGAATACGGCGGGCAGCTGGTAGCCGCCCCTACAGGAAGCGCCCCCCAATTCCCCTCCATGGAGGGGTGGCCCCGCAGGGCCGGGGTGGTCGCCCCTGCAGAGAACTGGAGCGCGCCCGGCTGCGCCCTTCCCGCTATCCAAACATAAGCCAGATCAGACCAAAGATAATCAGAACCGGCAGCAGGACAAACGGAGCTATGGTGATAAAGGCCGCGATCAGCATAGCGGCGAGATCATTTTTCTCCGTTTCGGACTTCTCCCTGAACTCCCGCAGCTCCTCCTCGCTCTTATCCTTCGGCAGGCGCTCGCGCAGGCTCTTAAAAATTGGAAATCGCATTCTTAATATCCCTCTTTATAAGGCCTATCCCCGCCGAAGGCGGGGATAGGCCTTATATTGCTTACACGTCGCTTTCCTTCAGCGGATAGTGGCAGGCGACAAAGTGCCCCTTGCGCCACTCGCGCCACTCGGGGGCGACTGTCTTGCAGTTTTCTTTCGCGTACTTGCATCTCGTGTGGAACTTGCAGCCGGAGGGCGGGTTGATCGGGCTCGGGATGTCGCCCTCAATGACCTGAAGCTCCTTGTTGGCCTCGTCCTCGGTGGTGGGTATCGCGTCCAGCAGCGCCTCGGTGTACGGGTGAAGCGACTCGCTGAATATGATGTCCGCGTCGCCCAGCTCTATAATGTTACCCAGATACATCACGCCTATGCGGTCGCTTATGAACTTGACGGCCGACAGGTCGTGGGAGATGAACAGATATGTCAGCTTATCCTGCTCCTTGAGGTCGACAAGCAGGTTTATTATCTGGGACTGGATCGACACGTCCAGGGCGCTTACCGCCTCGTCGCAGACAACGAACTTCGGCCTCAGCGCGAGCGAGCGCGCGATGCCAATGCGCTGGCGCTGGCCTCCCGAGAACTGGTGCGGATAGCGGTGCAGCATATATTTTTGCAGCCCGCACTTCTCCATGATGTCCAGCGTGTAGTGCTCCATCTGGCGCGTGCCGCGCTTGAACATATTGTGCGCGACAAGTGCCTCGGCGATCAGCTGACCCACGGTGAGCCTGGGATTCAGGGAGGAATAGGGATCCTGGAACACCATCTGGAGGTCGCGGCGCAGCCTGCGCATCTCCTCCTTGTCCAGCTTGGAAAGGTCGACACTGTGGTCGGCGACCGCCTCAAGCTCCTTGAAGCCCGGAAGGGAAGCCGCCTTTTTCCTCAGCTCGGCGAGCGTTGCCTCCCTCGCGGAGGTCTGCGCGTACAAAAGCTTGAGGGAATCCTCATATTTTTTAATCTGCGCGTCATAGCGCTGCTCTTTAGCCCTGTCTCCCCCGTTTGTCTCAAGCGCTCCGCGCTTGAGGCGGAGGTTGCCCATCGCGTACTCAATTTTGTTCTGCTTTGCCACCGCCGCGTATTTCGCCTCCAGCGCCGAGGAGACCTCGCGCCGGTCCTGTAGCGCAAGCAACCCGCCGGCCAGTCTCACGGCACTTCTGTGGCGGCTTATGAGTTCCCCGGGGGCGCTGTCGCGTATCCCGGCGATATCGCGCGCAAGACTTATCACATAGGCCGGAGCGTAATCGTCAACAGAGACGCCGGTGTACAGCATTTCCCCCGCGGTCTGGTTGTAGAGCTGGAGTATGACGCGCCCCAGGGTGGATTTGCCGCAGCCGGACTCCCCGACCAGGCCGAAGGTCTCGCCCTCGTAAATATCTATCGTGACGCCGTCAACCGCCCGGACGTATCTCTTTTCACGCTGGAATGCGTCCTTTTTCTTCAGGGGGAAGTGCATCTTGATGTTCTCCAGCCTCAAAAGCACCTTGCGCTCCTCAGCCATTGCTGCGCACCCCCTTTCTGGGATAGAAGCAGCGTACGCTCTGGACGTCGCTGACCTGCATTAGCTCGGGCTCCTCTGTTTTGCACTTTTCGGTGCAGTATTTGCAGCGCGGGGCGAACTTGCAGCCCGGGGGCAGGTCCAGCGGATGGGGGACCGCTCCCGGTATCGCCTCCAGCCTGGTGCCCCTGTCGCCGCTGAGCAGCGGTATGGATATCAGGAGCCCCTCGGTGTACGGGTGAGAGAACGGGGTGACGTTTTTGAAGATATAGTTGACGGGCGCCGTCTCGACGACTTGGCCGCAGTACATGACCGCCACGTCGTCCGCTATCTGGTTTATAACGCCCAGATCGTGGGTGATGAACATGATCGCGGTGTCGGTCTCGCGCTTGAGGTCGTTCATCAGGCGCAATATCTGGGCCTGAATCGTCACGTCCAGCGCGGTCGTCGGCTCGTCCGCGATGAGGAGCTTTGGCTTGCATGCCAAAGCCATGGCTATCATGACGCGCTGCCTCATGCCGCCCGAGAGCTGGTGCGGGTACTGGTTGGCCATCTCCTCCGGGTTTGGTATCTTGACGGCGGCCAGCATCTCGACCGAGCGGGCCTCGGCCTGCTTCTTGTCCATGCCCTGGTGCAGCGTCAGCACCTCGCCGATCTGCCTCTTGATCCGGAACACCGGGTTGAGCGACGTCATGGGCTCCTGGAATATCATGGAGATCGCGTTGCCGCGTATCCTGTACATCTCCTTCTGGCTCAGGTCAGAGATGTTCTGGCCGCTGAGCAGAACCTCTCCCTCGTATATCCTCTGGTTGTCCTCGAACAGCTTGAGCACGCTAAGCGCGGTCTGGCTCTTGCCGCTGCCGGACTCCCCGACCACCCCGAGCGTCCTGCCCTCGTCTATGGAAAGGGTGACGCCGTTTACGGCCTTTATCAGGCCCTTTCGGGTCTCAAAGTAATTGTGAAGGTTTTTAATTTCAAGCAATTTCATCCCTACGCCCCCCTATCTGTCGTTCGCCTTGGGGTCCATGGCTTCCCGCAAGGCGTCCCCGATCAGGTTGAACGAGAGCGCGGCCAGCACGACGAATATCGCCGGTATAAACCAGCGCCACCAGTAGTACTGGATGACGGTGGTCTGCTGGGCGGTTTGAAGCATGTTGCCCCAGGACGGGGTGGGCTCGGCGACGCCGTATCCCAAAAACGAGAGCGCCGCCTCCGTCAGCAGAGAGCTGGCGTAACCCAGCGTCACGTTGACTATGACGAGATTGAATATATTCGGCAAAATATGCCTTGTGATGATGTTCTTCTGCTTTATGCCCAGCGAGCGCGCCGCCAGCACGAAGTCCTTCTCGCGCTCCAGCAGTATCTGGGCTCTCGTCAGCCTGGCCAGGCCCGGCCAGGAGAGCACGCCCAGTATCACCATGACCATGTACAGCTTGTTCATGGCGCTCATCGAGTTGCCAATGACGGCGGACAGGGTTATCGCGATGGGCATGAACGGGATGGACATGACGATGTCTGTGAAGCGCATCAGGAACATGTCGACCCAGCCGCCGTAAAAGCCGGCGGACATGCCGATCAGAAGCGCTATCACCGTGGATATCAGCACCGCGATCGCGCCGACCGTCAGCGATATGCGGCCGCCGTGGATTATGCGGGTGAAAATGTCGCGCCCGTACTGGTCGGAGCCGAACAGATAGCCCTTGTTGCCCCAGGCGTGAATGGAGCCGTCCTCGCCAATCGCGTAGAACTTGGAGAAATCGCCGTATATGTCCTTAACCTTGACATTTTGCAGCTCAGCCGGAATGTCCGTCTGGTGCAGGTCATTGGCGCCCCATACGTAGACCCTGCCTTCCTCGGTCAGGACGGCCAGATCCTTGTAGTTGCCGACCAGCTCCTTGACCTTGCCGTCTATCGCGGGAATATTGTTCTGGTCATACTGAAGGCTGCCCCAGACGTGGAGCTCTCCCCGGTCGTCCAGCGCAAGCACGTTTCTGTTTGTGGAGGCGATGTCCACGATGTTGACAGAGCCGTCCCCGAGCTCCTTAGGAAACTTCGTGACAAACTCCGTGCCCTGATCGCCAATGACCCTGACAGTTCCGTCGTCCAGCAGCAGCGCGATATTGTTGTCCGCGGTGGCGGCCTTGACAATCCTGCCCTTGGCCTCGGAGGGGACAATAAAGGAGTCGGTGGAGGAGGCGTTGCCCCAGATGTAGAAGTTGTTGTCCTCCGCGAGGATGGCGCTCCACTGCTGGGACGCGAACAGCTCCCTGACGCGCAGGTTGCCGCTCTTTATTTTCGGGCCCCACGACGAGTTCATCGGGAGCTTGGTCTGGTCGCTGCCGTGATAGCCCCAGCCGTAGAACTTGCCCTTGTCGTCAACAGCCAGGACATGGATGCCGCCGGCCTTGATCTCGACAATTTTGGCGTCCCTGACCTCCTCGGGGATTTTCATAACCAGCTCCGAGACGCCCGGCATGGCCGTGTTGCACTCTGTTCCCCAGATATTCAGGCTTCCGTCGTTCATCAGGGCGATGGAGAAGGACGAGCCGGAGACAATCTTCTTTATATCGCCGCCCCTGCCCTTGAGCGAGGACGGATAGCTCAGGTAATTTGTGCCCGGGCGGACGTTCGCGACGGTCAGCTCAAGGTAGTTCAGCTCCATGTCCCTCGTTATGAACGAGCCCACGAACGAGAACAGGAATATCGCCACAAAGCCCACAAGCCCGATGATCCCCAGCTTGCTCTTGAAAAAGTGCTTGAGCACGGTCTTCATCGGAGTCTGGAGCGCTTCCTCCTCCAGCGCGGATTTCTTCGGCCCTGAGGGTATAAAGAGGCGCTTTATGGTCTCTCCGAAGGAGATTTTTCCCTTTTTCTTTTCCATTTCCTCTCTATCCCCCCTAACTGAGCTTTATGCGCGGGTCGACGAGTCCGTACACCATGTCGGCGACTAAATTACCCAGGACAAACATTATAGCGAATATCCAGTTTATAGTCGCCACAAGGTAGTAATCCCGGTTGTTGAGCCCGTCGATCAGGACGCGCCCGATGCCGTTCCAGGAGAATACGGTCTCGGTTATCGGCGAGCCGACGAACATCCCGAATATGCCCGCCACAAGCACGGTCGACACCGGTATAAGCGCGTTTCGGAAGGCGTGGGAGTAGACGACCACCTTTTCGTTGAGCCCCTTGGAGCGGGCCGTCCTTATATAATCCTGGCCGAGGGCGTCTATCATCGAGTTGCGCACATAGCGCAGCGACCCCGCGACGCCTATGACGGTCAGAGTAACTGCCGGAAGAACAGCGTATCTGAGATACGACAGGAAGTACTGAGCCCCTCCAATGAGGGCTGAGTTTGGCATTCCGCCCATCGGAAGCCATTGCAGCTTGGCCCCGAACACGTAAATCAGGCAGAGCGCGACGAAGAACGAGGGCATCGAGTAGGTGGCGAGTGAAAACACCTGCCAGAAGTTGTCGAACAGGCTCAGCCGCTTCGTCGCCATCCGTATGCCCACCGGAAGGACGATGGCAATCTCCAGGATCAGGACAATCAGGTTAAGATAGAGCGTGTTTTTGATAGGCTGCCCGATTACCTCCCCGACCGGCCTGTTGAACCGGACGGAGTGCCCGAAATCGCCCTGAAACATATTCCCCATCCAGCGCACATACTGGGTGGGAATGGATTTGTCCATGCCCATCTTCTCATACATGCGCGCGTACGCCGCGTCATAGGCGTCCTTCTTCAGGCTGGTGGGGAGCATCAGACGCACCGGGTCGCCCGGCATCATCCTGACTATTGCGTAAAGCAGTATAGAAATGCATATGAAAACCGGGATCATCGAAAGGATTCTCTTTAATATATACCTGAGCACGTTGCTTTCCTCCTCAGGGCGAGCTCATAAAAAATAAACCGGCCGCCCGAATGGGTTTATTAAATGAGAGGGGACGGGAAACCCATCCCCTCTCACCTTTTTAGTTAAATCCGAAAGGCGGAAGATTTATGACGCCAGCGTCATTGTGCAGACGTTCTGCGCCCAGCTCAGGAACGGGGTGGTCTCAACGCCGGTGATGCGGACGTTGTAGATGTCGTAGTATTCGTTGGCGTACAGCGGCACGCAGGGCATGAGCTCGTTGAAGCGCTTCTGGAAGGCGAGCCAGCGGTCCGCGAATGTCTCGGTGTCGCCCGGGGCGGTCTGGCGCAGATCCATGATCGTCTTGTCGAGCTCGGCGTCGGAGATCTGCTCGGAGTTGGCGTAGGTGCCGATGAAGTCGGAGTGGTAGCTGGCGTAGTACGGGTCGTAGACCTCGCTGAAGCCCAGGCCGAGGTTAAAGGAGTGGAACTTGCGCTGGTCGCCCTGCTCGTAGCCGTAGTAGTAATTGTCGAGCAGCGCGTTGAAGTCGGACTTCTCCACGTTGACCTTGACGCCGCAGAGCGGGGCGTTGGCCGCGTACTGGATCTCAACGGAGTCGGTGACGACGTTGCCGGTGGTGCCCAGGTGGTTGAGGACGAACATCTCGCCCGCGCTGTTGTAGCGCATATAGCTGCCGTCGGACTTGGCCTTGGCTCTGTCAAACGGGGTCTTGCCGTCGGCCTCAAACTTGTAGTCGGACTGGTCAAAGTAGTCGTTGGCGGTGTCGATGTTGAAGGAGATCGGCTTGATGGTGCTGAGCAGCTGCTCCTTGCGCTCCTGGTACATCCACTGCGCGAGGCTGTATTCGGAGTCGACGGTCACGGCGTAGCCGCCGCAGACGTAGTCGACGATGCTTCTGCGGTCGATCATGCAGGCAACGCCCCAGCGGACGTTGACGTCGGCGGACGGCCCGAAGTCGCACGCGAACGCGAGCTGGCCGAAGCCGTTGCGGGAGTAAACGGAGGAGGCGGTGTTCGGCGAGGACTTGGAAGCGTCAATCTTCGCGCCCTCGATAACGCCGGTCACCAGGTCGATTTCGCCGTTTATAACCTGGTCGACGTCGGTCTCGGAGTTGACCTGCTTGACGACAATGTTCTGAACCTTGGGCTTGCCGGCGCCATTGGCGTCTTCCTTGAAGTATGTGTTGACTTCGAGGGTCGCGATCTGATCCTCAAAGCTGACGAACTTGTAGGGGCCGCAGGTGACGGTGGGCTTGTAGCGCTCGGTGTTGGCGATGTTCTGGGCGCAGGCGGCCAGATCCACGCCGGCGATCATCGCGCCGTCGTCGTTGGAGTCAATCGTGCAGTTCGGAGCCCAGACGGCGGAGCAAAGCGGATAGACGTTTGTGTATATGGGCTCATAGTAGTAGGGGAGGTTGGCCGCGTCAATCGTGAAGGAGAACTTGTAGTCTCCGAGAAGCTTGACGGCCTTGAACCTTTCGGCGGTTCCCTCGTGGTAATCCTTGTAGCCCAGCAGGGAGTCTCCGTCGGTGGCGGTGGCGCCCGCGTCGGCCCACGCCTTTGAGGCCTGGAACAGCAACGCGAACACGTAGTCCTTCGCCTTGATGTCGGTTCCGTCGTTCCACTTCAGGTTTTTCTGGAGCGTGTAGGTGTAGGTCACGTTGCCGTCAGCGTCGGTCTCCTTGGAGCATTCCTTCTCATTGACGACCACCTTGGTGTTGAGGGGAAGGTCTCCGTCCGGGGTCAGGTAATACAGAGAGTAATAAAACGCGCCGGAGGTCAGATCCTTTACGTACTTGTCATAGCTGGAATTGCCGAAGCCGTAAATGAAGTCGCCGTTCATGGCGGGGGTGCCCACGGTGATGGTTCCGGTGGCCTTGCTGGAGCCGCCGCCCGAGGTGCAGCTCGCGAGGGTGAAGACCATCACGAGTGCCAGTGCCAGTGCCAGAAGTCTTTTCATAAATATCCTCCTAGAAATATTACTGTGCATTCCCTGTACGATACACACGTCAATACTAATACATACATGACATTATGTCAAGGAGAAGAAGGGCTCTCATGGGAAAAATGTTAATAAAATGTTTCTTTTGCCGTCACATTGCGTTGACGTTTTGTTAACAATGTCACGAGTTGTATCCGGTCGCCCTTTCGAGAGAGGACTTGACAAACCCGGCGAAGATCGGGTGCGGGCGCGACGGGCGCGACGGCAGCTCGGGATGGAACTGCACCCCGATAAAGAACGGGTGGCCGTCCAGCTCTATGATCTCGGTCAGCCTCCCGTCCGGCGAAAGACCCGCGATTTTCAGGCCGGAGGCGGCCAGCGCGTCCCGGTACTGCTCGGAGACCTCATAGCGGTGGCGGTGGCGCTCGTAGACGATCTCGGAGTTGCCGTACAGAGCCTTGGCGAGGCTCCCCGCCGTCAGCCTGCACGGGCAGAGGCCCAGCCTCATCGTGCCGCCCTTATCGGTAATGTCCTTCTGCTCCGGCATGAGGTCGATGACCGGGAACGGGGTGTCCGGCTCAAACTCGGACGAGTGCGCGGCCTCCATGCCGCAGACGTTTCTCGCGAATTCTATGACCGCCATCTGCATACCGAGGCAGATGCCCAGGAACGGCACCCCGTGCTCGCGGGCGTAACGCGCGGCGGCGATTTTGCCGTCTATGCCCCGGTCGCCGAAGCCGCCCGGGACAAGAATGCCGTCGCAGTCGCCCAGCACGTCGGCGGCGTTTAAGTCGTTGACCTGCTCGGAGTGTATCCAGTCGATCTCCACCTTGGCGCCCACCGGTATCCCGGCGTGGCACAGCGCCTCGGCGACGCTGAGATAGGCGTCCCTCAGCTCGACGTACTTGCCTACCAGCCCGATTTTCACCGGCTTGTCGCACGCCAGCACGCCCGCGACCATGCTCTCCCACTCCGTCATGTCGGCGGGGGGCACGTCCAGCCTCAGGTGCCGGCACACCACCTTGTCAAGGCCCTCCTTGCGGAGCAGCAGCGGAACCTCATAGATGGACTTCGCGGACACGTTCTGTATGACGCAGTCCGGCGCGATATTGCAAAACAGGCCGATCTTGGCCCTGATGTCCGGGGTCAGCTCCTCCTCGGAGCGGCAGACGATGACGTCCGGCTGTATCCCGATGCCGAGCAGCTCCTTGACGGAGTGCTGCGTGGGCTTGCTCTTGAGTTCGCCGTTTATCGAGACGGTTAGCGAGACGTGGACATACATCACATTGTCGCGCCCGTTCTCAAGCGACACCTGGCGTATCGCCTCCAGAAAAGGCATGAGCTCGATATCGCCGACCGTGCCGCCGATTTCCGCTATTACGACGTCCGCGCCCGTCTTGCCCATGCGGTAGATGCGATCCTTTATCTCGTTGGTGATGTGCGGGATAACCTGCACGGTGCCGCCCAGAAAATCCCCGCTCCGCTCCCTGTTGAGCACGGACCAGTATATCTGCCCGGCCGTTGTGCTGCTTGGCCTGCCGAGATTTACATCTATAAAGCGCTCGTAATGGCCGATGTCAAGGTCGGTCTCGGCCCCGTCCTCGGTGACGAACACCTCGCCGTGCTGATAGGGGCTCATCGTGCCCGGGTCGACGTTGAGATAGGGGTCGAACTTGCCCAGCGTGACCTTCAGCCCATGGGCCTTCAGCAGCCTTCCGAGCGACGCGGCCGTTATCCCCTTGCCCAGCCCGCTCACGACGCCGCCGGTCACAAAAATGTACTTCATCTCAGCTTCCTCCAAACAAACATAACCGTAATACTAATATCTGTTTAAAGAGCAGAGATTAGTATAAGACAAAAAATTATAACACGTGGCGGCGCCGTTTGGCAATGCCGAGTTTTTTACAAAAGACGCGAAGGGAGAGCGCCCCGGCGGTTGCCGAAAAGCGCCCTCCCGAGCTTAAAGAATTAAAGTTACTTGACCAGCTTTGTGGTGTTGCCGTTGTTGTAGGCCTCGAGGCGCTCCTCGATTATTTCCTTATATCCGGCGTCGAGATACTTCTGGGACAGGTCGGCGTACTTCGCCTCAAACTCATCGGGCTTGCACTTGACCAGGGTGGCGAAGTATTCCTTCCACAGGCTCAGCAGGGTCGCGTTGTACTCGGCCTCGGACTCGATTGCAACTGCGAACACCGGATCGGAATAAGCCCAGCCCTTGTCGGCAATATCCCTTTGCTCGTAATAGTTATCGATGAGGGCCTGCTCAAAGTCCTGCGGGATTCCCTTCGGGGTGAGCTGGCCGATGGTCTGCTCGATGGTGCCGACCTTCTTGCTGGCGTGGACTACGCAGGTCATGTCGATGTTCATGTTGTGGTTGAGCATCTCGGGGCCCCTGTAGTCGCCCTTGACGACCGGCAGCCCGTCCTCGTTGTAATCAAAGGTCACGCCCTCTACGCCATTCTCAATGACGTCCAGGGTCTCCTTCTGAAGCATCCACTCCATATACATCCAGGCGGCCTTGAGCTCGTCCTCGGTAGCCAGCGAGCTGAAGCCGACGATCATGCCAAACGGGTTGTCGGCGCGGAGCTGGGGATAATCGGCCACGCCGGGCTCAACGCTATAGTAGTTGCTACGGACAGCGAGCTCGGCTCCCGGGTTGTTTTCGTAGAAAGCGGTGAGCCAGGCGACGTTTCCGGACATATAGCCGCCGTATTCGTAAACCTTGCCGTTGACGAAGTCGGTCTGCCACTGCGAGGAACCGCCCTGTCCGACGTCCGGGGTGTCAAGCTCAAACTCCTTGGAGTAGTAGCCCTTGTTGTACTCGGAGTTCAGGCGCTGGAGGTATTTCTTGGTCGGGCCCCAGGAGAGGCTGGCGTTGCCGAGGCTGGAATACTGCGCCCATTCGGCCTCGCTGACCGGGAAATCGCGGAATCCGAAGTTTCTGGTATAGGCGTCCGAGGGGATGGTCAGGCCGAGAGGAGCGAGGTTTGTCAGCTTGGCGGCCACGATGGCGTCAATGGTGGCGGTCCACTCGGCGTAGCTCTTGGGATTTGTCTTGCCGACGGCGTCCTGCCAGTCCTTGCGCGCCATGGTGGCGAAGGTAAAGGGGGTGTTGAAGTAGGGGCGCTCGGTCAGCACGAAGTAGGTCTCGTTGTTGATGTCGGTGTAGCCGAGGTGCTTGTTGTCGACCATTGCCTGATAGAAATCGGGGGCGACGAGCTTGAACTGCTCAAGGTCAATGGTTCTCATGGCGCCGTCGTTGGCCCACTGAGCCACCTTGGGATAGTCGTACTCCATCATGATGGTGGGGGTCTGCTTGCCGGCGATCAGCATCGAGTAGGTGGCCATAACATCGCCGCGGGGGATCGGTATATACTGAACAGTGATGTTCCACTTGTCGCCGAACTCGGACTGCACCCACTTGGTCCAGTAGTTGTCGTCGACCGGGGGATATCCCTCTTTGGCGCGGTCATAGACCGGAACCATCAGCTTGACGTTGCTGTCAAAAGCTGTCCAGCCGTCCATGCCGGGAACAACCTCGGGGGGCTGCTCGGACGGCGTCGGGGTTGTTTCGGCGGCCTTGGAGGGCGTGGGCGTCGGGGTGGGCGTGGCGGAGGGCGAAGTCTTGCAGCCTGCAAACAGCGCCAGAAGCAGGACTGAGGCCATCACCAGCGCGAGGATAGATCTTCTGCTGATTTTCATTCTTTTCACTCCTACATGAAATTTGTTGTATGTAACAGACAGTATTTGTCTATACAACCAAAATTATTACGGGCGGCTTTTTTAAGAAGAAACGCACCGCCTGCCCCCCTTCAAAGAGGGGGGGACAATCCACTGACAGCGGGGGGATTTTTCTGTAAAGTCCCGCTATATTCCTTGTCCCCCTTGTCAAAGGGGGATGTCGCCGCGGCGACAGGGGGATTCCTGCCGCTTCGTCCCCACCTGCGTGGGCTGCGCCCACTTCTGCGGGTACTGCGCTTTGTCGGCAAATAATCCTGTGCGTGCTTGCTGCGCAACCATGCTCGGCTTATTAGCCGACCCGCCCGGCTCCGCTCTTCGGTGATGTCAAGCTGCGCTCGGGCTGCCGCTCCGTCCCCGCCTGCGTGGGCTGCGCCCACTTCTGCGGGTACTGCGCTTTGTCGGCAAATAATCCTGTGCGTGCTTGCTGCGCAACCATGCTCGGCTTATTAGTCGACCCGCCCGGCTCCGCTCTTCTTATCCCTTCACGGCCCCAATCATAACGCCCTTGACGAAATATTTCTGCACGAAGGGATAGACAAGCAGTATGGGTATGGTGGCGAACATGACCGCCGCCGCCTGCATTACCTCGGGGGTGCTGACCAGCCCGGTCGGGTCGTTGAAGCTGACCGGATCCTTGGAGTTGAGCACCATGCCGCTCAAAATGTACTGAATGGGCTGAAGAGCCCGCTTATTGACAAAATACTTCGCGTCCGCGTAGGCGTTCCAGCGTCCGACCGCGTAGAACAGCGAGATGGTGGCCAGTATCGGCTTGGAGAGCGGCAGGACAATCCTGCCAAGAATCTGGAAGTTGGACGCCCCGTCCAGGAAGGCGGCCTCCTCCAGGCTGTCCGGTATTGTGGAGTGCATGAAGCTGCGCATTATAAGCATGTTGTAGGGGGAGAAGGCCAGCGGCAGCACCAGCACCCACATGGAGTTGAGAAGGTGCAGATCCTTATACAGCAGGTACTCGGGGATCAGGCCCGCGCTGAAATACATAGTGAACAGGATTATAAGGTTGAGAACTTTACGGCCCCTGAGCCTTGCGCGCGAAAGGGGCCAGGCCGCGAACACGGTCACCACCATGCCAATAACGGTGAACAGGGCGGTCATCAGTATGGTGTACCAGAGGGCGTGCACAAGCTGGCCGTCCCTGAATATGGTCTTGTAGGCGTCCACGTTCAGTCCCCTGGGCCAAAGCAGAACCTGCTGGGAGAGCACGGCGGTGTTGCTGGACAGCGACTTCGCCGCTATATGCAGCAGGGGGACAATGCAAAAAACGCAGAGAATCGTAATTATGAGCATGATCATGAAGTCGCCGAACTTAAAACGGTTTACGCTGGAAAACCCGGTACGGGAGCGATTTTCCTTATCAGCGCGTTCCATGGCTGCACCCCCCTTATATCAGTCCGTCCTCGCCGAGCTTCTTTGCCACCCGGTCCGCCAGGATCACCAGGATGAAGCCGACGAAAGACTGGAACAGGCCGACCGCGGTCGCGCGGCTGAACTGGCCTCCGGAAATTCCCTTTTCATATACGTATATCGCGAGCTGGTACTGGAAATCAACGACGTTGACATTCCAGAAGGAGTCCAGCCGCTCAAAGTTCGAGTTCATGATGCGGCCCAGGTTCATGATCAAAAGGGTGACCATTGTCGGGCGTATGCCGGGCAGGGTGATGTGCCAGATTTTGCGGAAGCGCCCCGCGCCGTCCACCGTGGCGGCCTCATAGAGCTCCTCGCTAATTCCGGTGATTGCCGCGAGGTAGATGATGGTGCCCCAGCCCATATTCTGCCAGACCGCGATCAGAAGATAGCTGACCGCCCAATGCCATTTCTCGTTTAAAAACGGGATTTGCGTGTTCATCAAAATATTGACAAGTCCGGTCTGAGGCTTCAGCAGCTGGTAGAACACGCTGGCCACGATGACCCAGGACAGGAAGTGCGGCAGATAGAGGATCGTCTGTGTAACCTTCTTGAACTTGGGGAAGCGAAGCTCGTTGAGCATGATGGCCAGTATGACCGGCACCGGGAAGCCGAGCGCCAGATCCAGCACATTGAAGATCATTGAGTTTTTCAGCGCCCGGTAAAAGTCGGCATCCCTGAATATCTTCTGGAAGGTCTCAAGGCCGACCCACGGACTGTCCCAGCCGAGCGCGGGCTTGTAGTTCATGAATGCCATGCGCAGGCCCGGATAGGCCGCGTATTTGAAGATTATCACAAAGGCCACCGGCAGAAGCAGAAGGAGATACAGCTGCCAGTCCCGCCTAAGGGCGCTGCCGAGGGAGCCCGTTCTGTTAGGTGGAGGTGGCGCGAGGGCAGGCGCGGCATTTTTTTTCAAATCAATTACCTCCTGATTCTTGGCAATGTCATCCGAGCCGTCTGCCGGTCTTTGATAGGCTATTCACGAAAAGCGACATGCACTTCCGGGTACTGTAGAAATTGTATATCATACTTGCGAAAATATCAACCGTTTTTCTGTTGGTTATGCACATCAATTCTGATTATGTATATCACTTCTGACACATAAAGTCAACCCTAAGTGATATTTTGTGGGGCTGCTGTTATTTGCTGGAAACAATGGGCGCCGCGTTTGTCGCGCGTCGCGAAAAGGGGCTTTCCGCGGCGCGGCCGCACAGTGCATTGCTTAAATGGGATATCCTTCCTTTCGCGTATGAGCTCTGATTTTTTGGCGTGTCGAGAGCGTGTGAAGATTTTATGGGAAAAACGTATTGCCGCTGGACAGATGTTTTTTTTGCTGCTATACTCTATATTATTATTTGCGCGTTCAGGCGCGTATGCGTTTGCGTGGCGCTATACATAAGGAGGAAAAGATGAAGTCCAAAAAAATTGCGGCATTGGCGCTGGCGGCGTTTTTGCTGGCAGCGTGCGCGGCCTGCGCCACGCCCAATGTGCTCGACTCCGCACCCCCGCCGTCGTCCGAGCCCACGGCCTCTCCCTCGACCAGTTCCTCGGAGGACGGCTCGCAAACCCCGGACGGGGCAGCCCCCGCCTCATATCTTGCTGATTTCTCCGGCAAAAAGATTGTGTTCGACGGCCAGGAGCTGGACGCGTCCGTGCTTGAGTTCTATTACAACGCGATGGTGTCGGATTTTTTGTCGGCATACTATTCCATGCTTGACCAGGTAGGTCTCTCGCTTGACGTGCCCTTTGAGGATCAGCCATGTCAGATCGGCAACTACGAGAGCTGGTTTGATTACTTTTACGACAACGCTGTGTACAGATTCCACTCCGAGTACGCCATAAACAAGGACGCGGCGGCCAGCGGCATGAGCCTCACCGCCAAGGACAGCGACGACATAAAATCCATACTCGACAGCTATTCCGAGACCTATTCCGGGGACGAGGCCGCGATAGACGCCAACCTTCAGGAGCGCTTCGGGAAGAACATGAGCTATGAGCTGTTCAAGCAGCAGATAAATGTGAGCTTTCTTGCGACGCGCTGGGAGACCACGCTGGAGTCCTCGATGAGCTTCACCGACGAGCAGCTCAAGGACTCGTTCGCCAGCGAGGAGGAGTTTGAGACCTACAACTACAACATGGTGAGCGTGCGGCATATACTGGTTTCGGACGAGGCTCTCGCTGACGAGGTTCTGGCGGAGTGGCAGAAGAACCCGACCGAGGATAATTTCGCGGCTCTCGTGCCCAACTATACCGAGGATACAGGCTCCTCAGTGACCGGGGGACTGTATGAAAACATAATGAAGGGCGACATGGTGGCCGAGTTTGAGAACTGGTGCTTCGACTCCTCCCGCAAGCCGGGGGACACCGGTATAGTCCAGACGGATTACGGTTTCCACGTCATGTACTTCTCCTCGGCCGGCGCCGCCGCGTGGAGGGAGCAGGCGACCTACACCCTGGGCTCAGGCATAGTGTACGACAAGATTGAGGCCCTCAGGCAGCAGTATCCGATGAACATAGAGTAGAATATAGAATAATAGTATGAGCCCCGTTTTGCGAAAACGGGGCTCATACTATTACCTCAGACCGATGACAAACTACAGTTTGTCATCGAAAACGAGGGCAAGCTGTCGCCGCTAAGGCGGCTCGCAAAGAAAGGCTTTCCCGGAGTGAATCCGGGAAAGCCTTGAACTTCAAGCTTTTTCACTCTTGCGGTCAAGCAAGTTCCCGCCCCCTCTCCGTCGCTTCGCGCCACCTCTCCCAAAGGGAGAGGCGAGTCAGCCTTGGCTCTCCCTTCGGGAGAGCTGACCCCGAGGGGTCTGAGAGGGTGTCGCGACCTGCGGTCGCTCCTCGCATTTTCGCTCACGCGCGGGGGCTTGCGCTCTTCTAAGCTTTATAAAACGGCAGCTCCACCCTGTCCATCGGCTCGGGCTTTCCGCGCACGACGACCGCGAACGCCCCGTCGCACGGAACGACAAGCGCCATCGCGATCTGCCCTCCGACAAAGACTCCCGGGCCGCCCGAGGTCACAACTCCGACCTTCTCCCCGCCGCACAGCACGTCGTAGCCCTGCCTGGGGATCACGCGCCCGGACGACATAAGGCCGATCAGCGTTCGGCGGGCCGGGTCGGCGCTCTGCCTCAGCAGCGCTTCCCTGCCGATAAAATCGCCCTTCTCAGGCCTTACAAAGCGGGACAGCCCGCCCTCAAGCGGGGAAACCGTCTCGCTGATCTCGTGGCCGTACAGAGGAAAGGCCGCCTCCATCCTCAGGGTGTCCCTCGCGCCGAGACCGCAGGGCGCCGCGCCCCTATCAAGAAGAATGTCCCACACCGTCGCCGCGTCCTCCGGCCTCACATAGAGCTCATAGCCCCTCTCGCCGGTGTAGCCGGTGGCGGGCCTCAGCAGAATCAGCTCAGGCGGCACGGCGGCCAGCAGTTCCTTGGCCTTAGGGCCCTGGAGCGCGATTTGCGCGTAACGGTCCGAGTGGTTTTCAACGGTCACTCCCGCCGGGGCGTGGGATAAGAACCAGTCAAAGTCCTTGAGAGTGTTCGAGGCGTTGACGCAGCAGAGATAGCCGCCGTCCCTCGGGTAGACGATCAGGTCGTCCACCGTCCCCCCGTCCTCCGCGCAGACGGGCGAATACGCCCACTTGCCGCCGAGCAGCCGGGACATGTCATTTGTTGTTAAATATTGTATATACTCGTAAGCGCCCTCTCCCTCGACCCAGAGCTGCCCCATGTGGGAGACGTCGAATATCCCGGCTCCGGTTCTTGTGGCCCTGTGCTCCTCCAAAATCGAGGAGTACTGCACCGGCATGTCCCAGCCGGCGAAGTCGACCATCCTCGCGCCAAGTCTTATATGCGCGTCATACAGCGGTGTTCTCATTTGGAAACCCCCTTGATGTTGTATATGTACTGGTATAGATCATTGCTGTACAAACGTGTACAGCAATGATCTATACCAGTACGCAGCTTGTATAGGTTATTGTCAGCGGCCCGTTGTTGTACGCCGCGCCGCAGTCCGCGCAAACGCGCGACACAAAGAGGCCGTAAGCCTCCATGGAAGGGTGGCAGCTCTCCGGCGCGCGGCACGGTTCCGGATACGCGCAGCTCTCGCAGACGGAGCACGCCCCGGCGGACAGCGGAAGGCATTCCGGCCAGAGCTCCCGGGCCCTTTCCGCCAGTCTGAGAAACCTTTCCCGGTGCAGGCGCATGGCGTCCTGCATGCTCTCGTAGTCGAAGTCGTCCTCAAGAGCGCCTATTGTCTGGACGAGCACTCCGTTTTTATAGCCCCTCATCCGCTCCGCGCACTCGTCGAGCTCCCCGCACGCGGGAGGGCACGACCAGTTGGCGGCGTACTGCCCGCAGCGGTCCGCGGAGCACATTCCGCGCACCTCGGGCAGCGCCTCTAATATGGCGGGATCAAATAGGACGGCGGCGGAGAATTCCCCCGCCAAATCCAGCAGCCTGTCCCGCGGCTCCTGTAGCTCCATGTCGCACATCCCCTCCAAGGAGAATTTGAGGGCGCACAGGCGGGGGGGGGGGGGGCGCCCGCGCGCGCGGCGGGGGGCGGCGCGGCGGGGGGGGGGGGGGGTGGGGAGGGCGGCGACTGAAACACAACCCACCCCCCCCCCCCCCCCCCCGCCCCGCCCC
>JAVBTT010000008.1:0-11810 GCA_031556035.1 Oscillospiraceae bacterium
GACAAAGTCCGCGACCTCCGTCCTTTTTCACTTTTGCGCGTCGAGCCTGACGCCGGAGGCGGCAGGTTCTTGCTTGACCGCAAGAGTGAAAAAGTTTGAAATTCAAGGCTTTCACGGATTCACTCCGGGAAAGCCTTTCTCTGCGAGCCGCCTTAGCGGCGACAGCTTGCCCTCGCTTTCGATGACAAACTGTGGTTTGTCATCGGTCTGAAAGCTTGCCGCAGCAAGCTTCTGCAAATTAATACCGTCAGGTTTTAAACAGGTATTAGTATTATTGCGGCAAGGTTTAATCGCGGGACCAATATACAAATTCGGGCATCATAAAGGGGCTGCAGCAAGTCAACGCTTTGCTGCAGCCCCTTCAAGCTTATGGGATTATACGATTATCGTGCTGAATGTGAATGAATAGCTCGGGAACAGCTCGGGGAACTTAACACCCTTAATACTCACCGATGTCCCCTTAGCCAGATCAGACACGTCGATCCCGACGACCTCGACCGTTCGCTTGTCGGCCTGCGCCTTTGCGTTGTATAGTTTTCCGGATATCGCTACACAGGCTGAGGTGTTCTTGAGCGCCATATCGCTGTTGAACTTCACCAGCAGCTTGCCGTCAAAGACGAACGCTGTCGCGTTCCAGATGTCAGTGTTGTACTCGGTAACGGTGACCTTGCTTTCACCTCTCGCACCGCCCGAGCCAGTGACCACAATTTTGTAGTCGCCGGACTTCGCGGGCGCGGCGGTGACCCTCATCGTGCAGACTCCATTGACGACTGGCGTGGGATAGAGCAGCTCCCCGTCGACCTCAAGATATGCCGTAAGCGCTTCGCTCGCGGGAAGGTCATCCGTCACGTTGATCCTCAGATTGGCCGCCAGCGTGGCCACGATGGTCGGAGTGGTGACCGAAACAGACAGAATTCCGGGGGAGGGCTTAAGAACCGCCGTCTTTACCGAGGACTCTCCGCCGCTTATGGAGGTCGGTATGCAGGTGTTGTTAATGTCAAGGGCATAGGCGAAGTTGAGACTTATGTCCGCCGAGGTAATGCTCCTGTCCAGCACCAGGAAGCGCAGACGGGCGATCTTGGTCTCGCTGTCGGCAGAAATCGGGCTTGAGGGTTTGGCCACGGCAAGAATGCTGTAACCTGTGCGGCCGCTCTCTGCATACTTTTTCAGCGAGGAGGTAAAAGCTCCCGCGGAGTAGACGTCTCCAAGCGCGATAACGTCGGCGAGGGCGAGCTTAGTTTTATCAACGTCCACTCTGAAGTTGAAGAGATAGTTGTTCATTGCGTTGCTTACGGTCACGTCATAGTCGACATAGTAAGGGCTGTTTGAATCTCCGCCGACACTGGTGACGTCGTTGACCGGATAAATGTTGAAATCCGTGACCTTGGACGTATCCGACGTAATCTCCCTGATGACCGGCGCCGGCGCGTCCGGAGCGGGCAGCGTGAAGGTGAGATTGTTGTTGAAGGTGTAGAAGGTGTCGGCAAACTTCTGGTATATGATCCTGACCTGCTCGCCGGTCACGTAAGGGGCTTCAATGTAGTAATAGTCATGGGGATTTATGAAAACCGGGTAGGTCTTGCCCATGTACTCCATTCTCTGGACGGAGTTGGGCATCTGAAGCAACGAGGATTTGAACGCCAGGCGGCCCTCGTCGTCCATAAACACGTTCTGGTTCTCCCACATTGATCTGTTCCATTTAGAGGTCGTATATATCTCCTGCCTGTAATAGGTGGAGCCGGCAATCCTGATGTCCCATACGAGTCTTTCTCCGGCGGCCAGCACTGGAATACGGGGTATCTCAATAAAGTTGGGCTTGTCGGCACCGAATGTGCAGGGCACATCGATGATTCCGGGAACGGGGGTAAACTTTCCCGAAATGTAGGTGTTGAGCGTGGCTGTGATTTTGTTCTCAGGAGTGATGTTTGTTCCCCCACTCAGAATAATCATAGCTTCGGCGGGCATATTCTCTACGTCAAACTTGCTCCATTCGATCCTGGAGAAGGATGGCTGTATCCCTGTTGTGTCAACAGGCGCGAGACGGTAGCTT
Source organism: Oscillospiraceae bacterium (assembly GCA_031556035.1). Taxonomy (GTDB): domain Bacteria; phylum Bacillota; class Clostridia; order Oscillospirales; family UBA929; genus JAVBTT01. The sequence continues at coordinate 2,051 of JAVBTT010000008.1, forward strand.
ATCGCGTTGCCGGCATAGTCCGATGCTCTCACAACGATATTCTGGAGCATGGCGTCGCCCAGCTTTTCATAGGTCGGGGTCACGTCAAATATCACGCTGTAGTCGTGCGTGTTCGGGGCCTGAACCGTCAGACCGGACGTGTAGCTGGCGGAAACACTGACAGACTGCAGATAATGGTTGTCGCTTACCTTGTACTCAAGCAGGCACTTGCCGTCCTCCTGGTAAATTTTCGTGGAGAATTGAGGCGCTGTAACATCAAGATATACGGGAGTCGTTCTCGATTGAGCAGCCCCCTCGGATGTATGCGCGGTGATGCGGTAATAGTACTGGCCATCGGGCAGAGCCTTTCCGGCTGAGTCGGTGCCTTTCCAGGTTAATGAGAACGGAACGGTCGCAAAAAGCTGACCGCTGCTCTGTACATATGACTTAATTCCCCATGTGTCGGTAGGGACTGAGGAGGTGATTTTGTTGACAACACTTCCGTTTTCGTCTAGTATCTCAGCGAACATATCGCGGGTGTTTCTCATGAGAGTCATGAGCGGCGCCACAGAATCGAGTACGCTGTCACCGTTCGGTGAAACGGCGATAAATTCGGTTCCGTAGGACATACCGGTACCGGAGTTGATGCCGAGATAGCCGCTGACGCCATACATCAAGTCTTTGCGGTAGAAGGGAAGGTCATGAAGCTTAGGAACGGGTTCATAGGCCGTGGACTTGTCAAATACCGGCGCCTTGCTCCAGTCGCCCACAAAGCCGAGGAAAGGAATGGAGAGCTCATATTCTCCCTCCACCGGGGCGGCAAACACGAACCCATTGATAAAGTAACCGTTGGAAAATGACGCCAGTATCTCCGCGTTATCCTCTTCGCTGATTGTGAAATCCACCGTGATTTTAGCTTTGCCGTTGGCGGATACCGTCAGTATGTCGCCGACCAAATCCGCGCCTGTCGCGGTGAACGCCGCTCCGTTTTCGAATATAGTCTGGCGCAGATTGTTATAGGCGAGGGAGTCGGAGAGGTCATCTCCGTTGTAGAAAACAGATGGTGTGTCTGCCATGAAGACAGCGCTGAGCTTGTACTGTTTGGCTTCGCCGGTTATGTTCTCAAGAGTGAAGTCAAAGCGAACGTCGCGACCGATGTCGTCCCCAAGCTCAACCTTTGATCTGTGACTGCTGTCATACAGAATGGCAGTTGCTTCGAGCGAGCCCTTGACGTCGACAAAGCCTGCTCCCTGCGTCTGAACAGAGTAGTAGACTCCGGTTTCATCCTTCATCGGACGCGCGGAGGACATCAGAAGATTCTTGACGCGCTGCGCCTGCTCCTCGCGCGTGAAGCCCGGGAAAGTCTTCTCGACATACTCCCTTACGTCTGTGGCGATGCCTGCGATTTGCGGCGCGGCCATAGAGGTGCCGCCCATGCTCGTGTAACCTGTCTCGTCGATGTATGTGGAATAGATGTTCCCGCCGACGCCGGTGATGTCAGGCTTGAGCTGCAGACCAGGGGTGACTCCGCGGGAGGAGAAGGAGGAAATCAGGCTCGGCCCCGCTGAGAACATTTCGAGGAAGCCCTTCGCGAAGGCAACCTGTCCGCCGCCGGCCTCAACAAGCTTGTTGCCGGACGCCATGTCGATCGCGATTAGCGGAATAGTGACCGAGTAGTCGGTCGCGGCGCGGACTATGCCCTCGACATTGTTGCGGATGATAACTCCGACAGCGCCTTTAGATCTGGCAACGCTGGCTTTTGTGCGGAAGTCGCTGATTGAAGCGTCTCCTCCGCGTGACACAAGCGCGATTCTGCCCGTCACGTCAAGCTCGTTATAATCTGCGGAAGCGCCGAAGTTGGGTACAACGACATAATCAAGTGTCTGGCCGTCAAAAATCTTTGTAGCAAGGTATGTGGTTGCTGTGTCGGTAAAGGGGATGTGTTCATCGTTAAATATGAAATAATTTAAGGTCATGTTAACATTATCGCACGAAGCCACCGTAAACGAGGACTCAAAGGTGCCGGGCGAGCCGACCGTGCCGTACTCGGGGTTGTCTGCGTACGGCATGGGCTCCGGCAGCTGGTCGACGAGAGCACTTCCCTTGCCGATGTAAGCGTCGTTGCCCGCCGACGAGGAGACAAAGGTGCCGTTTCGCTCGCAGGCGAGATACGCCTGTTCCAGATCGAACTTTCCGATGCCCTCTGGGTATGTGTCGAAACCGCATGCGGTGCCAAGAGAAAGGTTGATCGTGTCTGCCCCGAGCTTATAGGCGTCTTCAACGCCTGCCAGGATCGCCGCGTCGCTGGAAGACCCGTTGAGCGAGGAAAACACCTTCATAGCCATCAGCTGAGCCTTAGGGGCGATGCCCACGACCAGCCCTTCGCCCGTGTTGTTGGCGGCGGCGATGCCGGCGACGTGTGTTCCGTGTCCGACATAATCGTCCATTGGATCACGGTCAATGTCAATATAATCGTATCCGAATACGACCTTGTCGTTGAAGTAATACTTGGCGCTGTTGTCCGTGCCCGCCGCAAGGCCGATGGTGCCCTCAAGGTAGTTTACGCGGGCTTTCATTTCGTCCCTTGTAATCCTCCCGGCGGCGTCCAGGTTATTGAGCAGCGGGTGGGTATATTTGATTCCGGTATCGACGATCGCGATGAGCTTTCCTTCGCCCTCGTAGCCGTTTGTCCAGGCATAGTTTGCGGAGACCATCGCGCTTGAGGAGATATCGCTGGGTGTGGTGGGAACCTCGTATGTACTCGAAAGGTAGACGTTCTTCACGAGAGGATCGCTTTTCAGCGCGTTGGCGGCCTTATAGGTCATCTTTGCCGAGAATCCGTTAAAAACTGCGTTGTACTGGTAGAGAACCGCAGTGTTTTTGTCTAGGGACTTTGCTTTTACAATCGCCTGATTCTGTTTATTAGTCAGGCTGTTTGCCTTGACGACTAGGTCGAGTTTATTTTGGGCTGTTAGCTGGACAGCCTTTTTACCATTATACATCTGAGCGTCATTGCCCAAGGGAGCATCCACAAGTTCCACAATAAACTCGTAACTGGCGTTTTCATCGGCTACACCTTTATTGTATGTAACATTCGACATATCGACCTTGTAGCCGTTTTCCCCATTTAGTATCTGCTGCTCAGTTGGCTGTCCCAGCTCATCAGGGGAGGCGGGAACCGGGTTTGCGATCATTGCACTGTCGATCAGCATCTGCTGATTTAAGTCAGGTGCGTACGCGTGTGCGCTGACAGATGACATACTTGCCAGCAGGACAACGGCGAGAAGCAGCGCGAATAGTCGTTTCATTGTTAAATCCTCTCTTTCTTTCTTTTGACTGCATGCCTGCAGATGTTCCCATACTAAGCGCGCACTGGGAAAAAGTCAAGAAGAATACGCATAATAATTCAAGACGCTATGCGTTAAAATTACCGTCTTTGTCCAGCAGCTTTTGACGTTTGCGAACAGCACCACCTCGTCACAGCTTTATTTCCAGCCCCACCGGGCAGTGGTCGCTTCCCGCGACCTCCGGATAGATGAGAGCGTCCTCCAACTTGTCCGCAAGCCTGTCCGAAACCAGAAAGTAGTCTATCCTCCAGCCTACATTCTTCGCCCTCGCCTGGCCGAAATACGACCACCATGTATACGCGTCTCGCCTTTCCGGGTACAGGCTGCGGAACGTGTCCTTAAACCCCGCGCCCAGAAGCTCCGTCAGCTTCGCCCGCTCCTCATCGGTAAACCCGGCGCTTCGCCTGTTGGCGCGTGCGTTTTTTATGTCGATCTCCCGGTGGGCGCAGTTCAGGTCGCCGCAGATTACTACCGGCTTATCCGCGTCAAGCCCGGTCAGATAAGCCCTGAAATCGTCCTCCCAGCGCTCGCGGTACTGAAGCCTCTCAAGCTCCCGGCGCGAGTTCGGGGTGTACACGTTGACAAAGAAAAAATCGGGGTACTCGAGTGTTATCACCCGGCCTTCGGAGTCATGCTCCTCGAATCCAATGCCGTAACGCGCGGACAGCGGTTCGGTCTTCGTAAACACCGCTGTGCCTGAGTAGCCCTTTTTCGCGGCGGAGCTCCAGTATTCGTGATAGCCCTTTAAGTCAAGCTCGGCCTGTCCCCGCTCCATCTTTGTCTCCTGAAGGGCGAAGATATCGGCGTCCAGAGCTCTGAAGCTTTCTATAAAGCCCTTGGACAGGCAGGCCCGAAGCCCATTTACGTTCCATGATATAAAGCGCATGCGCAGCCCTCCGGAAATTCATCAATATTACTCCGGCAAATCAAGCCTGCCTAATTTACCACTGATAAGTGCCGGAGTAGTATATGTGTCCGCCCCGCTTTCGGCGGGGCGGACACAGCTTACCTCCTGCCCGGGTCAAACGGCTGGCCGGCCGCCCGCGGCGCGGCCGAGGTCCGGGAGAAGAATATCAGCGCGATAATCGTCATTACAAACGGGAATGTCTTCAGATATATTGTGGGCACCCGTTCGAACGCCGGCACTATGCTGGAGACGTTGGCAATCGTCTGCGCGAAGCCGAAGAAAAATGTGGACGCGAGAATCCCCAGCGGCTTCCACTGGCCGAATATCAGGGCTGCCAGCGCCAGAAAGCCCAGGCCGTTCATAGTCCCGTTGAACTCCCTGGAGTAGGTGAGGAAGGCGCAGCAGCCGCCCAGCGCAGCGAAGGCCCCGGATATCATAACACCCGAGTAGCGTATGCGGCGCACATTTATGCCGGCGGCGTCGGCAGCGTGCGGATTCTCGCCGCACGCCCTCAGCCTCAGGCCATAGGAGGTTTTGTTGATAATAAATATTGACGCTATGAGTATCGCCAGCACTATCCAGGTAGTATGGTATGTCTTGGTAAAAAGCATGGGGCCCAACACTGGGATATCCGACAGCCCGGGGAAATCAAAGCGGTTCATCGCAAGGGTGGTGCGGATGTTTCCGGAGCCCGTTATGTCGCGAGCGAAGAAAACCGTTATCGCCGCCGCCAGCATGTTGATCGCGGTGCCGCTGATGACCTGGTTCGCGTTGAGATTTATCGAGGCGAACGCATGCAGAAGAGATACAAGCACCCCCGCCGCAATTGCCACCAGTATGCTCAGCCATACCGCTGCGGAGCCCATGGCCGGGCCCGCCAGCGAAATGAAGAACGCGGAGGCAAAGGAGCCTATCAGCATCAGCCCCTCAAGCCCGATGTTGACAACGCCGGAGCGCTCGCAATAGAGTCCGCCAAGCGCCGTAATGAGCAGCGGGATCGTGTAGGCAACCGCGTAAGGGGATATGGTCAGGAACAATTCCACCCTACATCCCTCCCTTCAGGCGATCGTCGGGCCCAATGACAATGGTGGGAGGAGCCTTCCCCGCCCTGCGCTTTTTAAACCAGTCCATTACGCGCTGGAACATCAGCGAAGTGGCTGCGAAATAAATAATAATAGCAACAATTGTATCCGCCAGCTCAGGCTCGATATTGGCCTGGGCCTTCATATAATTTTTGCCGCTCTGAATTATGCCAAGAAACAGCGCCGCAAGCGCGGAGCCGGTGGGAGTATTGAGCCCGAGCAGGGCGACGGCTATGCCGTCGTAGCCCTGGGAGGGCAGCAGCCCCGCCTGGAGGTTGCTGGAATAGCCGCAGTAGTAGGTGGCCCCGGCCAGTCCGGCCAGAGCCCCTGAAATGAGCATGGACAAAATTATGCTGCGCGATACGCTGATACCCGCGTACTCAGCGGAATATCGATTGAAGCCGACCGCTTTGAGCTCAAAACCAAGCACGGTTTTATTCAGGATGAAGGCCACAAGCACAACGCATACAATTGCCAGTATAACGCCCAGGTTGATGGTGGCGCCGTCAAAAAGCTCCGACAGCCATGCCATCCTCAGTGAGGAGGACGCGCGTATATGCCTCGTGGAGGTCTTGACGCTCTCGCTCTCGAAAAAGTAGTTGTAGACATAGTAGTGAACCGCCCAAAACGCTATCCAGTTCATCATAATGGTCGAAACGACCTCATTGACGTTGAACCTGGCCTTGAGCAGCCCCGGAACAAGCGCCCATAGCGCCCCCCCAAGCACCGCCACTATTATGACAAGGGGGATCATAAGGCCCCTTCCGAAGTCGAAGGAGAGCGCGAACGCACTGGCGAGAAAGCCGCCCATCAGCATCTGTCCCGGAGCTCCGATGTTGAAAAGGCCGGTGCGTCCGGCGAAAGCCAGCGATAGGCCCGTAAGCGTCAGCGTGCTGGCGAGGGCAAGCGAGGTGCCTATCCTCCGCATATTCATCAGGCCGCCCATAAAAAGGTTTTTATATCCCTCTATGGGATTGTTGCCGTTAACAAGCATAAGGATCGCCCCGCCCAGCAATCCGAGGAGTATAGCCAGCACCGAAATTATCGCGTTCCGGTAGCGCTCAAACAGCTTCATGCGTTTGCCTCCTTCCGGATGCCGGTCATCATCAGGCCGATCTCGTTTTCATCCGCGTCGGAGCCCTGAATCACGCCCACCAGCTCCCCCTTGCAGATGACGGCGATGCGGTCGGACATAGACATTATCTCGTCAAGCTCAAGGGAGACCAGCAGGACCGCGCAGCCCGCGTTACGCAGATCGACCAGCCGTTTCCGTATCGTCTCTATAGAGCCGACGTCCAGCCCGCGAGTGGGCTGGACAGCCAGCATGATCTTCGGGCTGAGCTCAATTTCCCTGCCGACTATCGCCTTCTGCTGGTTTCCGCCCGACATTGAGCGGGCGATGGAAAGCGGCCCCTTGCCTGAGCGCACGTCGTAGTTGCCAATGATCTTCTCCGCGTATGAGCGTATCTTGTCGCGGTTGAGCATGCGGTTTTTAGAATACGGCGACTGGTCGTACAGCTCCAGAATGAAATTGTCCTCAAGCGTAAAGTCGAGCACCAGGGCGCGCTTCTGCCTGTCCTCCGGAATGTGGGCCATACCGGCGCGTATCCTCCTGCGGGTAGGCGCGTGCGTTATATCCGCTCCTCCCAGGGTAATCCTGCCGGATTCCGCCCTGCGCAGCCCCGTTATCGCCTCCACGAGCTCGGACTGCCCGTTTCCGTCCACCCCCGCCAGCCCAACAATTTCCCCCGCCCTGACGTCCAGCGAAAACCCCTTCACCACCGGGGTCTTGTGAGCTCCCAGTACGGTCAAACCGTCAATGCCCAGCACAACCTCGCCCGCGTCCCTGGCTTCCTTTTCCACCTCAAAGCTGACCTGGCGCCCGACCATCATCTCAGCCATGGCCTCCTCGCTGGTTTCCGCGACGTTTACAGTGCCGACAACTCTGCCCCGTCGTATTACGGTGCAGCGGTCGGCAACCTCTTTAATCTCCCTGAGCTTATGAGTGATGAGTATTATAGATTTGCCCTCGGCGACCAGCCGGCGCATTATATCCAGAAGCTCGCGGGTTTCCTGCGGGGTCAACACGGCAGTGGGCTCGTCAAATATCAGAACCTCCGCGTTGCGGTAGAGCATTTTTAGTATCTCCACGCGCTGCTGCATCCCCACCGAAACCTGCTCTATCGTAGCGTTTGGGTTTATATCGAGGCCGTATTGCTTCGAAAACTCCAGTATTCTCCTGGAGGCCTCCCTGATGTTCAGCAGCGGAGCCTCCATGCCCAGTATTATGTTTTCCGTCACGGTAAAATTGTGAACCAGCTTAAAATGCTGGTGCACCATGCCGATGCCAAGGACGCCGGCGGCATTTGGGCCGCTGATTTTTTCCTCTCTGCCCCGCACAAGGATTTTCCCGGAATCCGGCTGGTAAAGCCCGAACAGAATGCTCATAAGGGTGGATTTGCCCGCTCCGTTCTCACCGAGCAGCGCCAGAACCTCGCCCTTGCAAAGCGTAATTGATACATTATCGTTTGCCAGGACTCCCGGGAATTCCTTGCGTATGTCTCTCATCTCCACTATGGGCTCCAAAGGCTACCACCTCCGCGCAATAATATGCCGGGACTGTTTCGCAACCATTATACATGTACATGCCGTGCTTTTCAAATGGTTTTTATACTATTGATAATAAAGGCGAAAGTCTTTTTATTGCCGTTGTAGCGCATGGCTATTCACTTTTTGCCCTTTGCCAGAGTCTCGAATGGATAATCTTCAAAGGCGGCGGGAAACGTCAGGCAATAGTCGATCAACTCGCGTTTTGTCGACGCTCCCACATCCGTCTCATTCTAATCAATCACCCTCGGGCGGGCTTCCCACTCTCTCAGCTCAGGCGACCAATATCCCGCCCATTCTTTTGTTTCGGCATACTCAGGATGGTCGGGATTGAGCATAATTTCACGGAAATCAATAAAGCCGCCCACTCCACCGACATCCTCCGGCGGAGTTTGACCGTTTGCTTCCAATAAATAGGGGGAGTCCTCGCTGTGCTCATCAATTACTCGGATAAGCTCGATTTGATGTTCCCAGTTATCGCCCATGTCATAGGTATACAGAATGCGCTTATGCCTCGGGAAGTATTCAGACAGCCTGTGGCCGTCCATGAGCACAGCATTTTCGTCATAATCCAGGCTTTCTTCGTCTGGAACAAGCCGTGCGCATGGTTCGCTCATCTCATTATCAAATACAACAAAGTCGTATAGATGATAGTTTTTCCAACCAAAGACCGTCTGCAATACCTTGTGAAGCCTTTTAAACTCAATATCCGCTGGGACAATAAGACGGCGTGACGCTTTATATATTTCCAGGTCAAGGGTAACAAGCAGCTCAAATGCGCGGTATTTGTAAGCGGGTCTACCTGTGAGTTCTTTGAGGGCTTTTATCATTTCTTTAGCGGGAATAAAGCTTTCCTCATGCGTGTTGCTGTATTTGACCGGCCTTTTGCTGACAACGCGACCCAATGTATCCTCAAATTTGAGCTTTCCTCTGGATTCATTCACGGCGCTGCCGAGAGTGAAGGCGGCGTCCAACCCTTGGTGATTTACCTGCGATGTCATCTTGCGGTCGTGGTTGGCGGTATATGTGACATCCCCGGCATGGCTGATATATTCATCCACAAGTTCGGGGCTTAGGTTCATCGACAACAGCGTGTTTCTAATCGCGGCAATCATTTTCGCCTCGATATCCTTAAACTGATTGCGCTTTACCCCATAAATCGTCACGGTGAATCGCGTGGCGTGGTTCACCAAGACAACCATATCCTCTTTTCGCTTATCAAAGGTGTTTGTCCAGTTCGCCGTCCAGCAAAAGAGAGGATTCTTGAATTCATCCGCATCGGATGGCTTTAATCCCATTGCATCGAAAAGTTTTTTTGTGAGAGCTATTTGCATTATTTTTTCCCCTTCCTACATCCTAAACATAACGGAGCCGAGTCGTAACATTCCGAACAAAATAAAAGACACAGATACATAGATTTCAAACGCAACAATAAACACACAGGCAATCATCACCGCGGTACGCGAATACTTGCCGAAAGGCATTGATAGTAAAGAATAAGCCCCAATTCCGATCATGCCACCCAATATGTTGAGCAGTATATCCGTTATATCACTGCGCCCGATGGCCAAAACATACTGCGTGATCTCCAAAAACGCGCTGGCGGACACCACGGCTAAAAATTGCCATGGGAGCCTTTTTGTCATAATCGCAGAAAGCAGGAATCCAAACGGTACAAAGAGAAGAACGTTCAACTGCATTTCCCATTGGGTATTGCCGTGGAATGGCACTAAATTTATAACGCGCTGTGTGTCAGTACCGATGGATGGAACGCCGCATTTCCAAAGGATTGCCCAAGCGAGGAATACCGCGTTCAGAACGAAAAGCAAGCCGATTAT
>JAVBTT010000020.1:0-69874 GCA_031556035.1 Oscillospiraceae bacterium
GGAAGAAGAATCCATCGGCGACATCCGCAAGGCCGTTTGGGAGCGCATGGCCGTCAATACTGTTTTATGCTACAGCCCAATGGCGCTATATCTGCTAAACCGCGTAGCCACATGGGTTGGACGATACTGATCGAATATAGAGTGGTAATGGAACGGCAAAAAAGAGAGCGAAGGTCACTATGAAAAAAAGCCATGTTGTACTAACCGCGTTTGCAGGCCCGCTGGGATTTTATTCGCGTGTTTTGTTTCCGCGCATTTCCAGTTGGTTGTATCTTGAATATTTGCGCCAGCGCGTAAAAGCAACCGACCGCAAGTTTATTGATGAAACGCTACGGCAAAGCAGCATCCAGCCAAGATTTATCCATGTGGAAACCATCAATCGCTGCAACGGGACATGCCCGTTTTGTCCCTGCAATAAAAACGAGGATACGCGCCCATTTCAGTTGATGGATGCGGATCTGGTTTATAAAATCATCGACGATCTGGCCGCGGTGGAGTACGATGGCATTTTGATGCTAAGCGCCAATTGTGAACCCTTTATGGATAAGCGCATTCCGGATTTTATCCGCGTCGCGCGGGAAAAACTGCCCAAGGCGCAGCACATCCTCTTTACGAACGGAACGCTCATCACAGATGAAGTTCTGGGAAAAATTGCAGGACAACTGGATACACTCTATGTCAATAATTACAACGCACGCTACCAGTTAACAGAGTCTTCTAAGGCCATCTATCATTATGTGAAAACCCACGAGAATGATTTTGGCAACATGACGGTTCAGATCGAGTACCGCTATGCCAACGAGGTGCTCACGAACAAGGGTGGCAAAGCACCCAACAAAAAGAACGACAAAAAGATTTACCACAACCTGTGCCCCATTCCGTTTCTTGAAACCATTATTTTCCCCGACGGCACTGTTGGGTTGTGCTGCAACGACAACGATGAGACCACCAACTACGGCAACGTAAAGAACCAGCATATTTTTGATATTTACAACGGCGAGCCGCTTACGGCGGTGCGCCAAGCTGTGAAGAACGGGCGCTCGGGTTATCCTTTTTGTCAGTACTGTGATTTCGTGAGTAAAAGCGGCCGGCGTGAGCGCTGGATAAAAACCGGCAGGGATTAGGGCGCGATTCCGGCGGCATAAAAAGGCGCCGAAACTTCCACTGTTTTATTGCGCTAAGAATCGGTCTCTATTCCTTTGCCTTTTTAATGTATCATTCGGCTTCACACTACAAAATGGCAACACAGCGGAAGGTGGGCGGTGTCAATAAACATTCCACAAAATACATTCCAGCGGGAATACGAAGCACACCGGCAGGCGTATGAAGAAAAGGCTCTTGCCGTCCTGCGCTCGGGCTGGTATGTGCTGGGCGCCGAGGTTGAAGCGTTTGAACGCGAGTTTGCAAATTACCTTAGCGTACGCCACTGCGTGGGTCTTGCAAATGGGTTGGACGCCTTAATCATTGCGTTTCGCATACTGGGCATTGGCAAGGGCGATGAAGTTATCGTTCAGTCCAACGCTTATATCGCCTGCGTGATGGGCATCACCATCAATGGCGCGACGCCGGTGTTTGTGGAACCCGACGCGTTCCACTGCATTGCCGTGGCTAAAATTGAAGAAAAAATAACCGCCAATACAAAGGCGGTTTTGGCCGTGCATTTATATGGACAGGCAACCGATATGCTGCCGCTAAAAGCGCTGTGCGAGAAGCACAACTTAAAGCTGGTTGAGGATTGTGCGCAATCCCACGGCGCTATGGTGGAGGATCAATATACAGGAACCATTGGCGATATCGGGTGTTTTTCTTTTTATCCCTCTAAAAATCTCGGCGCATTCGGGGATGGCGGCGCGCTGGTTACCAACAACGAAGCCTACGCGCAGGCCGCGTGCGTGATACGCAACTATGGCTCTGAGAAGCGCTACCACCACTGCACGGTGGGGCTCAATTCTCGGTTGGATGAATTTCAGGCCGGACTGTTGCGCGTGCGCCTGATGTACCTCAGGGAAATTGAGTCCGAACGGCGGCGTGTTGCAAAGTGTTACGAGAGCGGCATCAAGCATCCCGAAATTATAAAACCCACTCTGCGTGTTTTGGCGCCCGAGAGCCATGTATGGCACCAGTATGTGGTCGAGTGTGGCCGTCGCGACGAGCTGGCAGTCTATCTGTCGGCGCAAAATATCGGCACCATCATCCACTACCCCATTCCGCCGCATCTCTCGGAGGCCTATGCCGATTTGGGGTATCAAAAGGGTGATTTTCCAATTGCCGAGCATTATGCCAACACTGTTTTGTCGCTGCCGCTTTACTACGGAATGACGGATCAAGAACAACAGTATGTGATAGATGCAATCAACCGGTTTGCTTGAGGGAGGACGTCTGCGGTGCACACAATCCATGATGTAAAAATGATACCCTTTGTCCCCAAAGGCGATAGCCGCGGGGAACTGGTGGTCATTGAAGGCGGGGCGGATATTCCCTTTGCGATCCAGCGGATATTTTATATCTACGGTTCCGACAGCGATGTTGTGCGCGGCAACCACGCCAATAAAAAGACACAGTTTGTTTTGGTCAATGTGCAGGGAACCAGCAAGGTTCGCGTGATAGACAGGAACAAAAACGAACAGATTTTTGTGTTGGAAAAACCCAACCAGGGATTATACCTGCCGACCGGGCTTTGGAAGGAAATGTACGATTTTTCCGCCGACTCGGTTCTGCTGGTTCTGGCCAGCGAACACTACGACCCCGAAGAATATATCCGCAGCATTGAGGATTACTGGCGGTAACCGGCGCTGCACGGTTCTACACGCATGCGCGATACTCGGAATGCGCCGCGAAAAAGTCCTCCTTGGCAAGAACCATGTGGCACATGGAAATTCCGCCTTCGCTGTACTCCCCGTCTGTTCTAAATCCGATGCGGGAATACGTCTTAAGAGCAGCGAGGTTGGCTTTTTGTACATGCAGATCCACCTGTTCGCAGGAGAGTCGGGCAAAAGCCACGGCCACACACAGGGAGATGCCCATGCGGCCCCATCCTCTGCCGCGCGCCAAAGGATCACCCACCATAATGCGTCCGCACTCCGCAGATGCTTCGCGAAAATTATATAAGGACACACTGCCGATCATGCGGCCCAACTCTGCAGTTTCTTCGATGGCAAATGTGAGTGTGCCTGTTTCCTCAAGGTACCGCCCAAACCACTCCTCCTGCTGTTCCGTCGAGATAAACTCGATGGGCGAGAGGTAGCGGCTGTTCTCTGCATTGTTACGCCACACCCGCAGGTTTTCGATATCTGCGTGATTCAATGGGCGGATGGCAATGTTTTGGAAGCGAGCCTCGTAAGTGTGATCCATTTTTCAACTTCCTTTCCCGCTGGCCGGGCAAGCGCAAGGACCAGCATGACAATTATAGCACAGTGTTCTTCCATACCACAAAAAAGGAAGTTGCCGTTATGTTTAAGCTCTCTATCGTCGTTCCCGTTTATTACAACGCTGAAAATCTCTGGCCGCTCTATCGTGATTTGAAGGAAAAAGTGCTGGATTGCGGCCGTTTTACTTACGAACTTTTGCTGGTGGACGACGGCTCTAAGGACCGCAGCTGGGCTGTCATCCAGGAACTCGCCGCCCACGACAAAAACGTGCGGGGCATAAAGCTTTCGCGCAACTTCGGCAGCCATGCGGCCCAATTTTGCGGGCTTGCAAAATCCACCGGAGATTGTGTTGTGGTAAAAGCGGCCGACATGCAGGAACCGAGCGAGCTGATTTTGCAAATGGTTGACAGCTGGGAAAAAGGCAACCACATTGTTCTGGCCGTGCGCGAAGACCGCGAGGATGGGCGCGCGCAAAGCTTTTTTGCCAACTTCTATTATTGGATTACCCAAAAAACCGCACTGCCCCAAATGCCAACAGGTGGTTTCGATGTTGAACTGCTGGATCGCAAAGTGGTGGATACGCTGGGCTTGATGGCCGAAAAAAACAGCCCCATCACAGGGCAGATTTTATGGAGCGGTTTCCAAACCGATACCGTGAGCTATGTTCGAAAAAAGCGCGAGATTGGCGAAAGTCGCTGGACGCTCAAGAAAAAAATACGTCTGGTGTCCGACACGCTTTTTAGTTTTTCCACCGTGCCTATTACCTTCGTTACCGCCATTGGTACTCTATCGTTTTTTGGTTCTATTGCATGGGCCATTATAGAGGTTGGACTTTGGCTGAGCGGCAAAATTACCGTTGAGGGCTGGACAACCATGTTCATCTTTAATCTGTTCAGCTTTGGCACCATTATGCTGACACTTGGACTTTTGGGCGGATATTTGTGGCGCACTTTTGACGCCAGCCGCGGACGCCCGCTTTATATTGTGGAGGATGAGCTGGATCTGCGCTAAATTCCTTTCGCAAACTGCACCGCGACCTAGACTGGCTTGAGCCAACAGGGTCGCGGACTGTTTTTGGGAGAACGAAAAGCCGCAACATCTCTTTATAAACAGCCAGCGCCAGCCTATTATGAAACAGATGGAGAAGTACCAACATGTCTTTGGCGAATTACCTCATCGAGGATCTGAATGCAAAACCAGAATATATGGACGCGGCAGCATTATGGTTTTGTGGTAAATGGGATGTCCCAAAGCAGGCGTATCTCGACAGCATGAAAAATGCACTCCTGTCGCCAAGCGGCGTGCCCCGCTGGTATATCGTAACCAATGAGCGTGATAAAATCATTGCCGGCCTCGGCGTGATAGAAAACGATTTTCACAAAAGGCCTGACCTTACGCCAAACCTTTGTGCGCTTTTTGTAGAAGAACCATGTCGGCGGCAAGGTATTGCGCGCACCCTGCTGGACCGCGCCTGTGCCGACCTTTCCAAAAATGGAATTGTCCAGACATATCTTATCACTTCACACACCGGACTTTATGAACGTTTGGGCTGGATATTTTGGGGTATGGTTGAAGAATACGACGGAAATTATGCCCGAATGTATCAGCACATAACTCGTGATTGAATTTTGAATGTGCCCACTGATAGTAATAGGTCGACCAAAATGGCAAAACATTAAAATCTTTTGAGACGTAGTTTCTATACCCCAGAGCGCCGGCTGATACAATGCTCAGCCGGCGCTCTGGGGTATAGTATTTCTTGTTTCAGCCCGTTATCAAGCGTTCATTGTTGCGCTTATAGCTTGCCCTCCACTTTTAGTTTCCTGCGCGCAATACACACAAAACGGCACAAACAAATTATTTTGCTTCTCGAAAATAAGCCACAATGGGGTCGATTTGCTCTCTGCTGGTAAAAATCACGTCACGGCCAAAGTTCTCAATAAAATGCCGATCCTCTTCCGTGCGCTCCTCCGGCGCCTTTTTCTCCGCCATCGCTTTGGGCATGCGCATCATCAGCTTGTGGATCCCGCTCATTTTGCTGAATAGCTGGTCACCTCGCAGGGTAAACACCTCAATATTGTTTTGCCAGTCTGCTGGAATATTTTGTGCGGCAATTTTTTCGTAAATATCCTTCTCTGCAGGATTTGTCATTCCCACCATAAACAATCCAAGTTTTTTGTTTTTTGCTCCGCCCAGCATTTTTAGAAATTTCTGAAAGCCCGCAATGCTGCCGACGTACATGCTACCGCCGTAAATAATAGCGTCATATGCCTCAAGATCCTGTGGCCGAACATCCTGCAACCGTTTCGCGGTACAACCGAGCGCCTCGGCAATCCATTTCGCATACCGCGCCGTGCTGCCGTATTTGGATGTGTAAACTACAATCGTTTTCATTTTGCGTTTTTTACCCCTTCCGACAATGCGTTTTCTATGGCTTTCAAGATGGTCTGCGAACTCGCAGTGGCACCAGCCACCGCGTCTATCTCCACGCTCTGCCGCAGTACTACATCGTCCACAATTTCTTCGGCGGCAGCGCCCTGTCCATGCTGGTGCTCTATAATGCGCACAGCATAAATCTCGTGGTTTCGAACCTCCACTTCCACCTTCACTTTTACCAGGCCGTTGTCACAGTTGCCAATGTAAACACCATCGGATAGAAGAGATAAATCATACCTGTTATCGCTAGTTTCCAGCGGTTTGGGCAAATTAAAATATACCATGATCACTAAGCCAAGCGCCAGCACTGCCAAAATCACGAGGGTGATTCTGCGCCCTCCCCTGCCCTTGGATTTCATTCCATCTCCCCCTGCATCCGGCTTAAATTTTCCACCATTTTTATTAGTACAGCTGCGGCTGCCTCGCAGTCTTTATTCTCAATGCCCGCAAACAAATCCTCAAAAAATCCTGCCGATTGGGCCGCCATCTGTCCCAATGCCTGCCATCCGCGCGCTGTCATCTCCACCGTGCGGCTGCGCCGGTCGAGAGGATTATCGTCCAGGACAACATAACCTTCTCTACACAATAATTCCAGCATCTTTGTTACGTTTTGCCGGGTTGTATCCGTTTCTACAGCCAGTGCAGTGATGGTTGGTTTCGGTTCATTAGGCATATCGCTCAAGGCGCGCAACAAAAACCACTGTTTGGAGGACAAACCTTCAACCTTTTTATCTGCCACACATTGCAGTTTGTTTGCCAACACAAAGCTGCCGCCAAATAGAATATATCGTTTGTTCTCGGGTATTTTCATATAGCCTCCTATAAAAAGGCAACCTATTGCGCATATTATACGCAATAGGTTGCCTTTTGTCAACTATACAGCACGGCGAATGTTTTCTATACGCTTAAGTAAAAGGAACGTTTCTTTACAAAAAAAGCCCCGCCCCACATTTATCAATGGGTTGGGGCTTCGTTAATTACTCCCACTCAATTGTAGCGGGTGGTTTACTTGTTATATCATATACAATTCTGTTGACGCATTTAACCTCGCCAACTATACGGCTGGATACTTTTTGGAGAACGTCATATGGTATGCGCGCCCATTCGGCGGTCATAAAATCTATAGTGGTAACGCCACGCAAGGCTATCGTATAGTCGTAAGTCCTGCCATCCCCCATGACGCCAACGCTCTTTATTCCAGGCAGTACGGCAAAATACTGGTTTATCGACCCAGCAAGACCGGCTTTCTCCAGTTCTTCGCGATATATGGCGTCGGCTTCTCGTAAAATTTCAAGCTTTTCCACCGTAACCTCGCCAAGCACCCTGACCCCAAGCCCTGGCCCGGGAAACGGCTGGCGCCTTACCAGCGTCTCCTCAATGCCGAGCTGTAATCCGCACTGACGAACCTCGTCCTTGAACAGCAGGCGAAGAGGCTCTATAACTCCTTTGAAATCCATTTCGCTCGGCATCCCGCCCACATTGTGGTGGCTCTTGATAACGGCGGCGTCACCAAGCCCGCTTTCAATGACGTCAGGATAAATTGTACCCTGTACAAGATAGCCAACATCCCCGAGCTTTTTGGACTCCTCCTCAAACACTCGCACAAATTCCTCGCCGATGATTTTGCGTTTCCTCTCTGGATCCTCAACGCCCTTGAGCCGCGCAAGAAACCTGTCCTGACAGTTGACCCTTATAAGGTTTATTGAGAACTGTCCCCGGAAAATTCGCTCTACCTGGTCACCTTCACCCTTACGCATAAGACCATGGTCTACAAATATACAGGTCAGCCTGTCGCCGACCGCCTCGTGCGCGAGAACCGCTGCGACCGAGGAATCCACTCCACCGGAGAGGGCGCACAGCAGTGGTGCGTCTCCGGCCTGTTCACGGATTTCATTCACAGTGTTCTTAATAAAACTGTCCATAGTCCAGTTTTTTTCGCATCCGCAGATTTTTTCAACAAAGCTCTTAAACAGTCCTCTGCCTATTTCCGTATGCTCAACCTCGGGATGGAATTGAACCGCGTACAATCCTCTTAAAGTGTCCTCCATCGCGGCAATAGCGCAGGAAGCCGTCTTTGCCGTTGCCTTAAAACCCGACGGTACTGTATCAATGTGATCATTATGACTCATAAAGCAATCGGACTCGGGCATAAGACCGTCCAACAGAGCGCTGTCCGCTGTCATGATCAGCTCGCTGTGCCCAAATTCTCCGTTTGCCGCGGGAGAAACCTTTCCGCCGAGCTGCTGTGCCATCATTTGCGCACCATAACATATGCCCAGCACGGGAATCCCAAGGGCAAAAAGCTCCGGGTCAGCCTTTGGACTTTCAGCATCATAGACGCTCAAAGGGCCACCCGTAAGTATAATGCCCTTGTAACCCTCGGCGAGTATCTCCTCCACGGGGGTTTTCCAAGACCGAACCACTGAATAAACGCCGCATTCGCGTACCCTGCGGGCGATGAGCTGGTTATATTGACCGCCAAAATCCAGAACAAGTATGGTGTCCATTAACAAACCTCGCTTAAAAAGGATGGGATTCTCTCAGATATGGCGATAACGGACGGCATTTTTATACACGCGCTTACACGCCACGCAGACGATTATACAACAAACCCTAGGTGCGTGCAAGCCGTTTGCAAAAAAACACGCTGCAGAAATGTTTCAAGTGATGGCTGCACAGAATTATTTGATTGTGCCGTAATACTCCGGCACATTGGGCTTGTGGATTATTTCCTGCCTATAAGAGCCGGAAATATATCCAGAGTGAAGACAAAGTCCGCAACCTCCGTCCTTTTTCACTTTTGCGCGTCGAGCCTGACGCCGGAGGCGGCGGGTTCCTGCTTGACCGCAAGAGTGAAAAAGCTTGATATTCTAGGTTTTCCCGAATTCATTTCGGGAAAACCGTTCTCTGTGAGCCGCCTCAGCGGCGACAGCTTGCCCTCGTTTACGATGACAAACTGTAGTTTGTCATCGGTCTGATGTATCTTCAATAACGAAGACCTTTTTACAAATAGGCACATACGGTTAAAAAGACAAGCTCAACGGCGCGTTTATTTCAGGGAGGAAACCTCAACGGCGTCGCCGACAATCGAGGTTACATGCTCCCAGGCCTTTTTGCATTTGTCCCTGTCGTTTTGAGTCAGCAGAGGCTCGCTGGATGCGTATTCAGCCGCGGGCAGAATCGCGTAGCCGTATTTTTTTGAGGTGTCCTCTGTCTGGTACCTGTAGGTGTAGGTTGGCAGGTAATCCACACCGCTGAATACAACTTTGCCGCTGTCGTCACGGGTAAGGTTGACGGACACGAGCATAGAATACTGTGTTTTTGGCACCGGGGGATCCATATTAATCTGATCCGCGAAGAAGTTGCCAAGGGAGTATACGCACAGGCTCTCCCCGCCGCCCTTGCCGGGGAGCCACACGACCGGCTGGACGCAGTGCGCGTGATTGCCCATCAGCACGTCGGCGCCTCCCTCGCACAGCAGCCGGGCAATCTCCTTCTGGGTGTCGTTCGGCCCGTTCTGGTATTCCGCCCCCCAGTGGAGAGAGAGGATGATGAATTCCGCGCCCGCCGCCCGGCAGGCGTCCATGTCGGCAATGATGTCCGGAACGTCATCCGTGGTTTCGCTGGAAAATCTGCGCACGGCAAAAGAGCGCTTGCTCTCCGGGACAACCGTGTCCAACCCGTTTAGGGAGTCCGTGTAGGCGATCACCCCGACCTTTATGCCGCCGGCGTCTATAATCTTGTACTTGTCATGCTGCTCCAGCGTCTCATATATGCCGACAAAGTCCAGCCCCGCCTTTTCAAAGTTGGCGCGGGTGGCGACAATGCCGTCGAAGCCCTTGTCAAAGCTGTGATTGTTGGCGTTCACGCAGAGATTGAACCCCAGGTTCTTGAGGGCGGGGAGTATCTCGAATGGAGCGTTGAACATGGGGTAGGAGCTGAGCGAGGCGTTTTCTCCGTTGACGTCAATTGGCGTCTCCACGTTGCATATCACGAGGTCTCCGTCAATATACGGGGAAATTTCCGTAAAAAACGGGGAAAAGTCGTATGTATTGGTGTCGGTTTTAGCAGCTTTAACCGGATTAGAATGCAGCAGCACATCGCCGGCGAGCTGAATTTTAACCTCGGGCTTGGGCGTGGGGGTGGGAGAAGGCGTGGGACTGGGAGCGGGAGGGATGGGAGAGGCGCTCGTCCCGTCCTGAGAGGTTGAGGGAGAGGTGTCCGGGATGGGAGCCGAAACAGCCGGGGACACATCGAGCTCCTCCGGGCGCGGGGCGCGCGGAAGCGCACAGGACGACAGGGTCAACAGGGCAAGTACAATCGCAATAATTCTAATTTTCATGTTGTAAAAATCCTTATAATCATAAAATATTCATAAAAAGATTACGCTAAATAATATTACAGCAAGGCGGCCAAAAATGCAATGTTTACATAAAGCCCGGTATTGTATAATTATGTCGCGTCGAAAACTAGACTTCTTTGACAAACAAGGCGATAATGACAAAAAAGGCTTGACGAATGGCAGCGTTAGGTGTATGATGGGTGCGCTTGTTACCAATTTGTAACCAAACTGTTTTTTATATTTAACTATTTTATCCTTTTTCCTTACTCCGCTCGAAAAGGAGATGACTTTATGACGGAGGGAATGGTCGGACGTATCGGCTGTCCCGCAGCGCCGCGCCGCCGACTACGGCTGTTTCACTCGATATTCGCGAGATGGATGTCTGTCCGGTACGTATTTATATGCACTAAAGCGAGACATACCGCGCACCTGAGGGCGCTTTCGAATAAGCTCAACATCCTCTGGATGCTCCTGCTCACCAGTCTTGTTCCCTATATTAGCGCCGTCGGCAAGGCGCGGTATTCTCTGTCAAGGGCTAGGGCAATCGCTGTGGAAAAGGTGCTTGACGGACTTGAGCGCGTGGGGACGGGACTCCGCAACACGGCTGTGGCTATTCCCGCGGCGAGACCCCGCGGGCGTCACTCCAGGCTGAACACGTCGCTGCTGTTTTCTGCGCTGGCCGTTGTATTTGTGGCGGTGAATTTTTTTGGAGTTGGGCTGGAGGTAATAGTCGACGGGGCTTCTCTGGGATTTGTCTCCAGCCAGCGTGAGTTTGAGCAGGCGGTAAGCAACGCTTCGGCTAAAGCCTCCGAGCTTCTGGGAAGACCGTATGCGCTTTACCCGAATCCGCTTTATCAGTTCTCCCTGGTTGATAAAAAGCTTATATTCGATCAGTCCGAGACGGAGAAAATGCTGCTGTCGACGATCCCCGACCTCAGGCAGCTCTATGTTCTGAGCGTGGACGGCTCGCAGGTGGCGGCCGCGCAAACGTACGCGGAAATCAGGGATGTCCTTGACCGCAAGCTCGCGAAATATGCCGAAAGCGGTTCCGAGGATCATGTCAGCTTTTACCAGGATGTCAGGATAGAGCAGGGGCTGACCTCCGCGTCACTTGAAATGACCGGCACAGAGCTCTCAAAGCTTATTATGTCCGATATACGCCCGGCTGTGACCTGCACCGTTGAGTCCGGCGATACGTTAAAGAGCATCGCGGATAGTTACGGAATAAGCGAGGAGACTCTGCTCGCCATGAACCCCGGAATATTTGGGGAGAGCGATGGCGAGACAATGCGTGTAATGTCGGTCTCCGAACCCTACACCTACTCCTATGATGACGCCGGGAACCCTGTCCATGCGATGGACAGCACCCCGGAGATGTCGGCGGGAGGCGCGCTGACGCAGGGGCAGACGCTGGTGGTGGGTGAGCGGATCCCGTTCCTTTCCGTCTGCGTAACGAGGCAGGTGTCCTACTCCGAGCCAATACCGTATGAAACAGAGTACGTCAAGGACGACGACATGTTTGAGGGCGATTCCCGAGTAGTGACCGCCGGCGTCGAGGGCGAGATGCTGGTTTCCGCTGAGCTCAAGCTGCTGAACGGAGATGAGGTCGAAAGGACGATCCTGGACACCGTGGTGGCTGAGGAGCCGGTGTCCGAGGTGGTTGCGCAGGGTACCCGCGTAAGATACGCGCTGGGCAACTTCATAAAGCCCTATAACGGGACACTTACTTCCGGGTACGGAAACCGGTATATATTCGGAAGATGGGATTTCCATCCCGGCGTTGACCTGGCGGGACCGACCGGAAGCAGCATTGTCGCATCGGACGGGGGCAAGGTTATTTTTGCGGGATGGCAAGGCGGATATGGGAATCTCGTAATAATTGATCACCAGAACGGCTATAAAACCGCTTATGGGCATTGCAGCAAGCTCCTGGTAAAGGTTGGGCAAATGGTCGCCCAGCGCGAGGAGATCGCGAAGGTGGGAAGCACCGGAGTTTCCACCGGACCGCATGTTCATTTTGAAATTCGCACAAAAGACGGCACCATCAACCCGTTAAAATTGATCGGAAAGTAGAATCGGTGCGCCTTCGCGATTTTCTTTTTAAAAGAGCTTGACAATGCTATGTTGACCTAGTATAATACGAATTGCAAAGGTTGATTCCGAAAGGGCAAAACAGTCCGAAAGGCTGTGGCGCAAAACTAAAGGGCCTTAACCGCGAAAGCGGGATGGCAGCCAGTTGCCGAAGAAGATGATGTAGTTTAACTGCTTTTTCTTCCGGCTATTGGAGGAAAAAGCAGTTTTTTAACTTTTGCATTCTGGGAGCGTGTGCTCCCAACAATGCTCCACCTCTTTAATTTGCTTACTTCTTTTTTTGCTTTTCTCCATTCTTCTTTACCCATCTTTAGCTCGAATGTACTTTGTACAGTCGAGCTCCCTTTCTTTTTAGGAGGGATTTACATAACCTTTGAAATTGGCATAAACCTCCCCGAGGACAAGCCGGAAGGCGTTGGCTTCGGGGAGGTTTATGTTTTTTCTATGAGCCTGGCGCACTGACATAACGCCAGAATGTGTCAAACAGGTATTTCTATCAGTTCGGATTGCCTTTTTTGCTTTTTCCCTGTATTTCCGGAACGGGAGGAGCGTCATTTGTGGGTATGTGCGTCTTTTTATTGCTTTCCGTTCCGTGCGGCGCTTTGGGGTCAGGTCTGCGCATTCCGGCCTTGGCTATATGGCAACAGCTCCTTCCTTGATCTATGGGGTTATTGTCCCGCTAGCGCGATAAATTATTCAAGGTTCGCCTAATTTCTGAAAACTGTTATCCCGGGCAGCGAGTCGACGCTGTCCGTCAGGCTGTTGCCGAAGGCGTAGATCTTTTTGAGCCCGGGGCAGTCCTTGAGGGGTAGCAGAGTAGTCAGCTTGTTGGATTCCACCCTGAGTTCCTCAAGCGCCGGATGCGCGCGAAGCGGTTCGACACTGGCGATCTGATTCTTGCTGGCCTCAAGGTATTGCAGCTTTGCGCACCCTCCAAGCCCGTCCAGCGAGGTCACGGCGCCCGACGAGATGTCCAGGGTTTCAAGCGCCGCGAGGCTACTCAAAGGGGAGATGGAGCCGAACGCGTTGGACGAGAGGGACAGCACGGCAAGGCTCGACAGAGCCGAGAAGTCCTCCAGAGACTCTATGCTGTTTGATGAGGCGCGGAGCTCGGTCAGCGAGGCCAGCGTTTTCAGCGCCGAGGTGTTTTCCACGTAATTGTGGGATATGTCCAGCAATTTGAGCTTGGCCAGAGAGGAAATGCCGTCCAGCGTCTTTATCCGGTTGTTGGACATAAGCAGCGTCTCAAGGCTTGTCAGCCCTGAAAGCGGGGTCAGATCCTGCACCGCGTTTTGCGGGATTCTGAAGTCCCGCAGCAGCGGCATGGAGGCGACTGGGGCGATGTCAAGGACGCTGTTCGTGCCCAGGTCAAGAGTCTCAAGCTGAGTGAGCTCAGACAGCGCGGAAAAATCCGATATCATATTCGATTCCAGCGAGAGGCCTTTGAGCCAGGTCATTTTGCCAACAACCTCAAGATCCACCGAATCAATCGAGAAGCCCGAGAGGCCGAGGTCCTTCACCGATGAAAGAAACGGGAGGACGGAGAGGTCGCAGTCCCCTTCCGAGGCTTTTAAGGAGACCTTTGCCAAAGCCGGCAGCAGCTTCAGATCGTCCAGCGTCTCGTAACGCGCGGGCTCTTCGCCGACAAGCTCCGTTACCTTGCCCACCTCGTTTGACATAATGGCGCCCTCGGGTTTTTCGAGCGCGGCTCTGACAAGGGCTTCCACGCCTTCATCCGCGAAGCTGAGCTCAAATACGACATTCTCGAGACGGTACTCCCCCATAACCCATGCGGAAACAAGCCCGCGCGAATCCACTGTGATTGCCCTGAAGTGAGTGACCCCGGGCTCCAGCTTTTTGGGAGAGGCGTATTTGTCTGAGGCGACAGACGGTATTTCGCTCTCGTCCGCCCAGGTTATATAGCAGGAGCTGCCCTCGGGCACATCGACCGATACCGAGATGAGCTCATTGTAAACCCCTGGCGGCGGGGACAGCTGAGGCGGAGCAGGACGCTCAGAGGTGATTTTCGACAGAGTTTCGGTGTTTTTTGCGCCGCTCAAAAGCTCCTGCGCGTCGTACAGCTTATCCTGCATGACATAGACCTCGCTGAGCTTTATATACAGCGGAAGAGGGTCGGTTGCCTGACGTATGCCGTTGTCCAGATGGTATTCGGCGCGCGAATATATGCCCTGCTCGGCCAATAGGCCCGCAAGGCGGATTGTGAGCGAGTCGTCGTGAGGGGAAAGGGAAAGCTGCTTCTCAAACATCTCCACGGCGCGGTCGAGCCTGCCCTCCTCCAGCGCGGTTGACGCCTGCGTTGAGTAGTACCACTCCAGGAGCCCGCCGCCAAACAGCAGCGCCGCGCCGGCAAGCGCGATTATAAGCACGGCCGCTATCAGCCACGCCATTGCTTTTTTCAATTGAATCACCCGGATAATTTTAACACAGCCCAATAATTAATTCAAGCGATGTATAGCGGTGTATAGCGGTGTAAAAATCCCGGCGAATATCGTTACCGCCTTGTAACCGTTTTTTAGTTGCCCTCCGCGGCTTATTGGGGTATTATGTCACTTGTTAAATATAGAAACGAAAAGGACAAGAATATGAAGCTGAAACGGTTTCGCGTCATGCTCGCCGCGCTCCTGCTGCTGGTCTCCTGCGGCAAGTCCCCGCCGCCTGAGGTCTCTCCGTCAGGAGCGCCTGAGCCCGTGTTATCCCCGCCCCTGTCGCCGTCCATATCCCCTTCAGCCGCTTCCCCGTCGCCCGAGGCGTCTCCCGGAGCGCCCGAAGTCTCTCCTTCGGCTACGGAGGACGATCCACTGACCGCCGCGTACAAAAACGGCGAGCTGGTTGTCGACGCGGGGGGCAATGTCCTTAACGGCCAGCCCCTTCTTGAATTCGCGGCTGCCCTTGAAGCGAAAAGGGACTCTTTCAGCCTCACGGTATGCTTCCTCTCCGATAACGGCAGCGATATCGAGGCCAAGAGCGCCGCGGAGCTGAGTGGCGGCAAGGCCGTATGGCGTGCCCTTTCCGGCCCCGGCGGCGAGAGCTTGTCGGGAAACGGGTTTGAGCTCACAGCTGAAACCGGGTCGGGGAAATACAGCCTCTTGCTTGACGGCCTGGAGGTGCTGAGCGCGAGCTACTATCCCACTGTGCCGGACCTTGTCGCCGGCTTCTGGGGCTATACCCCTCTCGCGCGGCTCGCCCCGTTCTACACCTGGCACGAGGCGCTGGCCGACGGCTGCTTTGTAATTACCGACAAGGCCGAAAACATCGGGATGCTGGTTTCCTTCACCGAGACCTTCGGGTTCGATGACGGCAGCTTCCTGAGGATCTGCGAGGAGGCAGGGGACAGGGTCGTCCTTACCGACATATCCTTCAACGGCGAGCGAGCCTGCGTAACGCGCGACACCACCCGCGACAGCTCGGCGGAGAATCCGGGGATAAACACGCAGGTTTATGACGACTGCGAGCTGACCCTTGAGTCCGTGGACGGCGGCAGGGAGCTGCGGCTGCGCGACAACCAGACGGGGCTGGAGCACGTGCTCGTGAAGGCTCAGGAGTAGTACCGAGGCTTCAGTATCAGCGCCCGCACTTTTGGGGGGAGGTCAGGTTCCTTCGCATGCGGTGGTGGGGACCTACGCCCTCAATTTCGAAGAGCCCGCTGACTATCTCCCAGCCGCACTTCTGGTAAAACGGGACAGCACCTATACGGGCGTCGCACCACACCTCGGGGACGCCCATGTTCCGAACCCGATCCTCCCCTGCGGCGAGCATCAGCGCACCCACCCCCTCGCCGCGCGCCTCGGGGAGCACTGCCATCCCGCGCAGCCGGTAAATTGGCGCGTCCTCGCCCGGAAATGGCTCGCGCTGGAACGTGCACACCCCAACGTGCCTGCCGTCCAGATAGCCGCCAAGATGAAAGGTGTCCGCGTCGCTGTCCCTGTCCCAACTGCACGTCTCCACGGGCTGCCCCGCTCGCAGCACGGAGTGGCGAATCGAGACGGTCTCTACCGCAGATATGGGTTTTACGGATATCATAAGGGTTCCTCCGTCAACATTACTCTATACAAGCGGCACTCCGTCCTTTTTCCAATACCAGAACTTCCCCCGCCTGCCGTCATGTACAAAGCCGTTTTTTTGCAGTACCCGGTGGGATGGGTAATTGTCCGGATTGGTGAGCGCACAGACGGTCGATATTCCGCACGTTCTCAACGAAAACGCGAAGCGGCACATCGCCTCCACCGCCTCGGTCATAAAGCCGTTGGAGCGGTGGGCGAGCCGTACGCTGTAGCCCAGCTCGACCTCGCCGCCCCTGGGCGGCCCTTTGAAGCCGATCTCGCCAACCATTTCACCGGAGGCCTTGTCCACGATCAGCCACATTGTCGACAGCAGCCACAGCTCGGGAAAGCGGCTCATGAGCTCAAGCTTCGCCCGGTATATGCGCCGTTTGAACATCATTTCGAGAAAACCATAGCCCTGGCCCCGCATCTCGGCCCCAACAGAGTACGCCGCACCGCGCGGGTCGTAGAGAGCCCGCGTAAGCTGCGCCGCGTTCATCGGGTAAAGCCGCAGGCGTTCGGTCTCCAGCGCCGATCCGTCCATAGCGCCGCGGTCAGGTATCGCTTGCGGCGGAGCCATCTTCGGCGCCGGGCACAAGCGTCGCGGTGTGTCTTGTTGCGTTGAGTTTTTGTGGCATCGGCGGCTCTCCCGTCATATGTAGTTTCGCGTCCCGCCCGCCGGGCGGGCGACTAAGCCTAATTATTGTAAATCCTCCAGCAAAATAATGCAAGCAAAATTATCATACTAATACCTGTTTAAAACCTGACTGTATTAATTTGCAAAGCTTGCTACGGCAAGACTTTGCAAATTTTTAAACGGAAGGTTTTAACATGGGATTAGTATCATCACCCGTTTTTTTGCCCAGTATATCATATTCCAACTTTTTTTGCACACTACCCAATGTACCACCCCTGCGCCGCCAAAGGCGTGCGCAGGGGTGGTACTCATTGCAGCCCGATTTTAAATCTTGTCCTGGGTCGCTCTCGACTCCGAAACACCCGCCACCGGATCATCAGCCTCGGAGACGTGGATGCCGGTTCGGAACGGGTCATAATCCCTGGTGAAGGTCATAAGCGTCTGCTGAGTTATAGGGGGGAGCTCGCCGCCGAACATTTTCCCGAAATCCGCGAAGGACATTCGTATGGCTGTCTGGAATCCGGAGTATTGCGCCGGATTGAGGTTCAGCATAAGCTGTGACGCCGCGCCAATGTTTGCGGCCACAGAACGGGGACTCAGCTCCCCATTATCCCCGACTAAGCTCACAGCCCTCTCATATTCGGGGTTCTCTCGTCCGATCTCTTCAGCGGAGGACTCATAAGCGGTCTGAACCGCGGACGATACCGACGGTCTGGATAGCTCCGGCAACTCTTCGATTTCATACAGCAGCTTAAAATAGGCGCTGCCCTGAGAATACTGCCTGACAAGCGTTTCAGTTATATAACGCCGCAACACCTCGGGTGTGGCGCTTGAGACAGGACCATCCGCCCCCGGGAGCTCGCTCTCAATACGGGGAGAAGCCTCATAGCGGTCAACCATGTCGGCCGCCGCTGTGGAGGTCGTTTCTCCTGCGGATGTGACCGGGGAGGCTCTTCTCGCCGCATAAAGCCCCGGCAAGAGTTTCGAAATATCCTGTACATTCATTAATCTCGCCTCCATTCGAAAACAAAGGTTTTAATACTAATATCTGTTTAGAGAGTAGATAAGATAACACGGGATCCGTAAAGAGAAAAAAAGGCAGCATCCGCCGCCGTCAATTCGCGCAGGAGTACGCGCAAAGTATAAAATCGAATGATTCACACGTTATCCGGCAAACAAAAAATAGCGGCTTCTATAAAATATATCGGAGTAAAATCACGGTTACTAAAGCGCTCCGCAAAAAAATCAAATAATTTTGACGGCATCCTATTGCCTTCCGCGCTTCATCGTATACATCCTTCCATCCGCCTCCACGAACACATCATGCAGATTTCTGTGCTCCGTGGGCCTGTATGTAGCGCGGCCAAAAGAAACTGACGGTGTAAACTTCAGGCTCTTCGTGTCAACCTTAGCCTGCTCCTCGCGAAATTCAAGAAATATTCCATCCAATGTATCCTGACTTAAGTCGACCAATATTGCCGCAAACTCATCGCCGCCTATTCGATATGGATCTCCATATTTGTACACAGCCCCTCTGATCAACTCCGCCGCGATTCTTATATATTCATCCCCATAATCGTGCCCCAGGGTGTCGTTGACTTTTTTGAGATTATTAAGGTCAAAAACGAGGAATGATACGCTTTCCAACTCATCCTTTACAAGTTCATACTCCTGAATATCCATTTCAAAAGCTGTGCGGTTGCGAAGGCCGGTAAGGAAATCAGTATATGCCAGCTTGCGGAAAAATGGGTCAGAGAGCTTTTCAAGCGCAAAGTGGCTGATAATCAACACTATTATATTGGTTAAAAGCAAAATAACTATTGAGTATAATCTAATGTTATAAAAAGTATAATATTCCTCGTCGCAATCATATTCCATGCCCACTGCCCCGATAACCCCTCCGCTCTCGTCATAAAAGGGATAATACGCGGCCAATACATAACCTGAGCCTGTCTCTTCCATGTCCCTGGAAATAACGTTTTGCCCCTCAAAACATGGAGAAAGCTTTTCGGCAAGCCCGGAGTCAACCTGCCCACCCGGAAGCCGAAAGTTTGGGTCATCCTCATCAAGGCCGTTGAGGGTATAAATTATTTCCCCATTCGCGCCCAACCCGCAGGCAAACAAAAGCTTCAAGCCGGATATCCTTCGCACCTGCTTTAAGTCAGGCTCCGAATACCGGAAAGAGTCGCCGCTTTCTGTATATACCCGTGAAAAGCTGCCCGCGTCCAACTCCTCGGACAGATAATTATATACCAGGTCGCAGCGCTCTCTTATTTCCTTGAGCACCGCGTCATACTCTCTCGCGTAAACCACAATATACATAAGGACAGCTATTGTGATTGTGGATATCACGGTTATGAGAGCAACCCTGAACTCCAGTCTTTTATAAAATGGCTGTAGTCTCATAATGCTTCTCCTCATGTGAATATCCGAGTTTTGACAATGCGTCCACCGGGCAGGCGCTGATTTAAAGCCGTTTCGCATGCAGGGGCATTTATTAACAGTAGTAATTTATGTGGCTTATGCCGCCGCCGTAAATTGATTGCACCGTTATATTATATAATGCTTCGACGTAAAAAACAATATTACGCCCTATCGACTGGCTTCAAAAGAAAGCGTTTTGTTTACTTTTTCCTGCGGGCGCTCGAAAGCGTTTTCCGTATATCCTCAAACGCGGCGGCAAATCGCTTTGTTCTTGCCTCAGGAAAAGAGGAAAGCAGGCGTCGCTGCCAGACCGTGGTTTTAGACCTTAGCCATTCATACCTCTCAACCAGCTCCCGCTTTATATGTATAAGGTCATCCCGCCGTTCGGCAAGGAAATTTGAGTTGTGAAAATCCTCCGCGAGTGCATCAGCGAGATTGCGGAGGATAGCCTGCATTTCACTCATGCGAAGCTTGAGATGAAACGCTGAGATCACCGAGCTAAACAAATCCACAATAAACAGAACACCTGCCGCGGCCGCAACCCAATACTCTATATACCTTGGCATTGTGTCTGTCAGCCGAGCTACAAGCGGGTGCACAAAATAGTACAGCAGCGTCGCGCATACTCCAAAAACCAGGGAGAAACGCAGGCAAATGTATCCGTTTAAATTGAATTTATTTTTGCTGTAATCCCACCACTGGGTTTTGAACACCAGATCAAGCAGCCACCCCGCCAAATATTCAAGCACGGAAGTAATCACTGTTGCCCCCAGGAACAGCAGCAGAAAGTTGTCATCCAGCGGCTTGAGCAGCAAAACAATCAGTCCGACTCCCAGGCCATAAAGAGGGCAGCATGGGCCGGTCAGGAACCCCCGGTTGACAAATCTGCGGTGGACGTAAAATGCGTACGCCACCTCAAGCACCCACCCCAGGAACGAATATATGAAGAAATAGATGACAAGGGTAATAAATCCATCCATATCCGACCTCCGGATTTTACGGTAACCACCATAATTATGCATAATCGAAACACCATAGTCAAGAATATTTTATTTTCTGGCTGAAAGACTAAGACGGATCATATGCAGAATAGGATGAATACAGACATGCGGAAAATATTGTTGAAAATCACATGCCTCCTGTTAGTTGTATGTACGGCCGCTCCGTCAGGCAAAGCCGAGGACAAGAAGGAGTTTATCAAATGGGTCGATTTCACACCCACCTTAGGCTCAATGGAAAAGGCTCTCGCGCTTGACATAGCCTCTCAAAAGGAGGAAATAAAGCTCAATTGGGTAGAACTGCTGGCCTACTGCGCCGCAAAAAACGGCGGAAAGTTCGGCAGAAACAGCGAAAAGGAAATCACCGCGATAGCAGAAAAGCTCAAGCAGGGCGCAGACCTTGCAGAGCTCACGGAAAAAATGAAGTATTATGGCTATTATATCGAGGCCTACACCGCCGTGCTGGGTGAGTTTGTCGGCTCATTCAAGGTGCAGGCTGAGAATAACGGCGGTATGAGCTGGATAGATAAATACGGCCTCAAGGTCTTTTCCCCAATAGCCAAGGGCTTCCCCTTCTCCCACTACGACGACTTCGGCGTCGGGCGCACATACGGCTACAGGCGCCGCCACCTCGGGCACGACATGATGGCCCAGGTGGGAACTCCGGTCATGGCGGTTGAAACCTCGGTTGTTGAGATAATGGGCTGGAACAAGTATGGAGGCTGGCGAATCGGTCTGCGCAGTCTGGACGGCAAGCGCTATTACTATTTTGCTCATCTGCGCAAAAACCGACCGTATCATGAGTCCCTCAAGGAGGGCGAAATTGTCAAGGCCGGCGACGTAATAGGCTATGTTGGCAGAAGCGGCTACAGCACCACGGAAAACACCAACAATATAGACGAGAGCCACCTGCACTTTGGTATGCAGCTGATCTTCGACGAATCACAGAAGGAGGGGCCAAAGGAAATCTGGATAGACACCTACGCCATTGTCAGACTGCTGCAAAAAAACCGGAGTGAGACGGTGCGAAACCCCGAGACAAAGGAACATTTCCGCAAGTACGACTTCTGGGAACCCCTGCTTGAGGAATAACGAATGCAAATTCAGGTATAAAGCTCATTTCAAGCCATCAATATAGAATACTACCTCGTTGTCCTTTACCATTTTTCCGCCAATTTCAACTGTTCCTCCAGTATACTCCTCCCGCCAGAAAGGCTTCTCCAGCGGCCAGCGGTCGCTGTTGATAGATATAATCAGCCCGGCGTCATTGTTGTCTGAACCGAGCTCCACTCGCAGCTTCATATTATATACACCACCCGGCTCTATCCTTACCAGCCCGTCCTCGTCACCTCTGGCTTCGCGCCTCTCCGGACCGGTCTGCGTCATCACCTCCGCCCTGACGTTGCTCTGCCGGTCTGAGACATTGTGAAAGTGGACAGGCAGCTCGCAGGTATTTTCCAGCTCAAACACAAGCAGAGCATCGTACCCGGAGTCCCCGTCCGCGCTTTTCAAGGTTATCCTCAAGCCGTCCAGCACGGCGGATTCCCCCACCCCGAAGGCTTTGCCCAGCATCGATTTCTCGGTTGGCGGGTACGGCCTGTATGGGTTCTGCTCCAGCCAGCCGCCCTGAATACTCAAGGCTATCAGAAAGATCGCTGCAAAAAACACGAGCCCGGCTATCATGGGCTTTATAACCTGTTTCTCCGGATTTAGCCCGGGCAGATCCCTCAAATCGGCCATGTCGTCAGCCCGCCTGGCGGGGTGCATATAGACCCCGCACCTTTCCTCAAGCTCCTCCAGCAGTCTGTCAGCCTCAGGGAAAATCAGGAAGAGCTCCAGATATACTGCCCCCTCCGGTCTGGCCTCAGGGTGCGCCATCGGACGCATACCCTTCGGCAAGCCTGCCGCATCCGCCTTGCGGCTTGCGTCCTCGTCAAACCTCCCCACTATCCGCAGGCACTTCTGCTTCCTGTCGTATTCCAGGCGCCTGACGTCAGCGTATCTCATCCGCCACACATACGGGACGTCCCTGCGGAATCCGGGCGCAACTCCATACATTGAAAACTCGAGATAATCCTCACCCAACAACAGCTCCTCGCCGTCGAACTTATGCCAGGCGCTTTGAAGGCCGAATATTTTCCTCACGAGCGCCGGAAGCAAAACCAGCAGCAATCCGGCGAAGGACAAGCCCGCCCAAAATCCGGTGAGCAGCCTCGCGGAGGGCCAGACCGCCCCGAACAGCATAAGGCCAGCGGGAGCAAGTGTCAAAAACATCCACTTCCCGTAGGAAAGCGCCCCGTCCCATCTCTCATTGGCGGGATTTTCAGCCTTGGCGAGCTGGAGAAGCGCGGCCCGCCTCCGCGGATCCGCGGAAATTGCGCCTCCCTTCAATGTATCCATTCAACCCTCCGATAAGCGTTATTGCCCCTATACGATAAATTGTATCCACTTTATCACAACGTCAGTACATTAAGAGACGATGAACACCAGCTTATCCGCCACCTCCGGCTCAAGCTCAGCTGATACAAGCCCGCAAGCCCTCCCTCCGGGCGTCTCCGGCCACTTTTCCAGATAGACCTTCGCGTCCCGCCGCAGCTCCTTTACTGCTATCTCAAGCCTCCTTGGAAATCCCAAGCGCTTGAGCCCGATCTCCCACTCCTGCCCGGTGTAGAAGCTGTCCGCGACAAGCTTGCCGTCCAGAAACGCCTCAGCCCGGTCTCCCTCGTAGCGCAGCCTCAGGAACCAATCCTCAGCGTAATCCATACCGCTCAGCTCAATTATAAAGCGCCTCCGGAGCGGATCATCGCTCCCGCCGGTTGTTTCCGCAATGGAAACCGAGGCTCTGGGAAACAGCGTACGCTTCGCAAATACCGCGAGCTCCCCCTCATCCGGCATACGCTCATAGCCCTCAAATATCCCCTCAGGCCTTGGAAAAATCTTAAAGCCCAGCGGCGCGCGCCCCACAAGCCTGAGACCGTCCGCGCTTTCCAGCACAGGATTTTCGCTAATAACAAGATATTCCCTGTCGAGCCTCACCCTCCACGCATCAAGCGCCTCCCGGCGAGTGAGTGTGAGCACGGCGCCAGGCGCCGGATTTCCCTCGAACTCATAATTCGGATCCCTGTCTGCGTAAAACACAAAGGTCTCCCCGGGCTCTCCACTGTTCAGCACGCAAAGCGGTGTCGCCGTCGCGGTTTTAAGCAGGGCACCACGGATATTCATATTAAATGGAAAAAAGAAATATTCCCCGTTCTCTATGTCGACAGCGGGATAGCGCAGCTCATCCCCGCCCAGCTCAACTCTCAGGACAGCTCCTCTGTGCTCGGACATTCGATAGCCTCGCTGATAATTGTTCACAAAAATGTAGCCGCCGTCTGCCCCGTGCCGCACGCTGGTTCTAAGCCCGGTCAGATTATCGGGCGAAAGCGGATTCTCTTCCGGAATAAATGCGGGCATCATACACAGCCCGCTCCCAAAGTCCCTGAGGAACATCGCCAGAAGCTTAAGCTCCCTTAGGGTTTCTGACATCTGCCCGTACTCTCTTATTGGCGCGTTGAAATCGTACGACAGCACAGGCAGATCATTCGGGTATCCCGTCTCGCGCGATTCCTGAAGGGTGGTCAGCTTTCCCACGGGGTTTGTCCCCCCGTGGTACATATAGTAACCCAGCAGGTTAACCCCGCTTCCCAACTTCACGAGGCTCATAGCCCCTATGTCGCGTGCCGTGGCCACCGGCCTGCGGTGGCTTGTCACCTGAAGCCCCCCGCCCAGCTCAGCGGTCAGGAAGGGAAATTGCGCCGGATCAAACGTCAGGCCTTCGCCGAGCCTCCTGTCGTTTCCTATGTTCGCGTCGTTGCGCTCGTGAGTGAATATGTAGTTGCCGCTCGGGCCAAGCTTTTCCACGCTGTGATCCCACGGCGCGTCGCAGTATCCGCCCATAACCGGCAGCAGACCGCCCGTGACCGCGCCGCCCCAGCCTGTCGCCGTGTAATAAGGAACGTCGAAGCCAGCCCCGTGCGCCAGCTTCGCGAGCGTTCGCATATGCTTTTCGCCCTCTTCGCCCGAAAGACCTCCGGCGTGTCCGTACTCATTCTCTATCTGTACACCGATGACGGGCCCCCCGTCCTTATGCAAATACCCCCTGGCCTGCTCAAATATCGTCGTATAAAACCGCTTGACTTGCTCCAGATACTCAGGGCTGTTTGTCCTGCACTCAAAACTCTTTCTCAGAAGCCAGTCCGGGAATCCCCCGTTGCGCACCTCACCGTGGCACCACGGACCGATCCGCAGGAACAGCTTGAGACCGCGCGCCCCGCAGAGGCCAATAAAGCGGCGAAGATCCCTGAGCCCTGTAAAGTCGTACTCCCCTTCTATTTCCTCGTGGTGTATCCAAATAACATAGGTCGAGACAACCTCCACGCCGCCCGCCCTCATCTTGTCTAAGGACTCCCCCCAGTACTCCTCCGGGCAGCGCGAGTAGTGCAGCTCCCCCATGACCGGGAACCACGGCTCGCCGTTTCTTGTCAGATAGTTGCTCGCATAAGAGTAGTTATCCAATTCTGCCCCTCCTCTTGTGTTCACCGGCGGCGCGGGCAATCGTTTAAATCTGCGTATTGCGACGGAAAGAAAGCGCTCGCAACATTACTTTTGATGCCGCCGCAATATACTCATCTCATGTTAAAGAGCAGATGTATCATAATCGAAAAACCTTGCTGCGGCAAGCTTTTGCCGATTATTTTATCCGCTCTTTAAAGATATTGGTATTATATAATAATTCGGTATAACTATCAAGCAAAGTTATCTGATACATCAATATCACTTCAGCTAAAGCACCAGCAGCTCAATTATGCCGCTCAGAAGAGACGCGTTCTCCTCCTTGCGCTTCTGCGCCTCAAAAAGGATGTCCCTCAGGCTTGGCTCGGCGCCGAGGCCATACTGTCTGTACGCCTCGGCCTGCCTGAGCTCCCACAGAGCATAATCGCGCACCTGCTCCATCAGATCCCCGCAAATCTTCTCAGCTCCGAGCCCCTCCAGCCTCTTGCCGGAGCGCAGAAACACCGCCGCCGCCATGCGCCTTACAAGCTTAAGCTGGTTTTCGCGAAGCCTCGCCGTCAGTGCGGAGGCCTTTCTGTTTCCGAGCCTTCGACTGAGCCTCTCGTATCTTCGAAGCATATCCCCCTCAACCAGCAGCATCTCATAGAGCGGATCGGTGCGCTGCACGGCAGGAAGGACTTCGTGCGTCTGCTCCTCCGGAGCAATTCTGGCTGATACCTTATCCCACAAAGCGTTGATCTCGGCTATGGACAGCTCGTCACCCATCGCCTCACCCCTGCCGCTGCCGCCTGCGGCAAAAACCATAATGTGAATGAGATAACCGCCCCTCGGCTTAATTTGGACGGTCACCCCCTACACATTTTATGGCAAAGCGGCGGCAAATGTGCGGAATACCCCTCCCGGCGCGGAAAAACCCGTTAAATTCGGGAAATTATCGCCTATTTACGGCGCAGATACCTTCCGCGTCCGGCCACGCCCGCAAACTCCCCGTTTTCAGCAATAATCTCACCCCGGGATATTGTCATGACCGGCTTGCCCCTGACGCTGAGTCCCTCGTACGGCGTATAGTCAACGCGCTCATGGAGCTTTTGCCTGGTCACCGTCCATTCTATATCCGGATCGATCAGCACAAAGTCCGCGTCCAGACCGGGTCGTATGTCTCCCTTTAGATGCCCGAGCCCAAAGATTTCAGCGGGGCGCGTGCAGCAGGAGCGCACGACTTGCGGCAGGCTCATCCGCCCCTCTATAAAGCCCTCGGAAAACAGTAGCGGCATCCTCAGCTCGACACCGGGCGCGCCGTTTGGGCAGCGGGTAAAGTCACTCGCGCCAGCCTGCTTCTGAGTCTCAAAAAAGAACGGGCAGTGGTCGGTGCCGACCGCGTTTATCTCCTCTGCTTCAAGGCCGCCCCACAGCGCCGCCTGATCGGTCGGTTTGCGCAGCGGCGGGCTCATGATGTACTTAAGCCCCTCCCTGGGGTCCTCGTACAGGCTGTCGTCCAGCAGCAGATACTGCGGGCAGGTCTCCGCGAATATATTCTCCCGTCCGTCAAGCCTTGCCCGTCGGATGACCTCCAGCCCCTCGCGGGTGGACAGGTGCACCACATAGACCTTCGCTCCGCCCGCAATCCCAGCCAGCGCCAGAAAGCGGTACACCGCCTCGGCCTCGGCCAGTGCCGGGCGGCTGAGCGGATGGAAACGCGCCTCGGTATGTCCCTCCGCCGCAAATCTGCGCCTGAGCGTATTTATAACCCCGTCGTTCTCGCAGTGCGCGCAGATAACCAGTCCGAGCTCCTTTGCGCGTTCTAGAACCCTCAGCGCCCCGCCGTCGTCCAGCTTATAGTCATAGGTCAGGTACATTTTCAGGCTGGATATCCCCTGCTCATCCCTCAGCCGTTCCATATCGGAAAGGACCTCGTCATCCACATGCTGGATAACACCGTGAAAGCCGCAGTCGACGACCGACCTCGCTGCAAGCTCGCGGTACACAGCCGCCTGATGAAGCAGCGAACAGCCCTTTGGCCCAAACGCCATGTGATCGATTGTTGTGGTGGTGCCCCCGCAGGCCGCCGCGACGCTCCCGGTGTAAAAGTCGTCTGAGGAGCGGGCGGAGCCGGTGTCCAGGTCAAAATGCGTGTGCGGATCCACCCCGCCGGGCAGCAGGTATTTGCCGCCGGCGTCAATCACCCGCACCCCCGGCGGACTCAAGCCCTGCCCGACTTCGGCTATCTTCTCGCCCTCAACAAGGACATCTCCGTCGAATACCCTCTCGCTAGTTGCGATGCGGGCATTTATTATCAAAAGCTTATTCATATAGATTGCCCCGCCTTTAGGTATTGCCCCCGCCGGAGGCGGGGGCAATACCTGATTTATTTCACCCTGCGGTAGAATGTGCCCTCCATCGGCAGCTTCGCGCGCAGCACGCCGTCCAGCGCGTAATACGCGCCTGAGACCGCGGGGGCGGTCGGAATGGTCGCCAGCTCGCCCACGCCCTTGGCCCCGTAGGCTATATCGTCCTCCCCATGGCCCTTGACCAGAATTATATCCATAGGCGGGATCTGATCTGCCCGGAGCAGCCCCAGCGTTCCATAGGATGCCTTGGGGAATCCGCCCTCAAGCGGATAGTCCTCTGTCAGCGCATAGCCCATGCCCATCACTATGCCGCCCTCGATCTGCCCCTCGGCCGCCTTCGGGTTGATAACACGTCCCAAGTCGTAAGCCGCCGTGATTTTTTCAATTTTGCCGTTTTCGTCCAGCGCCACCACCTCGGCGGCGTAGCCGTAGGCCACATGGCTGACCGGGTTCTGCTTCGGGCTTCCCATCGCGTCCGTCTCGGACGCGTACTCGCCGTAAAACTCCCGGCCCTCAAGCTCCTCAAGCGTCTTGCCTGAGTCCAGCTCGGCCTTCAAAAGCGCCGCCGCCCTTCGGGTGGACTCTCCGGTGAACACAGTCTGGCGGGACGCGGTCGTCGTCCCCGCGTTGGGGGTGCGGCGGGTATCCGGCGGCTCGGCCACAATCAGCTCCGGTGGCAGACCCAGAGTCTCGCAGGCAATCTGCGTCGTGACAGTGGCGAGCCCCTGCCCGATGCAGGCCGCGCTGGTGCGCACATGCGCCCTGCCGCCCTCCACCGAGACAATACAGCGGCTGACATCCGAAAGGCCCACCCCAATTCCGCTGTTCTTCAAAAAGGCGGCGATACCGGCCACCTTCGCGCCGTC
The DNA here is from genome assembly GCA_031556035.1 of Oscillospiraceae bacterium. Taxonomy (GTDB): domain Bacteria; phylum Bacillota; class Clostridia; order Oscillospirales; family UBA929; genus JAVBTT01. The sequence continues at coordinate 28,126 of JAVBTT010000020.1, forward strand.
GTAGGCGTCCCTTACCGCCTCAAGGCATTCAACCATAGCGGTCGACGGGTCCGCGATCTGGCCGTTGGGCAGGCTCTGCCCGGGGCGCACCGCGTTCCTGTAGCGTATCTCCCATGGAGATATTCCAACAAGTTCGGCCAGCAGGTTTAAGTTGTTCTCCATCGCGAAGGCGGACTGGCAGACCCCGAAGCCCCGGAAGGCCCCGGCGGGCGGGTTATTGGTGTAGACAGCCGTACCCTCTATGTCGATCACCTGATAGTTGTAGGGGCCGGCGGCGTGTGTGCAGGCGCGCTGCAGGACGGGCCCGCCCAGCGAGGCGTAAGCCCCGGTGTCGGACACGATCACCGCCTTCATTGCGGTCAGCATCCCGTTTTCATCGCAGCCCACAGTGAAGTCCATCTCCATCGCGTGCCGCTTCGGGTGTATCATGATGCTCTCCTGCCGCGAGAACAGCACCTTGACCGGCTGTTTCAGGCACCACGCCGCCAGCGCCGCGTGGTGCTGCACGCTCATGTCCTCCTTGCCGCCAAAGCCGCCGCCTACTAGCCTTCCCTGCACATGCACCCGCTCGGGCTCTATCCCCAGCATCCGGGAAACCTCGCGCTGCTCGTCGTATATGCTCTGCCCGGCGGTGTACAGCAGCAGGCCGTCCTCCCCCTCCGGCATTGCGATGGCGCACTCCGGCTCCATAAACGCGTGCTCGGTGAAGGGCACCGAATAGTGCCGCTTGACAGTATATTCGCTGTTTTTCAGCGCCTCGTCCGCGTCCCCGCGTATCAAATGCTCATGGGACAGGACATTGCCCTTTTCGTGTATTTTCGGAGCGTCCGGCGCGAGCGCCATCGCGGGCGAGGTCAGCGGCTCCAGCACCTTGTAGCCGACCCTCACCAGAGCCTTTATCTCCTCAAGTGATTCCCTGCTTCGGGATACGCACAGCGCGACGGCGTCCCCGACATAACGTGTGATATTCCCCTCCGCTATGAATACGTCCCAGTCGGAAACAAAGGCCAGGTGGCCTATCTTGTTGTTGCCGGGCACGTCCTTTTCGGTAAGCACCGCCACGCAGTCCGGATGCCCCAGCGCCTCGGAGACGTCTATCGACAGCACTCTGGCGCGCGGATATGCCGAGCGCACGGCGGACGCGTGCAGCATCCCCGGAACGGTTATGTCGTCCACATACAGGCCGGTGCCCAGCGTCTTTTCGACCGCGTCCACCCTGTGAAAATCGTCCCCGAGCAGACCCTTGCATTCGCGGCGCGGCACAGGGCTCCCGTCTCGCAGCAGCTCCGCCGCCAGCCTGACCGCCTGCTCGATTTTCACATAGCCCGTGCAGCGGCAGATGTTGCCGCGCAGCGCTTTCTTGATCACCTGCGCATCCGGATCCGGGTTTTGATCTATCAGCGCCTTCGCGCTCATCACCATGCCTGGGATGCAGAAGCCGCACTGCACAGCCCCCGTCTCGGCAAACGCGAACGCGAAGACCTCCTTCTCCCGCTCAGAGAGACCCTCGACGGTCAGCACCCGCTTGTCCTGGAGCTTTTCAAGCTTAAAAATACACGCGCGTGATGCCCTCCCGTCCACAATGACGGTGCAGGCCCCGCATGCGCCCTGCCCGCAGCCGTCCTTGGCGGAGGTTATGCGCAAGTCATCACGCAGAAAGTCGAGGAGTTTTTTATTTTTATCGCAGCCCACCTGCTGCCCGTTTACAGTCAAAGTATACATTGATATCCCTCCCTGTATTACGGCGGCATCTAACAGTCGTAATTTCTATGGCTTATACAGCCGCCGTAATATGTGTTAAAATCAATATTACTCCGGCAAATCAAGCCTGCCTAATTTACCACGATAAGTGCCGGAGTAATATATGCAAGGCATGGCTCCCGCGCCCCGAAAGCGAGAGAGCCATGTTCTTTGTCCTATCCAAGATAGTACGGATATTTTTTCTCAACCTCCCCGATAAACCCGGCAAGCGACCCGGGAACGCGGGAGTCGTCAAGTCCGCAGGAGACGGTTTCACCGCTTTCCAGTCTTATCATATACGCTTTTTCGCCTGTTTTCAAGAAGCCTTTGTTATTGGAGTCGAGAAAATCCTCCTCGCTCCGGAATACCGTCACCTTGTCCTTATAGGGGTCTCCGCTGTGAGGGCAGAAAATCCCGCAGTTGCCGCATTCGTTGCACAGGCCGTCCAGGTGCAGAATCTGGTGGGCGTCCCTGAAGCCGGGAATCTCCACCCGGACATTGGCCCTGTTCGGGCAGACGTCGCAGCATATTTCGCAGAGCTGATCGCAGACCAGGCAGCGGTCCCCGTCCTTATGCCCATTCGAGGCGGAGGACAGCATCCCCTTGCGCGCGTATAGCTGCCCAAGCTCGCGGGGCAAATTAACGAGCGTAAAGTCGTCGGGCAGTCCGAGAGCCCTGAGAATGTCAATGGCAGCACACTTGGCGTCCGCTATCGCGGATACCACCGTGGAGGGGCCGGCCCTGCAATCCCCTATCACATACACTCCGGGCAGGCTGCTCTCATTTCCGGCGCTGAGCACCGGCCGTCCGCGCTCGTCCAGACTAAGGCCCGCCCGCTCAAACGGCGCGGTGTCCACACGCGCGCCGACGGCGGAGATCACCGCGTCAAACTCAAGCTCCACAAGCTCCCCCGTGCCATTTATGCCGCGCCGTCCGGAGGAATCCCATTCGCCGAGCTCCATTTTTTCACATCGCAGTATAGCGCCGTCATAGCTCACAGGGGCGCACAGCTCCATTAGCTTAACGCCGTCCCCGAGCGCAAGGGATATCTCCTCCGGCTCCGCCGGCATAAACTCGCGGGTGCGCCGATAGACGACGGTCACGCTCTCGGTGCCCGGTGCGCGCACCGCCGCGCGTGCGCAGTCCATGGCTACGTCGCCTCCGCCGAGGACGGCAACGCGCCCTCCGAGCGGCACGTCGCATCCGTTTTTCTTGGACTCCTCCAGAAACGCCAGCGCATCCCGCAGCTTCTCCTGGCCCTGTTTGACCGCCGGGGCCCCCTCCTTCCACGCGCCGAGGGCGAGCAGCACAAAGTCGTATTCCCCGCGCAGCGCGGCCACATCCAGCGGTTCAGTTACACCGAAGCGGAATCTCACCCCTGTCCTCCCGGCCATCTCAAAGTCGCGCCTGAGGGCGTCCGGGGGGATGCGGAACTCGGGGATTACATACTCAACGATTCCGAACGGGCGCTCGCGCTTTTCCAGCACGGTCACGTCCACCCCGTTTCGGCGCAGGAAGAGCGCCGCCGAGATACCCGCAGGCCCGGCGCCGATTACCGCCGCCCGCTTTTCCGTTTTCAGCGGCACGGGCGCAATATTTTGTATGAACCTGTCCTGCGCGGCCTCCGCGGCCAGGCGCTTGGCGTTGCGTATCTCCAGAGGGCTGTCGTAGTCCAGGCGCGTGCACTTGCCCTGGCAGGCGTGGTTGCAGATGACGCCGGTTATTGAGGGGTTGGCGTTGTCTATAGCGATGACCCTGAACGCCTCGTCGTAGTCGCCTTCGGCCACAAGGCGCAGATATTCCGGTATCTGCTGCTGTATCGGGCAGCCGCCGTCCTTGCAGGGAGCCTGGAAGCAGTCGAACAGCCCGAGCGGCTTTTTGGTCTTGCGGGAGGCGACGGGGCGGTGCTCCTTGCGGTAAAACTCCATGGACGGGGCCTTTTCCGCCAGGGCGTCCAGCGCCTTCGCGTCCACTCCCCCGTGACTGCCAGCCAGCATCGGCTCCAGTGTCCGGGCGAGCTGGCGCAGGCGCTCGTAGCCTCCCGGCTTGAGTATGGTGGTCGCCACCGTGATGGGCCGGATGCCGGTTTTGAAGATGTCCGCGATGTTAAACGCGTCCGCGCCGCCCGAATAGGATATGGGCAGCCTTCCGCCAAAGTCCCGCGCGAGCTTCGCGGCCACGTTTATGCTAAGCGGGAACAGCGCGCGCCCGCTCATGTACATCTCCTCGCCGGGCAGCTCGCTCTTTTTGATTCTAACCGGGAAGGTGTTTGTGATCTTTACCCCGAACGACAGCCCGCGCTCGGCGGAGTAGTCCAAAAGCCTGCCCAGCATCGCAACCGCGTCCGGGTACTGGAGGTCGTTTTTGAAGTGGTGATCGTCAAAGGAGACGTAGCCGTAGCCCATCCCGTCCAGTATATCGCGCGCGAACTCGTAGCCCAGCAGGGTCGGGTTGCACTTGACGAAGGTATGCACCCTTTTTTCGTCCAGCAGATATTTCGCGATGCGCTCTATCTCCTGTGGCGGGCAGCCGTGCAGGGTAGACAGCGTTATGGAATTGCTGACGGCGGGCGAGATCGCTTCTATATCGGCCGCTCCAAAGCGGTCAAACCACTCTGTGTTTTTTATAAGCCAGTCCACTGAGCTCTTCCAAATATCCGACCCTGACGCGTCCTTCATGCCCTCTATAAAGCGGTCTATCTTTTCAGTTTTGATGCCGTCCAGGTCGTAGCCCACGCTCATGTTGAACGCGAAATCGCACTCATCGCTGATCCCGGTTTCCCTTGCCAGCACATGCAGGGCGATCCAGGCCTTGACGTATTCCTCAAAGGCCTGCGGCACGGTCAGCTCGGTGCTCCATTCCACGTTGTAGCCCTCGTCCTGCGCGTTGATACACGGGCGCGGCACGCAGGCTCGCAGCTCGTCCCCGTCCATCTTCTGGACGGTCTTTAGCTCCATAAACCGGCTGCCCGCCAGATACGCCGCCACTATGTTCTGCGCGAGCTGGGAGTTCGGGCCGGCGGCCGGGCCTATCGGCGAGGAAAGGCTCTGGCCGAATATCTCCATAGCACTGCCGGAGGTATTTTTGTAAAACTTTTCGCGCTGCAAGCCGAAAATACGCCCCTGCTCCCGATATTCGCTCAGCGCCCAGGTGATGAGCCTGTCAAACGCCAGAGGCCTCATTAATTCACTCATAATAACTGTATCCCTTTCCTGATGCTCTTGCGCCTGTCACCTCGCCTGCGGCGAGGTGACAGGCTCCTTGAGATAGTTATTGCGCTTCCTTGTCCTTTGGAAGCACAAGGTTCAAAATAATGGCGAGGAGGGTGGCAATGACAACCGAGGATGAGCCGAACACGCTCCCGACCCAGGACGGGAAGCCGCCCAGAGAGCCGGACACCGAGGTCACGCCCACGCCGAGCGCGACAGCCAGCCCCACCACGCCGAGATTGCGCGGGGTCAGCTTGGAGGAGACGATCATGCGGATGCCTGTCATCGTTATGGAGGCGAACACCGAGATGGTCGCGCCGCCGATGACGCACTGCGGGATGGTGGTGAGCAGGGCGGAGAACTTGGGGAGAAATCCGGCCAGCAGCATGATTCCTGCCGCGAAGGCAAACACGAGGCGGTTGATGACGCGCGTAACCGTGACTATGCCGACGTTCTGGCTGTATGTCGCAGTGGGCAGTCCGCCGAACAGAGCGCTGACCGCGCTGACGACACCGTTTGCCATGATTCCGCCGGACAGCTCCTTGTCGGTTGGCTGGCGGTCCATGCCGCCCAGCGTTGTTGACGAGAAGTCCCCGATGGCCTGCACCGCGTTGACAACGTACATGATCACCATGCTTATGATCGCGCTGGGGACAAACTTGATCCCAAAGTGCATGGGGGCCACCATCTGGAACCAGGAGGACGCCCCTACGTTTGCGAAGCTTACCATCGGGCTTTCAGCCGGTACGACGCCGGTGGCGGTGAACAGCAGCGCGAGAAGATAACCGCCGACCATGCCCAGCAAAATGGACGCCAGCTTGCAAAAGCCCTTTGTGAAGTAGTTGAAGAATATCACGATCAGCAGCGTAAACCCGGCCACCGTCCAGTTCTGCCAGGAGCCGAACATCGGGTTGCCGCCGCCGCCCGCCATGTAGCGCACCGCGGTCGGGTACAGCGAGAGGCCGATGGTGAATATGACCGTGCCGGTCACAAGCGGAGGGAAAAAGCGCCGTATCTGTTTGACAAACAGGCCCACGAAAAACGCCGCGGCTCCCCCGAATATCTGGGCGCCCAGTATCACCGCTATAGCGCCTGACGCGTTGTCCGGACTCAGGTTTATATAGTCGGACGCTATGGCCTGCATGGTTGGCAGATAGGCGAAGCTTATACCTATGATTACAGGCAGTCCCGAGCCGATGCGGAAAATCGGAAACAGCTGGAGCAGGGTGGCGAGCGCGGACACCACAAGGGATATCTGGATGAGCAGTGTGCTGTCCTTGGCGTCCAGCCCGCACTGCCTTGAAATTATCATTGCGGGGGTGACGATGCCCACAATCGCCGCCGCCAGGTGCTGGAGTCCCAGAGGGGCGATCTGCTTAATGGACGGTCTGCCTCTGTAGTCAAACAGAGGGCTCTGAGTCTGCTCCGAAAGTTGTTTGCCCATACTTCTCTTCCTTTCAAACCGGTATTGTGTTAAAAATGGGTTTTGTATATTTTCCCCGCCGGAGGCGGGGAAAATATACACCGTCATCTCACAAGTTCGCTCTTTTTTAATAGACAACCCGCTTCCAGAAATCGGCGCTCTGCTCTCGCGTCTTGGCGAGAATGCCCTGTTCGTCCACCGTTTGCATAACGCGGTCCTTCATAATAAAGCTTCCGTTTATCATCGTGGAGTCCACAAGGCCTCCCGAAAGCCCGAACATTATATGGCCCGCGACGGTATCGGCGTTCAGTGGGGTGTGCGGCGTGTAATTTACAATTATTATATCCGCGTACGCGCCCTTTTCGATAATCCCGAGCGGTTTCTTAAAGAAGCGCGAACAGATTTTGCGGTTGTTATCAAAAAGCATCCCGATGCTCTCCATGAAGCCCACGCTCGGGTCGCAGAGGTTGTGCTTGTGGATGATGTTGGCCACCTTCAGCGACTCGAACATGTCCTGCGTGTAGGCGTCGGTGCCCAGACCGAGCAGCACGCCCTTTTGCAGCATGTGCAGAGCGGCGGCGCAGCCGACAGCGTTTCCCATATTGCTCTCGGGGTTGTGCACCGCCATCGTGCAGCTGTCCCTGAGCAGCTCCATCTCGGCGGCGTTTACATGTATATTGTGTATCGCAAGTGTCTTTTCGCCCAGTATCCCGGCGTCGCGCAGCCGCTCAATGACGCGCTTGCCGTATTTTTTCAGGCTGTCCCTCAGATCCTCCGGCCCCTCGGCGGCGTGAACATGGAAGCCGGCGCCGCGCGAGCCCATTGCGTCAACGCATTTCTCAAGCGTCCTGTCGCTGAGCGTAAATGACGCGTGCAGGCCGAACATGCCTTTGAGCATGTCGCTTTCGTCCCTCGCAGCATGGTCAATGAAGGCGATGTTTTCCCCTATCGCCGCAGCCGCCGTCTCCTCCCCGTCCCGGTCGCTGACCTCGTAGCACAGCGAGGCTCGCAGGCCGATATCGCTCACAGCATCCGCTATCGCGAAGAGGCTTCCACCGACATAACCCTGGCTGGCGTGGTGGTCAAAAATCGTCGTCACTCCGCAGCGCACGCTCTCAAGCCCTGTCGCGAAGGCGCTCATGCGGCTGTCCTCAGTGTTCAGAGCCTTGTCTATACGCCACCACTGGTTTTCAAGTATCTCGGAAAAATTGCGGTTCGGGCGCTCCTGCGGTAGACTCAGCCCGCGCGCGAAGCTTGAGTATATATGCGTGTGCGCGTTTATCAGGCCCGGCATAATAAGCCTGCGGCGTGCGTCCTCATATTCCGCCTGCGGGTATTTCGCGCGCATATCGGAGGTAGCGCCGAAGTCCGCTATCTCGCCGCCGTCCACCACGACGGCGCCGTCCTCAAAATAGGGTTCCCGCGAATTTTGGGTTATCATCCGCCCGTTTCCGATAACAATCATTGAGCTCCCCCTAATATGAAATTATGGACGCTGTCGAAAAAGTGGTTAGTCGCGCCTCAAAACTTTTTCCGACAGCCTCAATATGAAATTGTGGTTCCGGTCTTTCCGTCAATTCCCTCCTGGGCCTTATCGAGCAGCGTAATCAGCGCCTTTCTGCCCGGCTTGCCGGCCGCGAACTGCATGGCCGCCTGCACCTTTGGCAGCATACTGCCCGGAGCGAACTGCCCCTCGTCAATGTACCTTTGGGCCTCCTGAGTCGTCATACTGTCAAGCCACTTTTCGTTTTCCTTCCGGAAATTAACCGCGACCTTCTCAACGGCTGTGAGTATTATAAGGTAATCCGCGTCTATTATCTCCGCGAGCCTGGCCGCAGCGAAATCCTTGTCGACCACCGCGCTGGTTCCCTTGAGATGGTTGCCCTGGACTATGACTGGAATACCTCCGCCTCCAGCCGCCACGACCACCTGGCCGGCCGCCAAAAGCGCCATGACTATGTCCTTCTCCACTATGTCCACCGGCTTCGGGCTTGCCACCACCCGCCTCCAGCCGCGCCCGGCGTCCTCCATCATGTTGTAGCCGCGCCCGGTCATCTCCCTTGCCTCCTCCTCGGAGTAAAAGCTGCCTATCGGCTTGTTCGGCTTTTGAAAGGCAGGGTCGCTGGCGTCGACGATGGTCTGCGTTATTATCGAAGCAACCGGGATACCGCGGCCCCTGTCCAGAAGCTCCTCGCGCAGCGCGTTTTGCAGATCGTAGCCTATATAGCCCTGGCTCATCGCCACACAGACCGACATCGGGATATACGGCGTCTTGGCCTCGGTCTTGCCCGCCGCCTCCATAGCCATGTTGATCATGCCCACCTGCGGCCCGTTGCCGTGGGCTATCACAAGCTCGTTGCCGTCCTCAATAAGCCCCGCGATGGCTTTGGCGGTGATCTTGACAGCGCGCATTTGCTCGTCCAGAGTGTCGCCCAGCGCGTTGCCGCCGAGCGCGAGAACAATTCGCTTTTTCATTGTGCATCCTCCACATGTATCAGGTTGCATTTTTGTGCTATTTGTCATAGCTTACAAATTAGAATTTTTGACAAAATTGGCGTTATGCGCCATATGAATTTTGCATAACGCCCATTGAACTAATATTATTACGGCGGCAGATAAAGGGTGGCATTATTTGAAAGTCTGTCAAGCCGCCGTAATATCTTTTAAATCATTAATATTCCTGCATTTCAAGCGCTCTAAAAAATGCGACTATTTGCTGCAGGAATATTAAAATACCCGCTTAGTACCCCTGCCCTCCAGCGCGCGAAGCGCCTCGGCCGGGTTCTGCATTTTGGAGAGGAAAATCATCGCGGCAATAATATACGGCTTGTAGCCCGCCTCCTTATAGAGCGGTACGCGGTAGCGGTCGAACACGCTAGCCTCGACCTCGCCCTCCTTGCAGGAGACTCCGGTGATATCCGCCGGCAGGCAGTGCATGTAAAGCGCCTTGCCGCCGTTTGTCTTCTTCATTAGGGCCTCTGTGCACTCCCAGTCCTTATGATTGGCGTTCTGAGAGAGCAGCTCTTTTTCCAGAGCCTTTATCCCGTCGAAGTCGCCGTCGCCGTACAGGTTCGTGCGGCGCTCCATCGCGGCGAACGGGGCCCAGCTCTTGGGATAGACGATGTCGGCGCCCTCAAAGGCTTCCGCCATTGAGTTCGACTTCACAAACCCGCCGCCGGACGCCGCCGCGTTTTTGCGAGCGACCTCCTCGACCTCGGGCATGACCTCGTAGCCCTCCGGATGGGCCAGGTGAACCTCCATGCCAAAGCGGGTCATCAGGCCGATGATGCCCTGCGGCACGGACAGCGGCTTTCCGTAGCTCGGGGAATACGCCCAGGTCATCGCGAGCTTCTTGCCCCTGAGGTTTTCCACCCCGCCGAACTCATGGATTATATGATCCATGTCCGCCATGCTCTGGGTGGGATGGTCGATATCGCACTGGAGGTTTACAAGCGTCGGGCGCTGCTCCAGGTTGCCGTCCCTGCGGCCCTCCTGCACGGCCCTGGACACCTCGCGCATGTAGGCGTTGCCCTTGCCGATGTACATGTCGTCGCGGATGCCGATGATGTCGGCCATAAACGAGATCATGTTCGCGGTCTCGCGCACCGTCTCCCCGTGGGCGATCTGGCTCTTGCCCTCGTCCAGATCCTGCACGGTCAGTCCTAGCAGGTTGCAGGCGGAGGCAAAGGAGAAGCGGGTGCGCGTCGAATTGTCGCGGAACAGCGAGACGCCCAGGCCTGAGTCAAAGACTTTTGTCGAAATATTGCGCTCACGCAGAGCGCGCAGCGCGTCGGCCACGGCATAGGTGGCGGCGATCTCATCGTCGGACTTCTCCCAGGTCAGCAGAAAATCGTTCTGGTACATCTCGGAGGTCTTCAGGCCCTCCAGTTTTTTCACAAGCTCGGCAAAGCTGCTCATTACTAATCCTCCCTGTATTATTGGTCCCGCCGGAGGCGGGAAAGCATACGCTGTTATCTCTCCAAGCGGTTACTCGCAGTATACCGCCGGAACCGCGGCGTACACGGCGGCGCACCTGACAAGGTCGATTTTCCAGGTCTTTTCGTTCGGCGCGTGCGCCTGAGCCTCCGCACCCGGCCCGAAGCCGATGCAGGGGATGCCGTTGCGGCCCATTATCGAAACTCCGTTGGTGGAGAAGGTCCACTTGTCGGTCAGCGGGCGGGCCCTGCGCATCGCCTCGTTTTCAGCGCAGCCCACGCGGGTCTCGCCGTAGAGTTCCTTGTACGCTTTATTAAGCGCGATTGTCACGGCGTGGTCCTCCGGGATGACCCAAGTCGGGAAATAGCACTCGATCGGATACACGCAGCCGGTCCAGGACGCTCGGTCGTACTGGTACATGCTTACCTTCACGTCCTCGCCGTATTTTTTGACGGCGGGCAGCGCGCGGATTTCGTCCAGGCAGCTCTCCCAGGTCTCTCCGGCCGTCATGCGGCGGTCGAGGGACACCGAGCAGGAGTCGGCCACCGCGCAGCGCGAGGGGGAGGTGAAGAAAATCTCGGAGGCGGTGACTGTGCCTCGCCCCAGGAAGTTGGCTTCCTGCCATTGGGGGTTGTATTTGGCGTCCAGCATCCTGACAAGGCCCTTGACGGCATTGCCTTCAGACGCGTCGTTCTCGTTCAGTGAGCGGATGTCCTGGAGAATATCCGCCATCTTGTAGATCGCGTTGTCGCCGCGCTCGGGCGCGCTTCCGTGGCAGGACACGCCCTTGACGTCCACCCTGATCTCCATGCGCCCGCGCTGCCCGCGGTAAATTCCGCCGTCGGTCGGCTCGGTGGAGACCACAAACTCGGGTCTCACCTTGCCCTCGTTGATGATGTACTGCCAGCACAGCCCGTCGCAGTCCTCCTCCTGAACGGTGGCGACCACGAGCGCCGTGTACTTGTCGCTCAGCAGGCCCAGATCCTTCATGATCTTTGCGCCGTATACCGAGGAGACAATTCCGCCCTCCTGGTCGGAGACGCCTCGCCCGCCGATCTCCTCGTCATTCTCGTACCCCTCGTAAGGGTCGAAGCTCCAGTTGGCGCGGTTGCCGATCCCCACCGTGTCGATATGCCCGTCAAACGCGATCAGCGTCTTGCCGGTGCCCATGTAGCCCAGCAGGTTGCCCATTCCGTCGATCTCGACCCTGTCGAAGCCGAGGCGACGCATTTCCTCGGCCGCGCGCTCAATCTTGCCCTTTTCGGCCGCGCTCTCGCCGGGAATACGAACCAAATCGCGCAGGAACCTTGTCATATCCGCCCTGTAGCCCTCGGCCGCCGCCTTGATGCTGGTGAAATCCATTTGTACGCACCTCGCCCTTTCGAATGCAAATATTTATTTCCCTGTATCCCCGCCTCCTGCGGGGATACAGCCATTATCCTTCCTCACTCAGGAAGCGGGTACTCGCCGTCCCAGACTATTTTGCGGTACTGCTCCGGGTCGGTGTCCCCCTCCGTGCTGAACAGCAGAACGCGGGAATCCGTGTTGAGGCCCAGGGCCTCCTTCAGGCCGGTGAATTTCGGGTTGGTCAGCGTCTCAAGCAGCAGGCCCATACCGGCCGCTCCGCTCTCCCCGGAGATGACGCGGGGATCTCCCTGAAGCGGGGCTCCCAGCACCCTCATGCCGCGCGCCGCCGCGTAGTCGGGCAGCGACACGAAAAAAGAAGTCTTACTCTTGAGTATTTCCCAGGAAATCGTGTTCGCCTCGCCGCAGGCAAGACCCGCCATTATTGTAACAAGGTCTCCGCCCACGTCCACCGTGCCTCCGTCCGCCCTCATGGCCGAGCGGTAAATACAATCCGCAGCCGAGGCTTCGACAACCGTGGTCACCGGAACACTATCGGGATAATAATTCGCGAAGAAACCCTGAACCGCGCCAGCCAGCGAGCCCACTCCCGCCTGGACAAATATGTGAGTCGGACGCTCGACCCCCAGCCCGCGAAGCTGCTCCAGCGCCTCCAGCGCCATGGTGCCGTAGCCCTGCATGATCCAGCCCGGGATTTCCTCGTAGCCCTCCCAGGCCGTGTCCTGAATCACGACACTGTTCGGGTTCTTGGCGCTCTCGGCCGTGGCCAGCCGCACCGCATCGTCGTAGTTCATGTCCACTATGGAGGCATCCGCCCCCTCCTTGAGTATATTCTCAAGCCTTGTCTGAGACGAGCCCTTCGGCATGTATACCACGCTCTTCTGTCCGATATGGCTGGCCGCCCAGGCGACGCCGCGCCCGTGGTTGCCGTCGGTAGCCGTGAAGAAGGTGTAATCCCCCAGCTCTTTTTTTACCTCTGGGGAGGTAAGCTCAGCGTAGCTGAGCTCCGAGACATCCCGCCCGGTCCTCTGGGCAATGAATCGCGCCATCGCGAACGAACCGCCCAGCACCTTGAAGGCGTTCAGGCCGAAGCGGTAGGACTCGTCCTTGACGTAAATCCCGCCCACGCCAAGCGTCTTTGCCAGATTGTCCAACGCCGCGAGAGGCGTACTGCCATACTGCGGGAATGACGAGTGGAAGCCGCGAACCTTTTCGATCTCCTCCGGGGCCATAAGCGCGAGCTGCCTCGCGGCGTCTGATTTTGGCAGCCTGTTCGCTGTCCACTTCAGCTCGTTGTTCACCTTTCGCTCCTCCTGTGAGATTATTTTTTTGTTTCCCCCGCCGGAGGCGAGAAACAACCCTCAAAATTCTCTAAGTCTCCGCGTCCATATAGTTGTAAAGGGTGTATTTTGAAATGTCGTAGTGCCTTGATATCTTGTCGCCCGCCTTCTTGATCAAAAACGCGCCCTTGTCGTTGAGGTACTGAATGGCCCTCGTTTTGTCGTCCTTGGTCATATGAGCTATCGGCTTGCCGATAAATTTATCCGCCTCCTCGATGAGCTGGTCCAGAAGGTCGGTGACGTTGGTGGTGATCGCGCTGATGCTGTCGGCGTCCTCCGGCTCATCGACACTGATCATGGCCTCCAGCGTATGCCTTGCCATCATCAGCTCCGTTATGTCATAGTTGATGCCGAAGAGCCCGATGACCCTGCCTTCCTCGTCCCTCAGGTATATAGAGCTGGATTTAACAATCCTGCCCTCCTTGGTGCGCGCCAGGTAGCTGTAATTGTCCTCCACCCGCGACGCGTCCTCCTTAATGGCCTGAAGCACGAGCTCCGACGAGCCGTCGCCTATGTGACGCCCCGTAACATGGCCGTTTTCAATCGCAATGATAGTGTTTTCATAGCCCCGGCTCATGTCATGCACCGTAACCTCGCAATTTGAGCCGAACAGTCCGGTTATCCCCTTCGCGAGCCGCTCCAGGAACGGCTTCTGATCCCCGATGCTCACAGGCAAACCCCCATTTTTATAAATAACGACCGGAGGCATTTGTTATTCATGCCTCTACTATAGCACATTATTATAATATTTCAACTATTTTTTAGCTATAAAAATTATTTTTTAGTTTTTCTGTTTTTTCCACAAACCAGCCGTTACTAATTTGTCATAATTGCCCTGGCATCTACGTATAAAATACGCGCCTCTCCAGCTCATAAAGCTCCTCTCTCGTGTCCACGTCAATAAGCGGCAGCCGACTCTTTATCTCCACAAGGGTTACCTGTTCCGGATGCCTGTCACGGATTGCGCGCGCGTTCTGATGATCCGCGAGATTCAGCAGCTCCTCCCTGTAAGCCGAGGAAAAGAGAGCTGGGCTGCCGGGCATTCCCCCGAAGGCCGGCACGGTTATTCTTCCCGTATGCCGGCTGTTTATAACGGTTTCAAGTGTTTCCGCGTCAAGAAACGGCTGATCGCACGGCAGGAACATATAATAATCCGCCGAAGACGGCAAAACCCCGAGCCGGACGCTTTCGCAGGCGCCCCGGCCGGGGTTTTTATTAAGTATGGCTTCAACCGGATAATTGCTCGCGAGCAGGCCGACCTCCGGCTGGGAGTATATAAAGCGCACGACGCCAAATAAACCGCTTTCGCACACAAGCTTCAGCGTCCGCTCGGCCATAGGTCTGCCTCCGAACGGCTGAAGCAGCTTGTCCCCCTTCCCGAAGCGGCTGGAGAATCCCGAGGCCATTAAAACGGCGTCGACAGTCCGGTTCATAGCGTATCCCCCCAAATAGCCGTTATTAAAAGATATCAGTATCAGTCAATAAATCCGATACAACCCTTTCGGACGGCGTATGCCCCGTAAACAGCTCAAACGACAGAGCCGCCTGGCATACAAGGTGCGGCACGCCGTTTATCGCCCGCAGCCCCCTCCCCTTCGCAGCTTTCAGCAAAGCCGTCTCCCTCGGGGAATATATAAGGTCGTATATGATGGAGTCCGACGGAAGCGCGTCCAAAAAACTCAGGTCTGCAAAATCCTCATTCACCCCGTGCATCCCCAGCGGAGTCGCGTTGACGAGCAGCGGGCAGCCCTCGGCCTCACTCCCGGTGTCGCTCCAATTGCAGTATTCCGCCCCCTCCGCGACCACCTCCTTGTCCGGGCTGCGCGAGGCCATCCGCACGCTCATTCCTCTTTTGGCGAGGGCCAATGCCACCGCCCTGGCCGCGCCGCCCGCGCCAAGCACAAGCGCTTTTTTGCCATTGAAAACAAAGCCCTCCCGCTCAAGAGAGCGCGCGAAGCCGTCTCCGTCTGTGTTGTGCCCTATCAGAGTTCCCGCCTTATTCACAACCGTGTTCACCGCTCCGCAAAGCCCCGCCGCATCGCTTACCGCGTCAAGATAAGGGATTATCCGCTCCTTCAGGGGCATCGTGACGTTGAAGCCCGCGATACCCATCAGCCGGGCGGCCTCCGTAAACCGCTTCAGCCCGTCATGTGTGATGTCGAACGCGAGATACGCGTAATTTAACCCCAGGCTGTCGGAAAAACGGTTATGTATCTGGGGCGAGAGGCTGTGTGAGACCGGGGAGCCGATGAGCGCGAGAACCCTTGTGGCGCCTGTGATATTCATTCAACCCATCCCCTCTCGATAAAATACCGCATGGCCGCGATATAGCCGTAAAAGCCAAGCCCGCTTATCTGACCCGCGCAGGCGGGCGCGGTGACCGATACGCGCCGAAACTCCTCACGGGCGTGGATGTTGGAGATATGCACCTCTATCGCGTCCACCGCCGCGGCCTTTATAGCGTCGTGTATCGCGTGGCTGTAATGTGTGTACGCCCCGGGGTTTATTATTATGCCGTCCACGCGGTCCCGGGCCGCCTGTATCGCGTCGATTATCGCGCCCTCATGGTTTGACTGAAAGAGTTCAAGCTCAAGCTCATTGTCCGCCGCAAAGCCCCCAACCATCTCCACCAGATCACCGTAGGTTTTTCGGCCATACACCTCCGGCTCGCGCGAGCCCAGCAGGTTGAGGTTAGGGCCGTTTATTACAAGCAGCTTCATCTCAGCGCCTCCAACACTTTTTTTACCGTATCCTCAATAACTCCCTCATTGTCGATGGTGATATCGCTCAGCCGCTCGTAAAGCCCGCCGCGCCTCTCAAAAATGGCGTGGAGCTTGCTTGAGTCGCTCAGCAGCGGCCTCGTGCCGGGCTCCAACGTGGCGAGTATGCTCTCGACGCTCCGGCGGAGATAGACGACCGCCGAGCTTCTCCTTATCAGCTCTCCATTTCGCTCCACAGCGCCGCCGCCCAGAGCGATCACGGCGTTCTCCCGGGCAATAAGGCTCTCGATGCGCCGCGTTTCAAGGCCGCGGAAATACTCCTCGCCCCTTTGGGCAAATATATCGGATATACTCATGCCCTCGGAACGCTCTATTTCAATGTCGCTGTCAAACCAGACCATCCCGAGAGCTTCTGCCGCCAGCCTTGAGACCGTGGTCTTCCCGCAGCCGGGCAGCCCGATAAAGGCGATGTTCATACCCGTCAAATCGTCTCTGCCGAGCTTCCGTAGCAGCCCAGCACCTCGAAGTAGTCGCACTGCGTCGACGCCAGACGCAGCGCGTCCCGGGTATCCGCGTCCATTATATTGGCCTGCAGATCCGCGAAAAACCTGTACCGCTCGTTGGAGGCGGGTCGCGACTCAATTCGCGACAGGTTGATGCCCGCGAGCATAAAGCTCTCCAGCACCGCGCACAGCGCCCCGCTGCGGTGAGCCGTGGAGAATGTAATGCTTGTTATATCGCAGCGCTCGTCGTACACCGGGCACGCGGCGATGGCGATGAAGCGGGTTTTGTTCTGCGCGTCGTCCATGATATCCGGAGCGAGAACCGACAGTCCGTGCACCCTCGCGGCGGCGCGAGAGCCTATCGCCGCGTATCTGTCGCCGCCCTTTTCCGCGACCAGCTTTGCGGCGACAGCCGTGTTGCGGCAGGCCGTCAGCTCCCAGTTTTTATTTTTGAGGAAACGGCGGCACTGCCCGAAGCCCTCCGGATGGGAGTACACCTCGCGTATATCCGAAAGCGCCGCGCCCTCTCGGGCTAGCAGACACTGCGCGACCGATATCCATATCTGCCCCGTTATATAGCACGAGTGGCGCCGCAGCAGATCATAAACCTCTCCTATGGCCCCGGTCTGGGAGTTCTCTATCGGCAGCACGCCGCAGTCCGCCCTGCCCGCCTTGACCGTTTCAAACACATCCTCGAAGTAGTCGCACCCGATTGTGGCGCTTCCCGGGAAGAGCTGATTCGCGCCGTGCTCGCCCCACGCGCCGGGCACCCCCTGAAAGGCCACCGTCAAGGCGTCCCTTTTCGGCTCGGTCGGCTCCGGAAAAAGGGCGGGATCCGTCAGCCCCAGCTTTTCACGCTGCCTGATCTTGGACAGGGCCATCAGGGTGCGCATAAGCGTCGCCGCTCCGGCGCGGTCGGCTTCGGCCACCGCTTCGGCGGCACCTTCCAGCACTTGCCGCTCCCGCCGCTCATCCACAAGGGCGATGTTCCCGGCGGCCTTCACACCCGCGATTTCCAAGCTCACGCTCATTCTCTCGCCGTAAAGTCTCAGCAGCTTCGAATCCAGAGCGTCGATTTTTTGACGCAGCAGCGCCAGCTCCTCTTTGCTGTTCACGCTATCACCTCGCGTATTCTGCACACCTTGTCCATAATGGACTTGAAAACCTGCGGCGTGACCGACTGCGCTCCGTCGCACAGCGCGGCCTCCGGATGGTTGTGCACCTCGATTATCAGCCCGTCCGCCCCGGCAGCGACCGCGGCCAGCGCCATGGGCTCGACAAGATGCCAGTATCCGGTGGCGTGGGACGGGTCTATCACAACCGGCAGATGGGATTTTGATTTAAGCACCGGCACCGCAGACAGGTCGAGCGTGTTTCTGGTCGCCGTCTCAAAGGTCCGGATGCCCCGCTCACAGAGCATGACCCGCTGGGCTCCGCCCGCCATGATGTGTTCAGCCGCCATGAGCAGCTCATCGATCGTTGAGGACAGGCCGCGCTTGAGCAGCACAGGCTTGTTGAGCTCCCCCACCTGGCGCAGAAGGGTAAAGTTCTGCATGTTGCGCGCGCCGATCTGTATCACATCCACATCCTCGGCAAACGCGTCCAGATAGTCCGAGGACATTATCTCGGTGACGACAGGAAGGCCCGTCTTGGATCTGGCCATTTTCAGGAGCTCAAGCCCGTCCATGCCGAGCCCCTTGAAGGCATAAGGCGAGGTGCGCGGCTTGAACGCCCCTCCGCGAAGGAATGAGGCTCCCGCCGCCTTTACGTCACGCGCGATCGAGAGTATCTGCTCCTCGCTCTCGACCGAGCACGGCCCGGCGATCACCGCGAACTCTCCCGCGCCTATTTTCCGCCCGGATATATCGTACATGCTGTCCGCCGGGTGAAATTTGCGCCCCGCCAGCTTGTACGGCTCCTGAACGCGCATGATGCGCTCCACGCAAGGGAAACGCAGTATGTCGTCCTCGGTGATCGCCGATGTGTCGCCGGCCATTCCGATCATGCGGGTGGTCTCGCCCACGATCTCCTGTATGATGATGCCCCTGCCTGCGAGAAGCTGCTTTATTGGGGCTATCTCCGGCTCCGTGGCGCCGGGCTTGAGAATCATAATCATTTGCTTATCGTTCCTTTCCGGTGTGCGTTAAAGGCGTCCAGGCCCACCCGGCTCCGCTCTTCGCGTCCAGCAAACACAGCGCAAGCCCCGCCTCAACCACGGGCACCGCGCGGGGCACTATGCACGGGTCGTGCCTTCCGCCGAACGAGGCTCTTACCGACTCCTTTGTGTTCATGTTCACCGTTTCCTGCGGGGTGGCTATGGTCGGCGTCGGCTTCACGGCCACCCTGAAAACCAACGGGCTGCCGTTGGATATCCCGCCGTTTATCCCGCCGTTGTGGTTTGTCCTGAGCTTTACCGCGCCATCCTCAAAATACATGCCGTCGTTGGCCCGGCTGCCCCTCATCCCGGAAAGGCCGAAGCCGCCCCCAAACTCAATGCCCTTTACGGCCGGAATGGAGAACATCATGGCCGCTATCGAGCTCTCCAGCGAATCAAAAAAGGGTTCGCCCAGGCCGGCAGGCAGGCCCAGCGCTGCGCACTCAATGATCCCCCCCACCGAGTCCCCCTCCGCCTTGGCTTTTAAAATCGCCGCTCTCATACGCTCGCCCGCTTCGTCGTCATAAACGGGGAACGGTTTTTTTGAAGCTTCTGGTATATGCTCCGGCGGCATTTCCACGTCAGAAATGTCATATACACGGGATATATGAGCGCCGACCTCCACACCATATCCGCCCAGTATCTGCCTGGCTATCGCCCCGGCGAACACCAGCGGCGCCGTGAGGCGTCCGGAAAAATGACCGCCCCCGCAGTAATCGGCGTGGCCGCCGTATTTGACAAGCGCCGTGTAATCGGCGTGGCCGGGGCGGAGCAGCTCCGGAGCATAGTCTCCCGAGCGGGTGTTCTCGTTTCGTATTATGGCGCATAGCGGAGCTCCGGTTGTCTTCCCCTGAAACATTCCGGACAAAAGCTCCCATTCGTCCCGCTCGCGCCTTGGCGTCGATACGCTGTCCCGCCCCGGCGCCCGCCTGTCCATCTCGCGCCTGACAGCTCCCCAGTCCACCTCAAAGCCCGGAGGCAGTCCGTCGACAATAACTCCAATAGCCGGGCCATGGGATTCGCCGAACATCGAAAGCCTTATGTTTTTTCCCCACACTCCGCTCATATCCGTTGTTCCTTTTCAAAATCCCGCCAGAAGCCGGGATAGGATTTGGCAACGCAGTCCGCGCCCTCAATGCAGACGGGACCTTCGCTCCTTATGGCCGCCACCGCGCCCATCATAGCAATGCGGTGATCCCCCCGCGAGCTCATCCTGCCGCCGCGCAGCGCCTTTACCCCGGTTATCGAGAGCGAGTCCCCGTCTACAGCGATATTCGCGCCCAGACCGTTCAGCTCCTCAGCGACCGCCGCGAGCCTGTCGCTCTCCTTGTGCCGCAGGCGCCCCGCGTTTGTTATGCGGCTTGTGCCCTCGCAGAAGCAGAGCAGCGCTGCCAGAGGCGGGACAAGGTCGGGGATGTCGGATACGTCCACCGTTTGGGCGACAAGCCTGCCCGGCCTGGCGGCCAGGCCGCCGCTATCTGTCCCTGCAAGCTTCGCGCCGCAGGCTTTGAGTATGCCTATTATCTCTCGGTCGCCCTGCTTTGAGTCCGAAGACAGGCCGACGCATTCGCAGTCACACCCAAGAGCTCCCGCCACGAGGAAAAAGGCCGCCTGTGAGTAATCCGCCTCTATCGCGATATCGCAGGCCCTGTACTTTTGCCCGCCCCGGACGCCGAAACTCCGGTATCCCCCTTTATCGGCCGCGACGCCAAAGCGCTCCATCATGTCAAGCGTCAGGTCGACATAGGGCGCGGACTCCAGGCGCGAGGCGATGCGTATCTCGCTATCCCCGTCCAGCAGAGGAAGGGCGAAAAGCAGCCCTGTGACAAACTGTGAGCTGATATCGCCCGGCACATCAAAAACGCCGGGCGTTAGCGGCCCGCAGACTCTGAGAACGCCTCCCCCGAACCCAAGCCTCGCTCCGTGCCGCTCCAGCTCCCCGAAATAGGGGCCGAGCGGACGCTCCATCAGCCTTCCCCGCCCTGTAAAGCGCGTTTCAAACGGGAGCAGCGCCGCGAGAGGGATCAAAAAGCGCAGGGTGGAGCCGGATTCCCCGCAGTCAAGCGGCATGGAGGATGGGATTTTCTCGCTAAGGCTTCGCCGCAGCTCCGCCATACAGCGCCTCGTTGCCTCTATATCCTTCGAGAAGGCAAGATTTTCTATATAGCACGGCCCGTCCGACAACCCGGCGCAGATCAAGGCCCGATGGGATACGCTCTTTGACGGGGGTATCCGTACAGGCCCTCGGGGGAAAAGCGTCACCTTCTTTACTTCATCCATCGCCGTCCCTCCCGAACGCCTCAAGCAGCTCCCGCCGGCCTGCCCTGTGTATTATTGGTACGCCTATGCGCTTGAGCAGAACAAGGGTGAGCTCATCCCCGCAGTTTTTCTTGTCCCCCGACATAAGCGGTATGATATCCTCAATACCGTCCTCAAGCCGATAACTCAACCCAACGGAATCCATGATTCCCTTCAGAGCTTCACAAGTCCCCTGCCCGGTCAGGCCCATCAGCTCTCCCGCCCGCGCGGCGAGCGCCATCCCTATAGCGACAGCCTCTCCGTGGTTGTACCCGCTGTATGTGTGGTATTTTTCAATGGCGTGGCCGAAGCTGTGGCCGAAGTTAAGCGCCATCCGCAGTCCCGTGTCCCGCTCGTCGCGCTCCACATACCACGCCTTGCGCTTGCAGCACAGCAGCACAATCTCCCCGATATTTTCCCTGACGGAGTCCCGGCTCGCGAGATAAGGGAGCAGCGCCTCCTCACCGATGGCCGCGTACTTGACGACCTCCGCCATGCCGGCAAGCCATTCGCGCTCCGGCAGGGTGGACAAAAGCCCGGTGTCCGCTATTACCATACAGGGCTGCCAGAAGCTGCCGACAAGATTTTTACCCTCCGGAAGATTGACGGCCACCTTGCCCCCGACAGACGAGTCGACCTGCGCCAGCAGGGTGGTAGGTATTTGCAAAAGCCTAACACCTCTCATGTATGTGGCGGAAGCGAAGCCCGCCACATCGCCAACCACGCCCCCGCCAAAGGCTATAACAGTGTCCTCGCGCCTGAGTCCAAACCGCGCGAACTCGGCATAAAGTCTGCCGAGCGTATCAAGTGTCTTGCTGTTCTCTCCCGGGGAGACTATGGCTGCACAAAACGACACACCGGCTTCACTCAGTGTGTTTTGCAGCATATCACCATGAAGTCCCCATACGGTCTCGTCCGATACGACGGCCGCTCTGCCCGAGGTACAGCAGTCCCGCAGCCTGTCCGCCCCGTTGAAGACCGCTCCGTCGCCAATTAAAACTGAGTACGGATTATTTAAGAGATCGACTGACAACTCCCTCACGAAGCGCCCCCCTTACAAATAGGCGGCGGGATCCGTTATGAATCCCGCCGCCTACCGTCACCAGAATAAATCAGACTATCGATTCATACGCGCTTATTCAATTGTCCGCAGCAAAAATAACCAAAACCGTAGTTCTGGTTAAAGCAAAAATAGTATACGGACAACTGAGTTTTAGGCATATGTCACCGCCCGGACATTTATTATTGTTATTGACCCATGATCTAATATAGCACTTGAGCGCGCGGATGTCAACGCCTCAAGGCAAAGTGCTCATGCCCTGCCACATATACATCAGGCTCGTTACAGAGCTTACGGATGTTGGCGCTTTACGCGCAAACATCCGTAAGCATCCGCTATGGCTCCCTTTTGCCGGTATCAGTATTTTTTCGCCAGCTGCAAGCGTCTATTTGCAGCAGCCTTCCTTCAGATCGCGGAAATCACTGTATTCGCACACATCGGGCGGGAAAAACTCATCCACCGGGAACTTGATCTTTCGGAAGAGCTCGCAGGGATTGTCGTCACTGGAACCGACGCACTCTTTTTCGGGCATGCAGAAATCGTAGCTCGGGATGACAAGCTGGGTATCGCGCTCCAGGCGGATGATGGAGAACTGGCCGAGGGTCACATACAGGCGCTTCTCCTCCCCTCCCAGCACCAGGTCATCGTCAAAGCAGCAGCCAACGCACTCAGGCACATCACACAGATCGCATTCCCCGCAGCCGTGCTTCGGACGGCAGTCGCAGGCATCAACCATCTTGACGTTGAGGCAGATTGGATCCACAACTTCGACCACTGCAACCGGCATATTAGCCCTGCGTATTATCTGGGGATCTACTCCGCTCAGGTTCGCTGCGGAGCTGAATATCTTTGCGTTGCCTTCGCTGCCGAACAGTATGACGCGCTTATCGAAGGTTGCGAGGCCTGTCACCTGGACGGGCATGCGCACTCCGCAGAAGGCATCTGCGGTGATGCGGTAGAAGTACTTGACGTCAACCGAGAAAAAACCCCTGTTGAACGACACCGACTCTACATCGATAAACACCCATATCAGCTCAGCCTTGCGGCACTTCACATTGATGGCCTTGTCAATTATGGCCTGACTGGATCTCGTGAGATATACCCTCAAATCCTCCAAGCAGTCTTTATCAATACAATGCCCTAGATATATATTTATCCAAAGGCTACAATATAGCTTGTCTAATATTAGCATATATTTTTCCAAAAAGCAATTGACAATGCGCCCTCCGTGTCGTATATTGCATATATGACATTCATGACATACGTACAGAAAGGATGAAAAGTATGAAAACTTACAGGCTGCTCGTCGGAAGCGAATACGCGCTTGCGTTCCAGGGGGAATCCCTGGTGTCCGCCGTCGAGGATAACTTTACGCACATCGCGAAGGCGCTGCACGTCGGCAATGTTGCCGGGTATTACCTCCTGTCGGCCAAGATGGCCTATGACCCTTCAATTTTTGACGGTGAGGGCGGCGCCGTGCTGACCGTCGTCGCGCAAGGGAGCGACTCCCTGGTTGGATACGA
The DNA here is from genome assembly GCA_031556035.1 of Oscillospiraceae bacterium. Lineage (GTDB taxonomy): Bacteria > Bacillota > Clostridia > Oscillospirales > UBA929 > JAVBTT01. Next base: position 51,398 of record JAVBTT010000020.1, read on the forward strand.
CGAATCCAAGGACCCGCCCAAGACCTACGCCGCCCAGATCAACGGCGTCACTCCGGACGAGCTGCCAGCTACGCACAATTTTGAGATCGATCCCGAGCGCACGTTTGATCCCATCACCGACGACCTGACCATGTACGACAACGGCTTCCGCCTCGGCGTCGTCTGGGCCATGATAGACAGGATCGCCGACAGGTACGCGCAGATCAACGTCAAAAACGCGGACATGTTTACATCGCGTTACCCAGAACAGAAAAACGCCAATCCGGTAGCATTCACGCACAAAATGTTGGCTGACCTGTCGGGGCTTCGCCCGAAGAAATCGGCCGCCGCCGACAAGCTCATGGCGCGCATACACGGCATCCTCGCAACGATTGACGGCCCGATCAATTTAAACTATGGCTGGATGGGCTACCACAAAACCGGCGCGTACTTTACCCGCATCCCTCAGCGGTCGCACATAACCACGCTTCGCACCGCGCGGGGGAAGACTCAGGCCCAACTCGCGCAGGAGGCCGGCATAAGCCTGCGCCAGTATCAGCGAATCGAGGGCGGCAAAACCGAGATAGGCTCTGTCTCTTACGACACGGTCATCGCCCTTGCCAAGGCGTTCGGGGAGCGACCGGAACAGCTAAAGACGGCGCATGCTGCAGACTGATCACGCAGGCGCAAGCAAAAGGCCGGGGGAGTCCCCCGGCCTTTTGCGCGTCACCTGCCCGGCAGCTTTGGCTTCACCAGCGCCGGCTTCGGCAATTCCGTCTTGACTAGAGTGCGCTTTGTCAGCGTAGGCTTTCCGGAGTCCTCCTTTTCCTGCCCCTTGATGATAGTCCAGAGCGCCTCCGCCTCCCGGCGGGTTAGCCCCCAGTCCAGGGCGTCGGCTATTATCTCGTCTTTTTTCTTCTGCTGCGTGTATAGCGGGTACAGCTCCACATACTCGTCCTCGGTGTACCCGGCCGTCTGCGCGGTGGCAAAGCGCTTCTGGGCGCTCTCGCTCATCAGGTCGAGCCGGTAGCCCTGCGGATCGGCGGGATTCATCTGAAAGTACTTGAACTGGTCGCTCACGGCGCCCCACTGCTCCGGCGCCAGCCGGAGGGAGTCCAGATAATGCGCGAACTCCGTAGCCTGCTCCTTCGGTTTTAACTCCTTGTTTCCTATCCTGCTGTACTCGTTATAGATTTTTAGGAACTGGTCAAAGCTCAGCCCTGCCCCGGTCAGCGCGGTTATTTTCTCCCCGTGCTCGTCGGACACCAGCAGCTCATAGGCGACCTTTTTCTGGCGCTCTGGCAGCTTGGACTTTATAAGCACCTCGCGCCTTTCGCTTTGCTTTCCGAGGCCCTTGACCCCGCTGAACACCCGATACAGCTCGGCGGGGTCCGCCCCGGCCCGCGTCATATGTTCCATCTTCATCCGCTCGTTGAGCTTGCCGTCCTCTGTCTTGGAGTCGTCCGCCAGCATCTCTATGTACACCTTTGCCTTCTGCGCGTCGGTCAGGGACGCGTTTTTTAGCACCGTCCGCTTGGCGGCGTCTTTCTCCGCGTCCTTTAGGCCGCTGAAAACGCGGTACAGCGCCCCGGTGTCCATCCCGTCGGACACGAACTTCTCAAACTTTTCCCGCTCGTTCAGCTTGCCGTTGTCACGCTCGGCGTTGTCGGCCAGCACATTTTTGTAGATAATTGCCCGTGCTTCGTCGGTCATCAAGCTCATTTTCAGCGCCCGGCGCTTGTCCGCGCCCTTTTCGACCGCCTTCATCCTGTCCAGAGCTGACATAACCTCGCGAGGTATAGCTCCGGCCTTGAATGCCTCCTGGTAGGCATCCGTCTCGCTGGCGCTGTAGTTTTTAAAACCGCTGTTCACCCATTTGCGCCCGCCCTCTGTGGATGTCTTTCCGAAGATCACGGCTTTAGCGCCTGTCTTGATGTCGCGCTCCACCGGATAGCGCAGGATATCCCTCCCCTGTGCGTCCACAGTGTAATCCCCGCCGCGCGAGAGAGCTCCAGCCGCCTCGCCCGCCTTTTTGAGCGCCCCTCCGCCGAAGGGGGGGACAATATAGGCGGAGGGCTTAATCAGCTCGCTCCCCAGCGTGCTCAGCGCCTTTTTTGCCGGCATCTCTCCCGTGACAAGCCCGCTGCCGGCTTTCCAGAGCCGCTCAACGTCCGGCAGCGCCGAGGATATCGGCACCCTGCCGCCGCCCAGCACGCCCCCGATAAACGGCATATCCTCCGCTACATTCTTGGCGAAGTTAATACCCGCCGCGGTGACTCCCTCGTCCCGCACATCCTCGGCCGCCTCCTTCAGAAGCCCGATCGGATCCAGAGCCGCCCGGCGGCCGATCAGCCTCTCGTAAAGCTCATTGTAGAGAAACGCCCCTATCATGAACTTAAACAGCGCGGCAGCCAGCGCGGCCACGCCCTTGTCCCGTTTGTCGCGCGGTATGTCCTTCATCAGGTACGAAAGCTGGTTGTTCACCTCAAGCTGAAACTGGTTAAAGAGATTACTCACCGGGTTTTTGGCCGCGAAGCGCGTCGGCGTGCTGCCCTTGCTGCGGTCTGCCATAATGCCGGCGGTCCATGCGTCCGCCTCCCGGATCGCCTGCTGCTGTGTCATGCCTTTTTGCGTATTTTCGCGTGTCCTTGCCCTCACAAGGCTGTCCGCCACAAACGTGTCTATCCAGGTCATGGGCTGGGACAGCTTCTGCGACAGCTTTTGCGACGCGGTCATGCTCACCGGGTCGGAGCCGCGCCTGTTTGTCAGAAACACGGACTCGCCCGCGAAGCCGTCATCCGTCCGGTACGCCCTCAGCGTGTCCCACATACCGGTCAGCAGGTTGTTTGTCTTGAGCCCGGCCCAGCCCTGCGTCAGGGGGATGAAGTTTGTCAGCCAGCTCGCCGGATTGACGGCCACCATATTCGCGGCCACCCTGTTCTCCAGCGTGCGCCCCAGGCGGTAAATCCCCCTGTTCCAGTCGCGTTCCCAACCCCGATCCTTAAAGCTCTTTTTGTTGGCCAGGAGGTTTGTGTACTCCTCCAGCTCATTGACAAAGTTGGAGAGCGCGTAGGGGTTGTTTTTCTCAAAAATATCTTTTATGTCCCGCTCCTTGTCCTCCACGGAGCGGCCTTCGTTCGCCCTCACCTGGTCGACCCGCTCGCGCACCGCCTCGGGGGAGTGCATATAGCGTATTTCCTCGGCCAGCACGCGCAGCCGCTGGATATCGTCCGTGTGGTGGACAATGTCGGATATGCCCTCTATGTATTTGTCAAAGCCCTTCACGGCGTTGTACTCCGTCGCGTTTCCTGTGCGCCGCAGCGTATGGGGGTCCCAGCGTATCCCCGGCTTGAACGTCTGTGTGATTCCCGCGATGCTGGTGGGCAGCGCGTCCACGTTCGCGTCAATTCCCAGCGCCTGCGCCATCTGCCCAAGCAGCTGATCCCCCGCGTTTTCGGTAAAGTGCGGGAAATACCCCTTGCGGTACTCCACCGGCGCGTAGCCGTTGCGCACCCGGGCCTCGTTCATCCGCGCGAACAACTCGTCATAGATTTTGCGAAACTCATCTATCGCGCTATTGATTTTGTTCAAGTCCAGGTTCGGGTTCTCGCTGAAAAACTGGTTCTTCGCGGCCTTCCACTCCTCAAGGCTGCCGCCGTCCCTGGACGTGACGCGCCCGTTGGACTTTTCCATCATGTCGATTATGTAATTGACCTCGCCCAGAAACTGCACCGCGTAGGCCTCGCTCACCGTGTTGCCGGCGGCGGCCTTCTCGCTCAGATTCAGCGCCCGCACCCGGTCGCGGTACGCGTTTCTCATTTTTGTCCGCTCGGCCTCGCTGATATGCACCGGCTCGAAATAGGTCTCAATGATCTTTTTTGCCCGCACGTCATCCGGGTTTCCGTCCGCGTCCCTCACGATGTCGTAGATGTTGCGCTCCATCGTCTCGCGCTGGTACTGTACACCGGTTCTCTTGTCCTTCCATGCGTTGGACTCCGCCAGCGCGTCCCTGGCCTGGTTGCGCAAAAACTCCTTGCGCCGGGCGTTGTAGCGGGCTATCGGCGCCTCCGCGTCCTGCACCGCTTTCTTGGCCTCATACACCCGCCGGATTCCCTCCCGGTTGAGGTGCTCCGGCACATCCTCGATCCGCAGGCCTTTTTTAAGCATCATATCGACATAGGCGTTGTCCGCGTCGGAGAGCAGGGTGGACGCCACAACCCTGTCCCGAACCTTGCGCAGCTCGTTCATCTGCTCGCCGATCTTCATCAGCTCGGAGGCGCTGATCTCCTCCGGGGCCTCCGGGCGCCCGGCTTCACCCTCCGTCTGGTTGGCCTTGTACTTGCGTATCTGCTCCATCTCTCCCGCGAACCGCCCAAGAGCCTTATCAAACTCTCGCTGCGCGGCCTCCTTGAACTCCCGGGCATATTTGCCGTGATAGGTGTCAAGCGTCTCCTCGGTCTTTTTTATCATGTCCGCGACTTCAGCTATCTGATAAAGCTGATCTGCCGGGTGCGCTATGTCCTCCGGGAAAAACGCCGGATACCTCTCGCTCAGCTCCATGTATGCCACATCCACCGGCAGCCCGCCCTCGTTTACAATGCGGACCTTTCCAAAATTGCGCTTGCGGAAGTCCGCAAAGTCTGTTATAGCCGCCCTGTCCGCCTCCGATATCCTCAGCGGCTGCTCCCTCAGATAGTCGCGTATCGGCTTAAACGTGTTGTAGAAGTCGTCGTTGATCACCCGCCCGGCTTCGTACGCGCTCTCAAACAGCCTTTTTCCCGCCACTTCGGATATTTCCCCGTTTTTGAGGTATTCAGCGGCTATCTGCCCGGCGATCGGCTTGAGTATGTCCTGCCTGGCGCTGCCGGGAACGGAGAGGATCTCCGCCACGTCCTTCGCCAGCCCGTTCTCCGCGCGGGACTGCACCCGCTGCTCCTTGGTCTGCGCGCTTACGCTCCGCTCGGACTGCTTTTTTTCAGCCAGCCGCCGTATAAACTGCTCCAGGCTCTCGTTCTCGAGACCCTGCCTGACTGCTCTGTACTGCCCTGCGTTTCCCTTGTTTCCCGCCGCCGCAGACTGCGAATCTCCGTAAATAAAACCGTCCTCGCCCTCCGGCACGGTGATCACGGGACTCACCCTGCCGTCCGTCTCGTGTAATGCTTTTGAATACAGGTTATACGCCTTGGCCAGCATGCGCCGCTCGGAGGAGCCGGTCAGCCGCCTCCAGGCGTTTCCTATCCAGTCAAATATTCTCTGCGCCAGATTCCGGTTTGTCTTGATAAGCCCCTTTATCGCCGCCTCGTCTGTCAGCAGCTTTTCCTCAACATACCGCGCCGCCAGCTCCCTCTGCGCGTCAGCCTCGCTCAGGTCAATGCCCGCCTCCGCGTAATCGCTCACCAGTGAGCCGGTCATGTCGGCCATCGTCATGCCGCTTTGCTCAAGTATCGCGCCGAGGCCGTTTTTGCCCAGCAAAAGGTTGTTCAGCTCCGAATAATGGACGCTGCCCTCTATTGAGTGCGTCAGCTCGTGGGCCAGGGTGGTCAGCGCCGGAGCCGGGCTGTTTTTATTGAGGTATATCACCCCGTCCTTGAACATGCCGTTGTGTCCGGCGGGCAGCTCCGCGACCTCCACGCGCCGCCCGAGGTTGCGCCCCAGCGCCGCCGCCTTATATAGCTCGGGGGTTATTTGTTTTTGCTTAGCCTGTTCAAAAGCCAGTTCCATCGACGTTTTGAATTTTCTGTCATCTTGGGGCGAATATACCCCCTTGACTTTTTCGTCAAGCAGTGCTACTTTATTAATAGAACCACCTTCGGTTTCCCCCACAGGCAATTGTAGCCGCCGGGCCTGAAACCAATTGGCGGTTCTTTCTTTGTTTGTGGCTAAATAGAGAATATCACTTGACTTTATATAGTTATCAAGCTCAGTTCTTGCGTACGCGCTGGTGACGACATTTACCTTGTCTATCTGCGTTCCCCTGCCGGCGGCGTTTAAGTGCATGGAGGCCATGACCGGCCTTCCGTCGGTGCTGTACAACTCCCCGAACAGGACGATGGAGTTTGGAATGCTCCGAGACTGAGTGATAACCACCGGGTTTTCTATCATATCCGGGAGTTGCCGGAATAGCTCCAGGCTCATCTCCGGGTGGTGGTGCTCGCTTTTAGGGTTCATCGCCTGAAGTATCTTGGATTTTGGCATGTATATTCCCTTATCAGGCACCCCAATGCTCTTAAGTGCATCGGACGGGCTTCCAAAATGGAAGTATCCCCCGGTGCTTTTTTTGTCCCACTCGTCGAACTGGCGCTTGAAGTCCGGGTTGATGCTGTACTGCGCATCAGGCGGCGTCTGCGCGCCGACGCTGAAGCTGGAGGCATCGCCAGCTTCCTGATTGGCCGCTACCATGCCCGAAGTGATCTGCGTGTCTTTTAAGCCCCCTTCGTTCGCGAAGGAGGCGGGGGGCTGCCCCTGAATGCTTTTCCCCGCGCGTTTGTTGCCGATGATCGTACCGCCCGCGCCGAATATGCCGCCGGACAGCCCGCCCCCGGCAGCCGACAGCAGCGGCTGGGTGACAAAGAACTGCCGGTTCGCGCTTTTTTTCGCGTCGTCCCTGCTCATTCCCTGAGCCATCAAAGAATTTACCGTTTGCCAGTACTCGGATCTGTCGCCCATAATGGCGATGTCGCTGAGCGTCCCGGCGATCTCGGAAACAAGCTCCTCGGTGGCCTCTATCCCCGCCTGCTTTACAACCTGCCGGACAGCCTCCTTGCCTACTGCTTTTCCGGCACTGTTCGCAAGCCTGAACAGATTGTCTATCGGGAGCTTTTCCGTTATTGCCTCAATAGCGCCGGTCGCCGTGCCCGAGGCAAGCGCCCTGCCCGGGCTCGCGCCGCGCTCCAGGGCGCTCACCGTCCCCTGTCCCGCCGCCTGCGCCCCGATCATCGCCAGCGCCCCGGCGGGGCCCAGGGGCAGGGCAGCCGCGTTGCTGGCCATGGAGTACCCCACGTTGCCCAAAAACTGCCCCCACTCCGGCAGCGGCGCCAGCGTCTGCCCCTGCGCGGCTCCGGCGAGGCGGGCCGTAGCAACGGCCCCGCTGTTTATGTCCGTGGGCCTGTATCCCCCTGTCACCGCGTTGGAGACCGCCCTGCCCGCGTTCTGTATATAGGCGGCGGCGTTCGCGGGCCCGGCCAGCAGGGGAAACACCGCCTTCAGCGCGGGCGGCGCCTCCGTCATTTTTTCATGGCTCAGGTTGTACTGACGTTCCTCCAGCAGCGGCCTCAACAGCTCAAGGTACTCCTCGACCCCGTCATACTTCCCCTTGCCCGCCAAATAAAGAAGGTCGCTCCGCTCGTCCGCGCTCAGCCGCTCCAATATCGCGTAACGGCTCCTTCCCCCTCCTGACAGCGCCCCCAGCTCCTGCCCGGCTCGGAAGTTGCTGTCAACGAGGTATTTGGCGATAGCCTCCCCCTCTCCGGTAACAAGCCCGGAGAATCTTGCGCTCTCCCTTTCCCCGGAGCGCAGCTTGTCGATCGCCTCGTTTTTTCTCCGCTGAAACTCCTCCGTCCCCTGTCTCAGCGGCCCGGACGATACGGCGGTCTCCGGCCCCTTTTCCGCGCGCCGCACTGTATCCATATAGTCAGGCAAGCTGCGCATGGACTGGTACGCCTTGCGCCTGCTCTCCTGCCCCGCGAGATACGCCTCCGTCCTGCGCCCGTCCTCCGCGTCCGCCGCCTTTTTCATCTCCAATAAGCGCCCCGCCGCTCCCTCAAGCGTCGGGGCCGTCCGGTTCGCCATCCGGGGAAAGCTCTCAGATGGGCTTTTAATACCGACCGCGCTTTTAAGGCTTTCCAGCGCGGGTTTTCTCGGTGCGCCGAGCGTCAGCGCGGAGACGTCCGGCGCTGTGATCCGCGCCGCGCCTTGGCGCCATCTCTCCGCGCTTTCGCGCAGGGTTTGCGCTCGCTCGCGAGCTACGGGTGCGCTCGCGTCGCCGCGTGCCTGTTTGTAGCTCTCAATTAGCTCTGGGTAGGATGTTTTCGCTTTTCCCTCCCCCCGTGCAAACCTGTCCTCTGTTACAACAGGGCCTCTCCCGGCGGGTACTGTCGGCCTGGGCAGCGCGGCGGCCGGCGCCGCCGTTTTTCCCGCCATGCCGGGCAGCGCCGGCCTCTGGTCATAAACGCTCAAGGCCCTCGACGAAATGTCGAAGGCCTGAAGGGGCGCCGCTGTCGTCTGGGGCGTATTCCCCTTTGCCCGCTCCTGCAGGTAACTCAGATAGCTCCTGTTCGCCGGCGGGAGTTTTTCCTCCTCCCGCTCTTTTATGCGCCGCTGCATATCCGAAAGGATGCTCACACGCGCCCCTCCTCGTTAAGTTTTTTGCCTCCCTCATCGAGGGAGGGGACCGCTTCAGCGGTGGAAGGAGTTTATCACCCCGGCGGAACCGTGACGTTCTTTTTGCCGGCCCGCGAGTTGTCAGCCCTGGCAAAAGTGATTTTGCCGTTATTTTCAGTGGCGATTACCTGCCCGCTCTCCACAAGCTGCTCCAGCCTCTCCCGGCTGACGGGGCCGTAGCCAAGCGCGTTGACGCTGGCCATGTCAACGCCGCTCCAGTCGTCGCCCTGCGCCTGAGCGCCGCCGGTGCCGCCCAGGGCGTCGGAAAGCCCGTTGATGTATAGTATCTGATCCATCGTGTAGCCCGGGTACGCGGCGGCTATCGCCTCAAGAATCCACGGGTCGCGGGAACCGGCTGCATAGAGCAGCAGCGCGTTTTCCGCCTGCTGCTGGACGGCTTTTGTCGCCGATGAGGAGGTTCCTCCGCTCCCTTTCGCCTTGGCAGCCGTCGAGGCGAGCTGCGTGTTCCACTGCCGCTTGGCCTCGGCGGAGTCTATGCCCATCCCCTCCAGCAGCGTAAAGTCCCCGTACGTGGCGGCCAGCACCGCCTGCTGGTACTTTTGGTTGTACTCGTCCTGAGTCATCTGGTAATTGAGCTCGTTTCGGTAGCGGTCGTCCCCGACGACGTCCCTCTGCCGCTGGTAGTCGAAGTTTCGCATGTTCCACTGCTCGGCTCGGGTGTCCTGAAGCGCCTGATAGTCCAGATTTGTCTTGTTCCAGTGGTCATCCCGGGCGTAAGCGTTGGCCTGATTCGCGTAAGCGTTCCAGGCGCTCATCGCGTCCCGGCCGAGCTCCGCCTGATACTGCGCCAGCTGCGCGTCCCCCTGGAGCCGCGCGTTCTGTATCTCGCTGTCCAGGCCGTACAACGCGCTTACCCGGTTGTCGGCGATCTCCCCCTGCCGGTTCTGGAGGCCGGCCTCCAGCCCTATCCTGTGGCTGTCCGCCATGCCCCCGGAGTAGCCGGCGGCGCTGAGCTGCTGGGGAAGCTTGTTTTCGGACTGCCTGTATGAGACGTACGCCTCCCGGGCCAGCTTGTCCGAGTCGGCGTTGATACCCCGCCTGCGATCCTCCAGCGCGTTGACCGAGGCCTGCGTTCGCGCGTCGATCGAGTTTTTTGCCGCGTCGTAGCTCTGCCCGTAGCCGCTCTGTCCGTAGAAATCGTCATAGCCCGAGTAGCTGAACGGCATGCTGTAGTTTCCGTACGCGGAGGCGGTGTTTCCGTAAGCGAGGGCGGAGGGGATGTAGTCGCTGCCGTCCGAGCCGCCGGAATAGCCCGCCTGCGCGCGCACGGCCTCCGCGCCCCTGTGGGCGGCGTCCATGCCCGCGCTGTCCCCGGTCGCTTTGGCCGCGTTGTACTTGCGGCCCCACTCCTCCGCCGCCGCCTTCTGGGCGGCGGTGAGGCTGTTGTCGTAGTGATATCCCAATGATTTGTAAGTCGCCACGCGGCTCCCCTCCGTCATTAAAATTGAATGCCGCCCGGCGGGCGGCATTCTTGTTTCTACTCCGCCTTGTTCGCAGAATCCGCGATGCCCTCGGCAAGCATGTACACCGCGCACGCGCCGACGGCGGAGATGATGCCCACCACCCGCTCCTGCGTGCCGGGGTCGGCGCCGAAGGCCACCAGCACGGCCACCACGAACGCGGCAACCAGCGTCCAGAACTTGCGGGAGCTGAGTTTGCGTTTCCAGTCAATTTTCATGGTTATTTACCCCTTTCGTTCTCAATATGGCGTGTTTCGTTCTTGCAGGGGCCGACGCCCTCGGCGGCCCGCGTTTCCGCACCATGTAGGGGCGATTCTCAATCGCCCGCCGTACTTGCCCCCGTCCCCCCTGCCCCTCTTCGCGGCTGTCATGCGGGCGTTCCCGCACTTCGCCCGCGGCGGTGGGGGATTCCGCCCCCCGGCTCCCTCCCCGAGGGAGCTGTCGCCGCGGCGTCTGAGGGAGCTACCCCCCGGGAGGTTTGTTCTCCCCCTTCAGCTGGGCCAGCATGTCCTTCAGCTTTTGCGGGCAACGCAGGCCCAGCCGGGCGTAGTTCTCCAGTATGCTCAGGCCCTCATTGGCGAGGTAGAAGAAGATCACGGCCCCGCGCAGCGCAGCCGTCCCGCCGAAGATATGCACGTCCAGCAGGTTTGCCAGCCCCACCAGCGAGAAGATCAGCATCTTTTTCACAAGCCCCCAGAACCCCGCCTCGGAACTCAGCTTTTTTTCGCGCCCTGCGGCCAGTATCCCGGTTATGTAGTCAATGACCACCGCGGCGAGAAGCGCGATCAGGAGACCGTCCAGCCCCCCCAGAAATGCGCCGAGCAGGGCGCCAAGCCCCGCGAATGCCGCGCTTATCCTGTGTTCCATCGTCAGCCCCCTATCTTCAAATGCGCGTTGTCCATCATGGCCTTTATGTTTGCCCTGCTCGGGGTGAGGCTCCCGGTCAGCACGCCCAGCCAGTGGGCCCGGTCGGTGATTATGCCGTCCGTGAGCGCGTTGTCCACCGTGAGCTCCTCCGGCGTCTTGGGCGCCGTCGCCGTTGCCGGCGGCTCCAGCACAGACCATGTCTTGTATCCGATGATCCCGTCCGTGCCCAGCCCTTTGCCCCTCTGGAGCGTCCTGACTGCCGCATCGGTGTTTGTCCCGAGGTCGCCGTCCTCCACCAGCCCCGCGCCGGTCAGCGCGTTGAGCCGTTTTTGAGCAAATGTGACGTCAGCCCCCTTGCTCCCCTTGCGGAGGGTTGGACGGATCACCCCGCCGTACTCGGCGATAAGGTTGGCCTGGACGCGTCCGGAGCGGTAGCCGCTTAGAACTCCCCCCGCCGCTAAGAAGCAGGAGCCGCCGCCGTCCATGTTTATTGCGTACTCCGCCCCCATCGCGAGAAGCGTCTGCTGCAGCTTGTCCAGCGTGCACGCCGGGAAGCAGTCTGTGAAAATGTTGCCGCTGATCTGGTAAACGACGGTTCGGTCGTGCGGCGAGTCGCACACATACGGGTCCTGTCTTGCGAAGTCCGCGAGGGATAGAGCCCGCCTGTCCCAGATCAGCCCCGGGTGCCCGGTGACGTGATCCCTCCATGCGCCGTCACTGTACGGCCTTCCGAAGCAGGCGGTTCCGTCCGGCCTTATGCCGAAGCCCACCCCCTGCCCGGCGTCGTGGATGACCTTCCCGTCACAGATCACCGTGCCGACGGGGGCCCCGCCATGCAGCATTGAGCCGTTGATCAGGCGCGTCGGCTTCACGCTCTGTTCGCCCAGCCACTGGGCCGCCGTCTTTTTGCCGTCCAGGTCGATGATTTTATATGTCGGTGACATCTCTGTCTCCGCCTCCCAGCTCGTTTTGAATTTTTCGGGGGTGCCGTACTGCTTTCGCAGCGCCGCCACGCTGTTATTGGGCAGATACTCCGCCACCTCCAGGTGCGGCATGTCAGTAAAGCTCTTGAAGTCGCCGCCCCAAAACAGGCCGATTGTCTTTGCCAGCGCCCCCACGGCCTTGAAAAACGCCGTGTCGTCGTACTCGTGGCCCTTGACGTTCTTGCAAAAATCAAATGCCACTCCCCAGTTGTGCGGGCTCAGAGGGTACTTGCAGTTTGTTACGATCCCGCCCGGCGCGGTGCGCCCCTTGGCGTACAGCGCCGTCTGCTCCGCCTCGCTGCGCCAGGTGTCGGTGATCAGCAGGTTCAGGCCCCGCTCGCGGCACAGCGTTTGGAGGAGTTCCGCCAATTCCCGGGCTTTTGGGTGCAGGTGCTCAAGTCCTCGCATAGTGTCGCCCCCCCTACAGCACCCGGCGCATGTCGTCCATCGGTCCGACGTATATCTCAAGCTCAAACTCAAAGGGCCCTGTATACGTCGGCATGGGCCAGTTGCTGGAGCCCAGCGCTATCCCGATGTGCGATATCTTGGTCGTACCGGCGGGTATGAGCTGGGCGGCGGGGGAAGGGCTGGCGCAGGTCGGGCTCCCCGCGACGTTCCAGTGCGGCGTTCCCGAAGCCTGGTTGCACCACACCCTGGGCAGGACGTGGTTTGTGTACTGCCCCGTTTCCGATATCGTGCCGGATATATTCTTCATTTCGACCCTTATGTACTCGCCCGGCGTAAGGGCAATAAGGGTGTCGCTTGCCGCCGCGCCCTGGCTGGCCGGAATAGTCGTCAATCCCGCCAAGCCGTTTGTGACTTTGCATTGCCTGTCGACGGTTGTGACTGTGCCATTCAGCTTGATACGGTTTCCGGTCACCGTCACCTCCACTCCCGACGTGGTGATTGTGCCCTGTGTCAGCGCTATTTCCGGTACAAACGGATTCGCGTCTGCTATTGGTATCGCCCTGTCGACCACGGTCGCAAGCGGACATATTTTAGTGACATATATGCTCTTGGCCGCCTTGTCGACAGCCAGAAGAAAGCAGCAGCCGTCCTTGCTGGCGAAGCCCGCCGAAAAGCCCGATATCTGAAATGACCACAGGTTTTCCCTCCAGGTTGTCGTTGACGTCGCGCCCGGCGCGAGCGTAAAGTCCTGGTGTTCGTGGCCCTGTAAAAACCCCAGCACCTTCCCGCCGTGGACAGTTGTGAAGTCACACGACCCGCTTGCCAGCCAGTCCGTCGCAGTGCCGTTATAGCTGTATGTCGTGCGTCTGTTAAACGCGTCCAGTATGCCCATCGCAAACTCGGCGTTTTTGTGATTGTTGCAGGCGCCGCAGTGCTCGCGGCAATGGGCGAATACAAGCACGTCCCACTCCGCCGGGGCGCTTTTCCCCGCGAAGTTCAGCGCCTCGCTATGCAGCCATGTCAGCTGACGGGCCTGCATGCCGTATCCGGTGGTGCCGCTGTCGCCCCAGTACTTCAGGTTTGCGCCGTTGATGATGACCGGGTAGTCAATGCTGTTTAAAAATATGCAGCGTATCTTTTGCGCGTCGAAATCGCGGTAGTAGTACAGGCTGTCAAGCTGCTGCGTATCGTGCACCGCGCCGTTGCGGGCGTCAAAGGTTGCGTTAAACCACTGCCACTGGGCGGTGGGGGACGTGTAGTGCGCCAGCTGGCTGTTTCCGTCGGTGTTGTCGTCATGGTTCCCCCTGACTGCGAAAACCGGCGCCGGACTGCCTGCAAAGCCAGCGGACATCCGGGCCCACGCCTCTGACGCCTGTTCCGGCGTCCAGCGGGTTCGCCCCCCGTCTGTCTGTCCGCCGTCCTGGTTGTCCCCGCACAGCACTATTCCGTGCAGGGTGGTCGACTGCGCGGCAAGGGCCAGTTGCGCGTAATTTATAAGGGTGCGCGTCATGCTGCGCGAGCCTATGCCGTCGGCGCTGCTATCAAACGTTCCGCCATCGCAGGCGTGGGTGTCGGTGACGAACCCAAGGCACAGAACGTCAGGCCGCACATGGTTCGCGTGCCTCCGGGCAGCCGCCGTCACAAGGTCTTTCTGTGCCTGCGTCAGTATGCCGCCGCCGGGGTCCCCTTTATCCCCCTTTGGCCCCTTGATTTCACCGACGTTTACCCAATCTCTGTCGTCCTCAATCCAAGCGTAGAGATAGCCCGCGATAAGATAGCCGTCCCCGGTCTCTCCGGCAGGATGCTCGGCCCTGAGTTGCGCGAGAGACTCATAAGAGCCAAGTATCCTGACCGATGTGCCGTCTCTTCCGGCGGGCACCCCGAACTCAAACGTCCGCGCCTGATCCGTGCCGCCCATCGTGACGGTCGGTGCGCTGCCGGCAGGCAGGGGCACGGCCGAAACCGCCGTTATCGCCCCAGCTTCCCCGGGCGACCCGCTTTCCCCGTCTCTCCCCGGGGGTATCCCGAACTCAAACGTCCGCGCCTGATCCGTGCCGCCCATCGTGACGGTCGGTGCGCTGCCGGCGGGCAGAGGCACGGCCGAAACCTCAGTTATCGCCGCCGCCCGGCCCTCCGGGAGCTGTATCGAAAACACCTCTTCCCCCTGGAGGTTGAAAAAGCGGATCATTTTCTCGGCCGTGTCGTCCAGCGCCGCGCAGAACGCCGCGCCCTGGAGTCCGCCTATCGCGGCGGGCCAGTCGTCCACCGGCTTTTGCGCCGCCTTGAGGGACTCCCGGAACTGGAGCGTGACCACGTTTGACAGCGCAAGCTCCGTCCCGTCCCGCTCGAAGGCCACCTGAAAGTCCATTTCGGCCCGCTGCGTGAGCAGGCTGAAGATAGGCAGCTCATTCAGCATTCCAATGTTTACCGGCTCCACGACGCCCTTGGTCTTCATGTAGACAACAAGGTCGTCGTTGTAGAACTCGACGGGGCGGGTGAACACGAACTTGCGCGCCGCCCTGTCGTACTGGTTGCCGATCACGGCAGGGCTGACTGTGACAGTGATGTTTCTGTCGCTCGTCCCCCTGGTTATAGTTACGTTTACCGGCTCCATCGCCATTTTCAGACCTCCGTCCTGTTTTCAAGCTCGTCAATGCGGGCCTCAAGCTCCAGAATGCGTTCCAGCAGGGTTTCCAGCGCCGGCTCCTCCGGCGGCTCCTGCTCCTCGGGCGGCAGCCACTGCCCGCCGTCCCGGCGCCAGCCGGTGGTTACGCCCTCCGGCAGCGCCTCAATTCGCGCTGAAAAATCCGGGTGATATGTTCCTGCGGGCGGTTGCTCTTCAAACAGCTCGCCCACGACCCCGTCCGCTCTTATGTATCCGTACATGCCGCCCTCCTCAACATTTCAGCACGGTCACAAGCCCGTCCGTGGCCGTGTCCGTGGCGTTTGCGCCTACGCCATAGCCCCTTGACCACGCGCCGCCGTACGACGCCATGAAGCTCGCGCCGGACACATAGGAGAAGTTTCCGGACGGGCCGCCAGGGCCTCCCCCCTGAACTTGTGTGTCCGCGCCCACCGAGCCGCCGCCCGAGCCGCCCGACTGCGCCGTCACATGCGCCCCAAAGCTGGATGATCCGCCGGGCGAGTTTCCCTGCCTGCCCCCGGCCCCCACCGTCACCGTGACCTGCTCGTCTTTTTGCAGGCGCACCAGCTTCTCCGCATAGCCGCCACCCGAGCCGCCGTATTGCCCCCAGCTTCCGGCGCCCACGGCGCGCACGAAGTACCACCCCGTGCCCGGCGCCGTAAACGTATATGTGCCCGGAGCTGTGTACACCGTCAATGGGGACGCATCCGGGGAGCGAGTCACAACCTCCTCCGGCAATATTCCGCACCCCGCCGCGGAGCCGTCCTCATCGGCGGCCAGCAGCTGCCCGGCGGCATCCGGAGCCTTCGGCATCGCGTAGGCGTATACGTCCAGGGCCCGGCCCTCGCGGTCGTACACCTCGGCCCGCATGTCCCCGGCGCCGCCTCCGTCCGCGCCCCTGGCCGCCGTCTTCAGCCAATAGCGCGTGTCGTCCGGGTATATCCCAGTGCAGGCTTCCCGGCACTGGTATGTGCTGCCGTCCCATACCGCCTGGTTGTACGGGACATACTCCCTCGCCGGGCTGAATGGCTCGATCACCCGCATGGCCTCCAGCGCGTCCAGCATCCCGTTGACGGCCAGCGCCACATGTTCCCTGATCAGCCGGTCAAACAGCGCCTTGTTCTCGGCGGGGGTGCCCCGCAAAATGTCCGGCGCGGCAATCACGCCGTGCTGCGCGATGTCCTCCGGGGTTATTCTCAGGTCGCTAAGGTTCGGCATGGGTTGCACCTCCATGATTAAGGGGTTCCCCACCCCCTGACCCCCTCCCCAGGGAGGGGGAATAATTGTTAAAATCTTACAATCAGGGGCTGCCGCCCCCGCGCCTCTCGTCGTTCCCCCGTAGGGGCCGACGCCCCCGGCGGCCCGTCGTTTATCCCAGCACCTCTCTTGTAGGGGCGATTCTCAATCGCCCGCCGCATCCCCTCGAGGCGCGCCGGGGCTTCACGCCCTACATCCCGCCGCATCCCATTCCCCTCCCGGGGAGGGGTGCCGCGCCACGCGCGGCGGGGTGGTCTCCCCGCTCGGCTCCGCCCGCAGGCGGAGGGGGAACCCACATGCGGGCCGCCGAGGGCGTCGGCCCCTACAAGCTACCCCTTGTAATAATTTCCCTCGGTGTACTCCAGGGCCAGCGCGTAGATGCCGAACGGCTCGTCCAGCGCCTCGTTTTGAATGCGGAACCGCACCTTGTCCGCTTTTTTTATCTTGATCTTCCCGCCCAGCGTCTTTGGGGTGCGGTCGGAGGAAAACACAAGCTTGGAAAAGTCGACATACTCCCAGTCGAAGTATCTGGCCTTTTCCCCCGCGTCGTAAATCAGGCTCCAGATGCCCTTTTTCTGCGCGTAGACCTTCAGGCCGGTCTGCGGCGCGGACGCCAGCCTCACCGCCAGGTGTCGGAACGTCTTGTTTCTGTAAAAGCTGTCCCCGTCGATGTCGGGAGTGTCCCAGTATGCCCTTATCGGCTGCCCCGCGTCGCTGTACGCCGCCGGGCTGTCGGTGTCGGTATTGAACCGGCAGAGTATCCCGCCCGAGGTGCCGAAGCACAGCGCGCCGTCCTCCTCCCACATCACCCGGGCGTCTATCCCCGTCCAGGTGTAGCACTCGTACTGATATGTGGAATAGGGCGCTCCGGGCTCGTAGGTCTTCTGCAGTCCGTCCAGCACATATACCCTGTTGTTCATCGCCAGCATGTAAAAATCCCGCCAAACGAAGCCGCAGGCCTCCTCAAGCCCGGTCTCACTCTGGAGAGCGGGGGCGATGTAGAAGCTTCTCTGCTGCGCGTACCTGTCCCCGGTCAGCTCCGCCGAGGTGATCGCGTACACGCCCAGCTCGGTCAAAAACAGCGGCTCGCTCGCCAAATATCCAAACGTATACTTGCCGATAGCCCCCTGTCCCTGCAGCGCGTTGACTATCGGGAACGCCGCCTCGTCCCCGGCCAGCACCCCGCTGCGCAACACTACATTTCTTCCGTCCCCGCTGTCCCTCTTGTGCGCCGCCAGCAGGTTGCCCACCACCGAATAGCCCACAATCTCGGTGCCCTCCTGCCCGAGCTTGGAGTACCATGTGTCCCCGAAGTAGGTCGGGTCGTTGATCTGGCTGTAATAGTCCAGGTTCGGATGCTCCGGATTCCCGGACACAAACAGCCGGTCGGGAGATCCGTTCACCCCGTACACCGCGCCGATGTCGCATTTGTTTATACGGTTCGCGTATCCCTCCCGCGTCTTCGCAGCCGTGATTTTCACGTTGTCCTGCCCTGTGATCGGGGAGGCCCCGGGAGCGGCCGTAAACGTCACCCTGCCGGTTGCGCGGTTCACCGTGAAGTCTGTTCCCTCTTTCAGCTCATGCCAGCCCCCGTTTCCGTTGAGCACCTCGGCAGTTACCTTGTCCGCGTCCAGGCTTGAGGTGGTCAGCTGGTAGGTCGTCACCGAGGCCGTGCCCAGAAAGCTCTCGGTCCACTTCCGGCACAGCAGGTTCAGCGGCTCCAGCGGCGTTCCTCCTCCGGTCGGGTTGCGCGAGATGATGATCGTCGGCACATAGGCGTTTTCCTCCGCCGGCTTCGCCGTCTCCCCGTCGTAAGCGAGCAGCTTTTTTCCGTCCTGTATGTAGAGCTTGCCGCCGAAGCGCCACGCCCGGCTCCGGCTGTCCGCCATACCGTCATAAATCAGGACGTCTTCCCCGGCGTCCCGCTGCGCGTAAAGAACTCCCTCCGCGTGGACAAGCCGCACGCCGCCCCAGTTAAACACCCCGTTTATCCTCTTGCCGGGAAACGAGCCGATCACGGAGTACCCGGCGCGCTTGCGCACCTTGCCCACCTCATCGCGGATCATGTTGGGGGCCTCGGGGCTGCGGTGTATGTCCACGTTGGCCGACGCGCTGTTCAGGTCGACGCCCCGGAAATACTCGATATTCAAAATTTTCCGCTTCGGGCTCGCCGGTACCGGAAACCTGGACACAACTCCCCACCCCCTAACCCCCTCTCCAAGGAGGGGACGAAACTTTTAAATCTTACAAGCAGGGGCTGAAGCCCCCGCGTCCCTTCCCCGCTCGTCGTCCTCTCGTAGGGGCCGACGACCTCGGCGGCCCGTCGTTGCACCCTCGCGCCTCTCCTGTAGGGGCGATTCTCAATCGCCCGCCCCTGGCCCCCTTTCGCAAAGGGGGGATGTCTCCGCAGAGACAGGGGGTTTCCCCTCGCGGCCCGGGGGGGGGCAGAAAAACAACACAGGGGGGGGGGTGTTGGGGG
>JAVBTT010000017.1:0-15652 GCA_031556035.1 Oscillospiraceae bacterium
CGCCAACGGTCACAGGAGCAATGGAAGAAGAACACTCGCCCGAGGGTTCTCTTGTAGTCTTATTTTAGTCCGAATTTTGCCGTTTGTCAAGGACATCGGCGATTTGAGGCTGAGAACCTATACCTGTTCTTCTTCCCCATCACTCGGCAGAATGCATTCTGCCGGGGGTGGGATTTTTTGCGCCCAAAACGGCGCGAGTAAAAAGGAGAAGATGAAAAAATGGCAACACAGGTTCTCGGCCGTACCGTCAGGTATGGCTGTATGTAATCAGATACAGGGCATTCTCTTCCCGGCCTTGATGTCGGCAAATCGTCTATGGCCATCGACGTCCCCGAGGGCGACAACGGCTGCAAGGGCGACGGTCTGCGCTATCTGTCAGGCGCCGTAAACATCGACGGCAAGGCATATCTGACGATGGAATCGGTCACAGGCCGCGCGATCAACCGGATCAACCTGGCCGACGTATTGACCGAGGTCACGCATAACTTCTCCCATGGCGTCAACCGCCACATCCTACACGGCACGCCCTATTCCAAAACCCTCAACGCGGAGCAAGCCGACTGGCCGGGCTGGATGCCCTTCAGAGCCGGCTCCTTCGGCAGCGCCTATACTTACCGCCAAATCTGGTGGGAAGACGCCACCGCCACCATGACAAACTACATGTCCAGAATCGAAGCTGTCCTGCAAAAAGGAACGGCCAAAATCGACTTTGCTGTCCTGCTCAATCAGGCGGCGGCCACCAGCATGGGCAACGGCAATACGTTCCAGGCGGTGCTCGACGCCGGCTACTCTTATAACCGTGTCTCCGAAGCTATGCTTGAACACCCCAGCTGCGTGGTCGAAGACGGGGTGCTGTGCGCGGATGGCCCCGAATACAAGGCGTTGGTCCTAGACCGTGTGTCGATCATTTCGCTGAATGGCATGCAGACCGTTCTCGATTACGCGAAGGCCGGACTGCCCATCGTCATTCAAAGCGGCGGCGTCACAGGGGTCTACGGCAGCAAAACCGGCGACGACGCACTCGTGAAGGAGCTCTTCGAGGAATTGAAGACAATATCCAATGTGAGGGTAGTCTCCTCCGCCAATGCCGTTGTGGACGCGCTACGTGAGCTTGAAGTTACTCCTTACGCCAGTTACGGCGTCTCCCGGCTTGAAGCAACGTTGTACAAGGATGACGCTGACGGAACAAATTACTATTACATGTACAACAACACCCGCCCCAACAACTCCGGCATGCTGGCCAACGGACAGGGAGCCAGCTACAAGGGCGACACGAATGCCATCAACAAGGCAGTCATCACGTTGGAGGGCTCCGGTGTCCCCTATAAGCTGGACGCTTTCACCGGTGAGGTTGCTCAGGTCGGTCAGTACACCGATAACGGCGACGGCACGGTCACCTTTGTGCTCGACAAGCTCATGGGCGGAGAAGCTGTGATTTACGCAATCACGGAGAACACAACCGATTTCCCGAAGCCCGCCGCTTATGTGAAGAGTGTTGACAATTCAACCGCCGACTACAGTATCGTGCAGACCAGCAAAGGATTGGCTCTCCGTTCCAATACCCCGGGCGCCTACACGGTAACGATGTCTGACAACGCCACGGTAAACGTGGCTGTGGAGAAGGCGCTGAGTACGCTCAGCCTGAGCTCGGAAAAATGGGATCTGGTCATCGACAGCTATGGTCCAAAGTACCCGAACGCATCAGGCAAGAGCACAAAGAACTACGCTTCCTCAGCAGCCATGGTGGATGAAAACGGCATCATGACCGTTGACCCAAGCGAAACCGTTATCAGCACCGTTGATTTCGGAGAACAAAGCCTGGGCAACTGGAAGGACATTTCGGCTACGGCTGAGCAGCTGGCCTTGCTCAATTTTGCCGGAACCGCAAGCGGCATGCAGTATGTCGCGGGTGTCGGCTACTACACCCTCACCTTTGACGCCCCCGCCGATTGGGACGAGAATACCGGGGCCTATCTGGACGTAGCTTACGGCTCAGATCAAATCGGATCATACATTGTAAACGGGGTCGAGATCAAAGAGGTCAGCAATATCACAGATCGGGTGGATCTGGCCGGATTGCTGCTCCCCGGCAAAAACACCATCACCATCAAGCTGAGCACCACACTGTTTCCCAGAGCTTTCTATGAACACCATGGGTACTCCGGATCTATCGCGTCGGTTTCCAACGGGCTAACGGGCGTTACACTGACGCCTTACACACAGATTGAGCTTGCGGCATCCGCTGACAATTCAATTGCCGCCGGCATGATTGACCCAAAAGTTAAGGCCAAGCCGATGGCCCGCATGTGGTTCCCGGACGCCGGCGCGGGCTGGGAAGATGAGGATGGGCAAAACTATCTGTGGATGGTTGAAAAGCAAATCAAGGATATGTACGACGCGGGGTTCGGCGGCGTGGAAATTACCATGCTGGCGGATGAAAATTCCATGACGACGGCTAATTCAAAAAAGTTCGGCTGGGGAAGCGCGGCCTATGTTAACATCATTAAAACAGCGCTTACGGTGGCAAACAACGAAGCGCTGTGCCCCGGCGGGTTTATCATTGATGTAACAATAACGGCGCACTGGCCTCCTACGATCAATACGGTCGACCCTAACGATGATGGCCAGCAGCAGGAATACAGAACACAAACGCAGGTTCTTTCCAGAGAGATGGCTGAGGCCGCTTTATCCGGGACCGGCAGCTACAACCTGAAGCTGCCAACTATGAAAGTCGCGGATCAGTTTATTTTCACCAATACAATTATAGCTGTCGCGGCCGCGAGGGTAACCGCTGCCGGGGCAACACCGACAGTGGCGTTTGATACAATAGACAAGCTCACTGGCAAACCCACGGGAGTAACACATGCGGCAGGCGTGCTTCCGGGCTCCGGAACAACTCCGGTTACCGACCGCGTGGCTGATGTCAGCCAGGGTGAGTACTACCCGAACGGCACCAGGATCACGCTCGCCAATGACTGGTCGTCAGTCACGGTAGGCGGAGCAACCGGAACTGTGACGATGTCAACGACGACCACGGACTTGTGGGATTGGAAAGCGAATGCCACCTCCGGATATCCTATGAAGAACATACAAAACGAATACGCGGTGGATAACTCGGAGCTCAAGGCGTATCTGGAAAAAATGAATATTGACCCCGCTGATCTACGTACGGCGGAGCAGATATCCGCTCTTTCCACCCCGCAGGCAGGCGACATTGTAATTATGGGCAGCTACAGGCAGGGAACAGGCCAAAAGACTTCGGGCGGCGGCGGATCCACGCTTATGATACCCAGATACTACGTAACGGATTACTTCAACGAGGCGGGCGCTAAAGCTGTTACGGACTATTGGGAGAAATATATGCTGGACGCAACTGACGACATAAATTCCCCCAATTATGTGGAAGGCATCATGGATACGAACGGCAGGACACTCAGAGAGCTGTTTCAGGCAAACGCCAACAAATGCCATGTTTCAGCAATATTTGAGGACTCCATCGAGGCTTCGTTCAGCGCGACAACCTGGACGGCAAAAGGCGTGGAGGAATTCTACAACTTGTACGGATATAGCTGTGAGCCATATTTGTTCAATGCTGTAAACAGAGGCTCGGCCGCCGCGAACGTCACCGGCGACAACGGTTACATGGGAAGAGTTACGGAGGATATACGCCGTATGCTCGCCACCCTTTATGCGGAAAAGCACGCTAAGCCTATCAGCGAATGGACAAAGACCTTTGGGTACAGCTACCGTGCGCAGGCGTACTCTCTTTCCGGCCTGGACGTTGTCGGCGCAGCTGTTGCGGTGGACATTCCCGAAGGGGACAACTCCTCCAACGGGGACGGCCTGAGAAAGCTCAGAAGCGCGGCGAACTTAAAGAAGGACGGCTACAGGATGCTCTCCATGGAGGCGTTGACCGTAGGTAACGGCGTACGCGAGCATTTGAACTGGAATTACGTCATTTCAAGGGTGAACTCGGACGCCTCGGACGGCGTTAACCGCTTGATATTCCATGGCTCAAACTTTGTAAGAACATATGCGGGAGATGCCCGCAACGGAACCTCGGGTTCCACTTGGCCGGGCTGGACATGGAATTTTGCCAAATATTCCGCAGCTCAAACCTGGTGGGACGACGCTCATATTCTAGCCGACTATATATCTGCCTTGCAGGCCATGCTGCAGGGAGGTTCCACCAAGGTCGAGTTTGCAGTGCTCACGGACATACCCAGCAACTTCAGCCAGGGCAGCGGAGATGGCTTCGCGGCAATGATGAACGCGGGTTATATGTACAACAATATCAGCGAAGCGGTGTTCAGCCAGATTGATGCGGCAACGGACAGCAACGGCAATGGCGTGCCGGATGATCTCGAGGGCGGAATGATCCGGAATAATCTTGGGGGACCCGGGTACAAGGCTCTCGTGGTCAATAACGCGACGTATATGAGCGTTTCCGCGGCGAATACAATCAAGGCGGTAGCTGACGCTGGAATACCGGTTATCTTCTACGGCGCAAATACGCCGTTCAAGGTTTACGGCACCGAAAAGCACGCCGGTGAAGACGCTGAAGTGAAAGCAATAATCGATGGACTCATAGCCGACTCCGGCAACAACGTGTACAGAGCAACGACTCAGGAGCAGATTATCGATATACTTAAGGACGACGGCATTGAGCCCTATGTCTCTTATGACTTTACTGACGAGTCTGTGGCGCAGGTTCAGACCACAACGCAGATAGATGAAGCTACAGGAACATATTACTATCTGCTGTACAACAACAATGCTACAGGCTATGTCGGTTCATCCGAAGGCCGCCCTGGCAGCCACACCAAGGGTGCAAACGGCATGGAGCCCAAGGCGGGCAGCGACTTGAGCTTTAGCGCAGCTCTTACGGGCCAGACACAGTACGCGTATGAGTTCGACCTGCACACGCAGACAATTAAGCCTCTGGATAATTACACGGTCGCTGACGGCAAGATTGTCGCGAATATCGACCTGCCCAAGAACGAGTGCAAGGTAATAATCGTTAAAGGCGCGGACGAGACATCAGGCTTATTCCCCACGTTTGATACGGAGTTTACGAAAAAGACGTTCGCCGGCACCATAAACCTCCCCGGCGCGGGTTGGACTATGGACCTTCAAAGCTGGTCACAAATGTTCACGGTGGCTGAAACGAACACGCTGACCGGCACAAACGGCGCGTGGGTTGATCCGGTGACGTTCTTCAAAGTGCCTGAAGGCACGCCCGACGCTATTTGGCAGAACATTGTCAACCCAGAATTCTCGGTTAAGACCAATGTTACGCTTGAAGGTGTTAAGCTTGGAATTTGGGATACGGCGGTTAAAAAAGACTTCTATCTGACAGACAAAGATCCTATGAGCTTTGAAAAGGCTTATAACGAAAGCGGACAGGATATTACCGACAGCTTATTCAGCTATCTTGCCTTGGGCGAGTCCAATGTGACGTCTATGGCCAAGATAGTGGGTAGGGCGATATACAGGAACACCTTCGACGTAAATACAGGCGGCATAGACGGTATCGAGCTTACCGTTGACCACAATCAGGAAATGATAGGCTATGTCAGGATTAACGGGACAGTTTACGATAAAGAGGTTAATCCAATGACGGGAAAACTCTTTGTTGAGAAATCTGCCCTCAACAACGGCGAGAACAGTATCGAAATCCTTATAATGACGCCTTACGGGCACCGCAGCCTGCACGGGAGTTCAGGCTATACAGATGATTCGTCTAACTTCTCCGCACTGTCTGTATACGGAATAAACACTGTATCATACAGGCCGTATGTCAACAACGCGCCCCTTGCCGTCTCCGTCTCGACCTCGACGATCGTGGAAACGCTAGGCGCGTACCTGAACATCACGGTGGGAGGCGCGCCCGAGGGCGCAGCTCTCAGCGCCTATCTGGAGGCGGATGGAGAGCAGCTCGGGGAGATCGTATCCAGTTCCGCAGGCAAGCTCCGCATGTACCTCAAGGCCGCGCCCGCGCAGGGAACGTACAGGCTGATTGTCACCGGCGACGGATTTGAGGGCAGCTGCGAGATCAATGTCGTCGAGTACAACACCAATATCTGGACTGCGACGCCGTTCGCGGGCGAAGACGGATTCCTTAGCATCAAGTTCAATGCGCAGATTTCCAGCAAGACGGGCTTCGTCAAGGCCGTCAAGATTGGGGATCAGACCTTTAACGGCGTCCAGGTCGGTGACGATGTTCTGAAAACCGGCGCCATGTATGACAGCATCCCCGAGGGCGGCAAGATCGTGGTCTCCGGCGTGAAGTATCCGGTGCTCTTCCCAAGCTACAGCTTCACCTTCACTGTCACAAAGTAGCTTACATATCCGTTCTAAGAGCAAACTTGTTATTTGTCAAAGCCTTAGAAGGCAGTGGGATTTGACAGCCTGTCCCTCCCTCCGAGCAGAACTGCCCGGAGGGAGGGACACCATTTTCCTTGCACGCTCCCTTCGATCTCTTTTGCTTCCGGTCCGGACAGATTGGCTTTCGCCAGAGCCTGTTCGGCCTTTATATCCTCCGGCGGGAAGGGCTCGCCCTCCAGGAAAGCTTTCAGGAGAGAAAACTCAGCCCGCGAGTTGAGCGGTAGGAACCGCAGCTCCCGCAGCAGCTCCAGGTGCTTGTATTTGACGCAGTAATAGAAGTTATAAAGGTCGCCGTTATAGTCGTTCCAGACCTCAAAGGGGGTGGGCTCCTTGCCGAACAACGCCACGCCGCTGCCGCCAAAGACTTCAATATAGCGGTCGCACTTCAGCGGGAAGCGGCTGAGTATCTCCGGCAGTATGCTCCGCTTGCCGCCAATCCAGGCGATGGGCGGACTCATGGGGTGTCCGCGGATGTTGGGAAGGTTGGACATCTACATCCCTCCCATTCGCGGCTCCAACTTGAACTCCTCCCGCATACAGAAGTGACGGGGTAACGATGTCCGTTGTGGACATGGTAGATGCCGTGCATAGAAAACCCTCCAATCTTCAGTTTTAGGCAAAACAAAAAGCCGCCGGCCTGTGTGCGTGAATAACAGGTCGACGGCTCTGATGTGATTGTTTTTACTGTGCTTTTTTCATTCCTCCTCTACCCAAAACTATCCGGATTCACCTTGCATGATTTGCTGTAAATAATGATAAAACAAAAGGTCTTTTGGGCTTATTACACCCAAAAGACCTCTGTTTTGGTGGAGATAAGCGGATTCGAACCGCTGACCTCTCGGATGCGAACCGAGCGCACTCCCAGCTGTGCTATACCCCCACATAATATGAAATTTTACGGCTTGTCCAAAAGCATCGTGATTGTAAAACCAACAGAAAATATTATACTATGGCACAGATGGGTTGTCAATCCCTAAAAAGATCAGGGATTGAAAATCAAAAAGATTAGGGAGTGCTGAATCAGGGATTAGAGCAGGTGTGTACGGGTCTCAATGAACGGCAACCCCAGGGGAGTGTACCCGCGTTAAGGATAGCCCAAATACAAATGATAATTATCCTTGTTGATTTGTGTATTTCCCAAAATGATCTGCTTGTTTTCGAAAGTTTCGCCTTGCAGCAACCTTGCCGCATACTCAATTGCTTCTTCTCCTCCGGTCGGGTAGATGAAAGTAATGTTAATAACTCCATCTCTCACCATATTTATGCCTCCCTCCTCTCCCGTAAGCCCGTCAATACCTACAAACACCATTTCAGAAGCCCTGCCCACGCTCATGGCCGCTTTATAGGATCCTAACGCCATAGGATCATTGTGAGCGTATACAACGTCAATCTTCAACTGATCATTCCGGCGCAGGAAAGTTTTAAAGGCATCCTCTGCCGCATCTCTCAGCCAATCAGCGGTAATTTCCTCCACAATATTAATGTTTGGATTCGTAGATATACCTTGACGAAACCCCTCGCTCCTTTCAAGAGTTGGCATAGAGCCAGGCAAACCCATGATTTCAACTACATTGCCGCCGGCCTCTCCTAATAGGTTCTTAACGTAATCACCAGCGCTAAACCCGATCGCCCTGTTATCCGCCCCAATAAAAAGGGTGTAATTATCGCTGTTTATTTTTCTATCCAGCACTATAACGGGAATTTGCTTAAACGCCTCTGAAATAATTGGTGTAAGCGGTTCCGATTCGTTGGGGGAAATGATCAGAAGGTCAATACCCAACTGCATTAATTTCTTTACGTCTTCTATCTGCTTTTGATTGCTTTGCGCGGCGTCCGTGAAAATAATTTTAACATCAGGATATTTAACTGCCGCTTCTTTAATGTCCTTGTTCATTTGTATGCGCCAAGGCTCACCCAAATTGCATTGAGACATGCCAATCAGATATTTTACACCCTCCGTATCCGCCGAAACCCTGGACAACAGCATAAAAACGACTATCATTATGGACACGAACAATAAAATAAAGATATTGGCCTTATAAACCTTATTCATTCCTCCGCGCCTGCTTTCATTCGGTATT
The DNA here is from genome assembly GCA_031556035.1 of Oscillospiraceae bacterium. Lineage (GTDB taxonomy): Bacteria > Bacillota > Clostridia > Oscillospirales > UBA929 > JAVBTT01. The sequence goes on from JAVBTT010000017.1 coordinate 8,469, forward strand.
GCATGGGCGATATTCCATAATGCTTTGTAAAAACCCTGCAAAAGTAATGCTGGTTGCTATACCCGAGCCTATACGCTATCTCGTAAAGCTTTACGTCATTTCCACAATTGGCCAGCATAATTACTGCTTGCTTCATGCGGTATTTCGTCAAATAATCAATAAAACTCATGCCAAGCTGTCTGCGCATCAATTTGCTGATATAGGAAGGATTGACCTGTATTGCGCTGGCAACAGTCTGCAAGGTTAAATCTTCCCGGTGATAATTTTGCGCTATGTAGTTTTGCGCCTCCAAAACAACATGTGAAAATTCTCTGGCATGGGACAGCCTCTGCAAAACCTCTTTATAGGCTGACGATAAATTTACGCAGGTGTGGGTGATTTCGGTCATGTCAATTTTCACCTCATAGCCAACACAATTCTCAATCGACAGACGAATATCATTCATTAAAGCTATGTAATCGACATCCTCTTTATATGCGAATAGCAGCGCCATATTATTATTCATATCGGAAAAGAAAATGCGTTTGTCCAAGGAAATGCATAATTCGTCGGTAATATTTTGAATCGCGTAGCGTAACAGATCCATTTCCCATTCATTGGCGGTTTCTATCAGCTTGCTCATAATTTTGATCACAATAAGACCTGCGGGATCCGGAATGTAAATATCGATAAGAGCAGACTCCCGTTCAATTTCCTCCACGCCAATGTCATTTTTTATGATGCGCACAAACAAATTATTTGCAAGTAGAGCTTTATTCTTGCTCATGACATCAAGGGCTAATGAGATATGCTCGCGCCGTTCAGCCTGACACATCAATTCATCATATACTTTTTTTACTAGCAGGTCAAATTGCGGCAAATCAATTGGTTTGAGTACATAATCATGTACGCCGCACTGCAAAGCTTTTTGCGCATATGAAAAATTGTCATGCCCCGAAATGACGATAGTCCGTGTGCGCGAAAGCTCAGACGATATTTTCTCAATAAATTCAAGGCCGTTCATGCCGGGCATGCAAATGTCGGCCAATATAATGTCTGGTTGGATTTCCCGTGCTTTCTTTAATGCTGTTGAACCGTTATCTGCTGTTTCAATCACTTCAAAATCCAAAACGGTGTTTTTAAAATGATGATACAACCCATTTCTAATCTTGGGCTCGTCGTCGACAATTAACAATTTCATTGCGGGCCAATCCTTTCGCGATTAATAAACTTTTGAAGCTGTCTTTTCATAGCCTCTTTGCTGCCTATTATTGATGTACCAGTTAACATATGACAAAGAGGAAAGACAAAGGACGAAGCAGCCCTTACGTCGCAGGGCTTTGACTTTGCGGAAAGTCATATGTTTAATCGTTTGACCAATATCAACCGATCGGCGCTTCGGTAAATCAGGGTTTGCGTCTTTTTCGCCAATATTATATCGCACTAATCACTGTTTGTCCACTCGCAACGGAGTCGGAGCATGGTCTGCTTTGGACAAGTCCAGGCTAAAAAAATGGAGCTGCACAAAACGCCATAGGTTAATATTATGACAAAACTACCCCATGTTTTTATAACAGGGGTTAGTTTTGCTAATAAATTAAACCTGTAATATTTTTATATTTGAATTATAATTTAAGTATGGCAACATTGTCTGAGGTGGTGAAAATATGTGGAGGGCGATAAAATCTATTTACAGCCGATAGGAACTGTCATTAATACAATAAACGATATTGTGGAGCTGCAAAAAGGTAAGCTTACCCGTTCGGACAGTGCGAAGGGAATAATTGATTTCCTGGTGGAAATGTATGACTTCACATGGGAGCTTTGCTTCACCGTAACCGACATCGGAAAAAACCGCTGCAATGTTCAGATAGCAATTGAGGGCAATACGCGAAGCAGGGACAGACTGATCCTGAGAGAATTTGCGCTACTGGATTCGATGCTGGTCGCCGGTGCGCAGATTGAACTAAAAGACAAGGCAGATGAATTATTTATGGATTGAAGTTTATGCTCAGCATGTATTGTTGGATACCTTTACACCAATTACATAAAGGAGGAATTTTCGTGGCGTTTCTCGACAAATTGTCGTCCATGGCAAAAAATGCGATGGACAAAACCGGCGAAATGATCGAAATTGGCAACCTGAACTCAAAAATCACAGCAGAGCGCGGAAAAATCACAGAACTCAAGCAGAAAATCGGCGAACACTACTGGGGACGCTTCACAGAAGGCGGTGCGCTTGAACCGGAGCCCGCCGCCCTGTGCGAGGAAATCAAAACGCGTGAAGAAACCATCGTCGCTATTCAGGCGGATATTCAGGCAAAGAAAGACGCGGCTCAGACGCAGCAAGCGACTGTGCAGGCGCCGCCGCCACCACCGGTGCGCGGCTTGAGCTGCGCGGCCTGCGGAGTGCTTAATCCGGATGGGACAAAGTTCTGCCAGGGCTGCGGGGCAAAGCTTGAGATACCGACGGGGGGCGGAATCTGCTCCTGCGGCGCGGCAGTCCCGGCGGAATCCAAGTTCTGCCCCGAATGCGGCAGACCCGCCGCCCAACCGGAGGCGAAAACCATGTGCGCGTGCGGAACGGAAATACCCTCAGCCTCACGCTTTTGTCCGCAGTGCGGAGCTTCCGCCCAGAGAGCGGGTGGTGAGTCATGAGCGCGAAAAGTATTTATCTCGGAACCTTGAAGTTCTGCTGGCTTAAGCTGCTGCTCGGAATCGCAACCGTGCTCATATCCGCCGTGCTGTTCGCCGTCATAGTCGGCATTCTCTCGCTGTTCGGCAGCGGCGGCACGGGGATCGGCATCGTCATCTGGCTCGGCGCTACCGGCATTGTGCGGTTTTTCATCATGCACTACGCCGGATACATGGTCAAGGCTGGTCATATCGCCATTCTCTCCACCGCCGTAACAGAGGGGCGAATCCCTGACAATCAGGTGGAGACGGCAAAGGCTATGGTCACGGAGAGGTTTTTGACCTCCAATGTCTACTTCGCCATCGACAAGCTGGTGGGCGGCGCGGTCAAGCAGCTCCAGCGTGTAGTCGGCAAAATCGGCAGCATGTTCGGCGCGGTTCCCGGCGTGGACGCCGTTGTCAAGGCCGGACAGCTGTTTATCGACATATCGCTCGGATATGTGGACGAGTGCTGCCTGGGTTACACCTTTGTACATAAGGAGCAGGGCGCTTTCAAGAGCGCCGCCGACGGCGTGGTCATCTATGCCCAGAACTGGAAACCTCTCTTAAAGAGCGCGGCAAAGACGACTGTAGTGGTCATCCTTGCCATTGTCCTCGTGACAGCCGCGGCATTCGCACTTATCGGCGGGCTGTTCAGCCTGTTCCACTGGAATATGCTGGCCGCGTTTATTCTCGCGGCGATGATCGCCTTTGCGGTAAAATTCGCGTTTATCGACAGCTGGATTCTGTGCAAGACCATGACAGTCTATATGAGCCTTGCCAAGACGACCGAGATTACGTTTGACCTCTATGGCAAGCTCTGCAATTTGTCGTCCAAATTCAAGGAGCTGTTTGACAAAGGCCGCGGGGAGGAGAATCCGCAGCCGGCCTACGCGGCGGCGAGCGCCGGGTACACGTCCCCCGCGCCGCAAGCTGAGCCTGCGGCAGGGCCGTTATTCTGCGGACAGTGCGGAACGGAGAACAAGCGCGGCGTCAAATTCTGCGGCTCATGCGGCGCGAAGCTGTAATTAGGGAAAAATATAGTTTACGGAGGATGCAACCATGTTTAGGAAATCCCTATCCCTTCTGATGGCGCTGGTGATGGCGCTGGCGCTCGTCCCCACTGTAGCGTTCGCGGCGACGCCCCCGACAACCATCAAAGCCCCCAAAAACATTGGAACCACATTCTACTATAACGCCTGCTGGTTCGTCACCACTATGAGTGCGCAGGACGACCTTCGGGCGATCCTGAGTCAGACGGCGGAGGAGCGCGGATACAGCGTACAGGTAAACGCGCAGGTCGATTTCAAGATCGACAGCGGCGACTGGCATTACACGTCGGAATGGGATACGGATCCCATGAAATATGCTACGGCATATTACAACAACATCAATGAGGTGTCCGCGCAAAGATTCGGTAAGTTTATCGGTGCAGCCGGACGCATCAATTATAAATATCTCTTTCCAGACGATCCGCAGCTGTCAGAAGACAATGTGGGTGAATGGCTGAAAAGCCATACGGTCACCACAAGGGCGCGCTATATGCTCAGCTTTAACGGCGGCAGCGCTGTGTTTTCCGACTGGTCGGAAACTTACACCGTCACCGGCAAAGCGCCCGTAGATTTTAAGGGAATCATCAACAGCAGCAAGCCGACCCTGACTTCCTCGGCACTGGAGTATTATGCCGGAAAACCGCAAATGAACGTCCTGTTCACCGAACCTTCCGACGCGATACAGAAACTGAGCGCGGCCGCGGGGGGGACAATACTTACGGAAGTATGGCTGCGCAAGGATGGAGATAAAGAGTTCAAAAAAATCGGCGACTGGTCGATGAACGAAGAAAAGATCGCCATCGACGTCGGCGCGTATTTCCCGGGCACCAGCCAAAAGGAGTTTGACGCCGCGAAATATGAGGTCAGGACGCGCTACGTCTTCCGCTCCAGCAATTACTTTCCGGCCTATGAGGATGTATTTTATTACAGCCCGTTCTCCAACATCATAGCCTACAATATGCCCGCGTGGGCGGACGCCTCCGCATGGGCAACGGACACGCTGAAAAAAGCCGACGAACTCGGCCTCATCCCGGACGTTCTCAAGGGAGCCGACCTCAAGAAGCCCATTACCCGCAAGGAGTTCGCGGCTGTCTGCGTCAAGATTTACGAAAACCTGTCGGGAACGATGACCACGCCGTTCTCTCCAAATCCTTTTACCGACACAAATGACACCGAGGTGCTCAAGGCCTATAACTTCGGCCTGATGGTGGGCACGGCGGCGGATAAATTCAGCCCGGACACGATCCTCAACCGCGAGCAGGCGGCCACAGCATTGACTAACGTGCTCAAGCGCAATCTCCCCGGCTGGCAGAAGGGCGTTACCTATACCCTCAACTTCACCCAGCCCGCCAAATTCGCCGACGACGCGAAGATCTCCGACTGGGCAAAGCCCTCGGTCTACTTCATGGCGGCCAACGGCATCATCGCGGGTACGGGCAACAACATGTTCTCCCCTCGCGCCACAACGAGCGCCGAAGAAGCCGTAAACTACGCCAGCGCAACCCGCGAGCAGGCGCTTGTCATCGCGGTGCGGATGGTGGAAAACCTCAAGGGCAAGACGCTGGATTATACGCAGGGCGGCGGATCGACTACGCCGGAGCAGCCGACACAGCCGAGCGGGAACAACTCACTTGCCGGTACAGTCTGGTCGAAATACCCCGATTCAATGGATTGGTGGTATGAAAAGATGGATGGCATCGAAGGAATAATCCCGCGCGGGCGCAGCTATGCCAATTCATGGATTTTCAACAATGACGGCACTTTTGTACTAACCATGCGCTGGCTTACCGGGTACGGCACTGCTTATCAAATGGGTGGGGTTCTTGTAACGCGTGGTAAATACCAAGTAATAAATGACACGCAATTTAAGCTAACAGATATGTCTACCAACAGGACAACTGGTCCTTATTATGGCGACGTAACTGGTTGGTTCGCAGAAAAAGGTGAGATCAACTGTGAATATCAGTTTTTCACTGATGAGGACGGAGAGGGAATAAAGATCAAAATGGATGGCGTTGGCATAATCGTCAAAGATAGCCCTTTAGGAGAATATGACAACACTTGGAGCAACTATTGGAAGAGAACTTACTAAAACGGAGGTAAATCATGTTCACAGAAAAGCAAGCGGTATTGGCAAACGCGCCGGGGGCGCTGAACAGGCCGGATCAGCCGTGGGAGGTCACAATTGAGGACGATTCCATCGTCGCCCGCTGGAAGTGGATGGACGCGACCTTCTTCGCCCCCCATGAGATAAACGACGAAACAAAACAGTTCACCTTCACCGTCACTCTGGACGGCAAAGGCAAATACAAGGAACTTGACAAGACCGAAAACAAGTCGGCGGGCGTGAAAATGAGCGGCGGCAAGGTCAGCTTCGGCGGCTCGTCGAGCACCTTCATCGGCAAAACCAACCAGAAATCCATCCAGTTCGGCGCGGGGAAAAACAACCAGACCGGGCAGGCCGGTATCGTCAGCTTCAAGTTCGACACCACGGCGGTAAAACAGCCCGTCCGCGACTATCTGGCCTCCTGCGGCTGGAAAAAGGCGGGACTGTTCGGATAAGGGTTCTTGGGCCGCGCCGGTGCGGACGTCATCGGCGCGGCCCGTTGGCGATGAGCGAGGTTTGCCGTTCGAACCGGCACAGAAATAAACAAAGATAGGAGCAACCAATATGAAACGAAAACTTTTGATTTTACCCATACTTATGCTGTGCCTGACGCTGGCGCTCTCCGCCTGCGGCGGAGGCGGCAACCAGCCGAGCGGCAACCCGTCAGGCAGCAACAATCCCGCAACTACAACGCCAAGCAGTAATCCGCCAAGCAATAATAGCGGCGTTACGCTTGACAGCATGAAAAAGGCGGCTCAAGACGCGGGTTATGAGGTTGACAACTCATACGATTCCTCTTGGGGCGACGGCATCGTCGGCGGTTTTTCTGTCGATTACCACGATACGGTCACCCCGGTTTTGGAATTTAAGGACAAAGCCTCGGCCGACGCCGTTGCCAAACAGGAAAAAGAAGCCGGATACAATTACCCCGTTCAAAACGGCAAGTTCCTCACGTTCGCTTCCGCCAGCGGAGGCGTAGTCTATGACGAAGATGAAAAGGCTTTCTTTGAGAGCCTGATAAACGGCAGGACAATTCCGACAAGTAGCGCCTCCGGCAGCGGCGGCAGCAGCGGAGAAAGCGGCGGCGAGCTTACCATGTCGGTGGTGCCCGCGGACGGATGGGTAAAAGGCAGTACGGATTTCCTTATGTACACCTATGCCGATACCACCGCCGCGCCCGAAGCAAAAATATATATGCAAGCCAACAGCACCTTCTTCAATAAGGGCGGTGAAGACGGCTATGTTGAGAGCATGATAGAAACGGACACGCAGGTAAATAAACATAACAATCCGGTGTTCAGTGAGATAACCTCGGTGAAAATAGGCGGCATCGACGCGAAAGAATATACCATGGATACGGACACCGGGTATCA
>JAVBTT010000001.1:0-166227 GCA_031556035.1 Oscillospiraceae bacterium
GATGGAGTCGGCGGTGTCAAGCTTGAAGATTTCCACATTGAAAACCTCGACGGTGCGCAAGTCGGACAGCACCGCAGCCGAATAGAGCTTTCCCGCGACTGTCACGGCATTGACGCCGCTCTTCAGCGTTATATCGTCGTTAAAGTGGATCAGAAGCTTGTTGTCGAGAATCTGGGCGTTGCACGACCAGATATCCGTGTTGTACGGCACAACCTTGACAGTGCAGCTTCCCGCTTTGGCACCGCTGACCGTGACGGTCACCGTGTAGTCCCCGGCGACAAAGTCCGGATTGGCGGGGATTTTGATGATCCCCTTGCCGCCTACAACCGCAGCGGAATAGCTGGTCTCGCCGACATCAATGGAAGCTGTCAGCGTCTTCCCTGCGAGGTTCTCGCCCGCGACGGTGACCACAAGGTTTGCCGCCAGTGTCGCCACCAGCGCGGGCGTTGTGACGCCGAAACTCAGTACGGATTCCAGCGCGTCCACGGCGGCGGACAGGGCATTGTAAGCTGCATCCACGCTCGCGGCGCTCGTGTTGGCAAGATCGCCGGTCAGCACCGTCCGGGCATCAGCCAGCGCCTGGGCAAAAGTCGGCCAGCTCTCAGCCGTGTAGTCGCTCGCGGCATAGTCCTTGACCGCGTCAATCAGGGCGATCAGCTTGGCCAGATCAGCCTCGGAGGCGCGAAGCGCAAGGGCCTTGTCCGCTGCGGAGAGCTGCTTGTAAATATCCATCAACGCATCAGGGGAAATCGCTTCGCCTGCCAGCACGACCTCAGCGGCGGACAGGGCTGCGGCGGCAAGCGCCCAGCTGTCTGTGGTGTAAAGTGCCGGATCCTTGGCTTTTAACGCGTTATAGACAGCTTCAACAAACGCCTTGTCAAAGCGAACCCACTGCCTTCCGGCCGTATAGATCATCTGAGTATCCGCCTGGAGCACCAGTCCGGCGCCAGTGGGATACTGGTTTCCGCTTCCGCTTCCGCCGTTGTTGAATATGACGTTCGAAGTCTGATTCTCCAAGGCATAGGGCAGCACATACCTGTATATGCCGCCGCCGATGTTCTCCATGGGAAGGCCTGGCCATCCTGCGTTTGTGGCGGTGCCGTACGCATACAGGTTGACCCTTGTCCATGCGGGATAGGCACCCGACTCGAAGTAGACAATGGTCGTGCCCTTGGGCACTCTCTTTGTATAGGTGGCCGAGGCGGTGACCGTCTGGGAGCCGGAAATGCCTGTGGCTTTGATGGTAACGCTCTCATTTGCGGCGAGACTCTGGCCGACGACAACTGTGTCTCCGTCCTGGAAAGGCACTTCGGCGCCGTCGTTGATCTGATAGTACGCGCTGTCACAGCCCTTCACCGCAAAAGTGGCGGTAACGCTCTCTGTCAAAAACTCACTGCTTCCCGGAGAGACCGAGATAGAGGGGGCAAACGGCAGGCTGACCGACTCACGCACATACGGGACGGCTACGCGGCCAGCTTTGACTGTTCCATAAATCTTCCCGTTTGTCACCGTGAAGGAAGAGCTGGAAGCCTGATCGGGATAAACGCCATCGGCCATTGCCGTGACGGAGGCGCCGTCGAGCACCACGTCGCTGTCGCCGGCGTTTATAATGACACAGCCCTTCGTGCCGCGCTCGATCATGATTACCTGAGTGTTGCCGTTGGGGTTGGACAGGTACTCCGGAGCTCCGCCCATCTCATTGCGGAAGAAGTTGACAGCGGTTACCTGAGGATCCTTAAACATATTGCTGCCTACTGCGCCGAGAACGTTGTTGCCCCAGAGGTTTTGCGAGGTGGCATTCATTGGGCGGCTGAAGAACAGCGGGGTTCCGCCGTCCCTCGCGCCGATGATCGCCCAGGCCAAAATAACCTGCTGGTCGTTGAGAACTCTGTATGAGGCATCGTTGCAGTAGCTGTCGTGCGACTCAACCCATGTGACGAGCTTCTGCACATCGACATAGTCGGCGTCGCCCGGCTGGGATTCCTTGTCTTTCCAAACAATGTTTTGATGATCTTTTTGCGGGGTGTTGACTCTCCAGTCCCGCACGAGATCGACGGACACATTTTTCTTGGAGATCATCTCGTCGCGCAGCGCCCAGCCGTAGAACGAGGCTGTTGTGGCGCTGAACAGCTTTTGATATGCCGCCAGACGGCTGCTCGTGGCGTCATAACCGCCCTCCTGGAGGTCCTCGGCGTACTGGAACGTGGAGCCATTGTCAAGCGCTACAGGCCAGAAATTGCTGGCATAATCATATGTTACGCCGTTGAGGGTATAGGGCGTGTCATCAGGCAGCTCAATAAGCTTGGCAGCGTCATAACGGAAGCCGTCCGCGCCCGCCGCGACGCAATCCATTAAGAAGTTCTTTATGTACTGCTGGACAGCGGGGTCCTGGGTATACAGCTCGCGAAGGCTGCTCAACTCGGCCTGTGTCTCTTCATAGCGGTTGTTCTGAGACCAGTTGGTGTTTCTCGGCCTGCGCAGGAAGCCGTTGGGGAACTGCTCGGACGAGGTGACCCTCAGATAGGCGGCAATGGAGTTTTCGCTGGACGTCATATGGTTAATTACGGTGTCAACGATGACCTTGATGCCGTAGCTGTGGGCAACGTCGCACATCTCCTTGAACTGGTCCTTCGTGCCGAGCTGATAGTTTCCAATTATGTAGTCTGTGGCCTGATAGTGATAGTACCAGTTGGCGAGCGTCATGGCACCACCGCCGCCCACGCGGCACAGCATAATCGGAGAGACCTGGATGGCTGAAAAACCTGAAGCAGCGATGTCCTGCATATTGGTTTTAATCGTATTGAAGGACCAGCACCACGTGTGCAGAATCGCGCCGTTTGAAATTTCCTTCGCCAGACCGTGTTCATCGACATTGTCATTCGCTGTGACGGAAGGCGTTTCGTCGCTTGGTGCAGCAAATACGGTCGCTGGGAAAAACGACAGCGCCATCATCACCGAGAGGAGGATCGCCAAGAGCTTTTTCTTCATTCTCAATTTCTCCTGTCATATTTATTTGACCACCCTGCCGGGAGACGGCGCGTTTTTTTGCGTGCAAGCGGGGATCGCCGCCGTTTGGCAGGATAATGCCACATGAGATAGGGGCCGCGCGGTACACTTCTGATGGATTTCCGTTGGCGTCTCAGCCTTCCGCTCCACCCGGCAACTGGCAGGTGAACGTGAAGGAATAACTGGGGAAGAGCGCCGGGTACTTAACTCCCTTGACTGTGATGGTGCTGCTGGCTGCCAGTTTCGCGGTGTCCACATTGAGAACCTCCACGGTGCGCAAGTCGGACAGCACCGCAGCCGAATAGAGCTTTCCCGCGACTGTCACGGCATTGACGCCGCTCTTCAGCGCTATATCGTCGTTAAAGTGGATCAGCAGCTTGCTGTCGAGAATTTGAGCGTTGCACGACCAGATATTCGTATTATAGGGCACAACCCTGACAGTGCAGCTTCCCGCTTTGCCACCGCTGACTGTGACGGTTACAGTGTAGTCTCCGGCCACAAAGTCCGGATTGGCGGGGATTTTGATGATCCCCTTGCCGCCTGCCACCGCGGCGGAATAGCTGGCTTCGCCGACATCAATGGAGGCTGTCAGTGTCTTCCCCTCAAGATTGTCTCCGGTAACATTAACCACAAGGTTTGCCGCCAGCGTCGCCACGAGCGTGGGCGTGCTCACCTGAACGGACGTAATGGCCGGAACGGGCACGGCATCGAAGCTGTCGGCGTCAACAAGGATCATGGTGCTGCGCGCGGGAACGGTTATTGTGCTGCCCTGCAAGCGGCCGAGCTCGGCAACTCCCGCCTTGTCTCCGTTCGCGATGACAACCCAGTTCTGGGGCACGTCGCCCGTCTTGACCGTTAGGGTGGCCTGCTGCTCCTCATAAGATGAGTTGTAAATCAGCGCCATCGTGTCCCACTCGCTGTCGCTGAGGGTATTGCGCATGGTGTAGGAAATCAGGTTCGGCACTGTATCACTTGAAAAGCTCATGGTCTGTATTGTACCCATGCCGGTGTCGCGTATCGGGGAATATGCCTTGTTAATGGCTATCATGCCCTTGTAATAGTCCACCAGATCGGCAAACTTGATCGACTGGGACCACAGCAGCATGTTGATGGCGTCGCCCGAGTTGTAGCTGTTCGAATTGCCCTGCTTTGTGCGTCCCCACTCCTCGCCGGCGTGGATAAACGACAGACCCTGGGAGGTAAAGTTGAGCGCCGCCGCCATTTTGTTGCTGGCAATCACGTTATCGTCGCGGGTCAGATACAGATCACCCTGCCCGGAGCCCGGTTTCCCGTTCATGGAAATGTACAGCTTGTCCCACAGCGTGAGGTCGTCATGGCAGGAGGTATAGGTTATAGTATCCTGCGGTTCAACCGCCCATGCCGTCATCATCGACGTGTTCAGCTCAGGCAGGGTGCTGGACGTAATGCCGGCAATCATATCCTGGTCTGAGTAGGCGCGGGTTGTTCCGGCGCCGCTGTATTTTTTGCCGCCCTGCACAAAGCCGATGCCGTAATCCTGATCGTAGAAGCCCTTCGCGGAGTCACGCATGTTGTCGTTAAACATCGCGATGCCGTCCTTCAGCAGGTAAGAGTTGCGCTGCTTGGCGAACGCTTTGCCGCCCGGCAGGGTGTAAGAGGCCATATCCCAGCCTTCGCCGTACATGATGACATGCTGCAGACCGGCGTTGTCGAGCGCGGTTCGTATGGCGTTCATTGTGTCCACGTCGTGCAGACCCATCAGGTCGAATCGGAAGCCGTCAATGTGATACTCCGTGGCCCAGTAGAGCACGGAATCCACCATGTATTTGCTGAACATGGCGTGCTCGCTGGCTGTGTCGTTGCCGCAGCCCGAGGCGGAATACAGCGCACCGCTTGCGTTGTAACGGAAGTAATACTGGGGAACAGTATAGTTAAACCAGGAGCCCGCAGCGGACGCAACGTGGTTGTACACGCAGTCAAAAATCACTCCGATACCAGCCTTGTGCAGCGCCGCGACCATTTGCTTGTACTCGTTAATACGCACCGCGCCGTTGTAGGGGTCGGAGGAGTAGGAGCCTTCAGGCACATTGTAGTTTTTAGGGTTGTAGCCCCAGTTAAAAGTGGGTGTTGCTTCGTTGTTGTCCTGATCGAAGCTGGGCAGGATATGCACATAGTTGACGCCCAATTCCCTGAGATAATCAATACCCGTGGGATGCACGCCGTCGTTGTTTACGGTGGTGCCGCGCTCGGTGAAAGCAAGATACTTTCCGCGGTTTTCGTCGCTCATGCCCGATTCCGCGCTCATTGACCAGTCGCGCACATGCACCTCCCAGATCAGGGAGTCGGTAATCTGCTGCGGAGCCACATGCTCATCCTCATCCCAGCCCGCAGGATTGGTGCGGCTGAGATCGACTACCATTGAACGGTTGCCGTTGAGGCCGGCGGCGTTGGCGTAGACGTCACCTGTCTCACGGGTGCCAAGAGAGGCCGTGGTGACCGAATATGTGTAGTAGACGCCGTGCTGGTCGCCCATCTGCGCGTAATACCACACGCCGGTCCACTGATCGTTTTCCAGCAGCTTCTCCATGGGCTGAACATTATAGGCCGCGCCGCCGTTGCCGGCCGCGTAGAAATTAATTGAGACGTCCGAGGCCGTCGGCGCCCAAACCTTGAAGGCGGTGAACTCAGGGGTGTAAATTGCGCCCAGAGCGCCGCTGTAAGCCATCGCATCAAGCTCCTCCGCCGTGGGAAGCTTATAGAAGCCCAGCAGCGTAGACATCTTCACCTCATTGTTCCTGCTGTCCACCAGGACATCATTGGAGGTGTCATAGGCAAACATGACGTTTCCTCCATTGCTCATGCTGCTCAGGCGGGTCGTGCCGGTACGGGTCACGGTTCCGTTAAAGCGCACTGTATAGTTGATGCGAGAGCTGCCAGACGGCATGTTGGCGTTCAGGGCAAACAGATCCGGCGCCACCTGGGAGAATGTTCCGAGGCTTTCCGTCTCAGACATCAGTTCCACCGTGAGCCCTCCGGCCGGGGAGGAAAAGCTCTCGCCGTAATTGAAGCCAGGCGCTGAGATAGAATCAAAGCAAACGCCGTTGACACCGTCCGCCCAAACCTTAAAGGACTGGGTTCCCACCGGAATGGTAACTGATACGTTAGCGCCGTTGTTTCCTATAGAGTAATCCCATGTGCCGTTAAAGGCGACCTTGTACTGGAGATTGATGGGCGTGGCCACAGGATTGATGAACTGGAAGGTGCGGCTGTAAATGCCTCCGCCGACGTAGGTCAGCAGTGCTGCTCCCGAGCCTGAGGTGGACCAGTCCGTAAACGCGCTGCCCCCGACGATCAGATTGCGCATCTGGCGAATGGTTCCGGCAAAGGCCGCCATTGAAGTAAACGAGGACTTGTTGTTTACTGAATCAAGCACCGTTTCGCCGCTGGAAAACGGCGAGAAACGGACATATACCGCCGTGCCCGCCGCGGTCGTGACAGTCGCGGTCTTCTCCAGCACGCCGTTTATGTAGATTGAATAGCTGTCGCCGTCAGCGCCAGCAATAAACTGAGCCTCAAAAAAACCGCCCTTATATACGTTCATAATCTTTAAGTCCCCGCCGTTGACACTGATTTCCACGCGATCACTAACTTTGACGGAAGGTGCCGCGGCATTGGCGGTGAAATGGAATCCGCTTCCGAACACAACCGTCATGACCATAACGAGAGACAACGCAACACTTGCAAAACGCTTCAATTTCGGCTGGTACATTTTAATCTTCTCCTTTAGTTCACATCGTTGACTCTCTATCAGACTCATGCCAGAACAAAGGTACACGCTTTGCCATGTTCAATTGATTAGTTAATTTGGCGGACGGAATTCCGTATTCCTTTTTCAGCCCTCACTCCTTCTTGCAAACAAGCCCTTATGGTTACGTTACCGGTATCGTTACCAGCATGTTAAACCAAATAAGCAGCCTAAACTATACGTTGTTATTATGATATGTTTGCACCAAATTGTCAATACTCAAATTAGAAATTTAGCGTTGATGCACAATTTACGCTCTGCCAACTAGCTAATACATCCAAATGAATCCGGGTGAGGATCTATTTTTTCGAGATTTTAGTGTAAACGTTTGCTTGGGTCAGTGCATACAAAAGAATCCATGCGCCAACGGGCAAATAAAATAATCAACAAAATCTAATGGATTATTTTATTAAAAAGGGAGAATATTTTTTTATGCTTGCAATTTGCCAATGCAGAACGTATAGTTAATGGTAATGATACCGGTAACATTTCCAGCTCTGCATAATGCCTAATCTTTGGACAGCAGACTTTCACGAGGTGATGGAATGGCAGACATGACGATAGTTGATATTGCGAAGCTGGCAGGCGTCAGCGTCTCTACCGTTTCCCGCGTACTGAACAATCATCCGGATGTAAGTGAAAAGGCTTATAAATCAGTGACCGACGCCATCGAGAAATACCATTATGTCCCCAACAACAGCGCACGGAATTTAAAGCGCGAATCGCTAAAGGCAATAGCTGTCGTTATCAAGGAATTTTACAACAACTCACTTTTCAATGTTATGCTGAGCATTATCCAGCACGAATTGGAGCAAAACGACTACGCCATGATTCTCTCTCAGGTGGACGCCGATGAAGACGAGTTGGCGGCGGCAATAAGTCTTTGTAAGGAAAAAAAGCCGCGCGGCATCATTTTTATGGGCGGAAAATTCCATCACACAAAGGACGAATTTTCCCGTGTCGACATTCCCATTGTTGTCCTTACAATTAAATTGGACGATGATGTCGACAGGGAGAGCTATTCCAGCGTCACCATAGACGACTACGCTGCCGGTTACCGCGTAGGTCAGATCGCTCAGGAGTACAACCACAAAAAGATGGCCGTAATTGGCGCTGGCAAGAACGATGTAAGTGTCAGCCGCTTGAGGATTGACGGGTTTCGCCAGTCTTTGCAGGACAGAGGGCTGTATTGTGACGAGGACATGGTGGAATACGCGGGCACATATACTCATAAATCCGGTTATGAGGCAACAAGAAAACTTTTGGCGCGCTATGATTTTACCTTTCTGTTCTGCGTGTCGGATATTATGGCCTTTGGCGCCATCCGCGCAATTCACGATGCCGGGCTTATGATCCCAAAGGATATCTCTGTAGTCGGTTTTGACGGTATTGAGGAAGGGAGGTATTACATACCGTCCCTGGCCACCATGAAACAGCCTGAGGTCAAAATGGCCAAGGAAGGCGTTCGCATCATTCTCCAGAACATCCGAAACAGAGCAAGCACTCAGCACCAGCTGTTCCATGCTGTGTTTTCGGAAGGGGAAAGCATTGCCCCGTGCTCGACGTAGGCTTTGTGGTTTGAAGGATCGCTTATGCGGTCCTTGTACCAAATAATTCAGGAAAAGCGTATAGGAGGAAAATCATGAAAAACAGGAAATCTATCGCTATCGTGCTCGCCCTGCTTATGATCTGCGGTCTGATGGCTGCCTGCACCAGCTCGCCCACCCCCTCCGCCACCGTCGCCACCACGCCAAGCCCGTCGCCCGTTGTCAGCAATGAACCCGCCGTCAGCAATGAGCCCGAACCTGCCGCAGGCTCGGTGTATTACCTCAACTTCAAGCCCGAGCAGGACGGGCAGTGGCAGGATCTTGCCAAGCGCTATACAGATGAAACCGGCGTGGAAGTGTTTGTGCTGACGGCTGCTTCCGGCCAATATGAGACCACCCTGAAATCAGAAATCGCCAAAACCGAAGCCCCGACTCTGTTCCAGGTAAACGGCCCTGTCGGTCTTGCCGGCTGGAAGGACTACTGCTACGATCTGTCCGCCAGCGATGTGTTCGGCGAGCTAAGCAGCAATGATTTCGCCCTTTACAACGGGTCTGAAGTCGCGGGCATAGCCTATGTCATTGAGACCTACGGCCTTATTTACAACAAAGCCCTGCTGCAGAAGGCCGGATACACTCAGGATGACATCAAGGGGTTTGCCGATTTGAAGAGGGTCGCGGAGGACATCACCGCGCGCAGCAAGGAGCTTGGTTTCTCCGCCTTTGCATCAGCCGGCATGGATCCCTCCTCCGACTGGCGCTTTAAGACCCATCTGGCCAACCTGCCCATTTACTACGAATACAAAGAGCGCAACATCGGCTCCACCCCCGCTATCGAAGGCCTGTATCTCGACAACTACAAAGCCATTTGGGATCTGTACATAAACAATTCAACCACAAGCCCCGCGCTGCTGAGCACAAAGACGGGCGACGACGCTGTCGCGGAATTTGTGACCGAGCAAGCTGTCTTCTATCAAAATGGCACCTGGGCCTATGGCGATATCTCCGACCTTGGCGATGACAACCTGGGCATGCTCCCCATTTATATTGGCGCTTCCGGCGAGGACAAACAGGGCCTGTGCACCGGCACGGAGAACTTCTGGTGCGTGAACAAAAACGCCGCCGCCGAAGATGTTCAGGCGACTCTGGACTTCCTCTACTGGTGCGTTACCTCGGACGATGGCATTAAGGGCCTCTGCACGGATATGGGTTTTGTCATTCCCTTCAAGAAGAACCTGCCCGCGGCAAACCCCCTGGTTAACATCGCCAACGACTATGTTTCCAAGGGATACACCTCGGTTGCGTGGACATTCCCGACCATGCCCAGCGAGCAGTGGAAGAACGATGTGGGCTCGGCTCTTACCGCTTATTCCGCCGGTACCGGCACATGGGACAGTGTTAAGACCGCTTTTGTGGACGGCTGGGCGAAAGAATACGCCGCAGTCAACGGCTAATACTCATCTCATGTTAAAGAGTAGATGTATCATAATCGAAAACCTTGCTTCGGCAAGCTTTTGCCGATTATTTATCTACTCTTTAAACAGATATTAGTATAATACAAAACCGAAGGCAAAAATAGCGGGCGGTGATATTAACCGCCCGCTCCGCTTTCTGGAAGGTGACCTGCATGAATAAAGCTTTGAAACGATATTTCCCGTTATTTATACTGCCCACCCTGGCGGCTTTCACGATTGGGTTCATTGTTCCGTTTATAATGGGACTGTATCTCTCGTTTTGTGAATTCACCACCCTTCAAAACGCCACATTTGTTGGATTCTTGAACTATACCAAGGCTTTTAAAGACGGCACTTTCCTTTATTCTCTTGGGTTTACGGCCCTGTTTGCCGTTACGAGCCTGGTGTTTATAAATGTGTTCGCCTTTGCGCTCGCTTCCGGGCTCACTCAGAAGCTGAAGGGCACGAATATATTCCGCACCATCTTTTTCATGCCCAATCTCATCGGCGGTATTGTGCTCGGTTATATTTGGCAGCTCATTTTTAACGGCATTCTTGCACGGTATGATCTTGCCCTTGCCTTGAACGCGAAGTTTGGATTTTGGGGACTGATCATCCTGACCTGCTGGCAGCAGATCGGCTACATGATGATTATCTACATCGCGGGACTGCAGACCATTCCCAAAGAGCTGGAGGAGGCGGCCTCCATCGATGGAGCCACCGGGAGGCAACGGCTTTTCCGCGTCACCATCCCAATGATGATGCCCTCCATCACCATATGCACGTTCTTGTCCATCACAAACGGCTTCAAGCTGTTTGACCAGAACCTATCCCTGACATTTGGGGAGCCGGCCCACGGCACGGAAATGCTGGCGCTGAACATCTTTAATACGTTTTATGGCCGTGTGGGCTTTGAAGGCGTCGGGCAGGCAAAGGCTGTCATGTTCTTTTTGATTGTTGTGGGCATCGGATTGGTGCAGCTTTCCCTTACCCGGACGAGGGAGGTGCAGCAATAATGACGGCTAAAAAAGCAAGACGCGGAGCCGCATCCGTCTTACTTGCCGCCCTGAGTGTGCTTTATGTCTCTCCTTTGTTCATCATTCTGATCAACTCGTTTAAAAAGAAAACTTTTATTAATCTGGAGCCGTTTAAGCTTCCGACTGAAAAAACCTGGGTCGGGCTTGAAAACTTTCAGTCGGGCATTGACAATTACGGGTTCCTCAAAGGCGTTGGCTGGACTGTTATGATAACCGTCGGCTCGGTTCTGGCCATATTGCTGTTCTGCTCAATGTTTGCGTGGTTCATAACTCGAATAAAAAATGTCTTCACAAGATCAATGTATCTTATTTGTGTTTTCTCAATGATAGTTCCCTTTCAGATGGTGATGTTTACCCTGTCGAAAACCGCCGACACCTTGAGGCTTACATCGCCCTGGGGTCTTATCGTTGTCTATCTTGGCTTTGGCACGGGGCTTGCGGTCTTCATATTCAGCGGCTTTGTCAAAGGCATCCCCCTGGAAATAGAGGAAGCGTCTGTAATAGACGGGTGCAATCCGGCGCAAACCTTTTTCCGGATTGTTCTTCCCGTCATGCAGCCCACCTACATATCGGTTGGTATTCTGCAAACTATGTGGATCTGGAACGATTTTCTGCTCCCCTATCTTGTTTTGGATCAAAAGCGCTATAAGACAATCTCAATAATTATTCAGACAATGAAGGGCAGCTATGGCCGGGTGGACATGGGCGCAATTATGGCTTGTCTTGTCATGGCGGTCATTCCGGTAGTCGCTTTCTATCTGTTTGTTCAGAAATACATCATCGAAGGTGTGGCCGCCGGCGCAGTGAAGGGATAATTATGAAAGAACATTCAAACAATTTCATTCGCGCCGCTGGAGTCCTGCTGCCTGTCAGCAGCCTGCCGTCCCCCTATGGCATCGGCGCCTTCGGAGCAGCGGCCCGCCGGTGGGTGAACTTTCTGTGCGCGGCGGGACAGCGCTATTGGCAAGTGTTGCCCTTGGGCCCTACCGGTTTTGGAGACAGCCCATACCAGAGCTTCTCCGCTTTTGCCGGAAACCCCTACTTCATTGACCTTGACACTTTGCGCGAGGATGGATTGCTTGAGCTGGCCGACTATGCCGACATTGAGTGGGGACACTCACGCGAAAAAGTTGATTACGGAGCTGTTTACAGATATCGCGAGTCCGTGCTGCGCAAAGCGTATACCCGATTCGGCGACAGCGTGGCGCTTGACGCATATGTGAAGGACAACCCGTGGCTGGAAAGCTACGCCGTTTATATGACCATCAAATCCACACAGGGCAACCGCGCCTGGACGGACTGGGATATCCCGCTGCGTAAACGTGAGCAGGCCGCGATGGAGCGGGTAATTAGCGGGAAAGGCGATGACATTGGTTACCATTGCTTTGTTCAGTACGAGTTTTACAAACAATGGGAGAGTTTGCGCCGTTACGCTAACGACAAGGGGGTACAGATCATCGGAGATATCCCCATCTATGCAGCGATGGACAGCGCCGATGTCTGGGCAAACCCGACTCTGTTCCAGCTTGATGATAACGCCGCCCCGATTGAGGTGTCGGGCTGCCCGCCGGACTCATTTTCCAGTTTTGGTCAGCTGTGGGGCAACCCGCTTTACGACTGGGCCGAAATGGCAAGAACCGGGTATGGCTGGTGGATACAGCGCATAGCCAGCAGCTTTGCGCTGTATGATGTGCTGCGAATTGACCATTTTCGCGGGCTTGAAAGCTTTTACGCCATTCCGGGTACCGCTCTGACAGCCGAAAACGGCATTTGGAAGCCCGGTCCGGGCATGAAATTGATTAACGCCATCCATGAGGCGGTTCCGCAGGCGCGCATCATCGCAGAGGATCTTGGCTTTTTGACCGACAATGTGCGGAGGTTGGTACGCGAAAGCGGCTACCCCAGCATGAAAGTGCTGCAATTCGCCTTCGACACCCGGGAAGACAGCGATTACAGCCCCTTTTCCTACAGGGAAAACGCGGTGGTCTACCCAGGTACTCACGACAATGACACTGTGAAGGGCTGGGGCAAATCCGCTCCTGAGGCCTGTGTGCTCCACGCGATGGAGTACCTGGGAATTAGCCGCCGGAGCGAACTGCCGCGCGCAATGATTCGTCTGGCCATGCAAAGCGCCCCTGCAACGGCAATTGTGCTTATGTCCGATTGGCTTAACCTTGGCAGCGCCGCCCGGCTCAACACCCCTTCCACCATTGGAAAAAACAACTGGCGCTGGCGCATGAGGGAGGACGAAATGACTTCTCAGCTCGCTGCGGATATGGCTCGGATGACAAGGCTCTATGGGCGTTAACCGCGCAGGTAAATATTACTCCGGCACTTATCAGTGGTAAATTAGGCAGGCTTGATTTGCCGGAGTAATATTGAACTGCATTTGTCCCCCCCTTTGAAACTTTGCTCTTGACACGGCCCCCACCATTTAGTATAATCACTTAGCGGTCGGGGATGCTTGGGAGTATAGCTCAGCTGGAAGAGCACATGCCTTACACGCATGGGGTCGCAGGTTCGAGCCCTGCTGTTCCCACCAAAATGGCCCCGTAGTTCAGTTGGTTAGAACGCTAGCCTGTCACGCTAGAGGTCGACGGTTCGAGCCCGTTCGGGGTCGCCAAAATGAGATGTTCCCAGAGCTTTAGCTCTGGGAACATCTCATTTCAGACCGATGACAAACTACAGTTTGTCATCGAAAACGAGGGCAAGCTGTCGCCGCCAAGGCGGCTCGCAGAGAAAGGCTTTCCCGGAGTGAATCCGTGAAAGCCTTGAATTTCAAGCTTTTTCACTCTTGCGGTCAAGCAAGAAACCTGCCGCCTCCGGCGTCAGGCTCGACGCGCAAAAGTGAAAAAGGACGGAGGTCGCGGACTTTGTCTTCACTCAGAAATGAGATGTTCCCCGCCGTGACGTCGGGAGGGGATACTACTTCCTTGAGACATACGCCGCCAGCGCGATGCTGTAATACTTCTCATCCGCCGAGGAACCGCGGGAGGTCAGCACCACCGGAATCTTGGCTCCCACTACCATGCCGGCCATCTCGGCCCCGCAGGACACGGTCATGCACTTGTTGAGCATATTCCCGGCTGCAAGGGTAGGCACCACAAGCATGTCGAAGTCACCGCAGAAATCGCAGCCGTATCCCTTTATCTTCGCTATTTCGGCGCTCATCGCCACGTCGTAGGAGATTGGCCCCACGACTGTGCAGCCGGTAATCTCCCCCTTCGAGCACATCTCGCTGAGAGCCGCCGCGTCAACCGTCTCCTGCATCTTGGGGTTTAGCTTCTCTATGCCGCAGAGCACGGCCGCCTTCGGGCTGGGATTTCCCAGCCTGTGGAAAATCTCCGCCGCGTTCTGTATGATCTGGCGCTTCTGCTCAAGGTCAGGGTATATCACCATACCAGCGTCCGTTATCATCAGCAGCTTGTGATAACCCGGAAGCTGGTTCATTGTCAGCAGAGTCATAAGCTTGCCTGTATAAAGCCCGTTGGCCTTGTCGACCACAGGCTTT
The DNA here is from genome assembly GCA_031556035.1 of Oscillospiraceae bacterium. Lineage (GTDB taxonomy): Bacteria > Bacillota > Clostridia > Oscillospirales > UBA929 > JAVBTT01. The sequence goes on from JAVBTT010000001.1 coordinate 14,337, forward strand.
AGCAGGTCGCGGGTTTCCAGCCTGCCCTTCATAAGGAATTCGGCCTCGCCCGCGCCGATCAGCTCCACGGCGCGCTGAGCGGGGTTTATGTCCTCCGGGCAGTCGACAATTCTGACGCCGCTTAGGTCCAGCCCTGCGGCGGCGGCGTGTATACGGTCAGCGCCGTCGATCAGCACCGGCTCGATCAGCCCCTCATCCCTGGCACGCAGCACCGCTTCAAGAGCGTGCGCGTCCGCCGCTCCGGCCAGCGCAACGCGGGCTTTGAGAGAGCTGTCTTTAACCTTGTTTACAAGCTCAAGAAAATTTTTCACGCCAGCTTTAGCCCCTCCCTGAATCCGTTTATGTTCAGCTCTTTCGCTTTGGGCGGCACATTTTCGCCCACTATATCCTCCCAAGGCAGGTCGTCAAGCCCCAGCGCCTTCACCAGCGCACCGAGAAGTACGATATTCTGCGCTCTGGCGTTACCCAGTCCCTCGGCTATGGCGTGCGCCGGGATAACAGTCACTGCCGCGCCGGATTCCTTTATCGCGTCCACCGCGCCGTGCGGGTACTGCTGCGCTCCCGTCAGTGTCGGCATGGAGAACAGCTCCTTATCGTCCATGAACAGCCTGCCGCCTTTTTTCAGGTACAGCAAGCTCCTCAGAGCTTCCATTTTCTCGAAGCTGACGATTATATCCGCCTCGCCCAGCCCGATGCTGGGGGAGTACACCTTTTTACCGTATTTTATCTGTGTGGTCACGCTGCCGCCGCGCTGGCTCATGCCGTGTATCTCCGACATCTTGACGTCGTATCCGGCGCTAAGCAGGCCGGACGCCAGAACCTTGGACATGAGGATCGCGCCCTGGCCGCCGACGCCTATTAAGAGGATGCTGTTAACGCTCATATCACTCACCCACCTTTGAAATCGCGCCGAATTTGCACTGCTGCATACACAGCCCGCAGGCATTGCAGTTTGCCTCGTCCGCGACGTACGCCTTCTTGTCCGCAAAAGCCATGGACGGGCAGCCAATTTTTGTACACGCCCTGCATCCCCGGCACTTTTCCGGGTCAACGGTCACATGCCTGCCCGCGCTCAGCCTGCGCACCTCCTTGAGGAGCACGCACGGGCTGCGTGTGATTATCAAAAACGGCCCCTCGACAGCCAGCGCGTCGTCAATGGCTTTGAGCATGGCCTGCTGATCTATCGGGTCAACGACGCTTATGCGTTCCTTCGGGAGCCCGAACGCGGTCGCTATCCCCACGATATCGGCCTGCGGCGCTGGGTCGCCCATCAGCGTGTGCGGTGTGCCCGGATTCTCCTGATGGCCGGTCATCGCGGTGATCGAATTGTCCAGCACACAGGCGCAGACGTTCGCTCCCGAGTGGACGATGTCCAGCAGGCTGTTCATGCCGCTGTGGTAGAACGTGGAGTCGCCGAGGATGCCGAACACCTTTCGGCGGTCGCCCTGCTGCTCCAGCGCTTTAGACAGCCCTATCGGCAGCGAGAATCCGGAACCCATGCAGACTGAGACGTCAAAGCCGTTATGCGGTGGATTGACGCCCAGGGAATAGCAGCCGATATCCCCTACAGCCACGAATTTCTTGCCGCGCTGCTGCATCGCCCAGTAAAAGCCCCGGTGCGGGCAGCCGGCGCACAGCACGGGCGGGCGTCCAGCGGGCTCCAGCTCTGATTTATACCCGGCGCTCTCCGGCTCGCCGAAGTACACGGCGCGGATGACGGCCGGGCTCAGCTCGCCCTGCCTTGTCAGTCTGTCCTTGCCATGGCATGTAAGCCCGAGAGCCTTAACACGAGTCTCAAGGTAGGGCTCCCCCTCCTCGACGACTATGAGCTCCCGAACCTTGGACGCGAAGTCCATGATCAGCTTCGAAGGCAGCGGATGGGTCAGTCCGAGCTTGAGATAGCAGGCTCTGTCCCCAAACGCCTCACGCGCGTGCTGGTAGCTCATTCCGGAGGTGATGATTCCCACCGCGCCGTCTCCGTCCAGCTCCATACGGTTAAGGGGGGAGGACGCCCCGTATTCCTCCAGCTTTGCAAGGTTGCTTTCAAGTATGATATGTCTGGCGCGGGCGGGGCCGGGGAGCATCGAGTTTTTAGCCGGGTTGCGCTCGTATGCTTTAATTCCTGAAAATATACGCTCGCCGGTGTGCACCACCGTTTTGGAGTGGCATACTCGGGTCGTTACACGCAGCAGCACGGGGATGTCAAAGCGTTCGCTTATTTCAAACGCTGCTTTCGTGAAATCAAGGCACTCCTGAGAGTCGGACGGCTCAAGCATGCACAGCCTGGCCAGCGGCGCGTACTGCCGGTTGTCCTGCTCGTTCTGCGAGCTGTGGCAGCCCGGATCGTCCGCGGACACCACAACAAGCCCGCCGCCCACACCGGTATATGCGAGCGTAAAAAGTGGGTCGGCGGCTACGTTGAGCCCGACGTGCTTCATGGCGCAAAGCGCACGCGCACCTCCGATTGAGGCGCCTCCGGCGATCTCCATCGCCACCTTTTCATTGGCCGCCCACTGGCAGTATATATCCTGCTTGTAATGAGCCCCGACATTTTCCAGTATCTCGGTGCTCGGTGTGCCGGGATAGGCTGCGGCCACGGTGCAGCCAGCCTCCCATGCGCCTCTGGCGATTGCCTCGTCGCCGGTCATCAGTGTCCTCATTGATACGCCTCCCGAGAACGGCTCCCGCCGTCCGATGATTTATTTGTATTATGCATATCCTCCATAAACACCCTTTTGGCCTCGCCGATCATATACAGCGAACCGCAGGCCAGCACGGCGCTGTCTTCATCCGCAAGCGCAAGAGCGCGGCGCACGCCCGAGGCGATATCCGCGTCATGATACACCGCTGCGCAGTATTGGCCCGCTGTCTCCGCGAGTTTTTCGGCCGCAAGAACCCTGGGAAGATCCACCTGAACCGCCACCAGCGCGGCGCAGCGCCTTGCCAGCATCGGGACGCAGGAGGCGTAATCCTTGTCCGCCATCATCGCCATAACGGCAACCAGGCGCTTTCCCGCGAGCAGGCTGTCTATCGCCGCGCAGAGCACCGCCATGGCGTCGGGATTGTGAGCGCCGTCCGTAATGCACAGGGGACTTCGCCGCACCACCTCAAAGCGCCCGTTCCACTCGGTGCCCGCAAGTCCGTCCCGTACAGCCTTGTCCGGGATGATCACCCCCTGCATCCTGAGTGCGCGGACAATTTGAAGTGCCGTCAGTGCGTTTTGAATCTGATGAGCGCCGCGCAGCCCTATGCTGACCTCAAGTCCGTCATAGGCAAAATGCGAACCCTCCAGCCCGGCGTCATGAAAGCTGAGCTTGCCCTCATCCGGCGCAAGCAGAGGCACGTTTTTTTTCCGGCAGGCATCTTCAATAACCCGCATCGCGTCGGAGGCCTGCCCGGCGCAGGTCACTGCCACGCAGCCCGGCTTTATGATGCCGCACTTCTCGAAGGCTATATCCTCAATCGTGTCCCCCAGATAGGCCGAGTGATCCACCGAGATCGGCGCGATCGCCGCAACAAGGGGCGGCGGGATGATATTTGTGGCGTCGAAGCGCCCTCCCAGCCCCACCTCAAGCACGACAAGGTCGCACCCTTCCTGTGAAAAATAGAGCATCGCCAGCGCGGTGATGATCTCAAACTCGGTCGGTTGCCATCCGCCGGAGGCGACAACGCGCTCAATCATTCCCGCGATGTGTCCAGTCAGCTCCGCCAGCCTGCTTCTGGGGATCATTTCCCTGTCTATCTGTATGCGCTCCCTGAAATCCTCCACATAGGGCGAGATGTACAGGCCGGTCTTGTACCCGGCCTTTTGCAGCACGGCGGCGGTCATCGCGCAGGTGCTGCCCTTGCCGTTTGTGCCCGCCACATGGACAAACCTCAGCTTTTCCTGGGGATTTCCAAGTGCGTCCAGCAGCCCCTCAATGCGCTTCAGCCCCGGCTTGGAGCCAAAGCGCACCGTGGAGTGGATATAATCAAGCGCCTGTTCGTAGGTCATCAAGCTCACAGCGCGGCAAGCCCCCCGCGCAGTTTTTCCGCGAGCGCGGTCAGGGAGGCCAGCCGCTCACGCTCGGCGGCGACCACCTTTTCGGGGGCCTTGGAAACAAAGCCGGGGTTGTCGAGCTTGGCGGTCAGAACAGCGATATCCTTCTCGGCCGCCGCGAGCTCCTTCGTCATCCTGGTCCTCTCCGCCGCGAGGTCAACGAGCTCATCCATCGGTATATACGCCGTCGCCGCGCTGGTGACGCACTGCGCCATCTTCGCGGCGCTCTCCGGAGCCAACGCCGCGTACTCTATATCTGACGCCTGCGCGAGGCGCTTGATATAACCCTCGTTCTCGGAAAACAACCCCTCGTCGTCGGTGACAATTATCATCTTGGCCTTCCTTGAAGGCGGGACGCCCAGCTCGGCTCGTCTGGTTCTGACGGCCTTGATAAGCTCCATTACCCTCTCCATCCGGGCTTCCTCATAGTCGAAAACCAGACGTGACTCGACTGACGGCCACTCCTTGGTCATAATCACGCCGTCCTCGTTGGGGAGCGCCTGCCATATAGCCTCGGTCACAAACGGGGTGAACGGGTGAAGCAGCTTCAGGGCCTGACCCAGTACATAGGACAGTATTTGCTCAGCGGTCAACCGCGCCTCCTCGTCCTCTCCCTGGAGCCTGGACTTGGAAAGCTCAATATACCAGTCGCAGAAGTCGTCCCAGACAAAGTCCATAATCTTCTGCGCGGCAAGCCCAAGCTCATATTTGTCGATATTCTCGGTCGCCTCATATATCACGCGCATCAAGCGGGTCAATATCCACTGGTCGGCCAGCTCAAGGTTTTCCGGAAGCCCCCACTGCTCGCTGTGCAGGTTCATCATTACAAAGCGCGACGCGTTCCAGAGCTTGTTGCAGAAATTGCGAGACGCCTCGCACTTCTCCTTGCGCAGCCGCATATCGTTGCCGGCGCTGACCCCGGTCACAAGCGACAGCCGCAGCGCGTCCGCGCCGTAGGCCTCAATGAGCTCCACCGGGTCTATCCCGTTTCCGAGCGACTTGGACATCTTCCGCCCCTGCTCGTCGCGCACCATCCCGTGAATTAGGGCGGAGCGGAACGGCACGTCCCCCATGAACTCCAGACCGGTGACAATCATCCGAGCAACCCAGAAGAATATTATTTCGTAGCCTGGACATATGACGGCCGTGGGATAGAAATACTCGAGCTCGGGGGTTCTGTCCGGCCATCCCAGCGTTGAGAACGGCCACAGCGCGGACGAGAACCATGTGTCCAGCACGTCCTCGTCCTGCTTGAGATTTCGGCTCCCGCACTTTGGACACTCGTTGAGATCCGTCCGGGACACGGACAGCTCTCCACAGTCGGAGCAGCTCCAGGCCGGGATCCTGTGGCCCCACCAGAGCTGGCGCGAGATGCACCAGTCGCGCACATTCTCCATCCAGTTCATATAGGTCTTGGAAAAGCGCTCCGGCACGAACGTCATGCGCCCGTCCCTGACAACCTCAATCGCTGGCTTTGCAAGCGGCTCCATCCTCACAAACCACTGCACGGACGCCATCGGCTCCACCAGAGTGCCACAGCGGTAACAGCTTCCGGAGTTGTGGACGTGACCCTCAATCTTTTCCAGACAGCCGCCCTTCTCAAGGTCGGCAACCACCGCTTTGCGGGCCTCGTCACGGTAGAGACCGGCGTATTTGCCGCCCTCCTTATTGATGACCGCGTGGTCGTCCATGATGAGCAGCTTGTCCAGCCCGTGCCGCTGCGCGACCTCGAAATCGTTCGGGTCGTGGCAGGGCGTGATTTTGACGCAGCCGGTGCCAAACGCGGGATCGACATATTCGTCGGCGACGATCGGTATCTCCCTGTCCATCAGCGGCAGGATTACTGTTTTGCCGATCAGATGCTTATACCTCTCGTCCTCGGGGTGCACCGCTACAGCCGTATCTCCCAGCATAGTCTCCGGGCGGGTTGTGGCCACGGTCAGGTATCCGGAGCCGTCCGCCAGCGGATAGCGGATATGCCACAGGTGCGAATCCCGCTCCGAGTACTCCACCTCCGTGTCGGAAAGCGCTGTGGTGCACGAGGGGCACCAGTTTATTATGCGCAGCCCCTTGTATATCAGCCCTTTTTCATAAAGGCTAACGAACACCTCGCGCACGGCCCGGGAACAGCCCTCGTCCATCGTAAAGCGCTCGCGCGACCAGTCGCACGAGCTCCCCAGCGTCTTGAGCTGCTCGATGATGCGGCTGCCATACTTATGCTTCCAGTCCCAGACCAGCTCCACAAAGCCTTCGCGGCCGTAGTCAAAGCGGGTTTTGCCCTCCTTGCGAAGGTTCTCCTCCACCTTGATCTGGGTGGCGATGCCCGCGTGGTCCGTACCCGGCACCCACAGCGCGCTGTAGCCCTGCATACGCTTTGTTCTTACCAGAATATCCTGAAGAGTATTGTCGAAGGCGTGCCCCAGGTGGAGCTGCCCGGTCACGTTCGGAGGCGGTATTACAATCGAAAAGGGTTTCTTGTTTCCGTCGACCTCCGCCCTGAAGTAACCTCCGTCGACCCACATCTTATAAATGTCCGACTCCACCCTACCCGGCTCATATGCTTTAGGCAGTTCCTTCATTGGTTTATCCCCCTATGGACAAAATCCAAAAGCTCAAAGCGCCCGCGCACAAAACAGCGCAGACATATGCTTTTGCATGGAAAATATGCTGATTATCATATCACATACTTGTTAAATCCGCAACGGTTGTATTATAATGATTGCGACATTTCGCGTTGGGGGGGTGGCTTTCATGCCCAGATACGGCTTTGTAGGCGACATGCCGGATACAAAAAACCTCGTGCTCTTTGTACTGCGCCACGTGCGGACCTTTGTCACCATGGAGGACTTGAGCGAGATGGTAATGCTGGACGACAACTTCAACTACTTTGTGTTCGCGGACGCCGTAAGTGAAATGGTGGATTCAGGCCATCTCGAGAAGGACGCCGAGGGGCGAATAGCTGTCACTGAGCGCGGGGCCGAGGCAGGGCAGGTTGTGGAGAGCGCCCTGGCGGTATCCCTGCGCCGGGTGGCCGCCGAGGCGGCCGCGCAGGTGGCTGAGCGCATCAAGCGCGACAGCGCGGTAACTGCCGATACGTTTCAGCGCGGCGGGGAGCATTACCTGCGCTGTACCATGACGGACGGCATCGCCCCGCTCGCCGAGCTCACCCTCTATGCCGGAAGTGCGCAGCAGGCGGCGCTCCTGGCAAAGCGCTGGCGAAAAAACGCGGAGGAAATCTACAAAAAATTACTCGAAAGCTTTGCAAACTGAAAGGAATTTACCCAGATGCATGTCTTGTCTCACGATTTTCACGAGCCGGCCTTTAACCTCGCGTGTGAGGAGTACTTCCTTACAAAGACAAAAAAGGATATTTTTATCCTCTGGCGCAACAATCCCAGCGTCATCGTCGGACGCAACCAGAATACCCAGGCTGAAATAGACCCCGAGTACGTACGCTCCGAGGGCATTACGGTCATGCGCCGCATAACGGGCGGCGGAGCCGTATTTCATGACCTGGGCAACATATGCTATACGTTCATCACCGCTCACGACGGCCCGATCGACTTCGCGCGGTTTTGCAAGCCAATGGTATCCGTTCTCCGCGGCATGGGCCTTGACGCGCATATGACCGGACGCAACGACATATTAATAGGCGACAAAAAGGTGTCCGGCACCGCCCAGACCGTCAAGGCGGGCCGAGTACTCCACCACGGTACCCTGCTGTACAGCGCGGATTTGGGGCGGCTTTCCAGGGCGCTGAGGGTCAACAGCGAAAAATACTCCGGACGCGCTGTGACCTCGGTGCAGTCGCGCGTGGCCAACGTCGCCGACTACCTGGATAGTCCTCCCGGCGTGGTTGATTTCCAGCGTCGTCTCTACGATGAGTTTCTAAGTGCGGAGCCTGGCAACAGGATGTATAAACTGACAAAGGCTGATCTCGACGGCATCAGCGCTTTGCGGGCATCCAGATACGATCTTGACGAGTGGACATTTGCCCGGAGCGGAAGCTACAACTTTTCCGGAAGCGTGCGCTGCCCGGCAGGGGGGCTCAAAGCCGAGCTGGAACTGGAGGACGGCATCATCAGGGCAATCTCCCTCACCGGGGATTTCTTCGGTGTTGAGGACACGTCCACGCTCGCCACCCGCCTAATAGGGCTGCAGCACCGTCCCGAAGCTGTACGGCAAATTTTAAGCGATAGGGCAATAGAGCGCGTGTTTGCAGGCTTCACCTGGGAGCAGCTTTGTCAGGCGCTGTTTTAATACTAATACTATTACCTGCTCAATAACATGAGATTGCTGAAGCCGGGGGTGGCACCCCCGGCTTCAGTATATTAACAGACCTTAATAGCGCCTTAGGATATAGTGGCGGTGCGTGGCGTAATTGTAGTCCTCCAGCATCTCTGTCACCCCGTCTTTGGCGAGCTCCCTCGCCTTCAGCGGCAGAACGCCGTCGCGAACCTTGTAATATTGCATAGGCATAAACTGACGCAGCAAGCTCATGGGAATGTCTTCAGAGTCCAGATTTGAAAAGAGCTTCTCAATACAGGCTTTGATTTCCGGGAGCGCGAAATAATACCGGCAGCGGTCGGAAAAGCTGAACCTCCGCTTGAGAAGCAGCTGTCGCTCGTTACCGTGATAGTGCCTGCTCCAGTTGCCGGGATTTTTCAACATCACATCCTCCAGCGTCTCGACAAAACGCGCGCGCCTCTTCTCGGGCACCAGCTCGTTCTCGATGTAGCTCAAGGCGAACAGGCTCTCTCTCAGGCCAAAGGTCAGCGCCGGACCGACCTTCAGTATCGCAATGCCGTCCTCAACCATTTCCCTGAGGGCTGCGGCGGACTGATAGTCGGTTGAGTGACCCTCCAGCACAATCCCGGGCAGCTTTTTTGCCGCGGCAGTCAGGGCGCGCGCGCGGCAGCGGTTATAGCAAAAAACATCCGCGTCGCCGAACTCCACTCCCGGCTGCACCACCACCCCAATAATGTTGTCGAACGCATCGGCAAGACCCTCGGAAGCGAACACGCCACTATAGGCCGTCAGCGTGCGCTCCAGGGCGAGGGGATCCGTCACCTCGACAGTTTCCTCGACCTCCTGCGCACCGCCCGGAATCGGCACCTCGCTGCCAATGATATAGACCGGACGCTTACTGTCCGGGTTTCCCGAAGCAAGCTGCTTAAACGCCTCCTCGCAGACCCGATACAGCCGCGCACCGCGCCGCGCTATGTCTTCGTCGGAAAGGGGGAGACTGCGGTCATCGTCTCCGAGCCGCATGCTTGTGTCCAGATGTATTTTTGTAAAACCGGCCAGCGCAAACTCGCGAACCAGCTCCTCCGCCTTTTCCATCGCGGCAGCCTCCGGCTCACTTTGCCACACCAGCGGCCCCAGATGATCCCCGCCGAGAATGAGCCTCTCCCCGGGAAAGCCGACGGTGTCCGCTATGCGGAAGACAAAATCCCGGAAGTCCGCCGGGCGCTTTCCGGTATATCCGCCAAACTGATTGACCTGGTTGGCCGTTGCCTCTATCAGCACAGTGTCGTTGAGGCGCAGCGCCTGCTGGAGGCAGGCCTCGATAACCAGCTCGTCCGCCGTGCAGCAGCTGACAATTCCGCAGGGAAACCCGGCCTTGCATCTGTCGACTATGTTTCTCAACTCGTTGCCCATTGTTTTCTCCTTAATGTTGCCAAAACAACCGTTTTGTGTCCCCCCGCCTGCGGCGGGGGGACACAAAAGCGCCCTTCGCTTTTGTTCTTGAGGGCTGCCGCGCTTCAAAAGCGCGGCAGCCCCACGGTGTCACCTATAGCGATGATAAAGATTTACGGCATGGTCACCCTGAAGGTAAAGCTGTAGCTCGGGAAGAGAACCGGGTATTTTATACCCTTGACGGATACCACAGTCCCGCTCGCCAAAGTGCCTGCGTCTATCCCCAGCACCTCAACCGTCCTCTTGTCCTCAAGAACCTTAGCGCTGTATCCGGCAGCTCCGATTGTCACGCACCCGGCCGCGCTCTTGAGGGTGATATCGTCGTTGAACTTGACCAGCAGTCTGCCCTCCAGCGCGTAGGCGTTGGCTTCCCAGATATTGGTGTTGTAGGGAACTACGCTGACGTCGCACTCGCCGTATGAATCCTCACCCTCGACGATCAGTTTGTACGTGCCGGCCGCCGGGGCCGCGCTGATGTTCATGCGGCCCTTGCCTGCGCTGATAGCGGTGGCGTACAGCTTATCCTCGCCAACCTTGAGCCAGGCGGTCAGGCCGTCCGTGACGTCGCCCGACACGGTGAAGTTCAGATAGGCAGCGAGGGTGGCTACAATGGTCTGGGTCGACACGGAGACATTCAGCGTTTCAACGGGCTCGTCCTCTGTCACCGTGACCGTGACCGGTACCGCAACCGCCGGGTTTCCGGCGACGGCGCCCTGCACCGTCTGCTCCCCTGCCGCGCCCGTGTCGATCGCGGGCAGCGCCACCAGGACGGAGCCCTTGCTGCCGTCGCTGAAGGTGGTGTTCGCCCACGCGTACCTGGGTGACGGGTCGCCGACCTTTACGTCCAGCGCACCCTTGGTCTCCGGGTCAATTGTCAGGCCAACGGAGTACTGGCGGATGGAGAAGTTCGTAAAGCGCGGGCTGAAGGCGCTTGAGGTGAAGCCGTGCTCCGGGAGGTTCTGGACGCCCAGCGCCGCATAGAAGCCGGCCTTGGAGCTCTCCAGTTTGGCCTTCACGGTTCCCACCTTGATCCAGTCAGTGCCGTTCATGCTGTAGTAGCCTGTGTAGTAGTCGCCCTTCTTGTCCAGAGCCAGATGCACAATGTCGTTAGCGCCGATTCTGGCGGGGTTCGGCGATTCCTCCAGCGTCAGCTCGGAGCCGCCCACATGCATATTCAGAGACATCGCGGCCCTGGTGCTGTTGCCGGTGCAGCCTGAAACGCGGTAGGTCATGCGGATGTAATTGTCGTCGTCCGCGCGGATAATCAGGCCGGCCGATTTGTTCAGCTGATCGGCCCGGATGTTCCCGGATATTGTAATGGTGTAGTCATCCAGCCCTGGATCAATCACAAAGAAGTTTTCATTTTGCACATTGTCCAGATACTCTCTCTGGGAGTTGACATAGTTGACGTCGTACTTGTCGGCGTCCGGGTCATAGTTCGGGTTGGGGCTGCCGTCCAGTATGCGTTTCCCGGACGGGTCGTAGGCGTCAACGTTGCCGCGGTCCACCTTGTTGCGCGCCGCCTTGATGGTCAGACCGTTGGCCGCGACCGAGAGGTTGGCGTCGTTGCGGCCAACGATCTCCCAGCCAGCGGCGGTCATATCGCCCAATACGGATTGGAGATCGGTTCCGGTGAGCGACCAGGAGGCCGGCCATTCCGGAAGAACGGATAGCTTGCCGCTCACTTCCCTGTTGCCGTCGAAGCCGGGCAGTGTGCCGGTGATCTCCACCTTCCCGGGGGCGGCGTAATCGGCCTTGTCCACCTCGTCCCAGGCGGCGTCGTAGTTGCGCAGGTAATTGGTGGCCGCGTAACGGGCCTGAACCGTACCGGGCAGACTGGGCTCCATGCCGGCGACGGTGAACGCGTTGTAGCCCGCTATGTCATAGTCAGCCAGCGGCTGGGTGCCCAGCGCGCCCACTTCCAGATAGCCGAGGGATTTGTTGTACACCTTGGTCTGAGAGAGCTCGCCTGTAAAGGCGGCGCTGCCGATTGTGACCGCGCCGGACTTCAGGATGTTGAGCTTGTACCCGTCATACGCCGAGGCGCTGATCTTGCCGTCGATGTAGACCTTGAGCATCTCGTTGGGCTCCTTGACACAGGCAAAGTGGTGCCACAGCCCGTCGTTGACCGCCTGCTTGCTCTGCACCGTGAGGGCCCCCACCGTAAACTGAATTTTGCCCTCGGCGTTGACCTTCACGCTGTACGCGCCTGCCTGCTCCAAAATCACGGCGTCGGAGCCGGTCGTCCTGATCAGGGACGCGACAGAAAGCTTGTTGGTCTGGTCGGCGGATACTCCGCTGGCAAACCCCGCGGTGTTTCCGGCCAGTGACAGCACGTCGCTTTGCAGCAGATCATTGTAGGAGACGCTTACGCTTCCGGTCAGGTCGGAGGCCAATCTGAACTCATCGACCAGACGGCCGGCGGCGTACCGGGCGACTCCGGCGACAGTCGCCGGGTTGGCGGACAGATCCTTTACGGAAAGACCTGTCAGGGAAATGGCCTCGTTGTCCGCGAATGCGTCGGACACCTTGACGTCAACCGACCTGTAGTCGGAGGTCAGAGCCGCTCCGGTGACGGTGTGGCCGGCCACCGCGATGGGCGCTTCGGCCAGCTCAATCGCTTCGTCGAAGGTGACGCGAAGGGTGTTTTCATCCATGACCTCTGTTCTGAGAATCGCGGGCGGGGTGGTATCCTTGTTATCGCTGAAATGCAGAATGACAAACTCCATGGGCTTAACCACAACCTGGATGGTGTCGCCATAGTTGTAGCTCTCCTTGCGGTTTATCACGTGGCCGGAATCGACCTTGCTGGGCAGGATATAGGTCATAGAGAAGTTCTCCATGCCCTCCGGAACTCCGGCGAGCCGGTCGAGCTTCAGGGTCAGCGTGATGGGATTCACGTTTTCCACCCTGCCGTCGTTGGCGAACGTGTTGCGGAAGCTGACGAAGCCCTCGTCCTCTCCCCAGGCGCTCATCATGTACGGGGTCATTCCGCTGTCGTTGTTTGTCTGGCCCATTTCGCCGCCGTTGTAGCGCGGATCGGTGATCATGCGCACATTGCCAAGCACGTTCATGTTGTTCCGGGCGAAGTTTATCGTCTCATTGGTGATGAGCCAGTGCGCTTCGGTAAAGATCGCGGGCGAGAAGAGCAGCTCCCACACCCTGGTGCCGCGCATGGCGTTGCCGTAGAGGTTCTCTCGCAGATCCTGCGGGGTCATCTCCACATAGCTGTTGTTCGTGGAGTAGATCGGATCGTGGTTCCAGATGTAGCTGAACGGGAACTGATACTGGTTATAGTTGAAGAATCTCCAGTAGCCGCTGTCGCGGAAGGTCAGGCGCCTCGCGCCGTCCCCCACCGGGGTGCCGTCCGGGAACTGTGTGGCGCCGGTCTTGCCGGAGTCGGGGCTTGTTATGACCTTAATTGAGTTGACAACTTTGAGATACCATGGGCTGGGAACGCTTGTGCCGGTCGAGTTGAGCCACAGGCCCTTTCCGTTTTCCGCCTGGTGCGCCCTCAGGCCCAGGAACAGCGCGTTGTAGTTTTCCCACAGCTCGGTAAAGGTCCACATGCTGGAGGCGTCAACGTCGTTGCCCTCGGCTGCGGTGTCAATACTGAGTGTGCTTCTGGAGCCCGCCACAATTCCGCCGACCATGTGGCCGTGTCTCGGGTCGCGGCATATGCTCCTCGCCATGCCGTCCAGCTTCCAGTAGTTGACGTTGTACTCGTCCATATTGAAAGCCATATGGTCATAGAGGTTATCGAGGTAAACCGGAGCTGCCGCGCAGATTTCGCCTCTGAACGTAACGGTGGGGGCTCCGCCTGGCTCAGCGGGCTCGACATACTGTGAAACCGACCGGAAGCCGGTGCCCGCCGCCGCCATAAACGGGGACTGGGTCTGGCCGTATCCGCCGCGGGGGCTTATCCACTTCGCGAACGCGCCGCCGGCGTCGGTCACCATCTGGGAGATGTCCTTCAGCACGTTGTTTGCGAAGGACGGCTTGAAATCCCAGAACGGGGCGGAATAGTCATTGTAGCCGTCGTCGCAGATATAGGCGCTGATGGGCGGCAACCCCGCCTGGGTGAGACCCTGCTCTATTCCCATATAGGAGGTGGTGAGTGAGGCGGGGGTGATGTTCATGCCGCCGTCGTACCACGTGTTGAACTGCGTGCGGAAGTATGTGCCCTGGGAGATCGCGTTGATATAAGTATAAAAATCGTCCTGAATTACCTGGTAATCACCGGAGCGGGCGGCGCCCACCACGGCCGGCCATGTGCGGAAGCTGCCGGCCCCGTTCAGCCTGCCCTCGCCGGCAAGCCTCTCAAAGCTCTTGCCTGAGTAATAACGCATGAGCAGGTTCTTGTCCCTGCCGGCGCCCGCCTCGTTGGGGTACGGCACTATGTCGTTGCTGGTGACCTGGAACTCTACGCCGAAGAACAGACTGTTGACGTAGAGCGGCTGACCGCTGCTCTGCTGGAATGAGCTTATGAACTGGTTGTACACCCTCTCCTGCTGGGGATCCTTGCGGCACCACAGCAGCGAGTCGGGGATGTCCTTGCCGATGTTAAAGGCGTCGACGTCGACTGTGTGGAGGTAGGCGTTCCCACGGCTCGCTTCGGGCACGCTGATCTCCAGCCAGGAGTTCATGTAATGATCCCCATCCATCATCTCGACGATGTAGGATACGGTCCACGGTATGTCGAATCTTACAACCGGCTCAAAATTGAAGGTTATCTGGTTTCCGCCGTCCAGATTTTTGACAACAGGCTGGCCCGCCAGGGTCAGGTCGCTAGTCTTGATCTGACGCCCGGAAAGGGTGGTATCCACATTCATTTCAAACTTGTCGGTCACGGCTATGATGAAGTCCTCTGAGCCCTGACCCGGGGCAAGGGTGATTCCTGATCTCTTGTTCTCAATGGATGTGGTGGCAACCTTGCCTCCGGCAAGGGTAAAATTGCGCTGGATGAGCCCGTTTCCGATACTCAGTGTGCCGTCCGCAACCGACGCTACGACAGCGGTACTGACCGCATCGGGGGCGCCCGCCGCCATGCCGGCCGGGAAGCAGCCCAGCAGGAATGCCACTGTCAGCACCAGGCCTAGAACGCGGGAAATGCTTTTTTTCATTTTCTTTACTCCCTTTTTCCATTATTTACTGGTACCGTCATCGCCGATGTCGCAATCACTCTTTCTTATCCACCGCACCTCCATACCCAAAAATACAGCCTGTCCTTTTCCATAATATAGACAATTTACAGCATTAATAAATAGTGGATTATGTAAAGGATAACATATTTATTGTGCAAAAGATATAACGAAATGCGGGATATCGCTTTATTTTTTATCGTTTTGTACTAAAATAATCGATTATTTCGCTTTTGCCCTATACTGTCTGGGAGTCAGACCGTATTCCTGCCTAAACACCTTGTAAAACCATGTTATGTTTCGATACCCAGACTCCCTGCATATTTCCTGGATGCTTTTGGAGGAACCGGACAGGAGCGCCCTCGCCTTTTCCATCCGCACCTTTTGCAGATACTGAACATATGTCATATCCGCCTGCTCTCTGAAAAGCTCATAGAAGAAATCCTTGTGGTAGTGGAAGGTATCCAGCAGCTTCTTTCTGCTGATATCCATATAGTTCTTGTCAATATACAAAACAATTTGCTCAAACAGCTCTTTCCGCGAATCCATACGCCCTCCCTACTCCCCGTAATGGCGCAGCAAAGCTAACCTGCCCATAGTCAGATCATCATAAACGCTATTCGGCCGCGCCGCAGGCGACCATACGCCGCCCCCAGATTAAAAAGCCCGCGTTGTCAGTGCACTGATAAACCAACCGTTAGGTTATCTCTCGGCTAGAGAACATAGGGATAAATTGTAACCCCCCGAACCACACGGTTTACGACACCGGCAGGGTTGGGATTGTCCGGGTCTATTCCCAGCTCAAGCGATTTGTTATAAGCCAGCATTTGCGCGACAAGAAGAAATTCCGGAGCAAGCAGCCCGTTTTCATAGCCTCCGGCGTTGTTGAAGCAGTAATAGCAGTCGGCGAGCCCCTCAGCCTCGCCGCAGGGCTGACCGCAGACGACCAGAAGCCTGTTCCCGCTGCGCTCACGGCTCATCTCCCGCAGTAAATCCAGCTCGTATTGCCGTGCGAAGGAATTGTCAGACAGATAAAGGACAACAAGGGTTTCGTCGTTCACGAAGGACTTAGGCCCGTGCCGGAATCCGACCGGCGAATCAAACAGAACGGATATCTGCCCCCGGGTCAGCTCCAGCATTTTCAGGCTCGACTCCTGCGCCATCCCCTTGAGCGCCTCCGCGCCAAGATAGGCGATACGGTTATACCGGAACTCGCCTGCCCAGCCGGATACGGCGTTCACTCCGACGCGCAGATAACGCTCCCCGGCGGCGGCGATGTCCATAAGCGCCGCACTGTTTTCCTGGAGCTTCTCATTCAGCAAGCTCAACAGGGTCGTAAGGTACATGCTGGTAAAGCTGTTTGTCATGGCAAAGCCTCTGTCGTTTGTCTCATCCGGCAGATTGATCACATAATAATCGCTGTTTTCGGCGGCAAGCAGGGATAATTTCCCCTGCCTGTTGCAGGTCACAATCAGCTGGCGCAGGTTTAGGCTGACAGCCTCCGCGGCGCGGATGGCTCCCAGGGATTCCGGCGAATCTCCCGAACGCGCGAAGGAGACAAGCAGCGTGTTTTTTCGGGGGGAGAGGCAGCTTTCCGGGAAGGCCACCATATCCGTAGTTCCGCAAGAGCCGACCGCGTACTTGCCAAAACGTCCCAGATAGGGGCAAAGAGTTTTGCCTATATACTCGCTGCTTCCGGCTCCAGCCAGGAGTATCTGACCATCCGCGCCCATGAAATCGTTCATAAAGTCGTTCAGGCGAAAGGCGTTTTCCGCCGCGAGGGCTGGTATTTTCCGCCAGGTCTCGGGTTGGCGCAGAATTTCCTCGATAGTATAGCCGCTCATCGCATATCTCCTTGTATCAAACATTTTTTCACATTTCCCTGCCTCCAGCGGGGAAATATGCCCTGCTTCCTATCGTTTTCCCATAGATATGATCAATATCCGCTGAATTTCGCCGTCAAAGCTTAAAGACTATCCCCAGAAAAGCCGAGGCGATAATAAAGACCACAGGGGAAAGGGCTTTCCCCTTGATCTTAACGGTATAGTTGACAATCAGCATTATGGCGAATATCCCCAAATGGAACAAATTGAACAGATTGAAAAAGTTTCCAGTCTGCTTAAACAGCTCCACATGGAACAGCGACTTCAGAAACAGGCTCATGCACGCAGAGGTGATAAGCGCCACCACAGCCGGCCGGATACCGTAAAAAGCCCTCTGAACATAGCGGTTTGCCTTAAATTTCTGGAGCACGCGCGCGACAAGCAGGACAATAACAATACTTGGAAATACCAAGACCAGGGCCGCGACGATTCCCCCCCAGACAGATCCAAATATGGCGTTGCCCGCGTAGACCGCCATGTTGACGCCGATCGGCCCGGGCATACTCTGTCCCACAGCGATGATGACCGAGAGGGCGTCGGTCGTGAGCCAGCCATATTTGACCGCCATCTCATTGAAAAAGGGGATAATGGCCATACCTCCGCCAACGGCAAACAGGCCCGCGCAAAAAAACCGGAACAACACCTCAAGAATAAAGCTCATTTTTTTGTATCCGCCTTTGCTTTTCTTCTTTCAGAGAGCGTTTTTATAACAATGCCCGAAACGGCCGCCATAATCACAAGCAGCACAATGTGAACCCCCGCAAAGTAAGCCAGCGCAAAGGCCGCGAGGCAGATGACGATCCCAACAACGTCTTTTATCGAATTCTTAAAGAGCTGAACAATTGTCGCGGTCATCAGCATGCACACGCCGATCTGTATGCCGCTCAGCGCGTGGCGCACGGCCGGTATATCCTGAAAGCCGCTGAGCAGAGTGGCGACAATTGTGATAAGAACGATGGACGGACTGATAACGCCCAGGGCGGAGACGATCCCGCCCCAAACCCCGGCGGTCTTATATCCTACAAAGGTTGCCGTGTTGACCGCGATAACGCCAGGCAGGCTTTGCCCGATAGCGTAATAGTCCATGACCTCCTCATTTTCCACCCAGTGATGCTTTTGCACCACCTCTTTGTCAATCATGGGCAGGATAACATAGCCGCCGCCAAAGGTAAACAGGCCGATTTTGAACCATGTTCTATACTGCAGAAACAGATTTTTCACGCTAATCTCCTTTTCCGTCCGGCTGCCGGAGCCGCCCCCGTCACAGCTTTTTCAGGACCTGGTTAAAGTCCGCCTTGCTTTGGTCAGGAAGAATCTGCGCGGACATCTTTACATTCCTCCTGTCAAGCTCCCTCCAGTCCTCCAGCTCCTCCGTCGTCGCGTAGACATGGCTGAGAAGCTTGATTTTCCCCGGTGCGGACCGAAGGTTTCCGATGTTCAGGCCGGGAATTTCCACACCCCTGTCCATCAGGCTTAAAACGGTCTTTGGGCCTTTTACAAGGATCATTAGGCTCTCGTTTTTATAGGCGTCCGCCGCGAGCTTTTCGGCGGCGTCCGCGATTGTCAGGAACTCCGCCCTCAAGCCCGCCGGAGTCGCCATCCGCATCAGGGAGCACTGAATCTTGTCCACCGCCGTTTTATCGTCGACCACCAGAATACAGGTGACCCCGGCGCTGCGCGTCCAGCCTACCACGACCTGACCGTGAATCAGACGGTCGTCAATTCGAACTATTAGTGTTTTCATAAGCGCAAGTCTCCTCTATATTTATTCGCCAGATAAGCAATATCGCCTCTGACGATAGTCATATGCACCGAGAAATCAGGGTTGAGAACAACAAAATCAGCGTCTTTTCCGGGCCTTATTGACCCCTTCCTGTCGAATACACCGATCGAGCGCGCGGGGTTTTCAGAGCCCATCCGGAGCGCGTCGGCGGCGGGGACGCCGGTAAAGCTAACGAGATTTCGCACCGCATCGCACTGGGAGATCATGCTGCCCGCCAGGCCTCCCCTCAGGGTCTTCGCCTCTCCATCCCGGACAATTACCTGAGTGCCCTCCCATCTTTGGAAGGAACCGTCACCGAGCCCGCGGACGTCGGTGCCGTCGGTGATCAGAACACAGCGCGCCGGCCCCGCGATTCTGAGCACCATTTCCATAATAGCCGGAACAAAATGGTTGCCGTCAAAGGTCAGTTCAAGAAAGACCGACGGCTCGAGCATAAGGGCAAGCGCCGCGCCGGGCTGCCTGTGGTGTATCTGCGGCATTCCGCTGAAAAGATGCGTCGCCCGGCACGCGCCCGCCCGAAGCGCCTCCCGCGTTTGCTCAAAGCTGGCCGCCGTGTGTCCTATTGAAACACGCACACCTTTCCTGACAAAAAACTCTATCGCCTCCATCGCGTACTCCGTCTCCGGCGCGAGTGTTACGACCCTCAAAGACTCAAGAGCCGCAGAGCAAATACGCTCCAGCTCCTGCGCGCTGGCTGCGCGTATATTGCCCTCAATGTGGGCGCCGCGGTTTTGAGCGCTGATAAACGGCCCCTCAAGATGAGTTCCCAAGATTTCAACCTGGCCCGGCTTGGGGTTGCGGACTGCGTCTAAAAGACCGCGCAGAGCAGTCTCCTCTTCCTCCGGGCCGACGCTGGTGGTAGTCGCCAGGCAGCTAGTGGTTCCGCCCTCGACCATAAAATCGGATATCGCCGCTATCGCGTCCGGGATGGCCTCCATGAAGTTGCGTCCGCGCGCTCCATGCACATGCGTATCGATCAGCCCTGGAGCCACAAGCTTTCCGGAGCAGTCAACGCGCTCGGCGCCAGGAGGAGCGCCATGGCCCTCGGGCAGCACCTCAAGGATGCGCCCGTCCCGTATAATAACCTCACGGTTTTCAATTTTTCCGCTTTCCAGCAGCACTTGTCCGCCGCAAAGCAGCTTTGTCGAATGATCCATATGGCAATGCCTCTCCGGGCACAAAGCCCGCCGTAACATCTGTTCATATCCCCCGCCAAGGGCGGGGGATATGAACTCACTCATTAAAGTATCCCGAATAATCCCAGCACAAATCCGACGACGACAATGCCGATCATCACGATCGTCGCGCTCTTGCCCTTGCGAAGGAACGCGAAGACGCCCAGCGTCGCGGCCAAAGGAAGGAGCCTGGGCAGAATCTTGTCAAACATGCCTTGAAGCGCGACACTTGCTTCACCCTGTGTGTAGGTCAGCGGGGTGGTGATGTTCAGGACGCTCGCGACCAGAGCGCCCACAACCAGCAGGCCCAAAATGGTGGCCGCCTCCATCCAGCGCTGGATCTGCATTCCTCCGAGATTCTCAAGGAATTTGTCGGCCCTCTTGTAGCCGCTGTGGACGCCCCACCACTGCACTCCGAAGTGGACGGCGTTGATCACGAGTATGAATAGAATCGGGGCAACCAGCCCGACACCGCCAAGAATAAGGGAAGCGCAGATACCGGCTACGATGGGACGGAAGGTTCCAAAAAACATGGAGTCGCCGAGTCCGGCCAGCGGGCCCATCAGCGCGCCCTTGACAGCCTGTATGTTCTCCTCGTCCATCTCCTCGCCGCGGGCTTTTCTCTCCTCCATGGAGGCCACTATGCCGAAAATAATGCCGCCCAGCCACGGATGCGTGTTGAAATAACCGGAGTGGCGCTTATAGGCCTCAACGCGGTCTTCCTTGTTCTTATAGAGCTTGTTGATCAGGGGAAGCATGCCCCAGATAAAGCCGAGGCCCTGCATGCGTTCAAAGTTGAAAGCGGACTGAATCCCGTTGGAGCGGAAGAACAGTCTTCTCAGATCCTTCTTTTCAATTTTTTCAGCGGGGGCAGCCGCTTTTGTTTCCGCACTCATTTATGTCCCCTCCTCTCAGTTGATAGCGGCGGATTTGCTCATGTTGACATACATAATAATGTACGCCACACCGAGCACCGCCACGCCCATGACGCCGAAGGCCGGCACATACGCGGCGATAGCAAATCCGACAAAGAAATAGGGCATCAGTTTCTTGGAGCTCAGGCTGTTAAGCAGCAGACCGAAGCCCAGCGCCGGGAGCAGCATGCCGACGGCCTTGATGCCGGCCATAACGTTGGCGGGAATAGCGGTAGTCATGTTGGTGATGAAGTCCGTGCCGAACTGCAGCGCAAGGAAGGTGGGAATAAAATAGGAAAGGAAGTGGATCAAATTGCCCGTCTGTACGGTAACCGAAATTCCTTTGGAGTTGCCGTTCTCCGCATATTTGTCAACGCCGTGTCCCAAAAACGAGCACACGGTTTTGGCAAACAGCTCAAAGGTGCTTGCCACAACAGCCGTTGGGATCGCCACCAGCAGGGCGCCCTCCAGACCGGTTCCGCTGGTTACGGATATTGCCGTACCCAATACGCTTGCGATGGCAACGTTAGACGGAACGGATCCTCCGATGGCCTGAGCCCCCATAAACACCAGCTCAAGGGACGCGCCGACCTGCAGACCGGTGCTCACGTCGCCTAACAGCAGACCGACCAGCGGTCCAAGCACAATTGGTCTCTCCAGCTGGCAATCGCCAAGCATACGCCGCTGCAAATAGGCCAGACCCGCGATCAGGCTTACAATTAATACGCTTCCAAAACTCATAACTATAAATCCGCCTTTCTGCGAAAGCCACCGAAATTTTTTATAAAACGGCGGTGCCCTTCGCTCTTTTATAACTCTGCGCCGTAACTATCGGTTCCAAGATTAAGCCTTGCGCGCAAGGTTTAATTGGCACCTCAACAACTGGAAAAGACGAGTTGCTGTGGAATGAGCGGAGAGATGCGTTTGGAGGGTATGCAACGCCATGTGAAGTCCGACGCTATTCTGACAGGGTCGCGATAAAACTTCTGCCGACATCCGAGATCGTGCTGACCGCAGACGTCATGATGTGCTCCTTGAGCTGTCCGATGTCCATGCTTTCCCTCAGCATCAGTGTTTCCGTAAGCATACCGAGGTTCAGCCCGGATACAACGTGGAAATTCGGCGACTCCAGCGTAAGCGACGCGGCGACGCGGGCGGGACTTCCTCCCGGAATATCCACCAGGCAGAGGATATCGTCGTCCTTTTCCGCTTGTGCTATCCGGCAGCGCAGGGCGCTTTCCACATCCTCCGCCCCGCCTCCGGGATACAGCTCAATCGTCTGAACGCCCTCCGTTCCGCCACTGATGATAGCCGCCGTTTCAAGCATCGCCTTTCCCAGCCCAGCGTGTGTTGCCAATATAACCTGAATCATTTTCTTTCACCCCGCTTCTGGTTTTTATTTGGCAGCGAGAAGACACGGGCTATGCCTTGGTTACATCCTGCTGCGCGGCGTCGGAGCGGCGGACAATGGCCTCAGCCGCTTCAGTGAGTATTTTTTTCGCCTCATCCGCCGTCCCCAAAGCACATACCGCAGATGCAATGCGCTGAGCTTCCTTTATCGTTATACCGGTAATGGATCTCTTAACTGCCGCCACGTTGGCGGCGCTCATGCTTAACATACGAAGACCGAGCCCGACAAGAGCAATAGCGGCGTCAGGGCTCCCTCCGATTTCACCGCAGATCGACAACGGTTTTCCACTTTTCGAGAACTGCTCCGCGACGTATCCGATCAGCCTGAAAACCGCCGGATGATAGCTCTGGTAATAAGCCGCCACCGACTGATTGAGCCTATCAGCCGCCATGAGATACTGGCACAGGTCGTTTGTGCCGATGCTCGCGAAATCGACCTCGTGCGCGACCTTATCCGCGATCAGGGCGATGGAGGGAATCTCAATCATGATTCCCAGCGGGATATCCCTTTTGTAAGGGATGCTTTCCGCCTCCAGCTCCGCCATTACCGTACTCACAAAGGCTTTTGCCGCGCGAAAATCCTCCAGATTGCCGACCATGGGAAACATAAGCCAAAGGTCGCCGAACAGCGAAGCCCGCAGAGCCGCGCGAAGCTGTGTCCGGAATATCGACGTCTCCTCCAGGCACAGGCGCAGAGCGCGCCTGCCGAGAAACGGGTTGTCCTCCCGCGGAAGCTCCATGTACGGCAGCTGCTTGTCTCCGCCGATATCCAGGGTTCGGAGAATCACCGGCTTGCCCTGGAAGGCAAGCGCCGCGGCCTTGTATTCCCTAAACTGGGCTTCCTCATCCGGCGGGCTGTCCCTGCTCTGCATATATAGAAACTCGCTGCGCATAAGACCGACTCCGTCCGAGGCGGCAATGTCTCCGGCGCGGAGTATCTCCGCAGACGAAATGTTAAGCTCTATTGCCACGGCGGTGCCGTCCTGAGTTACAGCCGGAATATCCCGGTACGTCTGCATAATCCGCCGAAGGTTTTCATCCTCCGCCCGCTTGATGCGGTAGTCATCCATTTCCTGCGCACTCGGACGCAGGATCACAAGTCCGGCCGCCCCGTCTAAAATCACGTCATCCCCGTCGGTCACGCAGGACAGCAACTCCTCAACGCCTAGTACGGCCGGTATACCGTAGCTTCTGGCCACGATGGCCGTGTGGGAGGTAACGCCTCCAAGCTCTGTGACGATCGCGAGGACATTTTCCCGATCGATCGTGGCAACGTCGGACGGAAGCAGCTCCCGGGCGAAGATCACGCGCGGTTCCGGCAAAAGCGACAGATTTTTCTCAGATTTCCCCTCAAGGCAGCGCAGAATGCGGTTGCGCACATCCCTCAAATCCGCAGTACGCTCATTCGTAAAGGCGTTTTCGGCTCGCTCAAGCATACCGATAAACAGGGCGAAGACATCGGTCACCGCCTGAGAGACGGACTTGCCGCGCAAAATCTGCTCCCGTACCTCCTGATCAATCGCGGCGTCCCCCAGCAGGAGCTGGTGCGTCTGGAATATTTTCGCCTTCTCCCGGGCGTATCCCGCGACAGCGTCAAAAATGTTTTCAAGCTCCAGATGCGCGCGCTCAAGGGCGTGCAAGTAGGCGTCAATTCTTTCCTGAGCACGCTCCAAGCTGTCCGCATTGTACACAACGCCTTCCGGATTATATGGCTCATAGATAAGCGCCTTCCCGCAGACAACGCCCTCGGAAATCGCCAATCCCCTCTTTTCCATGCGCTACTCCTCTTCACCCAAACCGGCGTCCACCGCGGCCACCAGAGTGTCAACCGCGTTCCGCTCATCCTCGCCCTCCGCTGAAATCTCCACCTGCCCGTTGAACGCAATGGACAGCGATAATACCAGAACAAGCGATTTGGCGTTGACCGCCTCCTCCGGACGACCCTTTTTGGCGATTTTAATTGAGGATTTAAACTTCACAGCCTCTTTGACAAAATCCGCTGCGGGTCTTGCGTGAAGCCCCGACTTATTACGAATTGTGATTTGCCTTGTATACACCTTAAACTCTCCTTTTTGCTTTTATTGGTCCCACGATTAAACCTTGCACTTTCCGGCTCCTCAAAACTCTTTGCCTGCTGCGCAGGCGACGCGTTTTCCCCGCCAAGTGCGCAAGGTTTAACTGGCACCTCAATAATCCGCAAATTATAGAATTACCGATATCTATCAATATAGGCCGACAGCTGCTCCAGCGCCTGTTGTTCATCGTCCCCCTCGGCTCTCAGCGCAAAACGGGTGCGTGGGGACGCGCTCGCGTACAGCAAGCCCCAAAAGGACTTGGCGTCCAGACAATTGTCCCCGTAGCAAATATCTATTTTCGACTTAAAGCGCCCCGCCTCCAACACAAATCCACTGACAAAGCTGATATAAGTATCCGGCGCGAACGACAGCTCAAAGTCTCTCGTCGTCATCTTTTTACCTCGTCCTCTCACCACTTGTATATGCAATATACGTGCCACCAAAGCAGAAATTCCGGAAATTTTATTTGGAGATGCAATTTTTCTTTTTTTCAGCGATGGTATATGGTATAATAAACAATAACGCCGAAGGGCCTTTACACTCTATTGCTTATGCAATTTTTGTGCCATCGATGCATAAACCGCGCGTTTTATGTCGAAATATTTTTTTCGGAGGCGTCACCGGCAATGGAGCACTCCCTGAGAAACTTACAGGTACAAAAAATGATGCCGCAGACCTTACACAGCCTGCAGCTTCTCTCCCTGCCGCTGTTAGCGCTCAAAACGTACCTGAGCGGAATCGTGCTGGATAACCCGTATCTTGAGCCCCGTTTCGACACTATGGAAATGCCTCTGTCGGCGTACGCGGAGCCCGGAGAGGCGGAAATGGCATATGAAGGCGAGGACAGAGCGGAGACCTTGCGTTCCGGTGCCGGGCATTTGCCGTTCCTTGAGCAGATTTATGCTCCGGAGAATGAATCTCTTTATGACCATCTGTCTTTTCAAGCTGGGCTGTGCGCTTTTTCCGAGGCGGAGGCGACGGCGGCGCGGTATCTGATTTCCCATATAAGCTCGGCCGGATACCTGGAGGAAAGTCTGGAGACCGCCGCGTCAGAAATCGGCTGCGATTATTCGCTGGTCAAGCGCGTCCTCGGCGTGGTACAGGGCTTTACTCCCCGAGGCGTCGGAGCGAGGTGCCTGAGTGAATGCCTTTGCCTTCAGGCCGATCCCCAAGCGGCGGATTATGCCATGCTGACACTGTTGTTGCGGGAAGATCTCGCGGCGCTGGCCGGAAGAAAATTCGAGTTTCTGGCGCGCAAATACAAAATCAGCCGGACGCGGCTTCAAAAAATGCTGGACTATGTGCAAACCCTCAACCCCAAGCCCGGAAGCTGTTTTTCATCCTCGCGGCTTACCCCGTATATAATGCCGGACGCGACAGTCTCACTGTCGGGACAGCGCCTGGATATTCGGGTCGGCGGGGAAGCGAGCGCCCTGCTTAGCTTCGACCCGGACTACATGAAGGACGTTGCCGACGAGGAAGCCTCCGCTTTTTTAAGGCAAAAACGGCTGGAAGCGTTGAATCTGCTTAGCAGCCTTGATATGCGCAGCCGCGCGCTTGAGCGGCTGGTCGCCTATCTCGCCGTAGAACAGCGAGCCTTTTTTATCAAAGGCGCGGCGGCACTCCGGCCTCTGACACAAAGGAAAGCGGCCTCCGATCTTCGAATGTCCCCCTCAACGATCTGCCGCTGCGTACGGGAAAAATACATAGTCACCCCTCAGGGTTGTTTTAAGCTCGATTATTTTTTCCCCGGCGGCTTAGGCGGCGGGTCCTCCTCGGAGCAGGCCCGCGCGTCAATCAGCGCACTGATCGCCGGGGAGGACAGGGCCGCCCCCTTGAGCGATCTCGCTATATCGGAGCTGCTGGCCGCGAAGGGCATCCAGATTTCCCGCAGAACAGTATCCAAATACCGCGCCCAACTGGGTTTGGGTTGCCAGTTGGAGCGAATACGATATTTCTGAGTCTTTGAACTCGGCGCAATCTTTATACTAATCCCATGTTAAAACCTTCCGTTAAGATATTTGCAAAAGCTTGCCGCAGCAAGCTTCTGCAAATTAATACCGTCAGGTTATAAACAGGTATTAGTATTACACGTCTGGGAGGGTTGTTCTTGATACCGTTGGATGAAATATACGCCTATGTGGAAACCCGCTGTCTGTACGCCAGGGATAATGGCGGCAAGGCAGGCGTCCAGATCAGCGCCGTGGCGGAGCACTTCGGAATCTGGCAGGGAGCGGCCGCGGAGTCGCTCAATGCGCTTGTGTCTCAAGGCCGCTTGGCGGCATCAGGCAGCCGTCCCATCCTGTATTGTCCGGCCGGGCAGCTTAAAATACCGGACGCTAAAGAGGAAACGCAGGAACCGCCGCCCTTTGCCAGAATAATAGGCTATGAGGGAAGCCTGAAATATCAAACTCAGGTGGCAAGCGCGGCTGTGTCGTATCCGCCGAATGGGATACATACCCTGATTATAGGTAAGACGGGAGTCGGCAAATCCCTGCTGGCCTCGGAAATGGGTCGCTATATGTCCGATGTCAGGAGCGCCAAAGCGCCCTTCATCGCGTTTAACTGCGCCGAGTACTCGGACAACCCTCAGCTGCTGCTGGCCCAGCTCTTCGGCTATGTCCGCGGCGCCTTCACCGGCGCGGAAAGGGACAAGCCCGGCCTGATCGAGCTGGCCGACGGGGGCATACTGTTTCTCGACGAGCTGCACCGCCTGCCCCCCACCGGGCAGGAAATGCTCTTTACCCTGATAGACGAGGGTTATTACCGGCGGCTTGGCGACACGAGCACCCGAACCGCGAAAATCATGATTGTCGGCGCTACGACTGAAAACCCCTCAAACTTTTTGCTCAACACCTTCAAGCGCAGAATTCCCTTTATTATCCAAATTCCCGAGCTGAGCGAGCGGCCTGTCAACGAGCGGCTGGACATAATCGCTCATTTCCTCTATGAGGAGGCAAGCCGGCTGGGGCTGCCCATCCGCGTATCCTACCAGGCGCTGCGGCTTCTTGTCTCCTTCCGGGGAAAAAACAACATCGGCGACCTGCGCAACGAGATCCGGGTGGCCTGCGCGCAGAGCAACTGGGCTCACGGCAGACAGGCTAAAAGCGCGGGCGCTCCTCTCAGCATAGATATCTATAATTTTTCCCGAAACCTCAGCATTCAATATACGCCCGACGAGCACGCCGACGTGTACTTCGCGACCGCCGGCTTGAGCGGCGGTCTGGAGATTTCCTGCGACCGCCCGATATCCTTTTCCCCAGCCACCGGCAACATGCTCCTGCCGTTTGACTTTCAAAACTTTGTTGAGCAAAAAATGTTCGTATACCGCGGTCTCGGCAAAAATGTATCCGAGGCCGAGCAGCTGATCGTGACCGATCTCGAAAAACAGTACAAGCAGCACGGCCGAAGTGCTGTCGAGGGCGGATCGGCCGCCTCCGGAGTCATCTATGGCTCGATCGCCCCCGTCGTCTGGCAGGCAACTAACGAGCTGCTCCAATACGCGGCCGTGGAGTTTGATAAGACGTATGATCAGGGAATCATCGGTTCAATCGCTTACTACCTGCAGCAGCTGAAATCCTACGCAAACGCCGGACGCATTATTTTCAGCCCAAACAGCTTCGAAAACACCTCTGAATTCCCCACTGAAAAGCTGTTTATCGCCAAAATGATGCCCCTCTTAAAACGCTATCTCGGCATTGAGCTTATGGACGGGGAAATCGTCCTCTTAGCGATGCTGCTGGCACACAGCTCCGTCAGTCAGTTTCGGCCTTCGGTCAATCTTCTGCTCTGCGGATACGCCGGTTCCGCCTCGGCTATCGCCGCCTTTGCCAACGGCATGCTAAACACCGGCTTTATCAAGGCATTGGATATGCCGGACAACTTTGATCCCACGGCTCTGCGCTCAAAGATTTTCGGCGCGCTTGGCAACAACTTTCGAGATACGCTTATCCTCTGCGGATTCAACATTTCATCAATTCTAGGACGCGTCCTGTCCAAGGACTCGCTTCTGTATTTCCGCATCCTGCCTGTCCTTGATCCCATGATAGTGCTTGAGTGCGCGCGCATGATCCTGATGACCGGCATGGATATCAACGAGATCGCCGCAATGCTCACCGATGAGTACAGAAACCATTTGGACGCGGCCATGAACGAACCGCACACCACGATTTGTCCGGCCATTGATGAGGAACCCGACGATACCCGCGATGTCATCATCACATACTGTATAACAGGCGTCGGCAGCGCACGCATCGTAAGGGAGATGCTGCTTCGCGATCTGGCGGTCGCCTCCTCCATCGACATACTGCCGCTTGGAATCAAGGACGATATTTTTCCAATAGCGCACAAACTCGGCAGACGGCTGAAGCTGGTTATCGGCATTATGAATCCGGACATTTCAGGAGTCCCGTATGTCAGCATAGAGCAGTTCCTGTACGCCAACGGCTCCCGGGACCTGCTCCGTAGCAAGGGGATAATCCTGCCTTTGAGCGGTGAAATCGAGGCAGAGGATCTCTCTACAATGCCTCTTGACGTGCAGCTGAACCACATCCGGGAGCATCTGTTTTACTTTGCCCCGTCTCTGGACGTTAAAAAAGTGGACAAGGGTGCGCGATATATCGTGGAAAGGGTCGTCCAGCTCTACAAGATACCCCTCCCTCCCGATCTGATTGTCCGCATTTATATACACTGCGCCACCATGTTCGAGAGAATATCGACCGCCGATCCCATCCCCATGCCGCTGGACGGCTACG
The DNA here is from genome assembly GCA_031556035.1 of Oscillospiraceae bacterium. Classification (GTDB taxonomy): domain Bacteria; phylum Bacillota; class Clostridia; order Oscillospirales; family UBA929; genus JAVBTT01. The sequence goes on from JAVBTT010000001.1 coordinate 43,211, forward strand.
CGGCTATTGAGCACAGCGGAACCCTGTTTCAACAGCTGAAAGCCATACTTGACACCGGGGCGGAAACGCTGGATTTGTACTTGACGGACGCCGAGGTTTATTACTTAATGATAACTCTTCCGCAGCTTTCGGAGCAGCCCGACGGCGCCCAATAACCACTCCAGGCGCACTAATACTAAAAAATGCGGGCAGAATATAACGTGTTCAACGGATGACAACTGGGACAGAAAGGATGTATAGAAATGAAATACCTCATTGTCAGCAGCCATCCCTACAACGGCAGCTTTAACGCCGGCGCCGTGCAGACCATTAAGGAAGCGGCCCTTTCAAAAGGGCACGCCGTGAGGTTGATTGATCTTGTGGAGGAGGGCTTTAACCCCGTTATGACCTCGGCGGACCTGAAGGCGTGGGGGCAGGGCCAGCCGGTTGACCCCATGGTGGAAAGGTACCGGAAGGAGATTGAGGACGCGGACGTCCTCGTATTTCCGTTTCCCATTTGGTGGGGCTCTCTTCCCGCTGTGCTCAAAGGCTTCTGTGACAAGGTTCTGCTGCCCGGCTGGGCTTACAAATACGGCGACAATGGCGAGATGATCGGCCTGCTCACCTCCAAGAAGGCCATTGTCATCACAACGATGGAAACGCCAGAGGACATCTATAACAGCTACTTTAACAACCCGGTGGAGGGCTCGTTTATCAAGGACACGCTTCAGACCTGCGGTATCGAGGTCCTGAGTTTTGAGCAGATAGATAAAATTGTGTCCGGCGGCAGAGCCTATGCCGAAAGTAAAATGCGCGAAATGAGCAAGCTCATTGTATAGAACGGGCATAGACGTTTCCATTACTGTACAAACGTGTACAGTAATATTTAAATGATAATCATCTTAATGCGCCATGCAGCCTTGTGTTTATCGTAGCGGGCTGGGGCGCATGATGATTATACTGCATAGGGGTGTGAGGCGGTGCAATATCTGCTCCTGTTTCTTGAGGGAATCATAACATTTATCTCGCCCTGCCTGCTGCCCATGCTGCCGGTTTATCTCTCTTTTTTCGCGGCGGGCGAGCAGAACAAGCGCAGAGCTCTTATAAACTCGTTGGGATTTGTTCTTGGGTTTACGGCTGTGTTTGTCTCCCTGGGCGCTTTTGCCGGGACGGTCGGCAGGCTGATGACAGAGTACTCGGCGGCAGTCAACCTCGTCACCGGAGCCGTCGTAATCCTGCTTGGCCTCAACTTTATGGGCGTCCTCCGCATTGGTTTCCTGAACCGCACCAGCCAAAGATCCGCCAATGTAAAAAACCTGCGCTTCTTTTCCGCCATGGCATTCGGTGTTGTGTTCTCCATCGGATGGACTCCCTGTGTCGGCGCGTTTCTCGGCTCTGCGCTGATGATGGCTTCCAGACAGGGCGGCACGTTTACAGGCATCGCTATGCTGCTCGTTTATTCCCTGGGGCTTGGCATCCCTTTCGTGGCGAGCGCCGTGCTCATAGACAGGCTGAAAGGCGCGTTCGGATTTATAAAGCGCAATTACCGGGTGATCAGCCTCATATCGGGAGGACTGCTCGTTGCGGTGGGCATCATGATGGCCACCGGGCTTATGGGGCGCTTTTTGTCCCTGTTGACGTTTTAGGAGGCAGACATGTCGCAGAAAGTGAAAATCATAATCGGCATCGCGGCGCTCGCCCTGGTCATCGCTGGCGCCGCCCTAACATATGACGCTCTCCGCGAGAAAATAAAGCCGGAGATCTCTCTTGCTGAGCAGCCGGGCAATGTCTTAACCCCGTCGCCGGAGGGTCGGGGAGAGCCCGGCCCGCAGAGCAGTCAGGCTTCAGGAGCCGACGAAATGGAGGCGCCTGATTTCACGGTCGTGGACGCCGACGGCAACAGCGTCAGTCTCTCAGATTTCGAGGGAAAGCCCGTTGTTCTGAACTTCTGGGCGAGCTGGTGTCCGCCCTGCAAGGCCGAAATGCCGGAATTTGACAAGGTTTGCGCGGAGCTCGGCGGAGAAATCCATTTCATGATGGTGGACATGACCGACGGACAGCGGGAAACCGTGGAAAAGGGCGCGCAATATGTCGCGGAGCAGGGATTTGCTTTCCCCGTCTATTATGACACAGAGCAGGAGGCAGCGTATACCTACGGTATCCGCTCCATCCCGACAACGATATTTATCGACAGTGAGGGCTTTATTGTCACCGGCGCGGAGGGCCAACTGGACGAGGAAACCCTGCGCTACGGCATCAGCTTAATCGTCAAATAGCCACGCCGCCATGCTTCGCGGCGGCGCAAACGGGTATTTTTATTGATCCGGTACGTTTTAAATACGCCCAGGTACGAGACAAATAATAGCTCTGCGGAATTTTTCCCATTCAGGCTTAACTCTGCTTCGCATATTTACGATATATAATATTACGCCGGAAACAAGCGACAGGAATTACTCAGGCTTGCTAAGGGGTAATATTACGGCGCAATCAAACAGCAGCAAAGTCAATTAAGCAGATATTATTGATGTACCAGTTAAACCTTGCCGCCAGTGGCGGGGAAAATGCGCCGCCCGCACAGCGGGCAGAGCGTTTTGAGGAGCTATTGCGGCAAGGTTTAATCGTGGGACCAATAACTTAGCATTTTCTTCAAAACCGCGCCTCAACACGCCCTCTCACTTTCACAGTATATTTCGGTAAACTATATTGACTTAACGTCTGAAAGTGATAAAATCAATTTTATGCTGGTTATACAATTATATTTGTTATCCCATGCAATAACCCGCTAAACAGAAACTCGAAATGGGAGGTAAATCCGTGAGGATCTTCAAGCACGCTGATTATGTGGAATACTGGAATGCCTGCGAAGAAGCCTCGTCAGCACCTTATCCGATAGCGATATGGGATTCCAGGACAGGCGCCGTATTGACACTGTCGGAATCTGCGCGGCACACTCTGCGCTGCGACTTGAATTTGCCCGCATATATGATCACGGCGGACTTCAGCCTCCCGGATATTTTCTCCAGCCTGATGTGCGGAAATACGGAAAAAGTTGAGATAACCTTCCATTTGGAATCCAGCGTGACAAACAGGCATAAGGCACTGATTGTATTCCCGACAAGACCCTCGGACGGACGCCCCATATATTTCCCGGTTCTGCCGATCCTTCTGGACAATAGCCGTCAGGCGGAGGAGTTCGCCGGACTCATAGCTAACAGGCTCCTCGCCCCAGAACAGCCCCGCCCGATTCTATGTGAGTTCGATATCCTCACAGAGGAGAGGGCATCCCAGATTCTCGCGGGGTATTCTGGCCAGATTTATATCAAGGACCTGTCCCGTAAAACTATTGCCAGCACCCCCGCTTTCAACGCCTTCCTGAACAATTCAAGAAAAAAAGAGGTCAGCGGGCTCGACATTTCGAACTTCAACCCTCCATACGCAAGAGCCATTGGCACAGACCTTGACATAGGGGCCATGAGCTCCGGACACTCCGGGGCGTACGCCGTTCCCAGCCGACGTGTACACGACATGCTTCACACCTGGAGAAAAATACACAGGATTCCCATACTGGCTCCGTCCGGGCAAGCTATTGGTCTGCTCCTGGCGCTAAGAGAATTATATGATGTCGACTTGTCACGGACAGAGCTGGAGCGTTACAAGCGGATATTTGGCATTGTGCACTCGTCGACTTCGGAGCTCCCCTTCATTATCTTTGTCTGGCGGGACAACGGTACGGCATTTATCGACTACATATCAAAAAACACATTAAGGCTCGGGGTCTCATCCTACGAGCTTCAGGAACTGGCACAGCTCGCGGCGCTCGTCCACCCGGACGACCGAAGTATGTTTTGGGAATCCAGGGAGATGTTCTCCAAGACTCCGGGCGAAACATCGTATCGGCTGCGGCTTCCGGACGGAAGCGCGGTTAAAGTTCGCGAGCACGTTGAGCGCATAACGGGCGAGGGGCATTATAACTGGCTTATAAGCCGCCTATATGTTGAGAGCGCCGGGGAAAACGCGCTGGCGTCCGAGGCCGCGGACAGACGGGTCATTGACAGCCTGCAGAGACGGCAGGTCTTTATTAACCAGATGAGTATGGATTTCAACCGAACCACTAACATCAGATCGGCTATACAGGCCGCCCTATCCCACGTCTGTGAGGATATGGGACTACAGGCGGGGCTTCTGTACGAGGAGCACGAGGGGCGAATAACCCTCGCCTTCCAGCATGAGGATTTTTGCGTATCCCCCCATGCCATGTGGCCCTCGCCCACACGCCGGGATCTCGATGAGGTCGCGCAGATAAAGCGACACGACGAGTCCCTTTTGACCAACGATGAAAATCTCCCTGAGTTTTGCAGAAAGCTCAAATTTCTTTCCGGGATGGACAACGTACACGTTGCATCTATACGCGACGAAAACGAGACATTTGGTATGCTGTGTTTTCTGGATTGGGGCTCTTCCTCGGAGTGGACCGGCCGTGAGCACGAGGCTCTGTCCCAATATGCGCATACCCTTGCCGGCTTCATCTGCCGCAAGCGCAGCCAAGGCATGCTGATGCGCCTGGCGTACGTCGATCCGGTGCTTGGAATACCGAACAGGGCTGCCCTGGAAAAGGACATGACCGCGACGGGAAGCTCAGGCTCCAGAGGACTCATTATGACAATTGAGCTGCGCAACATGTCAATGGTGGCCAACTCATACGGTCTGAGCTATGGAAACGCCTTCCTCGCTGGCGTCTGCGACTTTACTTGCCGTTATTTCCCGGAGGCATCGCTCTACAGGATATCCAACAACCAGTTCGCGCTCTTGTTCTACGGATGGGACACAAAAAGGGCCGGGAGCGAGCTGGATGGTTACTTCGAGCGTTTCTCCAGGCCGTGGGACGTCTTGGACAAGCAGGTGTTTGGGATGGCCGCAGCCGGGATAGCGTCACTCTCGGAGTGTCCGGATCCGGAAGAGGCAATCAGACAGGCCGATGTCGCGCTTGAGGACGCGGTGACGCTCGGTCATTCGGTCTATGACGGCTACAAGGTATCCGGGCTTCATCAGGTGGAAATACTCGCCGCACTTCATGAGGAAGCCTCCAAAAATTTTGTGAATATGACAGTTCACTATCAACCCATTTTTTCTCTTGAGACACAGCGCTTTTGCGCCGTTGAGGCGTTGGTTCGCTGGAGTCATCCGGCGTACGGTTCCATACGTCCTGACGCGTTTATAGATCTCGCCGAGCAATCGGGGCTTATTGTCCCCCTTACGTTCCATGTTCTAAAAGAATCCCTGGCCCAGATACGCCGATGGAGAGATCGCGGAATCGCCGGAATCAGCGTAAACGTTAACGCTTCCCCGCGCTTTCTGCGGGATCAGAACGTTGTTGAGCAGATTTTACATCATGTTGAAGCCGAGGGACTTATGCCTGGCATGCTGACCATTGAGCTGACCGAAAGCATGGCGATCCAAAACACGGACATAACAATAGACATAATAAACCGTCTGAGACGCAAAGGGATCAAAGTCGCGTTTGACGATTTCGGCGTGGGCTATTCGTCTCTGTACATGCTGCGGAACATCCCTCTTGACGTTGTAAAGATTGACAAAAGCTTCCTTAAGGTATGCGCCGATTTCGACCAGATCATAATAGGCTTCGCGGTGGACGCCGCCAGGCTTCAGAACATGCAGGTATGCGCCGAGGGAGTTGAGACCGCGGAAAACTGGCAGATGGTTGAGCGGCTTGGCGTCACCCTGCTGCAGGGATATTACCTGTCGCGGCCCGCCCCGGCGGACGCTATTGAGCCGCTTCTGCTCGACCCGAAAAAGTTTTTGAGCAGGCCCTGCATAGGCGCCTGAGACTAGGGCGTGTTTTTTAAAGAGTATTTTGGCGTATGTTGCCCCCAGCCGAAGGCGGGGGCAACATACGCCAAAAAAATGCACCCGGATTTTATTTGGTGACGGCAAATGTGAATGAGTAGCTCGGGAAGAGCTCAGGGTACTTGACGCCGGTGATTACAATCCTTGCTCCATCGGCTATTGAGTCGTAAGCCACCGGCACCGCCAGGACATTGCCTCCCAAGACTGCCGCGCTGTAGGCGGAGCCCGCAATCGTCACGGCATTTGCGAAATTTGTCCTGCTGGAGATTTTCGCGTTGAAGCTGACGTTCAGCAGCCCGCCCTCGCCGGAGAAGGCTGTTGCAGTCCAGATGTTGGTGTTGTACTCGACGACCTCAATCTGTCCGCTGCCTTTTGTGGTCAGGCCTTCAGCAAGAACAACAATCTCATAAGTTCCAGCCGCGGGAGCCTGCGCAACATATACCCGCGCCCTGCCGCCAACCGCTTCTGCGGGATAGAGCAATTCTCCCCCGACTTTGAGATAGGCGGTGAGCTTTGCCCCGTCCAGACTGCCCTCGGCTGCCGTGACTGTAACCGGAATATACGCCGCCAGAGTTTCGACTATGCTGGCGACTCCCACCTCCACATTGAGCCTGAGCTGGACAAGCTCAAGAGTATCGATCGCCGCACGAAGGGCAGAGAGGGCGTTGTCAACCTCGCTCTGAACGGCCATCTCGTTCGCACAGACGGCCTTGGCCTCGGCCAAAGCCTGAGCCACCGCGCTGAAATCGGCGTAGTCGTCCGGGTTCAGCTTCTCGGCCTCGTTTATCGCCGCAAGCAAAGCGTCCTTGTCCGTACGGAATATGGAGCAGGCCGCAAGGGCGCTGTCGGTTCTGGCCAGCAGCAGGCTGTAATTGCTCGCTGCCCAATCCGCGCCGGCGGAACTGAGGTGCGTGCCGTCATAGAACAGGGACGCGGTGGCGTCAAAGCCCAGTCCCTGTATGTAATCCGCCATGATGGGTGTTATATCGAGGAAAGCAATGCCTTCTCTCTCGGCGATATCTCGGTCTCTGGCCCTCCAATCGACGAAGGACACCCCGATCCACTCCTTTGTGTACCGGTTGTAGCCGGACGCGCCGATTCTGGTCGGATCTCCGTTGTAATACTGGTTTACGGGGGCCAGGAGAACAGGTGTCGCGCCAAAGGCCTTGGCAGCGTCGACGTACTTCTGCATTGTCTGCTCAAACAGTCCGCCCGGGCTCGGATCCGCGTAACGGCCCGTGCGCTCCCGCGAAAAGTCGTTGTGGCCCCAGTCAATGAATATATAATCGCCCGGCTTTACATACGTCGTAAGCAAGGCATTCAAGTTTCCCCCGCCGATGTAAGTGCGGGAGGCCAGGCCGCTGACGGCTCTGTTGTTGAACACTACGTCGTCGGTGAAGAAACTCGGAAGCCTTGAGCCGTAGCCGACGGAGGTGCCGCCGCCGCCCTGCGCGGCGGTGGAGTCTCCCACGATATGGACGGTCGGCTTCGCGCCCGCCCCGAGTGGCTCCGCAGGGGCGATTTCGACGCCGCAAGCCATCGAGATCGCGTTGGCGTTGCCCTCGAAGCTCGCCAGCTCAACGGTGAGCTGCCCGTCCCACACCGCGACGCGGAAATTGTTGGCCACATAGGTTCCTGCGGTTCTCGCGGTACTCGCCCTAAAATTGGCCGTATTGCCGTCGGCGGGATAATTGCACCAGGCAACGGCGTTCATAACACCCTCAATTTTCGCACCGCTGTTGTAGTTGCCGGTCTCGCGGCCGATAGTGACCTTTACGTCGTAAATGCCGACGGGCAGATCGATCAGGAAGGTCGGGTAGGTGTATCTCCTGCTTTCTCCCGTGCCGTTGACCTCTTGTGGGGCGTTCTCGCCCTCGCCCTTGATGTCTCCGCTTATGTAGGCCTGTCTTAGCGGGTCCTCGTTCGTCTGTGTCGTCAGCCTGAGGGTGGGGTATACGTCGTTCATCTGCCAGCCGTAGCCTTTTAGAGGGGAATAGGCCGAATTCACCTCAATCGGTGTATAGCCCTCAGTCGCTCCGCCGATGTCAAACTTCCAGCTGGTCGGGAGGGCCACCGCAGGCTTGACATACTCGAAGCCGGGTATCCTCTTTGTGACCATGTTTTGGGCCACCAGTCTGGCCACGTCCGCGGCGCCGGCCGCAGTGAGGTGGACGCCGTCGCTGTACAGGACGCCCTCAGCCTTGTTGGGCAGGGCATTGAAGTAGTCCATCGTGAGCTTGTTCAGATCAACCAGCGGCACGTCCAGAGCCTTTGCAACCTCGCGCGAGCCGTTGGCGTAGTTGGGGAAGCTGGGCAGAAAACGCCCCGCTGCCGGGTCGTAGAACATAGCCTCACTGGAAGGGCCGTTTAACATGGCGGCGCGAGCCGGGTCGTTGTCCGGGTTGTTTGGATTTGGGCCGTCGGGCCCGTAAACCGGACCGTACCACAGGCTGTTATTGTGGGTGGCGGGAACGGTGACCAGCACCGGAATGCCGCCCTTTCCCCTGATGTCCCTAACATAGATCGCGAGGTAATTCTGATATGTTCCGGCGATGTCCATGTCTCCTACCGGGGCGTAACGCGCCGCGCGCGCGTAGCACGCGTCGTTGTGCCCCCACTGGACAAACACCACATCCCCCGGGTTGACTGCGTTGAGCATCTGGTTGTAGCGGGCTTCATTATAGTACTGCTTGGCACTGCGGCCGGCCATGGCCCTGTTGTCGACGGTGACGCCGTCAAACCACTGGGCGAACACGGAGCCCCAGCCCTGGGTTCCCGTGCTGCCGCCCGCGCCGCCCGAGGCTACAATTGAGTCGCCCACCATGATGAATTTCGGGTTTGGGGCGGTTTCGGCGGATGCCACCTGCGGCACGCAGGCAACCATCATCAGCACACACAAGGCAATGGCAAACGGTCTGCGAATTTTCTTCAAGGTTTTCCCTCCCTCTTTTTTATGATTCCCCCGATTTTTCTCCGCGCTTACATACCCGGCGTCGTATCTCCTCCCCCTGCTCTCCCCGGCAAAACGCCACTCCCCTTTGAAAAAATTCTAAAGCCCGGAACCGGGCCGTTCGATCAAATACGCCGCCAGTCCGGGCAGCCTTCCCTCTATCTCCCCGCAGACGATGCGCGCCATTTCCACGGCCCCCGCGTATCTGAAATGAGTGTTGTCCTCAATGCCGTTCGGGAAATCTGGCAGTACTCCCGGAGCCTCGTGCACAAACAGCGCCCTTGAGGACGTGTGGACGGCAACAAGCTACATAGCCCCGTCGGAATTCAGGTCACCCAAAAGGACGCGGGCGGCGGGCGAGATCAACTCAATTGTTGCGTTAAGGCAAGCGTTCAGCAGGGTTATCACCAGCCGACTCAAAGATTTTCGTCTCATATGGAGCCAGCTCCGCCTCAAACAGGCACCCCCCGACCCACACGCGCGTATGCCTGGCTCCCCCGCAGTTGTTGATCAGCACAAGCCGCCCGGAGCACGGGAAGAAGGCGCACTCAGTGTCGGGGCTGTCCGTAACGCATTCCTGGGAAAGAGACTCCCCACAGGCGCGCAGTATAATATTCAGAAGAAGTCTCGTATTGGCCGGTCTGTTCTCCGCCCGGGCGGCCATCGAAGATATATAGACACCCTTTCCCGCTCCGAAATCATTCTCCGTTACAGCCGGACGCCCGTCCCGCTCGGCCAGCACCGTGGCCCGTCCGTCTGTCAAGCGGACGTTGGCGGGTCTCAGCTCAACCCCCTCAGGGATAAGACCGGGCGCGGCTACGACATCGTATTTCCATCTGCCGTGGCAATAGCTTCCGGCACTTTCACCGTCCACGCCCAGCACATGCGCCATTCTGAAAACTGTTCCGAAGCCGTCTGCCGCGGAGGGCTCGTTAACTCCAATAAACACCCCGCCGCCGTGCACCCATTTCGTCAGGCTCTCCACGGCTGCCTCGTTTTGCCATCTGCTCCCGCCGCTCCAGGCGGTGCCTTTTGCTCCGGCGTTGATTATAACGTCAATATTCTTAGGCACGCCGCCCTCTATGTCCTCAAAAGATAAAAAACTCACGTCCAGCGGCAGGCCGGACAGACTCTCCAATATGTGTATAAGGTCGTGCTCGTCCGTCTCGTGCATGTGTCCCGACAGAGTCCATGAGCGAAGCTTTCCCCACGCGTGGAGTACCGCCACACGCGGCTTCAGCGCATAGGGTCTGCCAGCGTCATGATAGGAGCGTATCTCGTCAAACTCGTCCTTAACTTCCTCAATATAATCGCAGAAATCCGGGAATTCCTCGACCAGATGGATATATCCGCCCAGCCCTATGCGCTGCACGGGCTCACGAAGCAGGGCCCTTCGGACGCTGTTCCAGTATTTTTTCGCGTCCAGAGTCGGGTCGCCGCCATCCATAAATGTGGGCAGGCCTCCCAAACCCACCGGGAACAGGTATGGATGCAGCCGCAGCTCATGCACGTCCGCCTTAACCCCGGCGCAAAGCCTCGTCTCAAAGCCGGAGAAGACGCATTTGATTATACCGTCGAAGCCTATGCTCTCGAAGCGTTCGCTGTAAGGCTCAAGGCCTACCCAGCTGTCGTCGTAAAACACGTACGCCTTTTTGCCGTGGCGGTGCGCAATGTCCACCAGCCGCCTGCCCATATCCGACACAAAGCCGCCGATAAAACTCATCCAGTCCAGCTTTTTCGCGTCGGGTGCCATGTGCGCGGAATAGAGTCGTCCTTTGTTTATAAAGTCCTCAGAGCAGAGCCTGTAGCCGTATTTTTTTTCAAAGAGCGCAAGCGCCCGGGGGCTTACGGTGAAATCATACGAGGACCAGTCCGTAAAGAGGTGGCGGTTCCGCTCGTCTCCGCCCCAAATCCAGACAAAATTGTAAAACAGAGAGGTAAATCTCACTACGTTAGTACCGGGGTGGGAGAGACACCAATCCTCCATCCAGGACAGCAGATATTCACTAGCGCCCGGATGCATCGGGTCAAGCTGCATCAGATGCTCCTTGTCCCAACAGTTTGTGACGTGGTTGTACATGGATATCTCTTCCCAGACGCGCCAAGCCAGGAAGTTTACGGTGTAGTTGTGCCAAGGAGTTATGCCTCTTATAGAAACCGCGCCCTTTTCCGGGAGGTATGTCCAGTTGCCGCGCGCGACCTCGGTGTTCGAGGTTCTGTCGAACACCTGCCAGAGGGCCAGCGACTCATCGGATTCGTTTATCGAAAACTGCTCCCGGAAAAAAGCGTCAAGCAGACCTATCTCAAGTTCTCCGGACTCTGCGGTCTTTGGCGGCGTCATGAGAAAGGTCTGCTGCAGCGCGCCCATATTTTCGCGCGCCCAAGCATTGTGATCCCTGATAATGCAAATTGTAGAATAGATTTCATAGCCCGCATTCAGAATTTCATCCGAAAGCGCCGTGCCGTCGCTGTCCCTAATTACGTCGGCGCCCCATTTTTCCGCCAGTCTCAGAGTCAGTTCCTCATATCCCGCCTCGCCCGGGAGCGTAAAACCGCCCTTATATCTGCTCAATCGCGATAACCTCCATCAAGTGTTCCTCATTTCCCTCTATTATCATCCAAAAAAACAAAACAATCAATAGCGGAGCGATCTTCTTTCAAAGATTTCACAAGTTCAATTGTGCCAATGCCACAAAACCTCCGCCCAAAACACAGCTTACTTCATTTTATGCGATAATAATAGCAATATTTTCCCGTTTGTTCTACCGAATTTCAACTGGAAATCGCGCAAAATCAACCATCAAGAAAGCCCAAATGCTTTTTATTGTTGTGCATAAACGCTTGATTAGAGGCGCACATTATGCTAAAATAATAAATAATCAACTATTTCACTCATATGTATATGGTTGATAGTATGAGGAGCCAGTTAAGCTTTGCCGACAAATGTGGAGAAACGGCCCGGTCTAAATCCGACCGGGGTCAGGAGGAGCATATGCCAAGACCGCGCAAGACAATCATCGAATACAGGAGGTATGAGCTCCCTCTGTCGTTCCCGGTGCTGCTTCTTGAGGGCGACAGATGGCATATTTCTGATGTGAAAAGTGAAAACCTGCATTTTCACAACTGCCTTGAAATCGGCATGTGTCATACGGACAGCGGCACAATGATTTTCGAGGGAGAATCAATGAGTTTCAGAGCGGGAGACGTCACCTGCGTGCCAAGGCACGTGGCCCATACCACATACAGCGCCTCCGGAACCCAGAGTCTTTGGACATACATATTTGTCGATCTCAGCAAGCTGCTGGCCGCGCATCTCCGTTCCTCGGGAGAACTCCTGGAGATGCCTGCGCCCTTGAGGCACAGCTTCCGTTACCTTATGAACAGGGATGAATTCCCCAAGATACATTTTCTTGTCAGTTACATAATAGACGAGCTCCACAGCAAAAAGGAAAATTACCAGAGCTCGGTGGGTGGGCTTTTCATAGCCCTGTACCTTGAGCTGCTCCGAGTACAGGAGGACTCAATAATCTCCTCCGAGGGCGAGCTTGACGCCAGAAGGGAATATCTCAGCATACGCCCTGCGCTCTCGTATATCCATCAAAACTACATGAACCAGTTTTCCGTGGAGCGTCTGGCAGGGCTCTGTCACCTCAGCGCCACACATTTCCGCAGGGCGTTCCTGTCTATAATGGGGGAATCTCCACTGAACTTTATAAGTATCACAAGGGTTGAAAAGGCCTGCTACCTGCTTCAGACCACCGATAAATCCATACTTTCCGTCTCCGAGTCGGTCGGCTTCAGCTCGGTATCCAGTTTCAACCGCTACTTCAAACGCATAATGGGCATCTCCCCACGCGACTACCGAGCGTCTTCTGTGTGGCCGGACATAGCGCCCCAGCGTAAATCCATACTGCAGTATAGCGGGTGGCTTTGAGAGCCGGCATACCGCGCGGAAGCCTGATACCACTGTTAGGTGACGGAATAACAATGGGTGCCTCTATAGCAATACTAATCCCATATATAGTTTGAAAGGAACTTTCAAGCTAAAGCCTTCCGCTTAGAAATCAGGAGAAGCTTGCCGCGGCAAGCTTCTCCTGATTTCTAACAGCATTAAATTGAAGAGCCTTTTCCAAATACATGCTGGCGGTTTATCCTGACCGCCTGCTGCCAGGTGTCCCTCAAGCCTGTCGCAAACTCAAGCGCCTGGTCGATAAGCTTCGTGCTCTTTTGAACATTCGAGCGCACAATCAGGTCGAGCAGAAAGTCGTACAGCGCCAGAAGCTGCTTGCCCACCTCATACCTTGTGTCCAGCGTTCGCATCAGCTCCGCAATTATGGCTTGCGCCTTCTGTGAGGCCTCGTTGGACTTCGCGAGGTCCTTGTCCTCTATATAGGTTCTGGCCAGCTTCAGGTTTTTTACGCATCCGTCATAAAGCATAAGGGTCAGCTCACCGGGGCTCGCGGTCATCGCGCTCTGCTGCTTGTACTGATTATACTGGTTTCCGGGCGTTGAATACGCTACCATGCTTTTATCCTCCATCAGCTATCTGATAATCAACTGTATTGCGGTGCGCTCTACGAGCCCGTTCCAAAGAGGCTTGAGAGCTGGCCCTGCTGGCTCTGCATCTGCTGAAGCGCCGTCTCAAGCTTGGCGTACTGCAGATAGTATTTCTCGGACATGTCCGTAATTTTGTCCTCCTGCGTGGACATTTGCTTCGTCAGGCTTTCAATGCTGTTGTTAAGGGTCTGTATGGCTACGCTCTTTGTGTTTGTCGTGAACTCGGTTATCGAGTTGTTTATTCGCGTCATCAGTCCACCCTTGTTTGAGCCGGCGGCGGGCGACGAAAAAATGTTATAGGCCTTCTCCGGATCCTCGTTCAGGGCCTGCGTGAGCTTCTCGGTGTCCAGCTCCAGCTTGAAGGGCTCGCCCACCGCGTACTTGCTCACCGTTATGCCGATATCCTTGAGGCGCCCGCCGTCTCCCAACTCCGATGTAAGCATCTCTCGGAGCTGACCGAGAAGCTTTGTGACGTTCGAGTCGCGGTACATGATGCCCTGCCTGGCCTTTTCGTCCCACTTCTCTGCCTCTGCTTCACTGAGCGCGTCCCGCTGCTCGTCGGTCAGGGGGCTGTACTTATAGTCCCTCTTAGTGCTTGCGGACGTGTAAAGCTTGCCGACCAGCTCGTTAAAGGAGTCCACAAAGGCCTTCACCTTGTCGACCGCGTCCGCCGGATTGCGCTTGACGTTGAAGTCCACCGACTTGCCGGGCTCCGTCACTCCTAGCAGATTAAACGTAACTCCGTCCAGTGTGACCAAGTTTTCGGTGAAGGTGCGGGTCTCGCCGCCGTTTATGGATATCTTCGCGTCCGTGCCGGCTGTGACCTGGCTCAGGCCTATGTGACTCAAAAAGCCGTCCGTGTCGCTGAAGGTTATGTTGCGTTTTTCGCTGTCAAGGTATTCCTGACTGTTCTTTTTCCACGCGGCCAGCGCATCCTTGTATTCCTTGCCCTCGCCGGCGTCGTACTCGGCCCTGGCCTCGTTGTATTCCTTGAGCGCCTCCTGGTATTCCTCATCGGAATCGAAGCCGGAGGAGACCGGCTTTTCCATTGTGAACGGGTTTTCCTCCACCGGAGCCTCTCCGGGGTTCGCAACGGGTCTGTACTCCCCCATTGAGCCGGAGACTATTTTGAAGGAATCGGTCGCCTGGGAATAGGACATCGTCACCCCCGCGCCGGATTTATTGACGGTATCCATGACTGTCTTGAGTGTATCCGTGCTTTTAAACGCAAAATCCTTGCCGTTTATCGTGAAGCTGAAGCCGCCCTCGTTGCCGTAGGCGCCCGAGGCAAATGAGGCTATGCTTCCGATTTCCGTGTTGTTTATCATATTTGACGACAGCCCGGACTGCGTATCGGTCGCGCGCGCGCCGTTCATAGCCGCCGCTGAGGCGAGCTGGTCAATCCTGACGCTGTAGCTTCCCTCTTTTGCCGAAGAGGTTGTCGTCACGCTCAAGTACTGGTTCGAGGCGAGCTCAGCCTTGCTGTTGTAAAACGTGCCCTGCGATGTCATGCTTTTTGTGCCTATAGCGCTGCCGTAATCCTCGCGGAATATGCGGAGCTGGTTGTTAAAATCTGTATAGGCATCGCGCTTCCAGGTCGCGCGCTCCCTGTTCTGGAAGAGCAGGTCGACTTTTTTCTGCTGCGTCGAAACCATAGCTTTGACCAGGGCGTCGGTGTCGAGGCCTGAAAACATCCCGGTAAGCCTGTTTGAGGTGTTTATGGTGGCAGACATACAGCATCCTTTTCTCCGGCGGTTGTATATATTGCTCCCACCGCGCTCCGCCGGTGCGGGGCGGGAAATATTTGTTTCATTCCAACAAAAATATTATCGTGATAAACAGCCCTAAGCTTTAATATTTCTGATAAAAAAGGCGGAGTTTTCTGGGCAAAAGCCTGAAAACTCCGCCTTTTGGAGTATGAGCACACAGCTTTACGGCAACGCCGTCCTCACCCTGACGGGGCCCCCAAGTATCTCCCCCGCAGACACATAGCTCGTCAGCCCTGAGCCGACCGTCACCACAAGGGTCAGGTCAGTCTCCCCATCCGCCTCCGCCGTCACCGGGACTGTGACCGTTCCCCCGTTGATAACGGGCGTTCCTGCTTCAAGAACGGTCTGCCCGGCAGCAGTTCTGACCGAGACCGAAATATTGTCAGGCGCCGGCGCCGAGAGGGACAGCGGGTCGGCTAGTCCGCTCACGGAAAACACAAGGCTGCCCTGCCCCGTTACCGTGACCGGCGATGCCGGGGCACCGACGCTAACCGAATGTTTTACCGGCTCGTCAAACCACTTTGTTACTGACTTGCCGTCGCGCGTGACGCGGGCCCCCAGATACTTGCCCTCAATCCCCTCCGGAACAGTGAGGGTTTGGGACGTCGCGGAAACCATCTCAACGCCCGTATTGCCGGAGGTGGGTTTTGTATCGGACGTTAACCACTGGACTGAACAGACGAGCTGATTCCCCAGCGCATCCGTCGCTTTGGCAACCCTCGCGGCCGCACCCTTCTGAAGCGCCCTGTCACTGGACAGTTCCACATAACCCAGCGTTAAATACTCCTGATCTACCGCCAGCTCGCCCGAGCCGGCGACATCGCTGTCCTTTGAATACCCGGAGTTCCCCATGCACTGGGCTCTGATATAATACCTCCCGATCCCGGAGGCTGCTATCTCCTTCGAAAAGTTGAGGAAAATCGTATTCGTGCCCGCCGCGAAGTCCGCGCCTGTATAGGCCTTTGTCGAGTCGCTCAGCACCTTGTCCTCTCCGCTCAGGCTCTTTATAAGGCGGACGCGCAGCTTCACCGCGTCCCCCGGGGACGGCCTTTTGGTCAGGGTTATCGCGGCGGTACCGGCCTCCGGCGCTGCCCTCCAGTTCACCTGCGAGGGCGCGTCCAGCACGGGCGGCGCGACGGTAACTGTGTACACCGTTTCCCTGTGGGTGTTCCTGTCCCGGGGCAGAAGCCTGAAGGTGAACACGTCCCCGAGCTTGGCCTCGGTAAAATTGCCTCCCCAGACGCCTTCGTTAAGCAGCGCACCGTTCCTCTCGACGGTTATCCCCTTTGCCGGGCACACCCCGTCGATGTACCTGGGCTCCATCAGCGTGACATTAAACGAGCAGGTACTCAGGTCGCCGTAACTGCTCCTGGCCTCCTCCATATTGACCTCATAGGCGTACACATTCTCCGCCAGCACGTTGACATTGGCGGACGAGCGCCGGCCGTATATGGAGCAGTTCGAGCCGACCCTCATATAAATCTCGGTCGGTATGAGCCTGTCCTTGAAGTCGGCGGTGATTCCGGTCACGGTCTTGCCGTCCGTGGAATAGGCGAGCTGAGCCTTGATGGGCAGGCTCGCGGCCTCCCCCGTCGTCATGCCCGTCTTTGCGTTAAACTTGGCGGTGGGCTTGCGGCGGACGAGCACAGCCGCGTCCCCCTTGGCCAGCGAGCCCCATTTTTCCTTGGAGCCGTACACCTCAAAGCCGCTCACAAGCTTGGCCTTGCCCTTCAGAAGCACAACGCCCTCGTCGCCGTCGGGAGTTTCCCCGCGCGCCGCCGGGATCACCTTGGCGATGGCGGAGCGGGATTTTTTGTCGGTCTCCGGCGTATAGGCGTATATAGTCTGGCCGTTCGTGATCGCGGAGGCTATGTCGACCAACCCCGCCGACTGGGAAAAGCTCAGGTTCTCAAATTCCTCATCGGAGCTGCCCGCGAAGGCGTAAAATATCCCGTCCTTGAGCTTTATCGTTTCCTTTTTGTAGTCCAGCTTAAGCTTAGGCGCTTTGACCTGCTTCGGCTGGGTGATCTTCTTTGAAGCCGACGCCGGAATCCGGGCGGCCGCGTTCGCCGCGACACGGAACTCCAGCTTCTGCGGTTTTTTCTTCATGTTCTGCTCGGACTCGAGCAGCAGCGGCAGCCCCGTCTGGTTCGGAAACGGTATCCACGCCGCCGTGCCCTGAACCCGGTACTCAAGCCTTGCCGAGCCGCTGAGCCCATACAGCGTCCAGTTCTCGGGATACTGCCTGCTCACGAAGGGATTCGGCTTGTACTCCTTGGAGAACTCCGCCCGCGCGTTCACGGAGGCGCGCAGAATGTTGCTCTTTATCTCGGCCGGGTCTGCGTCCTCCTGCGATTTTCTGAGCACCAGGTCGACCTGGTTTTTCCCGAAAACCTTCCTCAGGTCAAAATATCCGTCCTGTCCCGCCGCGACATACAGCTTTTGGAACTTTGTTCCCCCGTTTGAGCTCAAATACCAATAGCAGCCCGAGCTTCCCCCGGCCAGCGGCCCGATAAGCTCAAGGTCAACTGAGAGAACCGGCGACGCCTGCGGCGCCCCGGCTATCGACGCGTAATACGGGCCGGTGTCGTCGACAACCCTTACGCGCACAGTATGTGGGTAAGAGCAGGGGCGCAGCGAGACAGGAATGCCGCTGCCCCCGTAAGCCGAGGCGGAGCCCACCTGGATCCAATCCGGATAATAGCCCTGGGGAGGGCTGTTCGGGATTATCGCGTACTCGTATTTCGTGAGCCTGCTCTTCGGGGTTATTGTGAGCTTTGTGCCCGATATGGCGAGGGTTGGAAGCAGGTCAGCCGATGGGGTCGAGGTCAGCGCGAACATCTCCTCGGTCAGCACGATTTCCCTGAACAGGCTGTACTCGCCGCCGTTCTTGGCCGGCTTCAGGGCGAAATACAGCGCGTCCCCTTCGGCCAGCTCCTGCGGCTTGGCCGAGGGCTTGTAAGCCTCCTGGACATTGTCGGGGTTTATGTACAGCTCAAGGGCTATAGGCGGCCATTCCGGCTCCGCGTCCAGCATCTGCTTCGTGATCCTGCCCCGGTCGGCCTTCGCCAGGTACAAAACCTTGAAGGTCTGCATGCAGGTGATCATGTCGATGGTCTTGCCGTTGTAATACAGCCTGCCGGTTTTTATCTCCACCGACGGCTCGGTTAACGCGGCGGCGTCCGCCGCCGGCGCGGGTATGTAAACGAGGCTGAGGGCCACAGTGAGCGCAAGCAGCGCTGAAAGCAAACGGCGCATACGACGCCTCCATTCTCTTCGCGAATATATCGTAATGGTACGCCCATACCCTCCGATAGAACACCGGAGGGTATGTGGAAGTATTATCAGCCGGAGGTCGAGGGGGATGGGCTTGGGCTCGGGTTGGTTATCCCCGACAGCGTCAGGTCTTTTTCCATCGGCAACGAGCGCATCCTGTTGCCGTTTACGTCCGCTATTCCGTTGCGGCTGGTCTTATAGCCGACCGTGAGCTTTGTGGCGGGGATAATATTGTTCAGATCGCTTCCTGAGAGGGTCAGGGTTATTGTCTGTCCCGAGGCCCTGACCTCGCTGACCGAGATATTCGCGAGGCTTCCGGCCCTGTCCTTCACCTCAAACTGGTCCGGCTGAGCTCCGAATCCGAAGTTCAAAATACTCTCGCTGGTCTTGATCTCAACTCTGTATTCTCCGCCGCTCTTAATAAGAGTTCCGGAGCTCATGGACGGGGGCGTGATATCGGTAGTCACGGCCGCAGTAACCCTGACCACCTGGAAGACATACCAGCTCGAGTTCACCCTGAGGTACACATAGTCTCCCGCGGCCAGGCCGGAGATCGCATCCCCGTTGCTGAAGCTGTTTGTTGTCTGTGTGTTGCTTATCATGGTGCGCGAAATCAGGTAGCCCACCGACGCGCCGCCGGGTATCCCGGATATTGTGACGGCGCCGGAATTGCTCCCGCCAAGGGCAACATACGCAACCTTTGAAGAGTGGTTCTGGCTGAGGTTCGTCACCGCCCTGGGCAGGGCAACAGTCACGGCCCCCCCGCGCGAACCGTTGGCGAACGACACGCCCGTTATCTCGTCCGTCGGGCCGTTCACTGTCAGGCTGTCGGGCTGCATCGCCTTACCCAGGCTGTCGGAGAATGTTCCGCCGAAGTTATAAGTCAGCACCGAGTGGGCAGAGCTCACGTCACCGATAGGATTCTCAAAGGTGATTGTCATTTTATTTCCGCTGAGGGAGACGCTGCTTGCAAACCACGTCCTGTCGGTCACTCCGCCGCTGTTGATAGTCTCCAGCATGAAGGACGCCGCAGAGGTCGCGGCTCCGCTACCAAAGTCCTCATCCATCGTAACAATCAGCCTGTTGGAGTTGCCGCTGTCGAGCTCCGCGCTCCTCATCCGGGGGCCGAACGCGTCCTTGACTGAGTAGGCAAAGAAAATCGGGTCGACGTCCTCGCCGTTTTCCGTCCCCTTTGTCGCCTTGACAAACAACCAGCCCTCGTGCGTAAGCGTCACCGCGCCGCTTCCAAAATCAGAGGGGACGGGCAGGGTGTTTTTATCCGGGGCGGAGGCGAAGGTGAATTCGGTGTAGCCTTCCAGTGTCAATTCATCGGAGAAGCGGGCGGGGCCGGAGTGGTCTATGCTGATCTCACCTGCGCTGGTCATCGCGCGGCGGATGCTTGTGCCGCTCTTTGGCTTCGTGGAACCCACCACGACGCGCGGGGGATATATCATATCGCCGCTTTCCTCATAGTCGGCGAGATACACGCTCTTGAGCCCGGAGAGCTCAACGCCCGCAGTCACGGTCTCCACAACGATTTTTGTTGAAACAGCCCCGCTCCTGTCCTTGTCGTAAGCCGGGTCGCTTGTCCCGACCGAATACTCAAGCTTAAAATCCGCGGTGCAGGCCAAATCCGGCACCACCGGCAGCGTGAGCTTGCCGTCGGCTATTGTGGCCCTGTCGTAGAGTATGATAAGCGAGTCGGACGGGGAGGTGGTCGGGGTGTAGGTTATCGACGGGCGCAGCCATATGGTGTCCGCCGGCACATCCGACATCTTTATGTCCTTGTCGGTGTAATAATCCTTCTTAAGAACCACCGAGGTGCCGTCGTACAGACCCTTGAGGCTGAACACAAGCTCTATCGCGTCGGCCTCACTGCTGGATTCCTTGACGACATGACGGGCTTTTTCCGGGGTGGCGCGGAAGATCCCCTCGTATTCGGGCGCTGTCATCAGCGCCGAGACGACGCCGTTTTTGCCTGTGGCGTATTCGCCCCATTCCAGCACAAGCTGACCGCTGGCGCTGGCGGCGTATTTTGTTGTGTCGGATTCCTTGCCGCCCTTGGCGGTCGCCTTGGCTCTGATCTTCAGCGGCGTCTTGGCAAGCTCCTCTGTCAGCTTGGGCATGCTGCCCCATTTTTTTGTGCTCTCGTTGTATACCTCAAGCGACGCTGTCTTAATCGTGACCTTGCCCAGCTTGACGGCGGGCTGCAGACTCTCGTCCAGCACGCCGCGCCTTGCGAAGGTCACGGTCTGGACGGCGCTCGCCGGCTTCTTGGCGGTGGCCGCCATCCACATGCAGACGGTCTTCTCCATCAGGTCTGATATATCCGCGCCGTTTTTTGCACTTTCCTTGCTGTAAGGCGACATCATCTCGGTGTTTTCCGCGAGCTCCTCCGTGGTTCCGGAAAAGAAAACAGCGTTTTCCTTGAGCTTTACTATGTCCTTTTTATAATCGGCCTTGAACGTGGTGGCCTTGGAGACTCCGGATACGCTCAGCTTCTTGGTTTTTGAGGCGGGGGTCAGCGTGGACATGTCGGGCGCCACGCGAATCATATAGTTCGCCTTCTGGGCCTTGCCGGTCGAGTTCAGGCCAATGACGTTCACGCCCTGGACAGAGCTCCCGCTGATTTTGAACATGCCCCACAGGGCCTTGCCGTCCGGGGAGACTGTCGCCCTGCCCTGCGCGTCAAGCGCAACCGGGGCGATATTCTTCTTGTCGAGCGTAGGCGCAATCTGATAATTTTTCAGCGCCGCGGTCTCGCCCTTGCGCGCCAGTACCCAGCGGCCATTTGTCGCGCCCGTCTTATCCGCGTCTATCAGGTAATCGACAACTATCCTGTCAATCTTGGGGCGCGCGTTTATCGTCTTGAAGGTATAGACCGACGCTGCGGGCGTCGTTCCGTCCTCGGAGGCGGCGCTCGGCGCTTTTTTCTTGCTGTCGAAGCCGGTGGCTATTTGAATCGTCGATATTTTGTTGAAAATCTTGCTCAGGTCAAGCCCGTCCTGCGGGATAAAGCCCGACTTCCACTTGCTCCCCCCGTCCAGGCTGATGGCCTTGATCGAGGAGGGGTCGGACGCGTAAAGGCGCTCTGCGTTCAGGTCGATCCAGTAGTCCTGGCTCTCGTTGGACGCGAGCTTGTATTTGTCGGCATTGAGATTGCCGCTGTAGTCGATGTTATGGTCAAACGTCGCGGGTTCGTCCGCCGCCAGCGCGGGCATCGCCGCCAGGGCGAGAAGCAGCATCACGGCTGTGAAAATGCCTGATATTTTGCGCGCCATTTTTGTTCCTCCTTAGAGTTATCCGCACAGTGCGTGACGGGCACGCCTCGGGGGCTTCCTCATTCTTCCTGGGAAGGAACCCCCGGCGGAGCCGCCGGGGGTTCCGTTTATCTGTATTGCTGCTTTCGTAATAAGCTGTTAGCTGAGTGTGTACTTAACTGAGAATGTAATGTCAGAGGTTGTTCCGCCCTTGGTCTTGTAGGTGACAGTGACAATGTCGTCCGCGTCGGCGCCGCTCAGCTCAAAGCTTTCCGGGTCAAACGCCACTCCGGCAGGGCTGACGCTCACAACCTGAAGGTTGGCGTTTCTGGGTATCGTGTACTTGCCGCCGCTCGCGACGAGAACCGCCTCAAAGACAGAGGAATCACCGGTGGGCTCTCCTCCAATGTTTGTCAGGAAGGCGCTCAGTATCTGGGCAGATGGCTGGGGATCGGGAAGGATGACGGTGTAGCTGACTTCGAACGTGGCTTTTGTGGCGCTCGCCGCGTAGTTGGCGTCATCGACGACCAGGGTGAAGGTCAGCTTGCCGTTGCCCTTGGCTTTCGCGTTAATAGTGGCCTTGGCGATGGCATTGTCGTCGTCGCTGGTGTACTCATACGTCACATCGAGTTCCTTGGCGTCGCTGTTCTGGAGCTTGATCTTGGTGCCCAGCATGCTTTCGAACGCCTTGTCGAACTTAAACGTGTAGGTCGTCTTGGGGTTGTCGGCGTTAAGGTCAAAGCTGGTGCTGAGTCCTGCGGTGTTGAGCTCAATCGTCTGCTTGGCGACCGTCACCGAGGCGGCCTGCGAGAAGCGCTTGGCCCTTGCCTCTGGCACATAGCCCGCGTCGTCGGCGACCGTGAACTTGACACTTACGGTATCCGTGCCGGCGGCGAGGCCTTCGAGCTTGGCGGTGACCTTCGCGGAGCTGTCGTTTTCGCCAGCGGCAACCACAACATCGGAAACTCCCACAACGGCTGCGGTACCGGTCTTGCCGGCCTCGACGGCAACAACAACCTTAGTGCCTACGGTGCCGATATCGTTCTTGTCGATCAGACCGCCCACGTTGAAGGTGATAACCTTGTCTTCATCGCCGTAAGCGATGGCTTCGACGGATACCAGTCTGGAAACCAGAACGCCCGGATAATTGGGAGCAACCACGACAGCGGAGGTAATGCCCTTCTTCTCGCTCTTTTCGCCGGGGTTGTAGACGCCGTAGGCGATGTTCAGGGCGCCGGTCTGGCTGGCCGCGAAGGTTGTATCGTCTTCCTTGCCGCCCTTTGCGGTGGCCTTGGCGCGTACCTTAAGGGAGGTGTTCCCCTCAACCTTGGGCATTGTGCCGTACTTGTTCGTGGCTTCGTCCTTCAGAACCTCGTGGGTCTGGCCGGCTTCCTTCAGAAGCTTTATCTTGCCCTTGAGCGGGGTGTACTCATAGTTGTTCAGATATGCGCGGGCCGCGAGGCTGACTTCCTGCTTGGCTGAAGCCGGTTTCTTGGTGGTGGCGGCCATCCACATGGTGATTGGCTGGCGTTCCTCGGTCAGATAGGCGGAAATGCTGATACCGGCCTTCGCGGTTTCCTTGTCCATGTTTTTGATAATGGTGGCGTCCGGATTGTCCTTGTTGTATTCTCCGACAGTGGCGGCTTCCTTAAGCTCCTTGTAGGTGCCGAAGTAAGCGCTCAGGCCGAACTTCGCCTTCACAAGCTCTTTTTTGTAGTCAGCCTTCATTTTCGGAGCCTTGATCTCGCTGGTCGCGGTTACCTTATAGGGCTTGGAGGCTGGCTGCCAGTTGCCCTCGCCGGTCTTGGGCTCCGTGCGGATCAGGTAGACGGACTTGGCGACCTTTTCGTCGGACGGGAGAGCCTGAATGTTTATGCCCGCGTCGCTCTTGAAGTATCCCCAGGACTTGCCTTCCTCGATTTCAAGGGGAGTCTTCTTGTCTTCCTTGGCGATGCTGAGCTGGAGTCCGCTTACGGCGTCGTAGCTGAACTCGGCTTCCTTGGCGGTCAGCGTCCACTGGCCTGTGGTTTTTCCGGTTGTGTCGGCGAAGGGCAGATAGTTGACTACAAGCTTATCGGCCTTCGGGCGCGCCTTGATCGCCGGGAATGTAATGACGGTGGCAGCCTCGACGGCCGCGGTCTTAACGGTTTCGCCTTCCTTGACCTCGGCAACAGCCGCGGTCGCGCCCTTTGCCTTCTTGTCATAGGAGGTGGTCAGGACAAGGGTCATATCCTTGTTGAGAAGCTTGGATATATCGGCGCCCTCTTCGGAGCCTATCGAGCCGGTCTTCCACTTTGTTCCGCCATCAAGGCTGTAAGCGGCTATAGAGACGCCTTCGGGCAGCTTGAGGAAGAGCTTTTCAGCGCTGATGTCGATATAAACAGCGGACTTTATATCTTCGGTAAACTTGCTGAAGACCTCGGTGCCGCCCTCGGTCTTGTTGTCCTTCTGGGCTATGGCTGCGGCGATCTTGTAAGTATCCGCGGCGGGAAGCCTCGAGAAGTCAATGTTGGGCACAAAGGCCGGGGTTTCGGTTGTCGGCTCGGCAGAGGGCTCGGAGCTTGCGAAGGCCGGAACTGTAAACAGCGCGGCGATCATAGCGAGGGCAAGCAGCATCGACAGTATTTTCCTGGTTTTCATTTGATAATGCCTCCGTTCAAAATTTCTGAGAAGGCTTCCTTACCTTCCCCGTGAGTATTTGTTGATATACAAGGGCTAAACGCGGTAAAATGTGAGGTTTTTGTGAGGTAATTTCCCCGGACACACCAAACGGGCCCCAAAGCCCGTTTGATGCGCTCCGGATCAGATGCCGGCAAAGCCGGACTAAATACCTGATAAGCGAAAAGTGTTCAGTTAAGTAACCGTATATTACTGGAGCAGCTGCAGGACGGTCTGCGGGGCCTGGTTGGCCTGCGCCAGCATCGCGGTGGCGGCCTGGTTCAGGATGTTGTTCTTTGTGAAGCTCATCATTTCCTTCGCCATGTCCACGTCGCGGATGCGGCTCTCGGCGGCCTGCATGTTCTCGGCCACTGTGTCGACGTTGCTGATGGTGTGCTCAAGGCGGTTCTGCACGGCGCCGAGCTGCGAGCGGAGCTCGTTGACAAGCGCGATGCCGGTCTTCGGGGTGCTCAGCGGATCCTCGTAGTCGGTTCCGTCCACGTTCTTGCCGTCGATCATATTGACAAGGCCCTGGAAGCCGTTGATGGTCCACGCGCCGGTCTCCTCGACCGCGAACTGATCCTCGATGTCGCCGACTTTCGGGGCGCCGACCGCCAGCTCGCCGCGAATCAGCTTGCCGGAGCTGCCGTACTCTTCGGGAGCGGTCCAGAAGCCGTCGCCGGTGCCGCCCTCTGTATTGAGGAGGTTGGCAGCGTTCACGCCGGACATGTTGACGGAGATGACGTCGCCGAACAGGGTGTTCGCGCCGACCTGAAGGTTCAGGGAACCGGTGACCTCAACGTCTCCGTTGATGCCGGCGTATACGAGATTGCTGGCGTAGCGCTCGTCCTCGCTGGTGAGGCCCATATCGGCGTACTGGCCGGACAGAATGTACTTGCCGTTGAAGTTGGTGGTGGTGGAAATACGGTCAAGCTCCTTGCCGAGCTGCTCTACTTCGTCCATAATGGCCACGCGGTCGGCGTCGGCGTTGACGTCGTTAGCGCCCTGGACAGCCAGCTCGCGCATACGCTGCAGAATGCTGTGGGTCTCCTGGAGGGCGCCCTCAGCGGCCTGAATCATCGAGATGCCGTCCTGCGCATTGGCGCTGGCCCTGTTGAGGCCGCGAACCTGGGCGCGCATTTTCTCGCTTATGGAGAGGCCGGCGGCGTCGTCGGCGGCGCGGTTGATGCGGAAGCCGGAGCTGAGCTTTTCGGTGGATTTGGTCTGATTAGCCTGGTTTACGGCCAGCTGGCGGTGGGTGTTGATGGCCATCATGTTGTTCTGGATACGCATTTGTTTTTCCTCCTTGAATTGTGGAGCCCGGCATCTTGCCGTGGCCCTTTAATAATATTGTCGTTCGGGTTCGCGGCCCGCTTTTCGCGTTCACCGGCGCCGGCGTTTTCGTCCGGCGGGCCTCGCTTGCCCTCACAAACAATATTATCGTGCGTATCCGATTAAGCTTTAGCGTTTTTTGAGTTTTTTTTATTTTGTCTGCATAAATCGCGGACATGAAGTGTTCAAATAGCCTTACATGCCTTTTGCTCTATTTCAATCTGATTTCCGCGTGTTGAGGTACCGCTTGAAAGGCCCCGCCGCGCGTGGTAAAATACTAGTATTGGTTCCGCGATTAAACCTTGCCGCAACAGCTCCTCAAAATGCTCTGCCCGCTGTGCGGGCGGCGCATTTTCCCGGCCACTGGCAGCAAGGTTTAACTGGTACATCAGTAATGCTTAGGAGGCTGCCCGGATGCTGGCAAAAAACAGTTTTATAACCGCCCGCGTCGAGGGCATGACCTCGGATGGTCTTGGAGTCTGCCGATCCGACGGCCATGTGGTCTTCGTGAATGGGGCCGCCCGAGGGGACGTCTGCCGTGTAAAAATAGTAAAGCCCGGCGAGAGAAAGTCCTACGGCATAATAGATGAGCTGCTGATCCCGTCCGCGCACAGGGTGGTCCCGGACTGTCCGGCTTTCCCTATGTGCGGCGGGTGTGTATATAGGCACATAAGCTACTCCGAGGAGCTGGAGATAAAGCGCATAAAGGTTGAGGACGCTATGATGCGCATCGGCGGCTTTGATTTAGCCGCCGAAGATGTGCTGCCCTCCCCGGAAATACTCCGCTACCGCAACAAGTCCGCAATGCCGGTCGGAACCACAGGGGGGACGCCCGTTACCGGTTTCTACAGGCCGCGCACCCATGAGATAATCCCGGTGGAAAGCTGCGCGCTTCAAAAATTGGAGGCCGACGCCGCGGCTAGAGCGCTGCGAGGGTGGATATCCGGGACAGGGGAATGCTCCGTCAAGCACATTGTAACCAGGACGGGCGACGGAGGTGCGATTGTGTGCATGGTGGCCGGGTCAGGGCCGCCGAAAAACGTTGAAAGCCTGATAACTGCGTTGCGGCGCGATGTAAAAAATCTGGTCGGGGTCGTTTGGGACAGCCATCCCGGAGAGGGCAACTCGATCTTCGGAGGGGCTTCAAAGCTGCTGTGGGGAAGCCCGTACGTAGAGGACAGTCTGTGCGGAATGACCTTCCGTATATCCCCGCGCTCATTTTATCAGATAAATCGGCCGCAGGCCGAGCGGATATACTCGCGTGCGGTGGAGTACGCAGGGGATTTCCGAAGCGCCGCCGACCTCTACTGCGGCGCGGGGACATTGACGCTGTGTCTGGCTCGCGCCGGGGGAGAGGTTACGGGAGTTGAGATCGTGGAGGACGCGGTGCGGGACGCGCGGGTGAGCGCGTTGCGCAATGGGATCGACGTGGAGTTTGTGTGTATGGACGCCGCCGGAGCATCTGCCCTCAGGCGCGAGGTCGTCACGCTGGATCCGCCGCGCCGAGGACTGACCCCTGAAGCCGTGAACACGGTGCTGGCAATCGGTCCGGACAGGGTAGTCTATATCTCTTGCGACCCCGCCACCCTCGCGCGGGACGTGCGTGCGCTTTATGAGGGAGGAGGCTATCGGCCCGAGCGCATGACAGTTGTAGACATGTTTCCGAGGACAAGTCATGTGGAGACGGTAGTGTTGCTACAACGCCGGGATGCTTAGAAACAGCATTCCGTTGGAGCATACGCAGTTGACTATGGAATAATTCCGAAAGGAGGAAACACGATATGAAATTTTTCCACATATCCGATTTGCATCTCGGCAAGCGCGTCAATGAGTTTTCGATGATTGATAATCAATCGGATATTCTACAGAAAATCGTTGTGCTCGCAAAAGAAAATAAGCCTGATGCTGTCTTGATTGCAGGTGACGTCTACGATAAGTCCATGCCAACCATTGAGGCAGTGCAATTGCTGGATAGGTTTTTAGTGTGGCTCAACGATCTGGAAATCGCAGTTTTCATGATTTCGGGCAATCATGACAGCGCAGAACGCGTTGCGTTTGGGGCTGACCTGCTTAAACACAGCAACGTACATATCGTGCAGTCCTATAACGGAAAAATGAAACCCATAACCCTCGAAGATGAGTTCGGCAGCATAAACATTTGGATGATGCCCTATCTGAAACCGTCGCTTGTACGAGGATACTTTTCCGAAAAGACGATTGATACATATTCGTCAGCCGTGTCCGCTGCGTTAAGCAACATAGAGCTGAACTCTTCGCTTAGAAATGTCCTTGTCGCACACCAGTTCGTGACAGGAGCCGAAATCAGCGAAGGATCTGAAGAGATATCGGTCGGCGGCTCAGAAAACATCGATGGAGCTTTGTTTAACGCTTTTGATTATGTTGCCTTGGGGCATATCCACCGACCGCAATCTATGGGGCGCGAAACCATGCGCTATTGCGGTGCGCCATTGAAGTATTCGGTCTCTGAGATAAACCAGCAAAAATCCGTCACTGTTGTTGATATGGGCGAAAAAGGTTCAATAAACATATCAGAACTTCCGCTAACTCCACATCATGAAATGTTGGAAGTCCGCGGGACTTACGATGAAATTATGAACCGCAGTTTTTACCGTGAGATAGATACGGAAAAAGACTATATTCATATCATTTTAACTGATGAGCATGATGAGCCTGATGCTCTGGTGAAGTTGCGAAATATTTATAAAAATATTATCAGTTTCAGATATGACAACAAACGCACTCAAACAAGCACATCGTTTGAAAGCATATCCGATTTGGATAAAAAATCTCCTGTTGAATTGTTCGGTGAGCTATTTGCTGTTCAAAACGGACAAGCCATGAACGAGCAGCAAGAAGAATATGTCCGAGATTTATTCGCGACAATTTGGGAGGAGGCAGACGCATGAGACCGCTACATCTTACCATGTCGGCTTTTGGCTGCTATGCCGATAAATGTGACCTGCCCTTCCGGAACCTTGGAGCAGAGGGACTTTACCTTATAACCGGCGACACAGGCGCCGGAAAGACTATGATTTTTGATGCCATCACTTTTGCCCTTTATGGTGATACCAGCGGTGACATCAGAGAACCCGTCATGCTCAGAAGCAAGTATGCTTTGCCCGAAACAGAAACCTATGTTGAGTTCACTTTCTTGTATCATGACAAGACGTACAAAGTGAAGAGAAACCCCTCGTATGAACGCCCGAAACAAAGAGGTGAAGGCACGACTATAAAAGCTGCTGATGCCGAATTGTATTTGCCTGACGGTCGTGTTGTGGCAAAGCTCAAAGACGTAAATTCTGAGATTGAGACAATACTGGGTATCAACCGTGAGCAATTCGTGCAAATAGCAATGATTGCCCAGGGGGAGTTCAAAAAAGTCCTCCATGCCAAAACAGAGGATAGAATAGAAATATTTCGCAAAATCTTCTACACGGATGGATATAAAAAGTTCCAAGATGAAGTGAAAGCTGATGCTAATGCTCTCCGCAGCAATATTGATGGGCAACACCGCGATTACGCCTTTTGGCTTGAGAGTATTCTTGTAGATGATAGCGATGATGAAAGCACTGCAAAACTGGCTTCTGCAAAAGCCGGCTTGCTTTCAATTGGTGAAACCATTGTATGGCTCACAGGAATAATAGATGCTGATACCGCCATATACAATGGAAATGCTGAGTTGTTTGAGGGGGTTATAAAAAAACTCGCCGAGGTAAACCAACAAGTGGGCAAGGCTGAACAGGATAAAAAGTCTCGAGACGCTCTCGCATTGGCGACGGAACGCTTGCCGCAGGAAGAAGCTGCTCGTGATAAGGCTTTGGAAGTTTTTGAAGCCGAAAAAGCCAAGAAACCTGAATGCGACAATGTGAAAAAGCAGATTATTGAAATCAACAGCACTTTGCCAAAATACCAACAGTTGCAATCGCTTATTGATACTATTGTTGCAAATGTCGAAAAACGTGATGCCGAAACTGAAAATGTCAGCACATTGGAAGAAAAGCACAAGACTGAAAAAGCTGCCATTGATGCTGCAAAGGAAGAATTGAAAACCCTGGGCGATGCGGGTGTCGTGGCTGAAAGCTTACGCGGCAAACAATCGGCGCTAAATGCAAGACAGACAGGCCTGTTGTCATTAAAAACCGGTATAACAACTTATAACTTGCTCTTGAAATCACTTGAAGAAGCGCAAGAAGACTACGGAAGCAAATCCAAAACCTCTCAATCATTGAGAGCGGATTATGAATTGTTGCATAAGGCATATCTCGATGAGCAAGCAGGTGTGTTGGCTGCCGAATTAAAGCCGGATGAACCTTGCCCTGTCTGCGGTTCAAGTGACCACCCGAACCCCGCGGTGCTTTCATCAAACGCTCCGGCAAAAAGCGCGTTAGATAAAGCCGAAAAAGCGGCAAAAGCGGCTGAAAAAGAAACAGCCACTGCAAGTGAAGCGGCAAGCACGCTTAAAGGGCAAATTGCTGCAAAGAAAAAAGAGATTGAATTAGCAGCTACAGCTTTGCTGGGTGAATTTGCCTTTGATGAAATTTCCGCCGCATTAACCGAAGCGGTGGGTTCATCCAAAAATGAACTTGACCAAATTACTGAGCAACTTAATGAGCAAAAGAAGAAGGTTGCCCGGAAAGAAAAACTGAATGAAGAAATCCCCGCGATGGAACAGGCTTTAGGCAGGACTTCCGAGGAGTTGGAAAAAGCTCGCGGATTGGTAATATCTCTTTCGGCAACAATTATAGCCGATACGGAAAGCCGTGATAAGCAAGCCGCCGAATTGAAATTCAAAGATGAAACTGACGCGAAAAAAGCAATCTCTGTACTGATAGAAAAGCAAAAAGCCTATGAAGGCGCCTTGGAAACGGCACAAAACGCTTATGAAACCGCCAAAACTAAAGCGGCAGGAACAGCCATAGAAATAGAAACCTTGAAAGTAAGCATATCTGATGGTGAACCTCTTGATTTGGAAGCGTTAAAAAAGCAAAGAGAGACTGTTGAGGGTTCGCATACCGACATAAATGAACGAAATCGCAAGATTAACACTCGCAAATCGACGAACCAGACCGCGCTGACCAATATTCAAAAGACTGCAAAGAAACTGGCCGATACTGAATCGCGCTATCAGTGGATGAAAGAGATATCCGATACCGCTAATGGGGATATAACAGGCAAAGAAAAAATCAAGCTCGAAACCTATATTCAAACCGCCTATTTCGACAGAATAATCGCACGAGCCAATATACGCCTGTTACAGATGTCGGGTATGCAGTTTGAACTGAAACGGCGTGATTCCGCCGGCAAGCAAAGCCAGAGCGGACTGGACTTAAATATTGTTGACCACCATAATGGAACGGAACGTGACGCGAGAAGTCTGTCGGGTGGCGAATCGTTTATCGCTTCTTTGTCCCTGGCTCTCGGATTATCCGATGAAATTCAAAGCAATGCCGGAGGCATTCGACTTGACTCAATGTTTGTGGATGAGGGCTTTGATTCGTTGGACGATATGAGATTGTCACAGTCCATGCAGGCGTTAATGGGAATATCACAAGCCAACCGTTTGATTGGAATTATCTCACACGTTGCGGGACTCGATGAAAAAATAGACCGACAGATCGTTGTGACTAAGGAACCTACTGGCAGCAGCAGTGTGAAAATCGTCGTTTAGCATTAGAAATGCTATCGTCATCGTTGTTGGCTACCGCAAGCAAAGTTTTGGAGGCGTTGCAGCATGACCTCACCGCCTTTGTCTGTGGTATTGGTTTTAACATATATTACGACGCACTCGAAGAGTGCGTCGTAATATATGTTAAAATATTATTATCCGGCACGTCATACGGTCAATAATTTATCGACTGTTCGAGTGCCGGA
Source organism: Oscillospiraceae bacterium (assembly GCA_031556035.1). Taxonomy (GTDB): domain Bacteria; phylum Bacillota; class Clostridia; order Oscillospirales; family UBA929; genus JAVBTT01. The sequence goes on from JAVBTT010000001.1 coordinate 74,749, forward strand.
TAATAAGCTAAAGTTCCGCGTCGTCAACCTTCATATTTATCAGGCGGCCGTACCAGGTCAGCGTGTCCAGATAAGCGGAAGCTATATCCCTGATTTTGATATTGTGAACAAGCGCCAGCCTGGAGACCTCCCGCCAGTCGCCCTGCTCATAGAGCTTTATAAAGCGGTAGACCTGCGCGTACTCGCCCTTCTCGTGAACCAGCGCGTCCCTGATTTTGTCCGGGATGGAGACAAGCTCCAGAGCCTTTTCCATGGGCAGGTCAAGTATGACGTCCAGAACGGAGAACAGCCCCATCAAAAACAGGTTTTCGGATTGTATCGCCATTTCAAAATGCCTTGCCATGTTTTCGCAGAACCTGGCCCGCAGCAGGGATGCGCGGGTTATCTCCCCCGGTTTGTCCTGACTGAGAGTGGACGCGACGGCGGTCGTAATCCAGCGTCTTATCTCCTTCTGCCCCAGCATAGCCGCGGCGTGCTTCAAGGACTTTATCTTGTTCTGCCTCACATGTGAGGAGTTCACCATCCTCAAAAATTGCAGCGCCAGCGCCGTATCCCTGGAAACCACCCTGACAAACTGCTCAAAGTCAAAATCGTCCTTGTTTACCTGGTTCAAAATCTGAAGATAATTGACCTGGAGTGGGTTGACCTTGTTGTTTTTGCCCTTTGAGGGCATTCTGTAAAAATTTCCGTCGAAAAAGCCCGTGCCAATGGTAGCCGCCTCGTCGAACTGCTCTGCCGTGTCAACTCCCGAGGCAATAAAACTCACGTTGAAAAACCTGCCCTTTTTTGCCCTGAGCATGAGCTGCTCCAGACGATCCAGATCCCTCTCGAAAATATAATCTGTATAGGGCAAAAAGGCATCCAGCGCCGAAGAATCCGGTAAATCCATGAAGGCGATTTTAAAATCAAGCCCTTTGAACCTCTTTACGCGCTGCAGATTGGCTTGGCTCAGTTCGTTTTTTCTGTCCAAGAGCAGTACTGCGGAGGATGGCTCAGTCTTACAGCCAAGCTCAAGCTCGGTAGCAAGAACGACGTTGGTCACCGGTATGAAAATGGGCTTGTTGAATGTGAGAACCTCAAGCCCCACCTCGTTCAGAACCTTGAGGAAGGGTGACTCCAGGGACAGCTCAAGAGCGTCCCGCCTGACCTCCTCAAGCAGGGCGTTCCCGACCTGATAGGAGATATAATATCCCTTGACTTCCTTGTTTCTATCAAAAACAGGTTTGGGAACGAACATCAATTCCATTCGGCAGACCACCCTCCGGCAATTTCGGCTGTGTCCCTATATTATCGATATAAAAGTCAATTCCCTAAAGCGATTTCCAGCATCCTTCCAGCGCTCAAAAAACTTATACCAGACGTCTTACAAGCTCCTCGCGCGAGCCGGGAAGCAGCGCCATCGGCGGAATCTCCGGGAGAGTATAGCAGCCCGGGGCCAGCCGCGTTGCCGCGCGAGCGCAGCCGACCATTACCTGACCCGTCAGGGCAGGATTGTCGATGCGCATATCGTAGCTGAACTTTTGCCCGCAGACATCCCCTGACGCTCCCTCGCGCTCCAGCAGAACCCCGTGGGAGGTGTTTATCACGGCGCTGACGTCCTCGACTTGCTCCACCTCGGTCCTGTCGTGCGCGAAATATGCGTCTGATTTTATCGCGGACGCGACCTCGTCAAACATGAAGCCATCCTCAAGCTCAACATATACCCTCCTGGCGTGTACGCCCCGTCCCTCGGGCAGCGTGATGGAAACTGCGTTTTTGACACCCCTGACGGCCCTGGCCGCCACGCTGTGCCCCATGCTCATGCCGGGGCCGAAGTTGGTGTGTGTGACACCCTCCGGCGCCATCGCCTCAAGAAGCGCCCTCAGCGCCGAGTCGGTGCCGGGATCCCAGCCCGCCGCGACCACGCTGACGGTGCCGGCTCTGAGGCATGTCTCTTGCTGGGCGCTGACGTATTCCCAAATTGAGGTGTGGATGTCGTAGCTGTCAACCGTGTGTATACCCATGGCTGCGAGTGCTGCCGCCAGCTCCGGAACGCTCCGGGTGGGGTGGCACAGCAGCGCGACGTCTACCTTGCCCAGAGCAGCGATGTCGTCCACCGTCGTCACACCCTCCGCGGGCGCCCCGCCTTTCCTTCTGACAAGCCCCGCTATCTCGAAATCGTCCGCCCGGCGAAGGGACTTCAAGACCGCCCTGCCGATATTTCCGTAGCCGATAACGGCCGCCCTGATCCTGTTGCTCATTGAAAATACCTCCCCGCCGCTGCCGCCGCGGCGCTCGCCCTCCTCCCGCCTGCGGCTGGATTAAGGCGGGAGAGGTTTCTATAGGTTGTCTTCGGGCAGCCCCAGAAAGTTCCCTGCAAGCAGCCCGCTTTGTAATAATAACAAATCTGCGCTTAACTTTCAAGAAAACATTGAATTCCCTGGGTGTAAAGCAACCGCGCTCATCAATACGGCAAACGTCTCACACTTTTGATATCTATGGCTGCAAAACAAAACTCTTGACAAAAGCTCTTTATTTGTATAGAATGATCTTCGCGATACGCGCCCATAGCTCAGCTGGATAGAGCGTCTGGCTACGGACCAGAAGGTCGTGGATTCGAATTCTGCTGGGCGCGCCAAAAAACCACCCGATTCAGGGTGGTTTTCTTGTGTTTTAAGAACTTCAGGGGGCAGTATGAAAAATGACGCGCAGCCCCTGCCCTTTATTTATACTAGTATGAGGAGCTATTGCGGCAAGGTTTAATCGTGAGACCAATATAAGACCCTTCAGTCATTTTATCCTCATCCCGCCGTACATTTTTGCCAAAAGTTTATCATAAGCTTATGGTAACAACGCGCAGGGGGGAGTTTCTATTGACATGGCTTGAACAGGGCGACAGCGGCCCAATGGTTCGGCTGCTGCAAAAGGCGCTTACCAGGGCAGGATATTATAACGAGCCTATTGACGGAAGCTTCGGCTCCAAAACCAAGAACGCAGTCCGCTCGTTTCAGCGGGCGGGCGGGCTGAGACAGGACGGCATAGCTGGCGGCGAGACATGGAAAGCGCTGGCGCCGTATCTTAACCGAGCGGCGCAATATACCGCACGTCCAGGTGACACGTTGAGCTCAATCGCGCAGTCCTACAGCGTGACTGTTCCGGATATACTCTCCGCAAACCCGCTTCTTATGGAAGAGTACGCGCTCTTTCCGGGGCAGCGGCTGACCGTTCCGTTTCCGGGCAGTGTAATCAATGTGGATATTCCATACAGCTCCGGGGTTATGGAGACGGATCTCGCGGCGCTTCAGGTGAGATATTCCTTCCTTGAAGTAAAGAGCCTGGGCGAAAGCGTGTTGAACGCGAGTATCCCGTACATACGCCTTGGAATAGGTCGGAAGCGGATTATGTACAACGCCTCGCACCACGCCAATGAGTGGATAACTACGCCGGCGATGATGCGCTTTCTGGAAATGCTGTGCGGGGCGCTGGTCGCAAATGGAGCCCTGAACGGCATACCTGTCAGAACCCTGCTTGCGGACACGTCGCTGTATCTTGTCCCGATGGTGAACCCGGACGGCGTAGACCTTGTGACCGGCCAGCTTCAGCCCTATACAGAGGCTTACCGACAGGCGTACGCGATGCGCGGCGGGCTTCCGTTTCCGTCCAGCTGGAAGGCAAACATCCACGGTGTGGACTTGAACAACAACTATCCCGCCCTGTTTGAGCAGGGCAAAGCCGAAAAGGAGGCGCTGGGGATAAACCGGCCCGGCCCGAGGGATTACACGGGGCCCTATCCCCTGAGCGAGCCCGAGTCGGGCGGAATGGCGGCACTGACCGTGTCGCTTGAGCCCCGCCTTGCCATAGCCCTTCATACGCAGGGAGAGGAGATATACTGGCGCTTTAACGACATTGTTCCACCCGACGGACTGAGGATTGGGGAGCGTATGGCCGAGGTGTCCGGCTACACGCTGGCCGACCCCCCGGGGAACAGCTACGGCGGATATAAGGATTGGTTCATTCAGAATTACAATCTGCCCGGATACACCGTCGAGCTGGGGGAAGGAGTGAATCCTCTGCCGCTGACCGAGTTTGAAAGCGTTTACCGGGCCGCCGAGTCCATTATGCTCACGGGAATCACCGAAGCCACGTAGTAATACTAATACCTGTTGAAGCTGACCGTATTAATAAGCGGAAGCCTGCCGCGGCAGGCTTCCGCTTATTAATACTCATCTCATGTTAAAAAGTAGATAAAATAAGCAGAATACATCTTGTAAAAATCCATCAACAATGTATTATTGTATAAGAGCCATTGGAGTGCGTTATTTACCTGTTTATCCCGCGAAAAACTCAAACCATTATGTACTTATTATCCTTGGTTATGCGAAGGAGGCCAAGATGGGAATTCTAAATATATCTTCAACCTCTTTCGAAATGCGCAATATTGCCGTTTGCGCTGCTCTTATATATCAAATCGTGTTAATGTACATAAAGTTTGGCCTGCACCTGCGCATGAGTGAGGTGAGGTTGCCGCTGCGCACTAGAGTTCTGTTCACCCTGTCCCTTGGGGGGCTCGTATTCGTGGGGGACTTTTACAGGCTCGTGCTGGCGAACACCCCGGATGAACAAGCGTTGATACCAGTTGTGGCCTCGCTGCCGGGCGTGATTATTACCGTCACGCTATGGCTGTATTTTGTCCGGACGCTTAAATTCGCGCCCATACATGCTCTGGAGGTGGCTGTATACACATATCTTTATTTTCAGACTGTTACAGGGGTGACAAGACTACTGGGCGCCGTCTTCTTCGCACAGGATTCCTCTGCGATTGATTATTCTAAACATCTTGGCATGTATACGGCAAGCCTCGTTGTTTCAATAGCCTGCTATATAGGAATGTATCACATCCTCGAACTTAAACCTAAGTTCCTTATTTTTAAAGGCATGGACAGTGAAACAACCAAGAAAAGCATGATTTTCCCCATTTTTCAACTATGTTTCATTTATCTGTGTGCTGCCTATATCATGATTTTTATCCCTAAAACTGTGTCCGGGAGTTTAGTCAGCCTGTGTATGCTTCTCTTGTTTTCCGCGTTTTGTATTTCCTTAAACAGCAACCGCTACGCGCAAATGGACATTTGTGAAAAAGAGAGACAGATGGAATCCCTGTTCCACAGCCTGAATCAGTTCAGCGCTATTAAGCATGACTTTTATAATATCCTGCAAACATATAACGGTTACTTTGAGCTTGGGGATTTGGAGGCGTGCAGGCGCTATCACAAATCCCTTGTCGAAATAACGACTAGGGCGGGAGACTTGCTTGACCTGAGCCGCCGCGCCGTAGAGCACCCTGCCTTGATATCTCTCCTGCTCAATAAACATGAGCGCGCCGAGAAGCTGAAAGTAAGCCTGAGCATTTCTTTGAGGTGTCCGCTCTCTCCGCTCCCTATCGAGGACATGGACATGTGCCGTATAATTGCGTGTTTGCTGGACAATGCCGTTGAGTCGGCAGCAGAAACCATGCAAAAAAAGGCGTCTTTTTGTATCGAGTGCAAAGACGGAGAGGGCATATGGATTACAATCACTAACAGCTCGCTCAATCCAATCAGTGTTTCCAGCGTGTTCACCCCAGGCTTCACAAGCAAAAAAGGACACGAGGGAACCGGGCTTGCAAATGTAAAAAAAATAATTGAGAAGTATCCGGGCTGTGCATTGGAAATGAGCAACAGCAGTAACATTGTTATCGCACGGCTGAGGCTTTCATAGCGCACGAGCAGAGCCGACTTTATTGAAAGCGACTCGGGGAATTCACACTTTTTTTGCCCTAATACTAATACCTGTTAAAACCTTCCGTTCAGAAATTTGCAGAAGCTTGCGGTAGCAAGCTTCTGCAAATTAATACCGTCAGGTTTTAACAGGTATTAGTATAATACTCCATCAATAGTATAATTATATTGCCTCATCGACAGCCGAACCCATGCCTGTGCTGACCGGAAACTCCAGCTCAATGCCTGGCTCAACTGATATTTCAATATGCGGATAGCGCGACATCGTGATATTGACCTCATACGGGGTGTACTCGCTCTGACCCTCCACCCACTTCCAGTTGACCTGAACAGGCACTGGGGTCATGCTGATATCGACGGCTCCCTGGTCAACCTTTATATCGGGCCCGGCGGAAGGCATGGATGTGACCGTCAGACTGAAATCCTTGTTTCCTATCCGCGCGGCCTGCGACGCGACGGGATTCCCCCCGTCCTCGATCCTCAAAAACTCGAGCCCCTCCTGCGCTATCGTGCCTATTGAGTCTATGCCGTCCTGCAGCGCCCTGCTGAACGCGTCCAGGGCAAGCGGGATCGGCTTTTTCAGCCCCGCGCTGGCAAAGGCCGCTGTCTGGTCGATCCGCACCTTTGGGAGCTTTGTCCTCATCTGAAGCTGCGGCTCAACGTTGTCCTCCATGCTCATCTCAAAACGCCCCGGTTTGAGATCCAGCCTGGCGCGCGTAATGTCGATGGCAATCGAGCCCGAGGTCTGCGAGATAACAATCCTTGGCAGCACTTTTATCACTTCCTTGTGCATAAGATTACTGTATTACGGCGGCCTTTCAGTTTTTCGGATGTTCCGGTATTCGAAATAAATAAGCCAGTCTCCGGCGGGAAATCCCGTCGGAGATTTGGCGCCGGGAACTATTGAATTATCTCAGAAAATCCACGAGGGTTGGCTGTATCACACGCCCTCCCACATTCAGAGCCGCCCTGTAAACCGCCTCGGCCATTGAGAAATGCATTATCGTTTCGGCCTGGTCAAGATCCTCCACATCGGATTTCATCTGGGTGTAGTTGATGTTGTCCTGCGCGAAGCGGTTCTCCATAAGCTCAATACGACTGGCGCGCCCGCCGACCTCCGCGAGGTTTGTAAGAACGTCCTTCTGCAGATCCTGCATGGTGCCGATAAAGGGCTGTATGCTCTCATTGTTGCAGGTTTCAGGATCCATCAGCGTCTGATAGAACATGGTCATCTGATGGTATATGTTCTTTTCCTCTCCAACTCCCATAAACTGGTTGGCGGAGATGCCCACATCAAAATCCAGGGCAAAGTTGAGCTCATAGAATATGTGCTCGTCGTCCCCGTTGCCGTATACCATGCTCTGCCCGTTGACCTCAATGTCGCCGGTCTCGGGATCGGTCACAAACGGGGCCAGGGATACGTTGTATCCGCCGAACACGTACTTTGATCCCAGGGAAGTGTTAGCCAGGGTTTCGACTTGATCCCTGAGCTGTCCGATCTCCTCGGCAATGGCCTGCCTGTCGTCGTCCGCGAGCACGTCGTTGGCAGCGTAGGTGGCCAGCTCAAACGAGCGTTTTATTATCGTGTTCATCTCGTTCAGCGCGGACTCGGTGTGCGTGAGCCAGGCGTTGGCGTCCTGGAGGTTCTTCTGGTACTGCTCTATATCGTTTAGCTTGCCCTTGGCGTCCACAAGCTTGACCACGCTGACCGGATCGTCCGACAGCCTGACGAGCTTGCGGTTTGTCGCGAGCTGCTGCTGGTAATTGCTCATGCGCTTGGTGTTCATCTGCAGGTTGCGGTTGAAGCTGCTGATCATCATGCCGTTTGTAATGCGCTGCGCCATACAAGACCATGCCTTCCCGGGCGGACAGCCCTATTCGTATTGGTTATATATTGTCCCCGCCGGAGGCGGGGACAATATATTTTAAAATTATAAACCTACCCGTCCAGTCCCGTTTATCAGCTTGTCGAGCGCCTCGTCGAGAGTTGTTATCGCGCGGGCCGACGAGTTGTAGGCGTGCTGGAACTTTATCAGGTTTGTCATCTCCTCGTCCACGCTGACGCCCATGACCGAAACCCTTTGCGACTCAATGCTGTCCAGCAGGACGAGCTGGCTTGACTCCATATTGTTGGAATGCGACACCTCGGAGGCGAGGTTGCCCAGGAAGTTCTTGAAGTAGCCCTCGTAGCTCCCCACGTCGTCGAGGTCGGTGCGCTCCTTTATGCCCTTTATCAGGTCAAGTATGTTGAGGTTGTTGCCGGTCTGGAGGTGGCTGTCCGAGTCCAGAGTCACATACTCGCCGGACGCCGCTATGTTGAAGACGCTGAGCAGGATGTCGTCCGAGAGGGATATCGTGGCCGCGGTCTGCCCGTCAGGGCTGAAGAAGTTTATTCCTGTGAGCGAGTCGGAGGCCGAGTTCTGATTGGAATAGGGCATTGTATAGCCCTGGGTATGTATAGCGTTAAGCTCTGTGACAAGCGAGCTGACCATTGTATTGAGCTGATTGAGGAAGTATGGTATGCCCTGGCTGTCCATCTCGCTTCCGTCGCGCATATCCACGTAGCTTTTGAGCATACCGTGGTTCAGTCCCTCAATATCCCCGGAAAACAGGGCTGCGCCGGAGGCCAGGTATACGTTGTGCGTCTCAATCGCCGGATCGTTGTTGTCCGCGATCTCGTTCATGCCGGTTTCCGGCTCAAATGTCAGGTAGAACGCCTCGTCGTGCGAGCAGAGCAGGTTGTCCAGGTAGTCATCTCCAGCGCCCAGCCCTGCGTATACGTTCATCTTGGTCACTTCAACCCCGTACAGGTTGTAGAGCGGGGGATCAAAGCTCTCCTCGGTGTATGTTATATCCATCATGCTTGACAGCTTGTCGAGTACCAGATTGCGCTCGTCGCGCAGGTCGTTGGCGACAGAGCCGCCGAGCTCGAAGCGGAATATTTTCTGATTCAGGCTGGCCAGCTCTCCGATGAGGTCGTTGGTGCCCTTGACCTGCGCCACCAGGTTTGTGTCCTGCTGGGCCATCAGGGACGTGAGCTGGTCGTGATACATATGAAAAGTCTCGGCCAGCTTCTTGGCCTCCGACATCACGTTTGTGCGTATGGCCTCGTCGGTCGTGTTCTTGGACAGCTCCTGAAGCGAGTTGAAGAAGCTGTTCATAACCCCGTTCAGGCTGGTCTCGTCGGTCGCGTTGAACACGTCCTCGACATAGTAAAGCGCGGACGACCGCGTCTCCCAATAGGAGGATTTTGAGTACTCCGTGCGGTACTGCTGATCCAGGAACCTGTCGCGTATCTGATCCAGGGACAGTGTCTCGACTCCGTCGCCAACCTTGCCGCGCACGGTGGTGGAAAACTGGTTGTACGCCCCCTTGGGATCACAGGCCGAGGTTATGTAGCGCTGGCGGGAGTAACCCACCGTGTTGGCGTTGGCGACGTTATGGCTGGTGACGTCTATCTGGCGCTGCGATATAAACAAGCCCTTGCTGGCTATGTTGAGTCCGGCGAAAGTCGATCTCATTGGCTGTCACACCTTCTGATCATAAAGATTAAGGCGGGGCCTGTCCGGCCTGCCGTCCTCCCCCTGCGCTCCGTATGTGGCGGAGCCCGAGCCGGGAGTCATGCTGTCCATCACGAACTGCACGTATTTAAGCCTTGATTCGATGAGCTGGCGGTTGATCTCGTTTAACGCGCGAAGCTGAGCTATCAGCTCCGGAAGAGTGCCCTGCAGCTCATCCAGCCTGTCCCTGTCCTCCTGCGTGGAGGCGAGATAGGCAAAGCTCTGAAGACTTGCGTCCTTTTTGCCGGAAAGCTGGCACAGCGCCATAACGCACTTCGCGCGGGCGCGTTCCCTGTCCTGTATCCTGGCCACGAGCGCCTGCTCGTCCCGCACAATTCTGTTTATCGATTCAAGGGCGCTGCTAACGATAGCTTCCTTCTTCTTCCCCGAAAGCTCGAGCAGCGCCTTGTAAATCTCTTTTTCCTCTGTCAATATGTCGAGCAGTTGCTTGAACAAACTCTCCATACGGTAAGCCATTTCTCCAGCGACATACAAATTTTTGGCGCAATCCGCCTGTCCCATCGCTGGCGGGACGGAAATCTGCTGCCTGTATTACTTGACCTCTGAAAGCATCTTGTCCGCGAGGACACGGGCATCGACCCTGTAGGTGCCGTTGTTAATGCTCTCCTGGAGTTCCCTGACTTTGTCGGTTCTGATCTCCGGAGCGTCCTTAACGGCGCGCAAGGCGGTCTCAAAGGAACGCGAGGACTGGGAAATGTCCAGCTTGTCGGCGCCCTCAATTGTGACAGCCTGCTTGGACACGGCCTTTTGCACATTGTTGTAGCGGGACACCCCTGACATCGGGACAGACCCTCCAATTTTAAGATTCATTATTGCTTCCTCCTTCGCGACGCTGTGATTTTCTCTTACAATTCTTATATCGATAATTTTTAACAAAGCTTTAACTGGTAAAATATTTATTTTTTTCTAAAATCCACATGCATTCTTGCTCCGGGACGGCTTTCCGGAGCCTTATCCCTCGTGTCCTGCCTCGGTGAAATCGTTTTCGCCGCCGACTGAAGCTGACCCTTCATGCTCGCCGTGCACGCTTCGCAATAACGCCCCGAGCGAATCGGCTGTCCGCAGGCCTCGCACTTGAGCAGGGCCGCGTTCTCCGCCGACAATATCAGCCGCCCCTCCCTGAGCCACCTTGAGATGAGGGCGCTGTCCGCGCCGGTTTCCTCACGGATTTCGTCAATGCTTGAGCTGGGATTCTCGTAAATAAAATTTCGCACCGCTTTAAAGAGCCTTTCCTCCTCATCAACGCATGACGGACATATCGGACTGCCAATATATTGAAAAAGCTTTCTACAGCTGCGGCATTGACGCACATCCATGACGACCCCTCCTCATACTAAAAAGCTGCCGCGCCGCCGGACAGTCAGCTCCGGCCAATGGCGTAATAATATATCGGTATATGGCGGCAAATTCTTGATATTAAAATATTAACTTAATTGGTAATTTTTATTGCCTGATGTTGTTGACCTGCTGCATCATCTGATCCGCTGTGGTTACGCAGCGCGCGGCCAGCTGGTAGGCCCGCTGGGCGCGTATCAGGCGGGTGACCTCCTCGGCGTAATCGACATTTGAGCTCTCAAGCCCGCTTCCCCGCACGGTCGCGGCGGCCTCGGCCTCTTCCCCGCTGTTTGCGGTGGTCATGTAGAGATTGTCCCCGACGGCCGCAAGCCCCTGCCTGTTTGTGAAGTCCATAAGGCCGAGACGGGCAATCTCAGTGACCTCTCCCTGGGAGCTTGTCTCGGTCAGAAACCCCTCCTGGCTTACGGAAAGCGCCTCCGGATTATTGATAAATATCCTGTCTCCGTCCGCGCTCAAAATATAGCGGCCTGACGCGTCCACCAGGTATCCGCCCTCGCCGCTCCCCTCTTCAGGGGAGATATAGAAATTGCCCGAGCGGGTGTAGAGCATTTCGTCCATGCCCTCGTTTTCCTCCAGGGGGTTGGGGTTTTCCACCATAAAAAAGCCGTTCCCCTCAAGCGCGAAGTCTAGCGTCCTTCCCGTTTCGCGCACGGCGCCCTGAAGAAACAGCTTGGCGACCTGATACTCAATGGCACCCGCGCCACGCTGGAGGTTCTTCTGCGGGGAATTGTCGGTGGGGCTCTGCATCCTGAGATAAAGGCAGTCCTGAAAATCAAAGCGGGACGCCTTGAAGCCGTCGGTGTTTACGTTCGCAACGTTGTTGGATATAACGTCGATATTTTTCTGCTGCCCGGTCAGCCCGGAAGCCCCCGTATATAAAGATTGAATCATTTATATAATGGTTCCTTTCTGTAAGGCGTATAAGGAGTGTTGGGCATTGTCAAGCTCCGCACGGCCTGCCGCTCCGGTTTTGCTTTCGCCCGCCTTGCGGGCTGCCGCTAACGCCTACACTCTCGCTATATCATTAACCGTTCGCCCAAGCGACTCGTCGTACATGCGCACCACCCGCTGATTAAGCTCAAAGGCTCGATACGCCTCCATCATCCGGACGGTCTCAGTCGCCACGTCCACATTGGACGCCTCAAGGAAAAACTGCTGAACCTCCGCCCTCACGTCGATCGGTTCGGCCGGGATCTCCTCGCCGTCCTCGTCGAGCGCGCCCACCGCGGTAAAAAGATTGCCGCCCGCCTTTCGCAGCACGTTCTGATCCTCAAAGGCCACAATCCGCAGTGTGTCGATATACTCGCCGCCAACCGTGATGTTGCCCTCGGCGTCCACCGTGAAGTCGCTCGTACCGACCATTATGTTTCCGCCCTGACCCTGCACATAGTAGCCCGTGGGGGTCACAAGATAGCCCTCTGCGTCGACGTTGAAGTTGCCGGCCCTCGTGAAGCGCTCCTCGGCCTCGCCATAGTCATAATCAGGCTCGTAGTCCGGATCCGCGCGCTCCTCGGCCGTGGGCGGGATAAGAGTTTTCGGGGTATACTCCACCACGAAATAGCAGCCCTCATTTGCCAGCGCCATATCGGTGGCGTTGCTGGAGGCGGTCAGGCTGCCCTGCTGAAACACCGAGTAGATTGTGTCGATGTGGATACCGGTGTTGTGCGGCCCCACCATGCTGTACTGGTAGACCGACGGATCGTTGATACGGCTGATGAGCATGTCGCGGAAGCTCTGCGTGACCATGACGTCCTGCTTGTAGCCGACCGTCTCCACGTTCACCATGTTGTTGGTTATCACGTCCATGCGCCTGTTCTGAGCAATCATGGCGGTCCCTGCCGTGTACAAGCCTCTGAGCATTGTATACCTCCCGGGTGTAATCCTGCCACCTGGCGCTATCCTCTATTATCGGCATTTTTAAAGTCAAACTTTAGAGCACAACATGAGCGTTTTACTTTTCCAAATCGGCGATCAGCTTTACCTCGCCCTTGCCGATGCCCAGCTCTCGCGCTACCTCTTCCAGCGAAAGCCCCCTGCTCATAAGAAAGCGCACCTTCTGCGATTTCGTCTTGAGGCCGCTCAGTGTGCTCCTGTCACGCGAGCTGAGGCGGGACTCGCGTTTATTTCCGGAATTTTCCTGCCCGGGCGCCCCGGACATTCTCCCCCCGGGCGCCAGCGGACTCTCCGGTGCCGCCGAACGCCGGGGCGCTCCCCCCGACGGCTCATTACCCTGAGTATATTCAGAAAGATTTAATACCCTGTCCTCTGCCTGCATATACAGCGACGAGGCGCGACGGGAGAGTTCGGCGAGCTCCGCCCGCTCGCGCTCCAACTCCTCGTGCACCTCTCCAACGTATTCCTCAAAGCTGTCCATCATGCTCTCGATTTCAGAGTAGAGCCTGAATATTTTTTCCTCGCGGCGGTCGGACGCCGGGCTTCCTTCCACAGAGTCCAGCCTGCGCATGACATAGCGGACGAAGACCACCGCCAGAACGAGTATAATCACGGAAAAGCCGGCAATATACAGCCAATATCCCCACATAATATGACCTCATAACGTTATATCCAGCCGATGTTCGACACATTTGTCCTTTTTGTTAGGCTCTACCGAGAGACCGAGCAATCTCTGCTCCGCCCTTCGCTTAAGCCTTGTTAGTTGATCCTCCCCCTCCGGCGAGGGTTCGGTTTCTTCGGGCTCATCCCTGTCGGGCCGCCCTCCCCGGTCCTTGCCGCACTCGTCGGCCTGAATCCTGCGCCCCTCCGTTTCCTTCGCCGCCTGGGCGCGGTGGAGCTTTCGCTCCGTCTGCTCGGCCTCGTCCCGCTTCATAGCGGGGGCGTTCAGCCCCTGGCGCGCAAGCTCAGACGCTTTCTCGGCCGTCGCCTCAACAGGGCGTGCCAGCGACATAGGCGTGTCGATGCGCAGAGACATGCGTATTCACCTCCATGTGAACAGCTGGTCGGCTTCCTGCCGTGTAGTTTTTACGCGCCAAACGCGTGCTTCATTTTAAGCCTCAGCGACATTATCGCCTTCGCGTGTATCTGGCTCACTCTCGACTCGGTAACGCCTAAAACCGCCCCTATTTCCTTGAGTGTCAGCTCGTCGTTGTAGTATAGCGAGACAACAAGCTTCTCCTTTTCCGGAAGCCCTTCTATGCTGGATGCCAGTATTTCCTTGAGCTCGTTGCGCTCGTAGCTTTCCTCCGGGCTCTCGTCATGCGAGGCGACAAGCTCCTCAGAGTTCATACGATCCACAAGTATTTCGTCAAGGCAGACCACATTAAACGCGTGGGACTCGTCCAGCGTCTTTTTGACGTCGTCAACATTCATCGAGATAAATTCGGCCACCTCGTTCTCGCTCGGCGAGCGGCCCAGCTTGAACTCCAGGGCGTCCATCCCCTCCTCGATTCGCTTGATCTTCTGCCGAAGGCTGATTGGAGCCCAGTCCTGCTTGCGCAGCTGGTCAATGATCTCACCCTTTATGCGGAGCGAAGCGTAGGTTTCGAACTTTACCTCTTTACTTATATCGAACTTATCTATGGCGTCCATAAGCCCCAAAAGCCCGCAGCTCATAAGATCGTCAAAATCCACATGCTTTCGGTAGGTTGGCATCATTCTCAGCACTATGGCCTTTACAAGATGCACATACTGCATAACCAGCTGGTTCCTCAGCTCCATATTCTTTGTCTCGCTGAAATCCTTCCACAGCCTCACCAGCTTTTCCTGGTTGCGGGGCTGGCTTTGCGTTTGAGAAGCAGGCATTTTTATCCCCCTAAGGAATATTATTCCGGTACCCCGCAGCAGCGCGAAATCGGTCTGCTTCCGTACCGGAACAATTTATTGTAAACATTATTAAGCGTTTAGTCAAGTATTTGCGTATTTTTGGGGAGAATGCACGTTGTACGGCGGCGCGGGATCACATAACGTAGGTTGTACATTATAGAGGCATTATTATACTGGGATTATTTGCTCACCCGCCCCGCGACGCTCTTCTATATTTTCTGTCTCTCCTTGACCTGCTCGTTGAAGATGTATTTTATTATTTTGCGGCGCAGGCGCTCCTCAATATTCACAAACTGCACCCCTATGCGCCAGGGGAGCCCGTTCCGGGCCTCCTCAGCCCGCATCACCAGCGCGTCTACGGTGATTTCCTCCTCGTCCGAAAACGTCACCGTGCACTCCAAAAGGCAGTTTTTCTCATAGCTCTCCCTGGCGGAAAACCGAAGACCTCCCCCGCTTATATCCAGCGTCAGGCAGTCCTCCGACGGATAGTCGCCCTCTCTGGGCATTCCCATGTATCGCCGGTCGAATATCCTGCGCAGCGTCTCCTCTATGGACATCCCGGAAAGCGTCTCGGCGTCGGCCAGCATGCTCACCCTGACGGGCAGCACAGTGTCGTAGCGCACAAAATCCCTGCGCTGATATTTGCTGATAGGGCTCTTTATCTCTATTTCACACAGCTCTATATTGCCGTCGTTGTAACGGCGCAGAAGGGCCGCCACAAAGGAGAACATGCCTGACTGACGAAAATACACCACGTTTACCAGCTCGCCGTCCGGTATCGGCACGATGACACTCCTGTATGTCGGCGCTGAAATAACAAGGTTGCCCGCCCTCGTTATCTCCTGTACGTTGCTGATGCATCTGCGCTCCCCGATGATCACGTCAAGGCGCTCGCCAAGAGTAAGATCATAGTCCACGCGTCACGCCTCCTTTCCTCCCCTGCGTATAAGATTGTTCAAAAAACCGCGGAGTCCGCTCTTTCTATCTGACTCCGGCTCCAGATTCATGAATCTCCATGTGATTGCCTCCATGTCGCGCGCGGCCTGGGACTTGGGGAAGCTGAGCATAAAGGGATGCTGCAGGCGCACGGCCTTGGACGCCGCAGGATCAGACAGCACATAGCCCAGCGGCTCAAGGTCAATCTTCAGGTACAGCCTCACGACTCCCAAAAACTTCGCCAGCGTGTCCTCGCCCTCAGCCGCGCTCTCGGCTTTATTGACCACAAGCCTCATGCGCGCCGGGCTGTCCGAATTTGAAACCGATTTGACAAGGGCGTAAGCGTCCATGATCGCGGTCGGCTCCGGGGTGGTTATAACGATAACCTCATCTGAGGAGGTTATGATGCGCATGATGTTCTGGTTGACCCCGGCGCCCGTATCAAACAGAATCACATCCGCTATGTCATCTAATGATAACAGATTCTCCACCATGTTTGCAAGCTGTGTTTCGGATAAATTCATCAGCTCGACGACACCGGAGCCCCCTGAGATTATTTTTACCCCTCCCGGAGCGTCGAAGATCACGTCCATGATGTCCTTCTGATAGCTTATGACGTGGGACAGATCGAGACCGGGAGTGATTCCCATCATGACGTCGACGTTTGCCAGACCGAAGTCCGCGTCCACGATAAGCGTCCTGAGTCCCTTTTTGGACAGGGCTATCGCCAGGTTTACCGTAAAGCTCGTCTTGCCAACCCCGCCCTTTCCGCTGGTCACGCAGACAACTCTGGCCCCCTCTCCTAAGCGGCGGGGGCGCTGGTGCTTGATGGACTGTACAATTTGTCTCAGTGCGCTTGCCTGATCATTCATATTAAGAATCCTATAACGGCACGGGCATCAGCCCGCCGGCTTCCCTGTAAGTCTCTGTATGATGTCCCTCGGGTTCATAACCTCTATATCGTCCGGCACCGTCTGGCCGGAGCCTATAAAGGAAATCGGCTTGTCTGTCAGGAACTTCGTGTTGAGCACCACTCCCCACGCGGGGTTCTCGTCCATCTTTGTAAAGAGTATTTTGTAGTCCTTCAGGAAGCCGTATGTCGTGATAATATTTAGAAGCCCCGCGAAGCCTGTGGTGGCGGACAGCACCAGATGCACCTCGTCGCAGTCGGAGAGCTTGATCATCGACGTGATCTCCTCCTCCAGCGTGCGATCCTTCGGGCTTTTGCCGGCGGTGTCGATGAACACGACGTCCTTGTCCTCATGCTCGCGCAGCGCCTCCGGCAGCTCATCCGGCCCATATACCACCGACAGCGGCACCTCGAGTATCTCCGCGTATGTCCTGAGCTGGTCCACCGCCGCAATCCGGTACGTGTCGGTGGTGATGATCCCCACCTTGGCGTGGTGATTTATGTGGTATATCGCGGCCAGCTTGGCGAGCGTAGTGGTTTTCCCCACGCCCGTCGAGCCCACCAGCATGACAACCGTGCGCTTGAAGCGCTTAAGGCGAAGAGGGGCGGGCTCCCCGAGCGTCTGGCGCAGTATCTGCTCCATGACCTCGACCGGGTTGGCCTTCTGCTTTGTGACTATTTCGGTCACCTCGCGGGCTATCTTGTGCGCGAACTCCTCATGCACCTCGTTTTCAAGCAGCGAGCCCAAAAGCGAGTCCACCTCGGCGGGATAACCTCCGCGCACAGCCTCGCGCGAGGAATTTATAGCGCCCGTCAGGTTCTGCACGGTCGCGGCCAGCGCCTCAATCTTGGTCTCAAGGGAGGCTATTTTTGAATCATCCTGAACGGGCGGCTTTATCGCTACCGCTCCCCTGGGCGAAGCTCCCGGCAGGACGACGGGCTTGAACTCCGGACCCGCGCCCTGATAGGCCGGAAACTTCAGCGGAGCGGGCGGCACTGCCTCTGACATGTCCGACTCCGGAAGCGGTCTGTCGGTTTTCTTGAGCTGGGGAGTGAGCGGTGGCAGGGGGTTGGGCTTCTTCTTCTTTGCGGGCGGCTCTGCCGCCGACTCAGGCGGCTCGTAAGCCGCCACCACCTCGACCATCGGCTTCCGGAAGAATCCCCTGAGTCCCTTGTGCCTGATGGTGCGCTGGTTTAGTATAAAGGCGTCCCTGCCCAGCTCATCGCGGATTTTACTCAGAGCCTCCGGCATGTCATTTGCGATATAGCGTTTTACATTCACAGCGTCACCATCCCCTCGGCCTGAATGTCTATATTCTGCTCAACTTCGTTATAGGAGAGCACGGTCAGGTCGGGCGCGAGCTGGTCGACCAGCCGCTTGAAGTGCGGGCGCACCACAGGGCCCGTCAGCACCAGCGGGGCCATACCCAGCGAATTCATGCGCTCCACCGCGCGTCGCAGCGAAGTGAATATCTTCTGCACCGTATCCGCCTCAAGCGCCACAAACGCGCCCTGTTCGGTCTGACGCAGATTGTCCGTCATAAGCTGCTCGACCATTGGATCAAGAGTTATCACATGCGCCTTGCGGCCCTGGATGAATTTGTTGCTTATAGAGCGTTTAAGAGCCTGCCGGACATACTCGGTCAGCATGTCCGTATCCCGGGTTATCCCCGAGTAATCGCTCATTGTTTCGACTATGGTCGCCATATCTCTTATGGAAACGCCCTCGCGCAGCAGATTTCCCAATACTCTTTGTATATCCCCCAGCGAAAATACTTTGGGTATAACATCGTCGACGAGTGAGGGCTGGTTTTGCCGCAGATTGTCGACAAGCACCTGCACCTGCTGCCGCCCGAGCAGCTCATGCGCGTGCCGGCGCACTATCTCGGTGAGATGGGTGGCTATGACGGACGGCGGGTCGACGATAGTGAAGCCCAGCATCTCAGCGCGCTCCCTCTGCTTGCCGGATATCCACTTCGCCGGCAGCCCGAAGGCGGGCTCTACCGTCTCAATGCCCTCTATGTCCTCGGTGATGTCGCCCGGGTTCATCGCGAGATAGTGGTCCAGCACTATCTCCCCGTGAGCCACCTCGTTGCCCTTGATCGCGATGCTGTATTCGTTTGCGGCGAGCTGTATGTTGTCCCTGAGGCGTATGATCGGCACGATCAGGCCCAGCTCCAGCGCGCACTGCCGCCTTATCATGACCACACGGTCGAGCAGATCCCCTCCCTGGCTCGTCTCGGCTAGCGGTATGATGCCGTAGCCGAAGAACAGCTCTATCGGGTCGACCTGCAAAAGCGACACCACGTTCTCCGGCTTCCGGGTCTCCTGAGCCTGCTGCTCGACCTCCTCCACATCCTCCACGATGTCCTTTTTATTCTGTCTGCCGCGCAGCATGACGCCCAGCACAATCAGCGCCCCGCCGATCGGCAGGGTGGCGTACCACGGCATGCCGGGGATTATCGTGATGATCGAGAGCACGGCGCCCGCTATCATCAGGACGGCGGGCTGCTGTGTGATCTGGCGGGACAGGTCGGTGCCCATGGACTCGTCGCTGGAGGCCTTTGTGACAATTATGCCGGTCGCGGTGGATATCAGCAGCGACGGTATCTGCGCACAGAGGCCGTCGCCTATCGCGGCGATTACGAACGTTCTGAGCGGGTCGGCCACCCCGGTCATGCTGCCGATTATCAGACCGCCAATGATATTGACGCCGGTGACTATGATGCCGAGTATGTTGTCCCCCTTGACAAACTTGGAAGCTCCGTCCATGCTTCCGTAGAAATCCGCCTCGCGGGACACGGCTACGCGGCGCTTGCGTGCGGTTGCCTCGTCTATGGCGCCGGAGTTGAGGTCGGCGTCTATCGCCATCTGCTTGCCCGGCATCGCGTCCAGCGTAAAGCGCGCCGCGACCTCCGCCACCCTCTCCGCGCCCTTTGTGATGACCAGGAACTGGGCGAGCACGAGAATGATGAATATGACGGCGCCGACGACAAGATCCCCCCCGCCCACATAGTTGCCGAAGGTTGCGACCATATGGCCCGCGAATCCGCCGTTTCCCAGTATTAGCCTTGTGGAGCTGATATTGAGCGCCATCCTGAAAATCGTCATAATAAGGAGAAGGGACGGAAATGTCGAGAAGTCCAGCACCTCTTTGGTGTTGAGCGCAATCAGCAATATGGATATGGACACCGCGATATTGATGACTATCATGATGTCCAGCATGGTCGGCGTGAGGGAGATGATGAGCATGAGCACAACCGCGACGACGATGACCGCGACGACGATATCGCCGACCTTGAATTTTGTGGCTGTCATATGCTCACCTCCCGGATTGAAAGTATATCGTCAAGCGATTATGGCAGGTAGAACCCTTGCCTCTACCCTCTTTGACGAAAGAGGGTGCCGTCCGTAGGCGGCGGTTGTTTTCCGCTGTATAGTCGGCCGCGCCTGGCCTGCGGAGGGGGATTCTTCTTTTTGTAAACGTACGCCAGTATTTCGGCAACCGCCGCGAACATGTCGTCCGGGATTTTGTGCCCGATATCGCAGGCGGCGTACAGCGCCTGGGCCACCGGCTTGTTCTCCACTATCTCGACGCCCAGCTCCCGTGCCTTCTCCTTGATTTTCTGGGCCACAAAGTCCTTGCCCTTGGCCACCACAACCGGGGCCGGGGCCTCGGCTTCGTTATACCGCAGAGCCACCGCGTAGTGCGTCGGGTTCGTAATGACCACATCCGCCTTCGGCAGGGACTGCATCATGCGCATCATGCTCATCTGCCGCGCCTTCTCGCGCCGGCGTCCCTTGATCTGCGGGTCGCCCTCCTGCTGCTTGTACTCCTGCTTGACCTCTTCCTTGGTCATCTTGAGGTTTTTCTCGTACTCCCACCACTGGTACAGGTAGTCCACAAGTCCTATTCCCACCAGAGCCAGTATCGCCTTGAACGCCAGCGAAAAGCAAATGCTGACTATTTCTCCGGCGGCCTGTCCGACCGTGACGTCCATAAGGCCGGGGAAGCTGTCGAAATAATCCATGTATTCATTGTACACCAAAACTCCGACGACCGTTATCTTTATTATCGCCTTGAGCATCTCCACCAGACTGCGCATCGAAAAAATGCGCTTAAAGCCCTGCAGGGGGTTGATCTTGCTGAATTTTGGCTTCAGGGACTCCCCGGAAAACATAAATCCGACCTGCATCAGGTTGGCGACCGCGCCCACCACGACCGCGACTATCAGGATAGGGGCCAATATCATAACAAAGCGCCATACGATGTCCCCCACAAATGAGGACATATCGGCAATCCCGACATCCTCCCTGACCTCTCCCATCCGCTCAAACACGGATTTCAGCACCTCGGTCATCCCGCTGATTATCCCTCCGCCGAACAGGAACAGCGCCCCGAACATCGCGGCGGTCGTCACAGCGGTGTTGACCTCCGCGCTTTTTAGAACCTGGCCGCGTTTTCTGGCGTCCTCGCGCTTTTTGGGAGTAGCCTTTTCGGTCTTTTCGCCGGTGCCCTGATCGGGAGGAGGCGTCATGTCGGAATCATCCCTCCTGTGAGCGTTTCAATCGCTTCATACATCATGTCGAATATGGGGCCGGTAGCCGTAACAAAGAACGGCGTCATGAGAAAGAGCATCAGAAGCCCGAGTATTACCTTTATAGGTATGCCCACCACAAAGACGTTCATCTGCGGCGCTGTGCGCACGATTATGCCAAGGCCTATCTCCGCGAGCAGCGCGGACGCCAGCACCGGCATCGCCACGTTAAGGGAGAGCACAAAGCAGTTAACGAACGTGTCCAGGGCCATACCCGCCAGCGACGGCGGGAAAAACGCGCCGCCCACAGGGATATAATCAAACGTCTTCATGACTATCCCGATCAGCTTTGTCAGACCTCCCGACACGAGAAAGCACTGTATCATAACGACGTTCAGCAACCCGCCGGATATCGGCATCTGCGTATTCGCGGACGAGTCGTACATCTGCGCCATCGTGAATCCGATCTGCATGTCGATTATGTGCCCCGCCGTGTAGACAATGGTGAAAAACATGATCGTAATAAACCCTATAATAAAGCCCACCATCAGCTCCGAAAAAATGCTCAGCAGCAGGGCTATCGTATTGTCAAACGGATAGGGCGCGGCAGGCGGATAGAAGTTTATCATGATCAGCGCCATCAGCAGCGAGAAGCCCAGCTTGAGCATGGCGGGGATATTCTGGCGCCCCAGTATCGGCGACAGCACAAACATCGCGGATACGCGCGTCAATATCAGCAGCAGCTGCACGAACCACGCCAGCATGTTGTCCGTCAGCGTGATCATCCGGACACAATCATGTTGAACACCTTAATGGTGAAATCGGTGAGCTTTGTCAACATCCAGGGCCCGAATATAATCAGGGAGAGCATGACCGACAGTATCTTCGACACGAACACGATCGTCTGCTCGTTGATCTGGGTGGTCGCCTGCAGCACAGAGATGATCAGGCCGACGACAAGCCCTATGCCCAGCATGGGCAGGGAGACAATGAGTATGGTCATGACCCCCTCGGTCACGATTGTGGTTATCTCTGCCTGCGTCAAGCGACTCACCTCCGGTAATGAATGGGCACAGGAGAAAGTATCCGTGACCATCCTCCGTGTATTAAACCGTCCGAAGGGATGATTCACTCATCCCTGGAGGACATCCTATTTTATCCCGATGGCAAATCTCGTATTTGCCATCGCGCCGCTACCCCCCGAAGCCCCGTATGATCGACGTCACCACAAGGTTCCAGCCGTCCACCAGCACGAACAGCATTATCTTGAACGGCAGGCTTATCATAACCGGTGGTAGCATCATCATGCCCATCGACATCAGCGCGGAGGCAACCACCATGTCGATGACAATAAAGGGGATGAAAATATAAAAACCGATCCTGAAGGCCGTCTTTATCTCGCTTGTGATAAAGGCGGGGATCAGGACATGGGTGGGTATCTCGTCCAGCGACTCTGCCGGCATGTCCCGCTTCGCGAGTATGAGGAAATTGCGCAGATCCGGGGTGTTGTTCTGGAGCCTTATCTGATCAAACATAAACTGCCTGAGCGGGTTAACCGCCCGGTCAAAGGCCTGATCGACGGTGATCTCCTCTGCCTTGTACGGCGCCCAGGCGCTGCTCATGATCTCCGACAGCGGCCCGTACATCGTGAAGAAGGTCAGGAAGAGCGCCAGGCCCACTATGACCTGGTTCGGCGGGGTCTGCTGCGTCCCCATCGCGTTGCGGGTAAAGGAGAGTATGATGACAATTCTGGTAAACGAGGTCATCATCACGAGTATGGACGGAACAAGCGTCAGTATGGTGAGCAGCAGTATCAGCTCAACCGTGGTCGACGCCCCCTCCACCCCCTGTGTCTCCAAAAAGTCGGTGAGCAGATTAAACGGGAAAACGTCGGCGTCGGTGCCGGAGGATACATCCGGGGTCTGAATGCCCGACTGGGCCGCAGCCACGGTGAAGCCACCGACGAACAGCGCAAGCAGCAGACACATTGCCAGCGAGCGGAGCAGCAGCCGTTTACACCTCGACCTCGCTCTCATGGGGCTTCCTTCCCGCGATCCTTCTTGGCGGAGTACTTTGCCTGCCGCCTGGAGATCAGATCGAACATCATATCGTATTTGTCAGTCTCCTGTCCGCCCCCGGCGTCCGCTTTCTCCCGAGGCGCATCCGGGGCTTTTGCGGCCTGCGCGTACGCAGCTGCCACAGCGGCCTTGGACTTTAGCTCTTCCTCGGCCGGCTTTGTCTGCGCCGTGATGGGAGGCGCGGCGACGGGCGGCTCCCGCCTCGCCTGCGCCGAAACAGAAGCCGTGGCGCGGCGCGGTGCGGCTTCCTTGTCAACCAGCCCCAGGTTTCGCATGCTCTCAATCGCCGCGTTGTAGTCGGCCACCTTGCCGTAAGCCTGAGCGTCTTGCTCCGGAGTCCCGACATAGTATAGACCCGATGCCTTCCGCCCGCTCTCCGGGGGATGACTCGGGTTTTGTTGCTCCGCCTGGGCCTGCTGAATCCTCTCAAGGACATCCTTAAAGGCCCCGGCCGTTTCGTTTGCGGACGGCTCGTCGACCTCCGGCGTCATCGGCCCTGTCCCCTTGGGAAGCAGCCCCATATTGAGCCTCATATTGTGTGAAAACCTTTTCCAAAAGCCCGCGCCGGCCCGTGGAGAGCCACTCCCAGGGGAAGCTCCGCCCGGTCTGCCGCCGCCCGAGGCTCCAAGCTCGGACTCGCTCAGCTCGCACAGAAGCCCGGATGAGTCCCTGCCGACGGCGACCGCAAAAACCCTGCCCGCGATTTTCACAAGCAGGATACAGGAATCACGGGAGATGACCAGCCTGTCCAGCACCTCCATGTGCCTGCTGCGGCCCCCGCCGAACCCCTTGCGCGAAAGCCACCTCAGTCCGAACCACATCAGCAGCATAAGCGCGATAAAGAGCGCGACGCCTATGGCCACTGTCGCCGCCTGCTCGCCGGTTATCCCCGACCCGAGGAGGACACGCGTCGGATATGACAACTATCCCAGCACCTTTCTGACCGCGTCGCACACCCTGTCCGGCTGGAAGGGCTTGACGATAAAGTCCTTGGCGCCCGACTGTATCGCCTCTATGACCATGGCCTGCTGTCCCATTGCCGAGCACATTATGACCTTCGCGGCGGCATTATACTCCCTTATGCTCTTGAGCGCCTCAATGCCGTTTACCTCGGGCATCGTGATATCCATTATCACGAGGTCCGGACTCAGCTCCTTGTATTTGTCCAGCGCCACCTTGCCGTTTTCGGCCTCGCCCACCACCTCAAAGCCGTTTTTGGTCAGCACATCCTTGATCATCATGCGCATGAAGGCGGCGTCATCGACTATAAGAATCCTGTTGCCCATCCTATTACCTCCTGGACTATTTATCCGTGTTTATACGCTTTGAGGGGCTCACTATATCGGTTATGCGGCAGCCATAGCTCTCCTCGATGACGACCACCTCGCCCCGGGCGATGAGCTTTCCGTTTACGACCACGTCCACCAGCTCTCCGGCCATCTTGTCCAGCACAACAATTGTGCCAACATTGAAGTCCAAAATCTCCTTGATAAACTTTTTGCTCTTGCCCAACTCGACTGAAACCTGAAGAGGGACGTCCATCAGCAGATCCATATTCTCGCCAATCGCCCTGGTGTCCGGCTGCGCGTCGAAGGAGCTGAACTGCATCGCCCGCACGTCGACAGGCTGCTGAGGCCTCGGCGCCTGCTGCGGCGGGTAGGACGGATAACCGTACTGCATCGGCGGGTAACCTCCTCCCTGTTGATCTGGGTAGGGGTACGGCGGATACTGCGGGTACGGATTGGGCTGCTGCTCCTGCTGCGTAGGCGGCTGCTGATGTTCAGCCACAAGCGGCGAGGAATAGTTCGGAACGGCAAATGGATCCGCGTGAGTCTGTGGCTGCGGAGCCGGCTTGGGCGCGCTCACAGGCTTCGCAGGCGAGCCAGCCTCCCGCTTTGGAGGGGGCGGAGTCTTTCTCTCCGGCTCCGGCGCCGAAGACGAGGAGCCAACCTCCATGAGGGTTTTCACCATGTCCTTGGCAAACTGTATCGGCGACACCTGCATTATTTCGGAGTTTATAAGCCCGTCAACCACCATGTCAAAACTTATCTTAACAATTGTCTCGTCCATCTCATGGAACGGATACTGCCCGCTGTCGGCCAGATTCACCTGATACGCCTGTGGCGGGGAAATGTCGATCGGAGTGCCCAGCATCTTTGCAAGCGAGGTCGAGGCCGAACCCATCATCTGGTTCATGACCTCGCTTATGCAGCTCATATGCATCTCGCCCAGCTCACCGGAAATATTGCTGCCATCCCCGCCGAGCATAAGGTCGGTTATTATTTTTACGTCATTCTCCCGCAGGAACAGGATATTCGTGCCCTGAAGCCCCACGGTGTACCTGACCTCCACGGCGACAAACGGGAGCGGATACTCATTGGCTACATCCGCCATTGTTGTGATGCTCACCTTGGGGGTGGTGATGTCCACACGGCGGTTCAGCAGAGCGAACAGCGTAGTGGCTGACGTGCCCATACTGATGTTGCCGATTTCCCCCATCGCGTCTATTTCCATGGCGGTAAGCACTGCGTCCGCACTGAGCGCGTCCGGAGTACCAGGAGCTTCAGCTACAGTCGAAACAGTCCCGGTCTCGTTTCCTTCCTGACTGTTTAGGCCAGCCGCAGCCAGCGCGGCTTCAATCTCCGCCTGGCTCATAGGCTGCATATCGTCCTCAGGAGAAAGCTCCTCCGCGTCAGCCATGGCATAAGCCGCAGCTATCTCCTCTGGTGTCATTATCCGGTTCGGGTTCTCCTCCGCCGGAGGCGCGACAGGCGTGTCCTCAACGCCCGGTACGGCTTCTCCCCGCAGCAGGGCGTCTATTTCAGCCTGGGAAAGACCGTTACTCATTCCGTTTCCTCCTTGTGGATGGTTTCTGCTATCTTTACGGCGTATCGGTTGTCCTTGACTCCCAGCTCAACCCTGAACTTGGGCAGATGCGCCACCTTAAGGATAAGCGGCTCGGAAAGAAGGTGCTCAAGCTGTATCACGTCGCCCTCCTGAAGATTAAGTATATCCCGGACAACGGCGGTAGTGGTTTTGAATACGGCTGTGAGATCCAGCGGGGAGCGCTCCAGTCTGCTTCTTATGTCCTTCACCGCCGGCTCGGCTTCTCTCTCCAACCCCGACTGGTATATGAGTTTGGTGGAGAGCTGCTGGTTTATCGGCTCAAGCGCCAGATGCGGAAGACATATGTTCACAAGCCCGGCTACATCCCCGATTATAACATTTATCGTGATTATGGCCACCGTCTCGTTCGAGGCCACTATCTGGGCAAACTGCGGACTGGTCTCGATCCTGTCAAGGGTTGTGTTGACCCGTATTATTTTTTCCCAGCTTTCGGCGAAAAGCGGCAGAAACTGCCTGAGAACGCGCTCAAGGAGCACAAGCTCTATCTCGGTGAACTCCCTCGTCAGTCCCGACGGAGTTGGCGCCCCGCCGAGAAGCCGGGAGATCATAGCGAAGGATATGTCCGGTGAAATCTCAAGCAGCACCGAGCCGACAAGGGGAGGCTGGCGCAGCA
Source organism: Oscillospiraceae bacterium (assembly GCA_031556035.1). Classification (GTDB taxonomy): domain Bacteria; phylum Bacillota; class Clostridia; order Oscillospirales; family UBA929; genus JAVBTT01. The sequence continues at coordinate 101,204 of JAVBTT010000001.1, forward strand.
CTCCAAGTAGAACCGGCTCGGGAAGGGCGTTGACAAATTCCTGATATTTCAGCTCCTCGACCGAGAGCACCTCAGCGCTGCACATCACTCGCAGGGTACCAGAAAGATAGGCCGCGAAAAGCCTCGCGAACGTATCGTGAATTATGCGCAGCGTCCGCATCTGTTCCTTGTGGAAGCGGTTAGCGGTGCGGAAATCATAATCCCGCACCTTTACCTCAGGTTCGGATTCGGCTGTCTCGATCTCTCCGGCGCTAATAGCGTTGAGCAGCGCGTCGATTTCGCTTTGTGACAGAACGTCGGCCAAGCCGCCATCTCCCCCCTTGCGTATTTTCCCGAAAAGCTGTGAAATAATTCTTGCAACTGGCCTAGTTTAAATAAAAGGTCGGGAAAGAGACCTTATAAATGCTGCTTATTGAAAACTGCTGCGATATCGCCTCCGCGATTTCGTTTCCATACGTCTCCATAATATCGGCGGACTGTAGATTCTCCAGCGTCTTTTTTCTGCCAATTTCGATAATGGTGTCGCGTATCCAATGGTTTTTCTCTGTCAGCAGCTTGACGTCGTCCTTGTTAGTTATATCAATTGTGACGACAACTGACAAGAACTTTTTATCATTTTCCAGAACATTTATCACGATCGGCTTGTCCGCGGCGTTCACCTCGTAGGTAACCGCCTTCTGCCCGGGATATTTCTCCCCGCTGTCGCCGCACGAGGCGAGCAGTGGGCAGATAACGAAAACCGAAAGCGCGAGGCAGGCGACACGCACATATCTGGAAGTCAAAGCATATTCCTCCTTGAAAGTCTGTTACGGTGACGGCGAAGGCGCGGTATCCTGCTCCCTCCTGATATCCGCCTCTATCCTCGGATCCTTTATCAGTACGAGCACCACACGACGGTTCTTGGGCTGGTTTGGCTGATCGCTGATTACTATAGGCCTTGTCTCGCCATAGCCGATGTAGCCGATCATTTCCTCGGGCACCTCTGGATAATTGGCCATTATGAAATTCGCGGCCGATATTGCCCTGGCGGCCGACAGATACTGGTTGCTTCTGAACTGCGCCGTGTTTATCGGCACCCTGTCGGTATGCCCCTCTATCCTTATCTCCTTGTAGCTGGCTGTAAACGGAAGCACGGCTTTGTTCATGACCTGGAGCAGCAGCTCCTGCGCCTCGGGCTTGAGGACGTCCTTTCCCGAGTCAAAGAGCAGATCCCCCTCAAGGTTTATTACTATCTCGGTCGCGCTTACCTCCACATAGATATCGCTCAGCCCCAGCTCCTTTTCAAGCTCCTGCATTTCGGAGGTGACCTGCTGACCGATTATCTCCCATTGCCCGGCGGCGTCGAACTCCTCCTCAGCCTCTCCCTCAGAAGCCTCCCCACTGCTGGCCTGCCCGGCTATGACGGAGTTGAAGTAATCAAACAGGCCCGCGTTTCCCGAAAAGGCCTGTACGACGCTCTGCCACTTGGCCTGGTCTATTGAAGACATAGAGTACAGCAACACGAAAAAACAGAGCACGAGGGTCATCATATCGCTGAACGTGGTCATCCACATGGGCGCACCCGGGGCAGGCGCCTCTTGTTTCTTTTCCCGCGCCATATCGCGTCACCTCATACTGATCCTATGTTAAAATCGTTGTATGCCGAAATCCGAAAATCCTGCTTCGGCAGGATTTGCAGGATTTCTGTGCAACGATTTTAAGCAAGTATTGGTATCAAATTCAGGCGTTTTCGCTTCCGCCGACGGCCTTCTGACTGTCCTTTGCCGAGCGCGGCAGGAATGAATACAGCTTCTCCTCGATAATGCGCGGGTTTTCACCTGCCTGTATCGAGAGAACCCCCTCCAGCAGAATCTCCTTATACATTACCTCGGAGCCGGAAACTATTTTTAGCTTGTTCGCTATCGGGAGCGCTATCGCGTTTGCCAGGAGCGAGCCGTAGAACGTCGTTATCAGAGCCGCAGACATGCCCGAGCCCAGCGACTCCGGGTCGTCCATGCCCCCAAGCATTATCACAAGGCCTATCAGGGTTCCCAGCATACCGAACGCCGGCCCCAGCGCGCCTATCTGCTCCATCATTCCCGCGCCCTTTGAGTGCCTGGCCTCGATAGATGTGATCTCCGCCTCCATAATTGACTTGACAAGCTCCGGGTCGGTGCCGTCGACAATCAGCATAATGCCCTTCTGAAGGAACGGCTCCTCAAGCTGACCGACATTTTCCTCAAGGGCCAGCATACCCTCCTTGCGAGCGATGTTGGCGAGGCCGACTATCGTGTTTATGCCCTGGATCGGGTCGTACGAGCCACCTTTAAACGCCTTTCCCATGACCTTGCCGAGGCTTGCTATGTCCTTCAAACTATAGGCGACAAACATGGCGGCAAACGTTCCACCGAACGTGATGACGACCGAGGAGGGATCGAGGAACTGGCCAATATTGCCCCCGCCCCAGAAGATTCCTATGATGATTAGTGCGATCGCAAGAACCAGGCCAAGCAGAGTTGTTATTTCCATAGACTACTACTCACTCCCGGAAGTTATCGCGCCCGGAACCCGGCGCAATAATTATCATATTGTATATTTTTACCGGCGCGCCGACGCGGCAATCACTGTTGCTTGGCAATAACCGTCGGAAGTCCAGCGAACGCCTTCCTGCGGAACTCGATGATCCTTTCGATCATGTCCTGCGCACTCTCCTCGACCACGATCTTTTTGCCGGTGGTCAGCGTAACGACGGTGTCCGGGGTTTCCTCAATGAATTCGATAAGGTCAGCGTTGAGATAGAATTCCTTGCCGTTTAGCCGTGAAACCTTTATCATACCAGGCGACCTCTTCTCCGGCGATAAAAAATTGAACGAACAGCCCGTCCCCTCGCCGGAAGAGCGCCGGGCATGCTGCCAAAACAAGGCCGTTATGCCGCATAGTGCCAGCGGCGGCAGGATATAAGACGGATTATACCACAACCACACAATAAAGTGGAGATGTTTTTAAATTTCGCGCTTTTTAACTAATCTTTTTTTGTTTTATTGCCGTTATTTGGCTAAAAACGCCGCCGAAATCATGAGCTTGATCCTGTTCAGCTGGTTTACCTCGCTGGCGCCCGGATCGTAGTCGACTGGAACGATATTCGACTGGGGGAACATATCCCTCAGCTTGCGTATCATTCCCTTGCCGGTCACATGGTTGGGAAGGCAGGCAAACGGCTGGGCGCAAATGATGTTCGGCACCCCGTTTTCGATGAGCTCCAGCATCTCCGCCGTGAGCAGCCAGCCCTCGCCGCACTGATTGGAGGTGGACAGCACCTGTTCGGCCTTCTCGGCCAGCGCCTCGATACTCGCCTCGGAATGAAAGCGCCTTGAGCCCTTCATGCGCCTTTTGGCCATGTTCTCATAGCCGTAGACAAGCTTGATAGCTGCCTTCATAAGCACGGCGTTCAGCCCCGAGGTTCCCAGCGCCTCATGCTTAATCACATTGTTCAGAAAGCAGTACTGCAAAAAGCCCAGAAGCCCCGGGACTACCGCCTCGCAGCCCTCGCGCTCTATGACGGCAACAGCGTTGTTGTTCGCGTCCGGGTGGAATTTTACCAGAATCTCGCCCACAAGCCCCACCCTGGGCTTGCGCGGGATGTCCAGAAGCGGCAGCTCCTCAAAATCCTTGAGAATACCGTCTATCATCCTGGCGAAGGTCACCCTGTCCCCCTCGCCGGAAAAGCTCTTTTTGCAGCAGTCCATCCAGAGCCCGAACAGCCTGCTCGCCGAACCCGGCACAGCCTCATACGGTCTCGTGCGCAGCAGAACCATCTGTAAAAGGTCCCCGAGCACAATCGCCTTCAGCGCGTTGTCGATGAGGCTGAATGTGTACTTAAGCCCCTCGTTTTTCTCGATTCCGCCCACGCTCAGCGACACGACCGGCACCTGCCCGAATCCCGCCTGGCGCAGAGCGCGGCGCAGCAGGGCCACATAGTTTGTCGCGCGGCACCCGCCGCCGGTCTGGGTCAGGAATATCGATGTGTTGTCCGGGTCGTACTTGCCGGACAGCATAGCGTTCATAAGCTGACCGACCACGACTATCGTCGGGTAGCAGGCGTCGTTGTTGACAAAGCGCAGCCCGACCTCTATATCCTCTTTTGTGGTGTTCTTCAGTATTTGAATGTTGTAACCGGCCCTGCGTATTACAGCCTCAATCAGCTCGAAGTGCACCGGGGACATCTGGGGGGCGAGAATTGTGTGCTTTTCGCGCATATCTCCGGTGAACTCGCGCCGCGTCCAGCGGTAGGTGTTCTCCTCAGCCTTCTTTTGCCCGGAGCGCTGCCCCAGCGCAACCGCCAGCGACCGCATACGGATACGCGCCGCGCCCAGCGAGCTGATTTCGTCTATTTTAAGCACCGTGAATATCTTGCCGGACGCCTGGAGAATCTCCTGCACCTGGTCGGTGGTCACCGCGTCCAAACCGCAGCCGAAGGAGTTGAGCTGAACCATTTGCAGGTTCGGATGCGCCGCCACCACCTCGGCCGAGTCGTAGAGTCTTGTGTGGTACATCCACTGGTCGAACACCCGCAGCGGGCGCTTCGCCCTGGCCCGGTGGGACACGCTGTCCTCGGTCAAGACGGCGAAGCCCAGCGCGGATATCATGTCGGGTACGCCATGGTGGATTTCCGGATCCATATGGTAGGGCCTGCCGGCAAGCACTATGCCGGTTTTCCCCTCCCGCTCAAGCTGCCCGATCACCTTGTCGGCGCGGTCGCGCAGCACCCTCTGGCATCTGTCGAGCTCCTCGAAGCCCGCGTCCACCGCCGCGCGCGTCTCGGGAAGGGTTACACCCCAGCGTTTAAGAGCCTCCGCGAGCGTCTCCGCCATCTTCTTGCGGTGGTGGAGCGAGATAAACGGCTTGAGGTAGGTAACGCCCTTGAGCGCGTCCATGTTGGCCCCCAGCACCTCGGGATAACTCTGCACAATCGGGCAGTTGAAGTGGTTGTTCGCGTTTTCGTTCTCCAGCCGCTCGTAAGTGACGCACGGGTAAAAAATCGTCTTGACTCCCCTGTTAATCAAGTCCATGACATGGCCGTGGGCCAGCTTCGCCGGATAGCACACGCTCTCCGAGGGTATTGTCGACATCCCCTCCTCGAACAGCCCGTGGTCGGACGGTCGCGACAGCACGACCGAGAAGCCCAGCCTTGTAAGCATCGCGTGCCAAAGCGGGTAGTTCTCAAACATGTTCAGCGCTCTGGGAATTCCAATCATCCCTCGCGGGGCCTCGTGCGGCGGCAGGGAGTCCCTCTCCATATAGAGCTCGTACTTCTCCGTCATCAGGTTCGGCAGCGCGGAGCCAGCCGACTCCCGCTTGCCCTCGCCCTTCTCGCAGCGGTGGCCCGATACAAGCCTGCGCCCGCCGGAAAAGCTGGAAACAGTCAGCTTGCAGGCGTTTGTGCAGCCCTGGCACGTCAAGGATTTTGTGGACTGGGGGAGCGCCTCGTCCAGGCGCTCCTTCGGAAGCACCGAGGACTTGCCGCCCGTGGCGTTCTCAGCCGCCATCAGCGCCGCGCCGTATGCGCCCATCAGCCCGGCGATGTCCGGGCGTATCGGCCGGCGGCCTGCGATTTTCTCAAAGCAGCGCAGTACCGCGTTGTTCAAAAATGTTCCGCCCTGCACAAGCACAGTCCTGCCCATCTCGTCCGCGTCGCGCAGCTTGATGACCTTGTACAGCGCGTTGCGGATGACCGAGTAGCTCAGGCCGCAGGATATATCCCCGACCGTCGCGCCCTCCTTCTGGGCCTGCTTGACGCGCGAGTTCATGAACACCGTACAGCGGGTGCCGAGATCAACAGGATTTGTGGACTCCAGCGCCCTGTTGGCGAACTCCTCCACATCCAGCCCCAGGGATTCGGCGAAGGTCTGAATAAACGAGCCACAGCCGGACGAGCAGGCCTCGTTGAGGAGCACCGAGTCAAGTATGCCGTCCTTGAGCTTCATGCATTTCATGTCCTGCCCGCCGATATCGAGTATGAATTCGACATCCGGCGCGAACTCAGCCGCAGCCCTGGAGTGACACAGCGTCTCAATCTCGCCGCCGTCCGCGCACAGCGCGGTCTTTAGCAGCGCCTCACCGTAGCCTGTCACGAAAAACCCGCCAATGTGCGCCGATTCTGGAAGTCCCCCATATATTTCGTTCAAAATCTCAACGGACTTTAGCAGCGGGTTTCCCTGGTTTGGCGCGTAGTAGGTGTGAATGATGCGCTTTTTCGAATCCAGCAGCACGGACTTTATCGTGGTGCTGCCCGCGTCCACGCCCAAATAGCAAGGGCCTTCGGCTTCCGCCATGCTCGCGCGCGGGGCTGAATTCCTGGAGTGAGCGGTTTTAAATTCCTGATATTCTTTGTCGGATTCAAACAGCGCGGGAAGCCTGGGTATCTCCCCGTCAATGCTATCGGCCTCCGCAAGCCTTGCGGGAAGGCCAGACAGGGCTATCGGCTCGCCGTCCGCGAGCTGCGCGGCGCCGAGCGCAACAAACACCTCCGCGTTCCTGGGATTGACGAATTTTGTCACACTGTCCTTCAAAGTGCGCTCAAACGCCTTTCTCAGCTCGGACATAAAGGTGAGCGGGCCGCCCAAAAACACCACCGTGCCGGTTATCGCCTGACCGCATGCCAGGCCCGCTATCGTCTGGTTTACGACAGCCTGAAGCACGGACGCCGCCAGATCCGGATGGGAGACGCCCTCGTTTATCAGCGGCTGAAGGTCGCTCTTCGCGAACACTCCGCAGCGGGACGCAATCCTGTATATGGTCTTATGCAGAGACGCGAGGTTGTCGAGGCCGTCCGCGTCTGTCTGGAGCAGAGCGGCCATCTGATCTATGAATGCGCCCGTGCCCCCGGCGCAGGTTCCGTTCATGCGCTGGGATATGACCGGCTTGAAGAAGGTTATCTTCGCGTCCTCGCCGCCCAGCTCAATCACCACGTCCGCGTCCGGGACAGCCCCCATGACGGCCTTGGTTCCGGCTATGACCTCCTGGGTGAACGGCAGACGCAGCGCCGCCGCCGCGCCAAGACCGGCGGAACCGGTGAGGCATACGGCGGCGTTTTTGTCCACGTGCAGGCGGGCGATGTCCTCAAAGAGGGTCATCATCTCGCCCCTCACGTCGGAGCGATGCCGCCGGTAGGTCTGGTAGACAATATTGTCGCGCTCGTCCAGCAGAACAGCCTTTATCGTAGTGCTCCCGATGTCAAATCCAAGACGATAGCTCATTTTTCAAATGCTCCTAACGGAAATTCGCCGTCCTCGCTGACGACAAGATACCCGGTCGCCTCCGCCCGCTCGATCCGCTGGCGCAAGTCGGCGGAAGATGCGTAAAACACGGGGACGCCCTCATTTAACACTCCGGACATATCGTCCGGGACATAGTAATACAGCTCCCCGAACACCTTCTCAAACTCGCCCATCTCCTGCCCGGCCTCAGGGTGAGCGCCCGAGGAGATCGTCTCCTCAAGGACAACCGCGGACAGGCTCATTCCCGTTGCACTCTCCGCAAGCTCATCCAGGAATATCCCCATTGCCGCGATGTGGGATACGGTCGCGTCGGCGCCATAGTTTATTTTTGAGAGTGCGCCGTAATGCGGGAAGCAAACGTCGTCAAGCAGCACGCCGTCAAAGCCCGCGTCGCGCGCGGCGAGCACGCGGTCTATCACAAAACGGCGGGCTTCAGGAACATAGGGGTTTATCCAGCGGTTGCCGTTGTTGTCAAGCCAGTTGACGCCGCTCGAGTGCTTAACGCCGTATGTTTTACCCTCGTTGGATCTTGTTATTCTGTTGTCCCGGAAGGCTGAAATTCCTGCTATCAGTTCAAGCCCGGAATCCCTAAGCAGCGCGGCGATCTCCTTGAGCCGCTCCGGTTCGGCGATCTCCCCCTCGGCGTCTTTTATCTCAAGGAGCAGACCGTTTACCCCCGCCGCAATCGCGAAATCCTTCAGATCGATCAGCTTGTCGTCGCTCGCCAGCAGGCTCAGCGGCACTCCGAGCAGGCGCGGTTTGGGCGTCGGGGTTGGAGTCGGGGAAGGATCAGGCGTCGGGGACGGAGTGGGGGTTTCAACTATAATATCCACGCTGGCCACCGGGGATGGCTCAAGTCCGGGGCCGGACGGAGACGTGGACCTTACCCAGCCGAATATCGGAACCTCGAGGCGCACCCCGTCGTCCGTATAGACAATATAATCCGGCAGTATAAAAACGGCTGCTGCTGCGAGCACGAGCAGTATTACAAAGACGACAAGCACGGCTATCCCGCGGTGCCCGCGTCCCTTGTACGCCCTGTATCTCGCCATGCTCCTCCACCGATCCTTCGGGGCGGCGCCTGAGGCTCTCCGGCACCGCTAAATTAATCGTAACAAAACGAGTAAACTCGACAGGCCAAATAATGTCAGGCCGTGCAGATCCCCCTGCAGGGGCGGCCATTGGCCGTCCGCAGATGGAGGGGGATACCGCATTGTCAAGCTCCGCTCCCCGCTTGCGCTCGGTCTCCGCCTTCGCGGGCCTGCAGCCCGCTCCAGCCGGATCCTTCGCGCAGTCTCAAAATAACCTTCCTCGTGCGCTTCGCTGCTCGTCGGTTATTTCTCAACGCGCGGGGGCTTCGCTCTTCCGCTCTTTCTAGGCTTCCTCCGACATCACCCTCGGGCCCCTGTCAAGCTTGGAGTCCACAATCAGCTTTCGCGGGCACTTCTCCGCGCAGTCTCCGCAGCCGGTGCAGTTGTCAAAATTGATGACCGCAAGGTTGTCCTCGACGTGTATCGCGTCGTGTTTACAAGTCTTTTCGCATATTTTGCAGCCTATGCAGCCTATCTCGCAGACCTTGCGCAGCGCCCCGCCGCGGTCGCGCGAAGAGCAGGCAACGTTGACGTCGGCATAGTACGGCACCGGGACAATTATGTTTTTCGGGCACTCCGATACACAGCGCAGACAGCCGGTGCAGCGCTCGTGATCCACCACCGCGACCCCCTCCACCAGGCTCAGCGCTCCAAACGGGCAGCTCTTCACGCACGAGCCCAGGCCAAGGCAGCCGTAAGCGCACTCAAGAGGCCCGCCGCCTCCGGTTCTCATCGCCGAGTGGCAGTCCGTAAGCCCCTGATAATCGTATTTTCGGGAAGTTCTGACCCCGCCTGAGCATTTTACCAGCGCGGTGAGTCTGGTGTTTTTGGAGGATTCTATCCCCAGTATGGCCGACACCTTCTCCGAAAGAGCCACGCCTCCGACCGGACAACCGCCCGACGGGGCGGTGCCCTCGATAAGCGCCCTGGCAAACGCCGAGCAGCCCGCATAGCCGCAACCGCCGCAGTTTGCGCCCGGCAGCACCTCCATGAGCTCGTCGAGCCTGGAATCCTTTTCAACCGCGAACACGCGGGAGGCGAGCGCGAGGATCAGCCCGAAGACAAGCCCCAGCCCGCCGAGCACAAGCACGGCATATAGTATGTCCATAATACCTCCGGAAAACTAGGGCGTGTTTCACGAACAATAAACGCCCGACTTTTAAAATACCTTTAGTCCGGTAAAGCCCATAAAAGCTATCGCCAGCAGGGACGCAGTGACAAGGGCTATCGGAAAGCCCTCAAAGCTCTTCGGTATGTCGGAAAACTCGAGCCGCTCGCGTATTGAGGTGAACAGCAGCAGCGCCAGCGAAAACCCGACCGCCGCCATGAAGCCGTACAGCACGCTCTCGATGAAGCCGGTCTTGTTGTCCGAGTTGATAATCGCGACGCCCAGCACCGCGCAGTTGGTGGTGATGAGCGGCAGGTATATGCCCAGCGCCTCGTACAGCGCGGGCATTGCCTTCTGCAGAAACATCTCGACAAACTGCACCAGCGCCGCAATGACCAAAATAAACGCGACCGTGCGCATGTACTCCATGTCGAACTGCATCAGCAGATAACGGTTGACAGCCCAGGTGGCGGCGCAGGCCAGCGTTATGACGAATATGACCGCCATCGACATGCCGACCGCCGTGTCCATCTTTTTTGAGACGCCTATAAACGGGCAGATGCCCAAAAACTTGACAAGAACGAAGTTTTCAATGAGTATAGCCCCGAGGCTAAGCGTAATAAAGCCTTGCAGCGTCATGACTTAGCCCCCCTGCGCGACAGTATTTTGTTCATAGCGGCCATAACCACCCCGAACGTGAGGAAGCCTCCCGGAGGCAGTGCCATAATGAGCGCCGGCTGGAAGGACTCCGGGAAAATCGCCTGCCCCAGCAGGGTTCCATTTCCCAGTATCTCGCGTATGACCGACATGATCAACAGCGCGAACGCAAAGCCCAGACCCATAGTGAGTCCGTCCAGCGCGCTTCGCCCGACACCGTTCTTGGACGCGTAGGCTTCGGCCCTTGCCAGGATGATGCAGTTGACGACGATCAGCGGTATAAATACGCCCAGGCTCTTGGACAGCGCGGGCAAGTACGCCTGGAGCAGCAGGTCGACCGCGGTCACGAAGCCCGCTATTATGACCACGAAGGCCGCGATGCGTATTTTCTCAGGAATGACCTTTCTGAGAAGGGAGATGACCACGTTCGAGCAGATCAGCACCGCCGTCGCCGCCAGGCCCATGCCCACGGCGTTTTCCACCGTGGTAGAGGTGGCGAGGGTAGGGCATGTGCCAAGCAGGAGCACCAGCACGGGGTTTTGATCAACAATTCCGTTTTTAAACTGCTTCAGGGTCTGGTTCATTTCCCCGTCCCTCCCTCATCTGCGAGATATTGCAGCACCTGCGTCAGCGCGTCCTGCACCCCGGCAAGCACCGCCTTGGAGGTTATTGTTGCTCCGGACAGCGCGTCGATGCCGTCACCGAGCTTCATAGAAACGCTCTTCCCCACAAACTGGCTGAGAAATTCGGGCTCCTGAGCCCTTGTCCCGAGCCCCGGGGTCTCCGTCATGCTCATTATAGATACGCCGGTGACGTTCGGCTGGAGATCCACCCCGACCATCATCGATATTTTGCCGCCGTATCCGGCCGGCTCGACCTGCGCCACGAAGCCGATAAGCCTGCCGCCCGAGTCCTGCGCCCTGTAAAGGCCCGTCTCCCCCACGCGCTCGTACTTGTCCGCCGGAAGCACGACAGTCATGGCCTCCCTGGCGGCTGCCTCGGCGCGGCGCTGTATCTCGGGCGCGGTAACCTTGTTCACAAGGCCCAGCATAACGGCAACAACCGCCGTGATCAGAAACAGGGTGACCGTCAGGCCAACAAGGCTGTTCTGGTCGAATTTTCTCCTCCCGCCGCCCGAAGGCGCGGCCTTGTCCTCCGCAGCCCCCGGCTTTTTCACCTTTTCCTCCGAGGGTTTACCGGTTTTTTTGTTCCTGGGTTCAATCTCCTTGAAGCCGTCTCCCCTCATTTACCGTTGCCCCCTTCCGTCTGTCCGCGGAAATGCGCGCGGAAACGGTCAAACCTGGGCACCCCGAATCGGCGCGGAAGCCCTGTTTTATCGAGCAGCCACACCGTGGTGTTCATGAGCAGTATGGCATAGCATACGCCCTCCGGGTATCCTCCGAAGTAGCGTATGAATACTGTCAGCGCCCCGCAGCCTATGCCGAAAATAATCTGCCCGCGCTTTGTTACCGGGCTTGTGGAGTAATCGGTTGCCATAAAAACAGCACCCAGCATCAGACCGCCGGACAGCAGATGATAGAGAGCCCACTCGCCGCGCGCCGCCCAATCGCCCCACGCTATGTCCCCCTTCGGGAACAGGAATGTCAGAGCCGCCACCGTGCCGATAAAGCTGAGCGGTATGCGCGGCGTGATGACCTTGCGCACTATCAGGTACAAGCCGCCAAACAGTATCAGCACCGCGCTGACCTCGCCCAGCGAGCCCGCGATCTCTCCCCGGAACATCTGCCACAGGCTGGCCTCGGGCAGCAGCCCGTCCTTGAGCGCCTTTAGCGGGGTCGCGGCCGAGACCGCGTCGGTGGCCGCCGAGGTCATGTCTACGCTTAGGAAGGGGTTCAGCTTCTGCTCAAGCATCGGATTGGTCCAGGAGGTCATGATGGATGCCCATGAAAACAGAAAGGCTCTGGCGGCAAGAGCCGGGTTGAGAAAGTTTTTCCCCAGCCCGCCGTACAGCTGCTTAACAACCACAATCGCGAAAAACGCGCCCACCACCGGGAGCCACAGCGGGACGGCCACCGGCAGACAAAACGCCAGCAGCAGTCCGGTCACGACCGCGGACAGGTCCCTTATCGCGGGAGGGCGCTTGAGCGCCCTGCACACAAGATATTCGAACACAACGCAGGAGATCACCGACACGGCGGTCACGGTAAATGCCCGTGGGCCGAAGAAGTACAGCGCGACCACCAGCGGAAACGCCAGCGCGATGCAGACGTCCAGCATGATTGAGCGTGTATTGTCCTCAGTTCTTATGTGAGGGGAGGAGGAAACCACCAGGTTTAGCCGTTCCATCGGTCATTTCACCGCCTTCTTTTTCGCGTCCACAATCTTTTGCTTGCCTGTCCTGAAGCTCTGCACGAGGTAAAGCCTTCCGGGACAGATATATGAGCAGCAGCCGCATTCTATGCAGTCCGTTAACCTCTGGCGCTCCAGCGCCGGTATATCACCGGCGCGCTCGTACATGTACATGTATATCGGCAGCAGGTGCATAGGGCACACCTGGACGCACTTGCCGCAGCGGATGCATATCTGGTCAGGGCTCGTCTCCACGTCGGCCCGCGAAAAGGCCAGCAGCGAGCCGCACGCCTTTACAATCGGCGCCTTCAGGTCGTGCTGGGCCAGACCCATCATCGGCCCGCCCGCCAGCACCTTGGCCGGAGTCTCCCTGAAGCCGCCCGTCACCTCGAACAGGGCTTCCATCGGAGTGCCTATCCGCACCAGCAGATTCTTCGGGTTGCTCACCGCCGAGCCCGACACGGTGACCGTACGGCGTATCAGCGGAAGCCCCGAGGTCACCGCGCGGTGTATTGAGGCCGCCGTCTCAACGTTGAAAACCGCGCAGCCCACAGCGGCCGGAAGCTGACCCGGGGGCACCTCCCTGCCTGTTACCGCCTTTATGAGCTGCTTTTCCGCGCCTTGCGGGTACCGGGTGCGCAGGAGCCCGATCTCAATGCCCGAGCCATGCTTCGGCAGAGTGCGGCGCAGACTCTCATAAGCGTCGCGCTTGTTGGCCTCGACCGCTATCGCGGCAATGGAAAGGCCAAGTATCTTCATCAGAACCTTCAGCCCCCCGAGAACCTCCTCGGGGGCTTCAAGCATGAGCCGGTGATCGGAGGTTATATATGGCTCGCACTCGGCGCCGTTGAGAATCAGCCTGTCAACCTTGCCCATGCCGGAGCGTATCTTTGTATGGGTTGGGAACGCCGCCCCTCCGAGCCCCACAAGCCCGGCGTCGCGCACAATTTTGAGCAGCTGCTCCGGGGTGAGGGATTCCACCGAGCCATACGGCTTGATGCTCTCGTCTGGGGTGTCCAGACCGTCGTTCTCAATGACTATGCTGAGCACCTGCCCCCCGTTGGGATGCGGGCGCGGTTCTGTCTCAAGTACCTTGCCTGATACGGACGAGTGTATCGGCGCGGACACAGGTGACTTTGAATCCGCCACCACCTGGCCCATTTTCACTACCTGACCGGGACTCACCACCGGCTCACATGGCGCTCCGATATGCATCGATACCGGCAGCACCACATAATTAGGCGGCAGCAGCAGCTCAACGGGCTTGTGCTTTGTGGCGGCCTTTTTGTCGTCGGGGTGTACTCCCCCGTGGAAGCCGACGCTCACGGCCTTCCCCCCATTCCAATATGTTGGTTACGCTATTATATCCCGTGCTTTCACATTTTTCAAGTGCATAGAGCGCAAAGCCGTAACATCATTAAATCGGCTCTTCCGGCATACCGCATATTGAATTATCGGTTGTTCTGTGTTATAATTCCGTCAAAATTCGCTGCCCTCGGTCAAATTTTCTTATAACGCAGATTTCGCCTGCCGGAAGGATGTATTAAATATGTCTATCACCCCCCCGCGCTCCAAGATTGCGTCCGGTTCGTCCGGGGATGGCAACTGAGATGCCGACGGACAAGCAAGCCATCTCACAGGCGGTTATACGACGGCTGCCCCGTTATCTCCGCCAGATGGATGTTCTGCTCGAAAACAACATATCAAGGGTGTCCTCGGGCGAACTCGCCGCCAGTCTTGGCCTGACCGCATCCCAGATAAGGCAGGATTTGAACTGCTTCGGCGGTTTCGGGCAGCAGGGCTATGGCTATCAGACCCGCAAGCTGCGCGACAGCATCGCGGATATCCTCGGGCTTGACAGGGGTTATACGGCGATATTGATCGGCGCCGGCAATCTCGGCAGGGCGCTGCTGCGCAAATATACGTCTTTCCTCTCGGGTTTTTCCATTATCGGCGCGTTTGACATAAACCCCTCCAAGAGCGTCCCCGGCTGTGTGGATATATACCACATGGATAATCTTGAGGAATTTATAGCGGAACGCCGCCCCCACGCCGCAATACTCACTCTGCCCACCGGAGAGGCGCATGAGGCCGCCCGCAGACTCTCCGCGGCCGGGGTGAGAGGCATCTGGAACTTTACCGAGGCCGATCTTCAGGGGCTCGGTTTGACTGTGGAAAACGTGTGGCTGTCGGACAGCCTTATGACGCTCTGCTACAGGATTACGGAAGAAGAGCGGAGCCCCCGCGTGTGAGCAAATATGCGAGGAACAGCGAAGCGCATGACGAAGCTTATTTGCGAACTGCGCGCAGGCGTTGGCGCAGCGGCAGAAAGCCGCGAAGCCAAGGCTGGAGCGCAAGCGGGGGCGGGAGCTTGACATCACCCGAAGAGCGGAGCCCCCGCGTGTGAGCAAATATGCGAGGAACAGCGGAGCGCATGACGAAGCTTATTTGCGAACTGCGCGCAGGCGTTGGCGCAGCGGCAGAAAGCCGCGAAGCCAAGGCCGGAGTGCAAGCGGGGGCGGGAGCTTGACATCACCCGAAGAGCGGAGCCCCCCAACTACAGAACAACTCAAGTTTCAGCATCGGAAAGTGTGATATTCAGTGCTTAAACCCAAGATCGCGATAATACTCGCCGTGAGCACGCTCGCGCTGAGCCTGCTCGCGCCGGTCGGCGGCGCGTCCTCTCAGCAGGGCGACGCAGTCGTGACAAAAAGCTACATAGACAAGGTCTTTATCCCAGCGCTCACCGACTACGCCATGGCGGAATACCGGGAGGGCTTCAAGCTCAGCCCCACGGCGATAGAACAGGCCATATCCAAGGCCCGGCAGGTCAAATCGCCCTCAAGCGTCGACGAGCTGACACTTGTCGTTCTGGACGAGGTCAGGGGACGGCAGATAAGATACGCCCAAAGCGGCACCGTCATTTCCCTGTCCGCCGGTGAAACCCTGGTCGGAGGGCAGGGCTGCATGGTTTCTGTAGTATCCGGCACAGCGTTCGCCTCCGGCCAGATCATTGATTTCACCACAGGGGCGGACATCACCTCCGGCACGTCCCCGGCCGCAAACCACAAGCTCTGCCTCATGAGGGACAGCGGGCTCAATATTATCACAGCCTCAAAGATTGAGATATTCGGCTATTACCGCGTGATCCCCAGCCCCCGCCCGAAGTATGAAGACATCGCGGACGCTCTTTACAAAATGGGGCTGTTCGCGGGCACGAATACCGGCTACGAGCTTGAGCGCCCGGCGACCAGGATTGAGATTCTGGTCATGCTGATAAAGCTGCTGGGCGAAAACGACGCGGCCACGGCTTACAAGGGGACACATCCATTCAAGGACGTTCCCGCCTGGGCAAACAGCTATGTGGCCTACGCCTACAGCAAGGGCTACACCGCCGGAACGTCCGCGACCGCGTTCTCACCGGGCAGCCTGGCCACCGGCGACCAGTACGCGACCTTTGTGCTCAAGGCCCTGGGCTACGATTCCAACAGGGATTTCAACTGGAGCCAGGCGCTCTCTTACGCGCAGCAAATCGGTCTCATATCGCCCGGAGAGGCTCCCCTGCTTGGGCAGCCGTTCCTGCGTGACAAAATGGTGTACCTGAGCTATTACTCGCTCTACGCCAACTACAAGGGCAAGGACTCCACCCTGCTACAGAGGCTTGTATCCAATGGCAAGATAGAGCAGGTCACGGCGGACGCCGCGGCCGGCGGGGTGACCAGGACGCGGCCCTAGGCGGCGTGCACAGCGGCGGACGGCAATCACCGTCCGCCGCTGTGATTCATTAAGCTAAAACCGCGTCTATCTCCCCCAGCTCCTCCTGCGTAAACATGAGGTTTTCCAGCGCGCCGCAGTTCTCCTTGATCTGCTCCGGGGTCCTGGCCCCTATAATCACCGACGTGACCGTATCCCGGCGCAGCACCCAGGCCAGCGCCATCTGCGCCAGGGACTGCCCGCGCCGCTTGGCGATTTCGTTCAGCTTCCGGGCTTTCTCCACAGCCTCGGGCGTTACGGAGCTCTCGGTCAGAAATACGCTGTGCCCTGCCGCCCGGGAGTCCCGCGGGATACCTGTGAGATATTTGTCGGTCAGCAGCCCCTGGGCCAGCGGGGAAAACACCGCCGAACCCATTCCGCATTCGTCCAGAGTATTGAGCAGCCCGTCCTCCACCCAGCGATCAAGCATCGAATAGCGCGGCTGGTGGATAAGCAGCGTTACCCCCATGGATTTAAGTATTTTATACGCCTCTCGGGTCTGCTCCGACCTGTAGTTTGATACGCCCACATAAAGCGCCTTCCCCTGCCTCACGATCTGCGCAAGCGCACCCATGGTCTCCTCCAGCGGAGTGTCCGGATCGGGGCGGTGGTGGTAGAAGATGTCGAAATAGTCCAGTCCGCAGCGCTTCAGGCTCTGGTCTATCGAGGCGGTCAGATATTTCTTTGAGCCCCACTCCCCGTACGGTCCGGGCCACATGTAGTACCCCGCTTTGCTTGAGATCACCAGCTCATCGCGAAAGCCCCGGAAGCAGTCCCGCATGATCCTGCCAAAGTTCTCCTCGGCGCTTCCCGCGGGAGGCCCGTAGTTGTTGGCAAGATCAAAATGGGTGATGCCGAGGTTGAATGCGGCGGTCAAAAGCCGCTTCTGATCGTCCAGAGGCGCGGTGGCGCCGAAATTGTGCCACAGGCCAAGCGAAAGCGCGGACAGTCTCAGCCCGCTTTTGCCGCAGCGGTTATATTTCATGCGGTCGTATCTGTTGTCGTCGAAATCACAGCTCATAAGCGCGTTTCTCCCCCGCTCGCCGATATTTTCGCCCCGCCTGGACGGAGCGCGGACAAGCCTCTTTATTATAATGCAGCAATAGTTAATTGGCAAATATAAACCACAATTATGTGATATAATAGGAGAGCCTAATAGGAGAGCTTCAGTGCCGGAGTAATATATCCCATTATGTATTTCAGGGGGGCATTTGCGTGAAAGTCGCATTTTTTGACACAAAGCCTTACGACAAGATATGGTTTGACAGGCTGTGCGAAAGCTATGGCCACACGATCAAGTACTTCGACTATCACCTGAACGAGGACACCGCCGTGCTCGCCTCCGGCTTTGACGCGGTCTGCGTGTTTGTCAACGACACAGTGTCAAGGGAGGTGGTCGGCATCCTCTGTGAAAACGGCGTCAGACTGCTGGCGCTGCGCTGCGCGGGCTACAATAATGTAGACCTCGAGGCCGCCCGGGACAGGCTGCGCGTCGTGCGCGTACCAAACTATTCCCCGTCCGCCGTGGCCGAGCACGCGATGGCTCTGCTTCTGTCGGTAAACCGCAGAACCTACCGCGCGTATATCCGCACCCGGGACAACAACTTCAGCATCAACGGACTGATGGGCATCGACCTGTACGGAAAGACGATGGGCGTCGTCGGAACAGGGCGCATAGGGCGCACGTTTATCGATATTGCACGCGGCTTCAGGATGAACATCGTGGCCTACGACCCCTTCCCCGAGCCCGACTCCTCCATAAAGTACGTGAGTCTGGACGAGCTCTTTTCAATATCCGACGTCATATCGCTGCACTGCCCCCTGACCAGGGACACTTACCATCTCGTGAACTCAGACAGGGTCAGGCAGATGAAGCCCGGGGCAATCATAATCAACACCTCCCGCGGCGCGCTGATAGACACGAAGGCCCTGCTGGACGGGCTGAAATCCAAGAAGATAGGCGGAGCGGGGCTGGACGTATACGAGGAGGAGGAGGACATCTTCTTTGAGGATCTGTCCAACGAGATAGTCGAGGACGACGACCTCACAAGGCTGCTGTCGTTCCCGAACGTCCTGATCACATCCCATCAGGCGTTTTTCACCAGCGAGGCGATGCAGGCGATTGCCACCGTGACGCTGGAAAACATATCGGCGTTCGAAAAGGACGAGGAACTCAAAAACGAGATCAGGGCTTAGCGGAGGACAAAAAGCGCTCCCTGTCCGCAGCGCGGACAGGGAGCGCTTGGTATCTGCCGCTTCTTACGGAATGGTTACGGTAAACGTGAAGCTGTAGCTCGGGAACAGCACCGGGTATTTTACTCCCGCGATCTTGGCGACCGTCCCGCCCTCACCCTCGGCGTTATAGCCCGAGACCTCTACGGTTCTCCTGTCGGACAGCACCGCAGCGTTGTATGTGTTTGCGCCTATCGTGACGCACTTGACAGCGGACTTCAGAGTGACATCGTCATTGAACACGATCTGCAGCTTGCCATCCAGCACGTTCACGTTGGCACTCCAGATGTTGGTGTTGTAGGCGACAACTTCAACGTCACACTCGCCGTACACGTTCTCCCCCTCGACAATCAGCTTGTAGGATCCCGTCGCGGGAGCCGCGCCGATGTACATGCGGCCCTTGCCGTCGCTGACCGCCGTGGGATAGATCTTCTCGTCGCCGACCTTGAGGTAAGCGGTCAGCCCGTCGGTCACGTCGCCCGCTACCGTGATGTTCAGATACGCAGTCAGGGTCTCTACAATGCTCGGAGTACTCACGGACACATCGACGCTGACGACCGGCTCGTCGGGAGCCTGGATCGACGCAAAGTAAATATCCCAGTTCATATCCGCGCCGTAGTAGAAGCTGGTGTAGCTGGGCTGGCCGTAGCAGGACTTCTGGCGCTCGATCTCGACGCGGTAGCGGCGGTCGGACTGCAGCGCAGCCAGCTTGTGCGTGGACTCCTCGGTATTGAAGTAAATGCGGATCTCGTTGGCGGCGGTTGTGCCGAGAATCAGCTCTTCGCGGAAGTCACCCAAAACGTCGGCCGCGTAAGCCGGACGGTCCTTCGTGCCGCCGCAGACGCGTGTTCCGGTTGTGGCCAGGCCGCCGGGGTTTCCGGTGCCGAATCCGGTGCCGGCCACGTTGAGGGCTGATATGCTGTTATTGCAGGGCTGGGTCGTCAAGTCCGGCCTCCAGAAAATACTGAAGGTGGTTCCGGGGCTGAGTGTCTGGCGTGCGGAGGGCGTGTCGTCGGACTTGCGCAGGCCGTTTTCGTAGTTGGTTCCGCGAGGCGAGGTGTTTCTGGCCCTAGTGAACAGCTGCCAGCCGGGCTCGTCAGTAAATTTGCCAACCATGGCGCGGCCGTTGTCCCGCTGGTTGCCCCAGGCTGTCAGACTGGAGGCCGGGCCGTTTGTACCCAGCACATCCCCGGTCGCCGCGTTGCGCAGCACGGAATCCCACCAGCCGCCCTCCAGACAGCCCCACAGTTTGGGCATTGTCTGGTCGGGGTCGAAATAACCGACATGGAGGGAGTCGCCGTGACCGAGCTTTTCAATGGCACCGACCTTGTTTGTCAGGTCGTCGCCTGTGCCATAGCGCTGCTCATAACCCGTCCACAGAACGGTGCCGTCTCCCTTGAAGCAGGCGTTCCCAATGATGAACTCGTCCTTGCCATCGCCGTCCACATCCATAACGGACGGGGTGTGATAGCCCTGGCAGGTGATGGAGCCGAGCTTGTTGGCGATCTCTACGGTAGCTATGCACTCCGGCTTTTCTTTGAGCGGGTTGTCAGGGTTAAAGCAGACCTCGCGGCGCCCCGGGCCGGCGTGGGTATTGCTGTAAGCGACGGCTCCGCCCACGCCGCCGGCGCTGTTGATGAACGGGTTGGGCGAAACCTCGAAGCCGGAGTCAACAAATACCTCGCTGGTCAGATTTTCGCCGTCCCAGTCGTAGCGGGTGGCGGTGGTGCGGGAGTAGTAGCCGCGCACCTGGATGCAACTCGCGTAGCCGCTGTCGCCGTCAAGATAGGCCACCGCGCCGAGATTGCGCTCCACGCGGTTATACGGCTCGTCCCAGCCGCCGCAGAAGTCGTTCCACATAACGCCGATGTCCGGGGTGTAGGAGCCGTCGGGGTTTACTATGCCGCGCGGCACCGCGTAGGGGATGGAGTCCATCTCTGCGCCGGTCACACCGTTGAATACAGAGAAGTACTCAGGCCCGTCCATAATCTGGCCGCTCCCCCTGAATCTGTCCCGGCCTCCGCCGTCTATGAAGTTGTTTGTCATCCACAGATACGCCAGCGCAGCGGCTTCGGCGTCGGTTATGACATGGCTCTTGAACGCGGCTGGATCCTTGGGAATGGCGTTCAAGATTTCCCACTGAGCCTGATCATAGCCCGTTATGTCGGAGCTGCCCGTAAAAACATTGTGCCGACCAGCGGCGCTGATTATGGAGCCGTCCAGCTTTTCATATCCGGCAGGATACATGCCCATCATGACCTGAGGGGGATATGCCCACCAGCCGTAGCCACCCTGTGCCCTGGAGTCCTTCAGCTTGTCGTTGTCCGCGCCGTAGCGGGCCTCCTTCACCTCGGGGTGGCTCTGCCAGTTCTTAAAGAATTGAACCATCCACTGGAATGTCTTGCCGTCCTGCCTGGTTGCGGCGTTCATCTGGCCGTCGTTGGAGCGGTAGTCGTCTGTGTGGCTCCAGTTCTTGTTGCCGTTCCAGTCGGTATGGACTGTCTCCGGCATGGATATGTACGTGTATTCCACGTTGTTATCATACACGCCGCCCGGGAAGGTTCTCCACTTGGAGCCGGGGGCTGTCTTTACCATGAACTCCGCCTTGCCGTCGCCGTCGAAGTCATAGAGCATCGGCTGCAGATAGTGCTGGCCGGCGCGAAGGTTGACGCCCAGGTTGAGCTCCCACAGTATCTTTCCGTCCAGGCTGTAGCAGTGGTAAATGACAGGAGCCTCATAGCCCTGGCTGATGACGTCGGGTGCGCCCGTTTCCCACTTGACCACAAACTCCAGCTGGCCGTCGCCGTCCACGTCTCCGGCGGAAATCTGATCCATGTAGTAGGATTTGGTCGTAGTGCCGATGGAGACGCCCGCCGGCGGCTGCGTCACCGGTATTCCGAGATAGCCAGCGTTGCCGGGGTCAGCGGAGGCGAAGCCAGCCGTTTGCTGCGCTGCCGGCTTCAGGGCCTTGGTTCTGCTCGTATACGCACCGTTCACAACCGTTACGATCACATACTCGTCGTCAAGCGTCCCTTCCGCGTCAAGAAAGTCGGTGCTGTCGGCGATGTCGACGAGCTTGACTCCGTTCTTGAATACGGCGAAGTCAGCACCCACGAGTCCGGTCTCGGAGACGCCGGTCGCCTCCTCCGGGAAGTAGCGCCAGCTCAGGAACACACCGCCCGCGACCTTGGCCGCCAGAAAGCCCCTATCCATCGTTGTTCCGAGAACATTGAACCTCGCCTCAGGAAGGCTGGAGATGTCGGACGCCTCAGCCGCGTAGACGACTGAAAAGCTTGCCAGCATGCAAACCGCCAGGAAAAGGGATATAATTTTTCTCACCTTTGACATTTCTTATCCTCCAAACTTTATTTGCCAGACTTTTTTAAGCACCGGGCCTTAAAATCCGCTATAACCTTTTAACATCATCCTTTCACGGCAACTGCAATGCGGGAACAAAACACAACGATATATTATTATTGTACCATAACAACAAGACAAAACAAGTCGTTTTCGTCCACAATCTACAAAAAAACGACCATTAATCACGCGAAACGGGCTGCGGCAGAGCGGTTACTCTAGCACACTCAGGGCAACCGGGTTTGACCGGGACGCTTCATTCCTCAAACCCTAATGATACCGAATTCACCCTGAAGCCCCCGCCGGAGGCGGGGGCTTCAGGCGTTTTTCACATCTTTCTGAGGTTCATGCTTATTTCGCTGAGGGCCTTGGAGGCCTCCATATCGAACATATTGGTCTTCGCCATGTCGCCCAGAGAGAGCATTCCCACAACCTTGCCTCCGCCGTCGACCACCGGAAGGCGCCTAATCTGATCGTGAGCCATAATGTGCGAAGCCGAGCGGACATCGTCATCAGGGCCCACCGTCTTGACCCCGCGCGTCATGATCTCGCGCACCTTTGTGCTCTGCGGGTCGATCTCCGACGCCACGCACCTCAGCACGATATCCCGGTCGGTCAGTATCCCCTTGAGCTTACCGTCCATAGAGCACACCGGCAGTGAGCCCACATTGTGGCGAGTCAGAAGCCGCGCCGCAAGTGCCGCAGTCTCATCCGGCGTAATCGAGACAACATTGCTGTTCATGAGTTCTGACACTCTCATAATAACACATCCCCGTCTTAAGTATTGTGCTTAAATTATGCCCCGAACACTGCCTGGTTATTACGACGGCATTAAAAAACCGGAGTTTTAAAGCTATTGAAGCGACGAGTTTTATCGGCTCGCCAAATAATTATCTTAGACCTGGGTATTGCAATTGCCGAAGAACTATGCTATTATTTGTTGGCGCTTAAGAGCATACTTGTAAATTTGAGTAGCCACAGCGCTATAACAAAACAAGGGCCCTTAGCTCAGTTGGTCAGAGCGGTCGGCTCATAACCGATTGGTCCCGGGTTCGAGTCCCTGAGGGCCCACCAAATCAAGACGTCAGAACGGATACGTTCTGACGTCTTTGCCTTGGAGACAAAGCCCCCGTTTGGTCGCAGCAAACGGGGGCAAATACATGCCGCTTGGCGTCGAGCGAGCCGACGCCAAGCGGACGCTCTCGTCCTATTTATACAAATCCGTGGAAAACAGTGTCTGAACCGTATGCAGTATTGACATGGAGACCCCTGGCGAGAAAGAGTCGCTCTCCTCAGCTCCCATAATGCCTGCTGCGCGACAAAAATATACCGCGTCCCGGGCCCAGGCCGGGATCATATCATCGTCACCGTAAGCCTCTGCCTCGTCAAAGGACGGTCGTCCATAAAGCGAGTAAATAACCACGGCCGCCTGCGCCCTGGTCAGAGCGGTGTCTGGAGAGAATACGCCAGCAGACACCCCGGACATCAAGCCCATCATGTACGCTTTTTGCGCGTTTTCATCGTCCGTATCCGAAAAAGGGTTTTCACCGGGCAGCTCAATTTCACCGTCTCCGGACTCAATCAGATCAACCAACATGGCGGCAAACTCAAGACGGGTGATATCCCTGTTGTAATCCTCTAAAACATCAAGCGCCAGGGGCGCGTCGGAGCTTTCCGCGCTATGGGCAGAAAAAGACGCAACTGCGGCGGATATATCCTCGTCCACCCCAAACAAATCGAAAAACTCGACATCATACTTCAGTGGCGGCATGGGCTCCCCGGTCGCCTTTAGCTTTAGCCCGGTGATCCGCACCGAGTAGACTCCTTTATACTCGTCACCGACAGACCCAGCGTCCGGCCTGTAGGAGAAGCCGCCCGAAAAGAGGTTGAGTTCTCCTAAGCTCCCGTTTATAACCCACGCAGTATTGTCCTCATCACGGGTAACGGTTATCTCCATCTCCCCGGCTTCAAAGAGCTCCGGATTATAATGAAAACTCCAGATGCTCTCGGCAGGAAAGCTTTGCGCTGGAAACGCCGGACCATTCGGCCAGCAGACAAAGTCTGGATATTCCACAACTCCGGATTTGTCCCTTATATACATGGTCGCGTAGCTGTTCGCGAAACCAAAACCTGTTTTTTTCAAAACCGGCGAGAGCACAAACCGCCGGTGACCGACAGTTTTATTGTTTTCGCCCGGTTCAAGCATAAACAGTTCAACCGCTCGCGTAAGTGAGCGGCACTTCGCAAGATTCGAGTCACTGGCCGCCTCATAGCCTATGCTGTAAAATCCTTCCGGCATTCCGGATGGACGGGAAGGTACATGGCTAAGCTCCCTGTTGGCCGCCATAAGTGCGGCCCCGTGCTGCGCAAGCTCACACATATCCGCGTCAAGCTCCACATCCGTCGGCAGCCCTGCCAAAAACCTAAAATAATTGACCATATTAACTGCGTCGGCAACATATCCCGGATTCAGCGCTCCGGCTGAGTGTTCACCGGATAGCGCGGGCGCTTCCGTGTATGGAGAACCCTCGTATGCGGGCCTGTACTCTTCCCAGGCAGCCCTTATCTCGGCTCTCCTGAGCTCCGCAGGAGAGTTGTTCGCGGCTCTGGCCGCGGGCATTATGAGAAAGAGCGACAGCGCAAAAAACAAAGCGCAGAAAACACACCTCTTCATAAACACAACCCCGGTTTATCTATTTAGAGAGTTGCTCATATAACCAGAACAAATTATATCATAATTATCCAGAGACGACAATATTATGTCGTAAATATTCGGTGGCGGCCGAAAATAGTTTGCGGCTTGACGTATTAATGCGTTCCGGATTGTGACGAAAACAAAAGCAGACACATTTCTGTGCCTGCCCCTACTGTCGTTCTGTCGATTCATCGTCGTATACAGTTGCGGTCAGTTTTCGGTTTTTTCCACTGATCGCCGCAGAAACGCCGCCGCAGTATCTTCGGCCAGCGAGTAAACACGTCCAAAGTCCACATGGGGAACATATATATCCTCCAACTCGTCGTGGAGTGCCTTGGTACGACCCATATAAAACGAAGTCTCACGCAGTATCGACGCATGCGTTTTCTGGAGAAATCTAAGCTTTTGACGAATGCCTCGGATATGTTCCGATGGCACTATCGCGTCCAGCCTAATATGGCGGTACACTTTGTAAGGGTATGCTCTCCCCGGTCTGATGGAGACAAATCCAAGCGACAGTCCAGGGAACATGAGATGTTCAAGCTTGTTGTCAAACGGATTGTAACAGGCGATTACCTCCTGCCCGGCCTCAAGCGCCGCCGTCATAGTCGGATTCAGGAAATACGGAGAAAAACCGAAGCTGTTGTCCAGAGCGTAGACTTTTTCACACTGTTCCTTGACGGTGTCCCAAAAAACCGTTTCTCCCGAAGCGGATATCGCATTGAGGTAGCGCTTGCGCAGCGTGCATCCCGTTTCCTTTGTGATCTCCCTGCGTATGACTCCCCTGGCGCGGCGCGCGACCTTATCAAGAACATCTTTTGAACGCACCAGAGAGTGTATGTTCTCCTGCAGCGCGGCGGCGGCGGCGATGCAACGCCTGGTTTCCGACACGGACTGCCTGTGCTCCGTCAAAACGCGCACAAGCCTTTCTTTTTGCAGTCTGACTGCGTCGCTGTCAACAAACTCTCCTAAGTTGATATAGGATTCCACCGCGCATGGGTATTGTGGCTCTATGACGTGGGGCGCCGTGCCGTCCACGATAAGCGCGCCGAGCCCTGGAAAGCGGATCCCATCAAGAGAGTCCGGATCGGCTGAGCAATATATGTATTCAACCGCCTCCCCGTTTTCCTCAAGGATCAGTGCCACCTTGCGCATGAAGCTGGATTTTCCGCTTCCAGGGGTGCCTTTTATAATGTAAACCTTGTCTGTGTCCGCTGCGCCGATCCATTCGTCAAACAGGGAGACAAACCCAGAGGGCGAATTCGCCCCGAGAAAATATCTGATTGCCATGCAAAAACCTCCCTTTGGCCTAACACATTATATGCGGCCTCAGGGAGGTGTGTTTATTACGTTTCAATATGCTCACAGATTTCAATCATCTTGGATTCCAGCGTTTTCAGGTCTTCGAACGCTTCAGGCTTTTTTCGTGGATCGCGCAGAAGGTAGGCGGGGTGATATATCCCCATCATGAAAAACTTACCTTTCTGGAACCACTGACCATGCTCCTTTGTAATTTTAAAGTCGTCCTTTATCAGCTTTGCCGCCGCGACGCGGCCGAGACACACAATGATTTTCGGCTTTATCAGCGCGACCTGGTTGCGCAGATAGTCTATGCAGGCGTCCTGCTCAAGGTTGAGCGGGTCGCGGTTATTGGGCGGGCGGCATTTTACGATGTTCGCGATATAAATTTTGGATCGGTCAAGCCCTATGACGGCCAGCATGTCGTCCAGCAGCTTTCCGCCGCGACCGACAAATGGCTCTCCCTTGATGTCCTCCTGCTCGCCCGGTCCCTCTCCAATGAACATGACCTCAGCCTCGCGGCTGCCCACCCCGAACACGACGTTCGTGCGCGTCTCGTGCAGGTCACAGCCCTTGCAGGACATGCATATTCTTTCGAGCTCTTCCCAGGGCAGCATAAGCGGCCTCCTTGTGGATGATTGAGATTGGGGTTGCGGCGTGGTATAATAGGGACTAATTGCCGTATTTGTAAGTGAGGATTGATATTTTTACGATGAAAAAGAGGGAGCAATGCAGATTCTGCGGCGATAAGCTGGATGAAGTTAGCCCGATGGGCCTGTGCGGATACTGCGCGACAAGGGAACTCGAGGATACGAAGAAATATTTCCTTCGCTCGGCGATAGGCGGTACTGTATTTTTTCTTATTGTGTTCACCGTTATTTCTCTGATTAAAGCCAATTATCAGGGACTGTCGGAATTTTATGCCGGTTACATAGTGGGTTCGGCTGTGGTTTCCTCCATTGCCAATGTTTCGGCACGAACGCAAATCATAGTTTATCTGATATGCTTTATTATACCTTTCGGACGATATGTAAAATATAAGGCGAGCGCCGCGGACAACGTGGAATTTGGCGGCGACGCCGGAAGCGCGGTGGTGATGATTGAGCTGCTGATTTCGCTTGTGTCTGGGCCGTTTTGCATTGTCCTCAACATATACAAGCTGATTAAGCTGTCAAAATATACAGACTGATAGACTGCCGCACCGTATACAAAACCCCGGCTCGAGCATATCCTGACTCTGTTCCTAATATACATATATACGTATACATTCCCCGATACGCCCGAAGGCTGTCGGGGATATTGCGTTTTTTATTGGCGAGCAGGCCTGTAAGCCGGGTTCTGTCGTGGACAGCCATCTATCTGGGCCGCCCGTTGCCGGGACGGCTCGATGCCACCCTGTCGGGGACGGCGGCTTTTATAAAAAGCCTTTGCCGGGCCGGGTACGCCCCCTGTTCGGTGTTGCTCCGGATAGAGTTTACAGGGTTCTCCGGTCTCCCGGAGAACCGGTGAGCTCTTACCTCGCCGTTCCACCCTTACCCGGAGGCAGTTGACAGTTGACAATTGAAAGTTGAAAGTTGAGGAGTTATTATTGTAACTGTCCGCAAAGCGGACTCCAAAACTGTTAACTGTTAACTGTACACTGTCAACTGCCTGCGGGCGGTATATTTCTGTTGCCCTTTTCCTCAGGTCGCCCTGGGCGGACGTTATCCGCTATCCTTGCCCTGTGGAGCCCGGACTTTCCTCACACGCGGCCTTTCGGCGCTGCGCGCGCGGCTGCCCAGCCTGCTCGCCACGCGTTATTTTACAGGAAAAGCGGATGCGTGTCAATCGCGCACGAGAAAAGGTTATAGCATGGAATTGTAATCGGCGCATTTTTCGACAAAAGCGGCGATTGCATTAAAAGGGAATGAATAGTATAATCGGTGGTGTCGGCTCGCATTCGGGTCTGTCAGTATACTGCAATATGCCGCATTTTTATACAACAATGTATTATGCACAAGGTGATTTGTTTGGACAATAATTTTGGCCTGTTCCGCGAGAACCTGCGCGGCAAGTCCGCGGTCGTAATAGGCATGGGGGTCAGCAACACCCCGCTTGTAAAGCTGCTGCTCTCGTGCGGTGCGCGGGTGACCGTGCACGACAGAAACGAGAACATCGACAGGGCTCCCTGGGAAGCGCTGGGCGTTTCCTTTTCGCTGGGCGAGAGCTATCTGGACGATGTTTCAGGGGACATCGTGTTTCGAACGCCCGGACTGCGCCCGGACGTGCCCGGGCTGGAGCGGGCAAGGGCGGCGGGGAGCCTTGTGACCTCCGAGATGGAGGTCTTTCTCAGGGTATGCCCGTGCCCGGTAATCGGGGTCACCGGCAGCGACGGGAAGACGACGACGACGACTCTGATCGCCGAGATGCTCAAGGCGGAGGGAATACATACCCATGTGGGGGGCAATATCGGCGCCCCTCTGTTGGCGGACGCGGCGTCCATGGCGGAGACGGACATGTGCGTCGTCGAGCTGTCCTCGTTTCAGCTCATGGGTATGGAAGCAAGCCCGCAAACGGCTGTGATAACAAACATTGCCCCCAATCACCTGGACTGGCACAGGGGCATGGACGAGTATGTAGCGGCCAAACGCGCCATATTCGAGAATCAGGACTCGAACGGGCTGCTGATTCTCAACGGGGACAACGGGTACACCTCCCGCATGAAAGGACTGGGACGCACTGAATTTTTCGGATGGGACAGGGTGCGGGACGGCGTAATTGACGGGTTTTTGCCGACCGGGGATATTCTCATAAAGGGGCGGCACAACGTTGAAAACTATATTGCCGCCATATCCGCTGTCCGGGGACTCGTGAGCGATGAGAGCATACTGGGGGTTGCAAGGTCGTTCGGCGGGGTCGCGCACCGCAACCAGCTTGTGGCGGAGGTCGGAGGCGTAAAGTACTATAACGACTCGATCGGTTCCAGCCCGTCCAGGACGGTCGCCACCCTTTCGTCTCATGAGGACGGGGTGATACTGATCGCCGGAGGGTACGACAAAAAGATACCGTTTGACGCGCTTGCCGGAGCGCTGCCCGGAAAGGTCAAGGCGGTGCTACTGATCGGAGCGACGGCCGGAGCTATCCGGGAGGCTGCCGAGCGGGTTATGGGCTGCCCGCCTCTGCACGACGCGGGAGACCTCGCGCGCGCGGTGGATATGGCGCGGGAGCTGGCAAGGCCGGGGGATTCGGTGCTGCTGTCTCCGGCTTGCGCGTCATTTGACCAGTTTAAAAACTTCGAGGAGCGCGGCAACGCGTTTGTAAATATAATAAAGGGGATGAGAGAGTGTTAGACGCAAGAGACGCCCTGGCGGCGCTGTGCGGCATTGAGGCCCCGGCGGGCTTCGAGTCGGCTGTGACCGCCAAGGCGGCGAAGCTGCTGGAACCGCTTGTGGACTCATGTGAGACGGACAAGCTTGGAAATCTGCTGGGCCGCTGGGCCTGCGGAGAGGAAAACGCCAAGACGGTGCTGCTGGACGCCCACCTGGACGAGATCGGCTTTATGGTGACCGGCAAAGAGGACGGCTACCTGCGCTTCTGCGCGATAGGCGGGGTGGACGAGCGCATGCTGCCCGCCGGCGAGGTGACGCTGCTCACCGAGCCGCCGACGTACGGCGTGGTCGCCTGTCTGCCACCTCATGTGCTGTCCCCGGAGGACAGGGAGAAGGCGCCGAGGATTACCGAGCTGTATATCGACGCGGGCGGCGCGGAGGTGCCGGTTGGCACGGTGGGAACCTACCGCGCGAAGTGCTTTCCGCTGGGGGAGAAGATGATATGCGCAAAGTCGCTGGACGACCGCGCCTGCTTTGTGGCGATATTGCGGGCTTTGGAGCTGATTCCTGCCGTGGAGCTGCTGCGCGGGAAGAAGCGGAGCGTGAATATCGTCGTCTGCGGGAGCGTTCAGGAGGAGCTCGGGACGCGCGGGATTGGGCCCGCGGCCTACTCCGTGAATCCGGACTACGGGGTGGCGGTGGACGTCACCTACGGCAGAAGCCCGGACACGCCGCGCGAGAAGACGTTCGAGCTGGGCTCCGGGCCGTGCGTAGGCATGGGGCCGGAATGCGACCGCAGGCTCTCCAAACGCCTGGCGGAGCTGGCAAAGGAGCGCAAAATACCCTATAACCTGGAGATCATGCCCGGAAGGACCGGCACGAACGGCGGAAAACTTCAAACCTCACGGGGCGGCGTCGTGACCGCCGTGCTGTCCTTTCCGGTTAAATACATGCATTCCCCTGTTGAGGTTATGCACCTTGACGATCTTGAAAATACCGCGCGCCTTCTGGCGGAATGGGTGGTGAGCTTATGAGAGAGCTTCTGCGCGAGCTCTGCCTCGCGGACGGGGTGACCTCCAACGAGGACGAGATACGGGCGCTCATCCACTCAAAGGCGGAGAAATTCGCCGACGAGTGCTATGAGGACGCGCTCGGAAATTTCATGGTGTTTAAAAAGGGCAAAAAATCCGGCGGCGGAACCGTCATGCTCTGCGCGCACATGGACGAGGTCGGGCTGATGGTGACGAGCGTCACCGACGACGGATATCTGAAGTTTGCCCCTGTGGGCGGAATCGACCCGCGAGTGCTGGTCGGGAAGCGCGTCAAATGCGGGGAGGGCAAGGTTCCCGGCGTCATCGGCTTTAAGCCGGTGCATCTGGTGCAGCGGGCTGGGCCGCTGAAGCCTCCCAAGGCGGACGAGCTTTATATCGACGTTGGGGCAAACGACAAAGCCGGCGCGGAGAAAAGCGCCGGCCCCGGCGACATTTGCTCGTTTGACAGTGATTTCATAGAGTTCGGGTCTTTTGTCAAGTGCAAGGCGATCGACGACCGCCTGGGCTGCGCCGTCATGCTCACGCTGCTGTCGGAGGAGTTTCCGGTCGACGCGTGGTTCGCGTTTACGGCGCAGGAGGAGGCCGGGACGCGCGGCGCGATGACGGCGGCATATTCGGTCAAGCCGGACATAGCCCTCATAATTGAGGGGACAACCGCCGCCGACCTGCCGGAGACGGACGCGCACAAGAGGGTTTGCGCCCCTGGCAAGGGCGTCGTCATACCGTTTATGGACAACGGATCGGTGGCGCACCCGGAGCTGTACTCAATGCTGACTGGGCTGTGCGAAAAAAACGGTATCCCCTGGCAGACAAAGGAGTATGTGTCCGGCGGCACGGACGCGGCGGCCATCCAGCGCAGCCGGGCGGGCGTCAAGACGATCGGCATCGCGGCCGCGACTCGGTATATCCACTCGCCGTCCTGCGTGGTGAGCGCGGAGGACTGCGACAATTTGCTGAAGCTGGCCAGGGTGTTTTTGAATGAAGTGGGAGGTATTGTATGAGCATAGATATATTTGAGACGATGGAAAAACTGGCTTCGGTATACGGCCCGGCGGGCCGAGAAACAACCGTGGCCGAAAAGCTCTTGGAAATGGCCAAACCATACTCTGATGAAATCCGCCTCGACGTGATGGGCAACGTCATAGCCCGCAAAAAAGGCGGCGGCAAAAAGGTTATGTTCAGTGCGCATATGGACAGCATAGGCCTTATTGTCACCCACATCGACGATTGCGGCTATCTGCGGTTTTCCAATCTCGGCGGCATCCCTCCGGCGCGTATCCTTGGGACTTTGGTGACTTTTGGCAACGGCACGCGCGGTATTGTGGGCTGCGACGGCAAGGCGGACATGAAAAACCTCAAGCTTGAGAGCTTCTTTATCGACATCGGCGCGAGGGATGGGGACGAGGCCCGCCAAAAGATCAGGCTCGGGGACGCGGCGGTATACGACCAGCCCACCTTGATGCTCGGCACCCGGATCGCCTCCCCCTATCTGGATGACCGGATCGCCTGCGTCGTGCAGCTTGCCGCTATGGAGCGGATAAAAAAGCCGGTCAACGACCTGTATTTTGTGTTCTCCGTCCAGGAGGAGCTTGGGTGCCGCGGCTCCAAAACGGCGGCGTTCGCGATTGAGCCGGATTACGGCTTCGCGGTGGACGTCACCGGGGTGGGCGACGTGCCTGAGACAAAGCCTAAAATGGATGTGCGCCTGGGCGGTGGAGCCGCAATTAAGATAATGGATATGTCTGTGATGTGCCACCCGAGGGTTGTGGAATATCTCCGCAAAAGGGCCGAGGAGGGTAACATTCCCCACCAGATGGAGATACTGCTCTACGGCGGAACGGACGCCAGCACCATGCAGGTGTCGCGCGGCGGCGCCTACGCGGGAGGGATTTCGATTCCCACGCGCTATGTGCACAACCCGATTGAGATGTGCGACCTTGGCGACGTGGAGGCCTGTGTGGATCTGCTGGTCGCGGCGAGTGAGATAGAGCTTAAATATTGATGTACCAGTTAAACCTTGCCGCCGGTGGCGGGGAATCCATTATATACTTTACAAAATTCACCCCATACTCTATAATATTGACTTAATACGGTGCGTAAGACCGTATATACTCTGTAGTACGGTAGAAGGCGACCCAAATTTTGTAGTATGGAAGGTGTTTTTTGTGACAACGGCATTGATCGCACTAGCTCTTTTTGCGCTTTTGATGGTGGTCATCGGCATAGTAAGCTCCAGAACCACGAATACGATGGACGGCTTTTTGCTGGGCGGCAGAAAAATGGGCGCGTGGATGTCGGCTTTCGCCTACGGCACGACGTATTTTTCTGCCGTCATTTTTGTGGGCTACGCGGGCAAATTCGGCTGGGACATAGGCTTGGCCGGCATGTGGATCGGCGTCGGCAACGCGCTGATCGGCTGCCTGTTCGCGTGGAAAATACTCGCAAAGCGCGTTCGCAATATGACGCATGCGCTGAACGCTAAAACCATGCCGGAGTTCTTCGCCGAGCGCTATGACTGCAAAAAGATGAAGCTGTTTGCCGCGGTATTGATTTTTTTCTTCCTGGTGCCCTACGCGGCGTCGGTATACAAGGGGCTTGGCTCGCTGTTTTCGGCGATATTTCCCAACGCCGGAAACCTGATCCCGGGAGTGACGTCCAACCAGCTGTGCATGCTGATTGTGGCGGTGCTTACAGGGTTTTATCTTGTGCTCGGAGGCTATGTGGCCATAGCGCTTAGCGATTTCATACAGGGCATCATAATGCTGGGCGGCGTCGCGATAATGGTCGTCGCGGTCTTGCTCAACTCCGATGTGGGCGGTCTGGCGAACGCTTTCAGCCAGCTCAAGGCGATCAATCCGTCCCTTGTCTCGATAACGGGCGGAGGCAACCTGAATTTCCTGATGTTCAACATACTGCTGACCAGCGTTGGCACCTTCGGCCTGCCGCAGATGGTGCACAAGTTTTACGCCGTTAAGGACGACCACGCCATAAAGCGCGCGACGGTCGTCTCCACCCTGTTCGCGCTGGTGATCGGCTGCGGGGCATATTTTGTCGGATCAATGGGCCGGCTTATCCTCGGCAACAAGCTGCCGGAGGGGGGCTATGACTCGGTGGTGCCTGAGCTGCTGATCAAGGCGTTTGGCGAATCGCTGCCGGGGCAGATACTGATATCGGTCATACTGCTGCTGGTGCTCTCCGCCTCCATGTCAACCCTGAGCTCGGTGGTTCTGACCTCCTCTACTGCGATAACGGTGGATTTTATCGGGGTGTTCCGCCCGGATTTCAAGGGCAGGGGGCAGATGCGCCTGACCCGCCTGCTCTGCCTTGTGTCGGTCGCACTGAGCTTTATATTCGCCAATTTCAACTTCGCAATCATCGTGTCGATCATGTCCTACTCCTGGGGCGTGGTCGCGGGCTGCTTCGTCGGGCCGTTTATCTGGGGGCTTTTCTCAAAAAAGACGACAAGGACGGGCGCGTGGTGCGGAATGTTCGCAGGGCTTGTGACTATAATCACTTTTGTATCCGCCGGCATCGCGCAAAACCTCTCCGGGGCCGGAAGCTTCTACGAGGCGTTCAAGCTGGCCAGCGTAAACTCCCCGATATACGGCGTATGCGCGATGGCGGCATCGTTTATCGTTGTGCCGATTGTCAGCGCGTTTACAAAAAAGCCGGATGCGAGGCTTGTTCAAAGGGCTTTTGCGGGAGGCGCGAACTGAATGTGGCAGAGAGAGATCGAGACCATGCCCAGAGAGGGCATCCAAAAGCTTCAGCAGGAGCGTTTTTTGTCGACGCTGGAGCATATATACGCAAACGCCCAGGTTCAGCGACAAAAGCTTATCGACGCGGGCTTCCCAAAGGGGAAGGTCACGCGGCTTGAGGATATAGCCTCCCTCCCGTTCACCTATAAAAAGGACTTTCACGATAACTACCCCTTCGGCATGTTCGCGGTGCCAAAGGACAGGGTGATCCGGCTTCAGGGCACGTCCGGCACCACCGGCAAACCGACAATGGGCGGCTATACCCGGGGAGACATGGAGCTCTGGAGGGATTTGATCGCGCGCCTCGCGGTCGCCGTCGGGGTGGGCCCCGGGGACATCGCGCAGGTCTGCTTTGGTTACGGGCTGTTCACGGGCGGCTTCGGGCTGCATCAGGGTCTGGAGCACATCGGCGCGACCGTGCTGCCGATGAGCTCGGGCAACACAGAAAAGCAGCTTATGATGATGGAGGACATGGGCTCCACCGTGCTGATAGCCACCCCATCTTACGCGCTCTATCTCTCCGAGACCGCGCACGCGACAGGCGCAAGCGACAGGCTGAAGCTGCGCGTGGGGCTGTTCGGCGGCGAGGGCTGCACGCCCGAGATGCGCGGGACAATCGAGGAGAACCTCGGCATAATCGCTACCAACAACTACGGCCTTTGCGAGCTTACCGGCCCCGGCGTCTCCGGCGAATGCGCCGAGCGGGACGGGCTGCACTTCGCCGAGGACCATTTTTACCCGGAGATTATCAATCCCGACACCGGGGAGGTATTGCCGGAAGGGGGGACCGGGGAACTTGTGGTTACCACCCTGTCGCGCGAGTGCGTACCGCTGATACGCTACCGCACAAGGGACATCACCAGCCTCACATACGAGCCGTGCCGCTGCGGCAGGACGCATGTCCGGATGGCCCCCGCCAAGGGCAGGAGCGACGACATGCTGATTATCAAGGGCGTCAACGTGTTCCCGTCGCAGATTGAGAGCGTGCTGATCGGCATGGAGCACATCGGCCCCCACTACCTGTTGTTTGTCCGCCGCGAGGGCTTTCAGGACACGCTGGAGGTGCAGGTCGAGCTGGTAGACGAAAGGTTGCTGGAGCATTTTTCGATGCTGGAAAAAGTGCAGCGCGACATACAGAACAGGCTGAAAATTGTGCTGGGGCTGACCACAAAGGTTACCCTCGTCGCCCCGAGGACTATAGAGCGCTTTCAGGGCAAGGCCAAGCGGGTCGTCGACATGAGGAGTAAGTAGGGGCGAATGCTCCAGCATCGGAGGCTCCATATATGCGTACTTTTCTAAAAACCATTGTACTCATCCCCTTTTGTGCGCTGGCTCTTGCGATGGGTGCTTTTTGGCTGCGCGGGTTTGAGTTTTGGAAGGTTGTCTTATGGTGCCTGTACTGTATGGCGTCAGGAAATATAATATATAGACTATTCAGGAAGATTGACAAAAAACATGGCAGTAAAAAGCAGGCAGTAAAGGACTGACACAATATGATGTGGAACCCGGATATAGAAACACTCCCGCGCGACAAGCTCAGGGCGCTTCAGGGGGAGCGCTTGCGCTCGGCGGTCATAAGGGCGTATAATAACGTAAAGCCGTACAGGGATAAAATGGACGCCGCCGGGGTGTCTGTTGAGGATATACGGACGATAGACGACCTCGCGAAGCTCCCCATGACCACCAAGGCCGACCTTCGCGACAACTATCCGTACGGGATGTTCGGAGCGCCGATGTCGGAGATCATCCGCATACACGCCTCCTCTGGCACCACCGGCAAGCAGACGGTGGTGGGCTATACCAAAAGGGATATAGAGATATGGAACGAGTGCATGGCACGCTCGCTGACAATGGCGGGGGCCACAAAGGACGACATTATCCACGTGTCCTACGGCTACGGGCTTTTCACCGGGGGTCTGGGCGGGCACTACGGCGGGGAGACGATCGGCGCGGCCACCATCCCGGCCTCCACCGGCAACACAAAGCGCCAGCTGCAAATGTTTGAGGATTTCGGCTCGACAGTGCTGCTCTGCACCCCGTCCTACGCGATGTACCTCGGGGACGCGGTGCGCGAGGCGGGCATAAGGGACAGGATCAAGCTGCGCATAGGGATACACGGCGCCGAGCCGTGGACCGGCGAGATGCGCGGGGAGATTGAGGAGCGCCTCGGGATCACTGCCTACGACATCTACGGGCTTTCGGAGATATCGGGGCCGGGCGTGTCCTGCGAGTGCGGCGCCCGCGACGGCCTGCACGTTCAGGAGGATCACTTCTACCCTGAGATACTCGATCCTGTGACAAAGGCCCCGCTGCCTGACGACCAGCCGGGCGAGCTCGTGTTCACCTGCCTCACAAAGGAGGGGCTGCCGCTTATACGCTACAACACGCGCGATATATGCACGCTGTCCCGCTCCGTATGCGCCTGCGGACGGACGACCGCCCGCATGGGCAAGATCACCGGGCGCACTGACGACATGCTGATAATCCGCGGCGTCAACGTGTTCCCGTCGCAGATCGAGAGCGTGCTCCTGTCGGTGCCGGAGGTCTCGCCGTACTACCTGATAGTGGTAGACAGGGCGAACAATCTGGACACATTGGAAATCCAGGTGGAGATGAACGAGGCCTTCTTTTCGGACGAGGTGCGCAAAATCGAGCAGGTGGAGCGCAGGCTTCAGCGC
This sequence comes from Oscillospiraceae bacterium, assembly GCA_031556035.1. Classification (GTDB taxonomy): domain Bacteria; phylum Bacillota; class Clostridia; order Oscillospirales; family UBA929; genus JAVBTT01. The sequence continues at coordinate 137,758 of JAVBTT010000001.1, forward strand.
GAGGTGCTGAGCGCGCTCGGGATCTCCGCGCAAATACGCATGACTACCCCGCGCTCACTGGAGCGCACAGAGGGCAAGGCCAAACGGGTGCTGGACAAACGCCCGAAGCCATAGGGGGTAGGGCGCGATGCCCGCATCGCGCCGCGATTGCCGCAGGCGCACATAGGCGTCTGAACACGGGAGAGGAGTACTGTCAATGACAATATATCAGATTTCAGTTTTTGTTGAAAACAGGGTGGGCCGGCTGTCCGAGATTACCGGGGTATTGGCCAGGGAGAATATAGACATCAGGGCGCTCTCAATAGCGGACACCAGCGACTTCGGCATACTCAGGTTAATCGTTGACCAGCCGGACAAGGCGGTCAAGGCTCTGCGAGACGCCGGAATAACCGTCAGTAAGACCGAGGTGGTGGCCGTAAGGCTGAACGATAAGCCCGGCGGGCTGCATGAGGTGCTTGTTAAGCTCGGGGAGAGAGAGATCACGGTCGAGTATGTCTACGCGTTCATCACAAAGAGCGACGACGCCTATGTGATACTGCGCGTGGAGGACAATCAGAAGGCCGCCGGTGTGCTCCTCGAGAACGGCTATGAGCTGCTGAGGGATTCGGACGTCTATGGACTCTGATTTCATACGCGGCGTGGAAGCCGGACTTGAGGGCCGCTTTCGCGAGATTGACGATGTAAGCTTCCGGAACGCCTCGCGCGTTCTGGAAGCTTTCCGGCGAAATCGGGTGTCGGACGGACATTTTGCGGGCACGACCGGCTACGGCTACAACGACACTGGCCGCGACACCCTGGACAGGGTGTACGCGGACGTGTTCGGCGCGGAGGACGCGCTTGTAAGGGTGCAGTTCGTTAACGGCACCCACGCGATCGCCTGCGCGCTGCGCGCCGCCGCTCCCGGGGGACGGGTGCTGTCGCTGGTCGGAGGTCCGTACGATACGCTCAGAAACGCCGCTGAGTTTGACATTGTCGAAACCAGGGACGGTCTGCCGGACTTTGACTCTATTGAGGCGGCCTTGAAAAGCCGGCGCTATGACGCAGTGTTTATACAAAAATCCAGAGGCTACACCTCGCGCCCTGCGCTGTCGGCTGACGATGTGGGATCGCTGATAGAGCTGTCGCGCCGGGTGTCCCCGCGTTCGGTCACGGTTGTGGACAACTGCTACGGCGAGTTTGTGGAGACCAAGGAACCGCCAATGGTCGGGGCTGACCTGACAGCCGGGTCGCTGATAAAAAACCCGGGCGGTGGGCTCGCGGTCACGGGCGGCTATGTCTGCGGGAAGCGCGAGCTTGTTGAACGGGCGGCCGACGCCCTGACGGTGCCTGGCATAGGCCGGGAGTGCGGGAGCTCTATGGGGCAGAACAGGCTGCTGTATCAGGGTCTGTTCATCGCGCCGCATGTGGTGGCGCAGGCGGTAAAGACCGCCTGCTTCTGCGCGGGAGCGCTTGAAAGACTGGGCTACGCGACCGCGCCGGGAAGTCTGGATAAGCGCGGTGATATCATACAGACGGTCGAGCTGGGCTCCCCTGAAAAGCTGCTTCGCTTCGTGCGCGGCATCCAGGCGGGCAGCCCGGTAGACAGCTTCGCAACGCCGGAGCCGTGGGACATGCCGGGCTACGACGACCAGGTCGTCATGGCGGCGGGGGCGTTTGTGCAGGGCGCCTCGATAGAGCTGAGCTGCGACGCGCCGATGCGCCCGCCGTACCGGGCCTATTTGCAGGGCGGGCTCACATATGAGGCGGGCAAGCTCGGCGTCCTGTCCGCGCTGCGGGAGATGGGAGAGCTGTGATAGTGCTTGGCATTGACCCCGGCATCGCCACGGTGGGCTTCGGGCTGGTGCGCTCAGAAAACGGCAAACCTGCGCATATTCGTCACGGAGTGATCAGAACCCCCGCGGGTATGGAGCTTTCCCAGCGGCTTTTGATGCTGCACGAGGACCTCAACGAGCTGATTGAGGCTTTTAAGCCGGACGCCATGGCGGTGGAGGAGCTGTTCTTCGGCAACAATGTCACCACCGGGATCAACGTGGCCCACGGGCGGGGGATAATACTGCTGGCGGCGGCGAAGCACCGCCTGCCGGTATCGGAATACAAGCCGTCTCAGGTCAAGCAGGCGGTCGTGGGCTACGGCAAGGCTGAAAAACAACAGATGATGGAGATGACGCGCAGCCTTCTGAGGCTCAGGGCGCTCCCGCGTCCGGACGACGCCGCGGACGCGCTTGCGGTCGCGATCTGCCATGTGCACTGCGCGGCATCGCTGCTGGGGCAGAAGGGCGAAGCCGGGCGGGGTATGAAATAAGCCGAGCATGGCCGCTGAGCACGACATGATTTTAATAAAAGGCGGAAACAGCCATGATCTATCATATAACCGGAACACTCGATCACACCGAGCCCAATCTGGCCGTCGTCGACGCGCAGGGGGTGGGCTGGGCGTGCCTGACCTCCCTCAACTCTCTGGCCTCGATGAAAAAGGGAGATAGGGTCAAGTTGTACACGCATATGTATTTGCGCGAGGATTTATGCGACCTGTACGGCTTCGCCACCCAGAGTGAGCTCGCCACCTTCCGGATGCTTATCACGATATCGGGGGTCGGGCCTAAAGCGGCTCTGTCCATACTTTCGTCCTCCAGCCCTGAAAGGCTTGCGATGTCAATCATCACAGGAGACGAAAAAGCGCTCACCGCGGCGCCCGGCATAGGCAAAAAGCTGGCCCAGCGCATCATACTCGAGCTTAAGGATAAGCTGTCCAAGCAGCAAGGCGGCGGAACCTTTGATTCCGTGGGCGTGTCGTTTGACATGCCGTCGGACGCCGGAAAGCTCGGCGAGGCGCAGGGCGCGCTGGGTGTGCTGGGCTATTCCCCGGCGGACGCCGCGTCGGCGCTTAGGGGGCTTGACGTGGAAAATCTGGAGCTTGAGGAGATCATCCGCCAGGCATTGAGGAAGCTGGCGAGGTTGTGATTTCATATGTTTTCCCAGCCGAAGGCTGGGAAAACATATGAGTGAAATATAATCAGCGAGGTACTCAATGGGCATAGATTTTGACAATCAGGACGAATACGAGGAGCGGCTGGTAGCGAGCACCCTTCTCAAGGACGACGAGGCCGAGGGCTCGCTCCGCCCGCGCACACTGGCCGAGTACACAGGGCAGGAGAAGGCCAAGGACAATCTGTCTGTATACATTCAGGCGGCCAAGCTGCGCCGCGAGGCTTTGGATCACGTCCTTCTGTATGGCCCGCCGGGCCTTGGCAAGACGACGCTGGCCGGAGTTATCGCCAACGAGATGGGCGTGAACATACGAATAACCTCCGGCCCCGCGATTGAAAAGGCGGGCGATCTCGCCGCGCTCCTGACCAGTCTGGACGACTACGACATCCTGTTCATCGACGAGATACACAGGCTCAACCGCGCCGTCGAGGAGATACTCTACCCCGCGATGGAGGACTTCGCGGTGGATATCATCCTCGGCAAGGGGCCGTCGGCGCGCTCTATCCGGCTTGATCTGCGAAAGTTCACCCTCATCGGCGCGACAACCAGGGCCGGGCAGCTCACAGCGCCGCTGCGGGACCGATTCGGGGTGGTGCTGCGGCTTGAGCTTTACACTCCGGCCGAGCTCGCGCGCATTGTGTGGCGAAGCGCTGGGATACTGGGCATTGACATCGAGGAGGGCGGGGCGCACGAGATCGCCTCGCGCTCAAGGGGCACGCCGCGAATCGCAAACCGCATCCTGAAGCGGGTGCGCGACTTCGCGCAGGTGCGCGCCGACGGGGTGATCACAAAGCAGGTGGCGGACATGGCGCTGTCCCGCCTGGAGATTGACCAGCTGGGGCTCGACTCAACCGACAGGCGAATGCTGGAGTCCATCATACGAAACTTCGGCGGCGGGCCCGTTGGGCTTGAGACGCTTTCCGCCACTATAGGCGAGGAATCGGTCACGCTGGAGGACGTGTATGAGCCGTTTTTGATGCAGCAGGGGTTTTTGGCACGCACCCCCAGGGGGCGCTGCGTGACCGAGAGGGCCTATCAGCATCTGGGGATCCCCAGTCTGGGGCAGCAGCAATTGAGTATGGAGTAGGGGCGGACCTTGTGTCTCGGATATCTATAACAGCATCAGGAGGTATTATGGGCAGATTATTCGGAACCGACGGCATAAGAGGCATAGCAAACGAGAATCTCGACTGCGCACTGGCATATAAGGTGGGCATGGCGGCGGCGACCGCCCTCTCGGAGTCGGCGCGCCACAGGGCGGTTATTTATATAGGCAAGGACACCCGCATATCCTCTGATATGCTGGAGGCCGCGCTTGTGGCGGGCGTGACCGCCGCCGGGGCGGACGCGGTGCTGCTGGGGGTCGCGCCGACGCCCGCCGTGGCCTTTCTGACCGCCTCCCACGCCGACGCGGGCGTTGTGATCTCCGCGTCGCACAACCCGTTTCAATACAACGGCATCAAGATATTCAACAGCGAGGGCTTCAAGCTGTCCGACGAGATAGAGGATCGGATTGAGGCACTGATCGGCTCTGGTCTCACCGCGAAGATCGGGGACGCCATTGGAAGAGTTCGCCACTCGGAGGACATGACCGGTGAATATGTGGAATATGTGAGAAGCGTCGCCGAGGGGAGCTTCGGGCGGCTCAAGGTCGCGGTAGACTGCGCGAACGGGGCGGCGAGCCGGACAGCGCGCGCACTGTTCGGGCCGATGAGCTTCAAAAAGCTGACAATATTCGGCGACGAGCCGGACGGCCTGAACATAAACGAAGGCTGCGGCTCAACCTCCCTTGACCGGCTGCGGGCTACAGTGACGGAGGGCGGCTATGACATCGGGATTGCCTTTGACGGCGACGCCGACCGCTGTCTCGCGGTTGACGAAAAGGGCAATGTGATCGACGGCGACCGCATGATGGCGGTCTGCGGTCTGCATGAGATGAATCAAGGTCATTTGCCCGAGAATACGATTGTGGCCACGGTAATGAGCAATCTCGGATTTCACGTCTGGGCCAGGGAAAACGGAGTTAAACTTGTCACGGCGCAGGTTGGAGACAGATATGTCCTGGAGAGGATGCGCCGGGATGGATACATGCTGGGCGGCGAGCAGTCCGGGCACCTCATCTTCCTGCGCCACGCCACCACCGGGGACGGCCAGCTTTCAGCTGTAAAATTCCTGTCCATATTGGCGGAAAACAACATGCCCGCGTCGGAGCTTGTCGGGGATATCCCGCAGTACCCGCAGGTGCTTGTCAATGTGGAGGTCAGCGCCGAGGCTAAAAAATCTCTGGCTGAAGACCCGGAGGTGATGAGGGCTGTTTCCGAAGTTGAGGCAGTTTTAGGTGAAACCGGGCGTGTGCTGGTCCGTCCTTCAGGCACAGAAAATCTGGTCAGGGTCATGATTGAGGGCAAGGACGAGGCCCAAATCTACGATTTGGCCAAAAAAATAGCGTTAATAATAGAAAATCTTCATTAATAGAGGTAATTTCTATTGACAAATTATGCTGCTTTAGCTTATAATACATGAGGATTAGTGTTTAGCGAGGCAAAGATGTTCAGAGAAACGACAGATGAGCAGCTATGTCTGCTGGCAAGGCAAGGTTCCCGGGATGCCGAGCAGGAACTCGTTATCCGGTATATGCGGTTTGTCCGGGCCTGCGCCCGTCCGTTTTTCCTGGTAGGAGGCGACTCCGAGGACGTTATCCAGGAGGGAATGATCGGGCTTATCTCCGCGATACGTGAATTTGACGAGGCCCGTGAGAGCGGTTTTCAGATTTTTGCCGGCAGATGCATACGCAACAGAATTCTTTCAGCTGTTAAGTCGGCGTCAAGAAAGAAACACGCGCCGCTCAGCGAATATGTTCCGCTTGAATTACAAAGCAGTTACTTCTATCCCCCCAATACCCCGCAAAGCCCGGAAGAGGTTGTTCTCAGCCAGGAGTCCTTTCTTGAGCTTTTCAGCGCCCTGCAGGGCTTGTTGTCCCCGCTGGAACAGCAGGTATTTGGGTACTATTTGGAGGGTATGTCATATCAGGAGATATCCGTTGAATTGAATATCCCTTCCAAATCCGTCGACAATGCTGTTCAGCGGATTCGCCGCAAGCTTTCCGGTCTTAATCCCAGGCGTTAACGGGTCCCCCCGTTTTCGTAATATTGCTGCCCTGCACGGACCCCAGAGCGCTTCAAGCGATCGGTCAAATTCGTCTTTGGGCAAGAAAGTCAAAGAGAGGGAACAAAATGTACGAGGACAAGAATCTCAATTGCAAGGAATGTGGCCAGGAGTTCGTGTTCACCGCCGGTGAGCAGGAGTTCTACGCCGAGCGCGGCTTTATGAACGAGCCCCAGCGCTGCAAAAACTGCCGCGATGCCCGCAAGAACGCTTCACGCGCTCCCAGGGAGTTTTTCGTGGCTACCTGCGCGTCCTGCGGCGGCGAAGCCAAGGTTCCGTTTGAGCCCAAAACCGATCGCCCTGTGTATTGCAGCGATTGTTTTGCGCGCATGCGTGAAAACGGCTAACTGAGATGAATGTCAAGCGCCCGCCTTACGGCGGGCGCTTTGCCATGCTTTTGTGCGCTACTAATACATCAATAACGTTGAAAACGGGATGCAATAATGATATACTCCATTTGGGAGAAGTCTTGGAATCGTATGTTGACTTTGAGAGGAGCGGTTATAGTGGAACTGAGTAAGGTACATCTGCGGGGAGATAAAAGCATCTTTGCCAATATCGCGTTCGGACATTTTGCCACGAACCATTCCCACATCAACTACTATGTGGATCTGACGGAGATCAAGACAAGCCAGCACGCCGCCAGAAAGGCCGCCTCCATACTGGCAGGGCGCTATCAGACCACCATGGTTGAGACTATCCTGTGCCTTGAGGGAACGGAAATGCTGGGGGCGTTTATGGCCGAGGAACTCAGCCAGTCAAGCCTGATCGGTATCAATCAGGGCCAGGACATCCATGTCCTGACTCCGGAGCTCAACAGCAACAACCAGATGATCTTCAGGGAGAACACCCAGCATATGGTGAAGGGAAAGAGCGTTGCGCTCTTCCTGTCGTCTATATCGACAGGCATGTCGGTGAACAGGGCTCTGGATTGCCTGAGCTATTACAACGGCAGACTCGCAGGCATATGCGCCGGTTTCAGCGCGGTGGGCGATGTCAACGGCATCGCCGTAAACGCAGTGTTTACTCAGCGTGATATCCCGGATTACCGCACTTATTTGCCGGAGAACTGCGAGATATGCCCGGGCACCCCGAAAATTGACGCTATAGTGAACAACTACGGTTTTTCTGCTTTGTGATACTAGGGCATGTTCGATAACTAGCCATATGCACTCCGAAAGCAATGACCACCGGTCAAGCCGGTGGTCATTACTTTCTGCGCCCCCAAGGGAATCGTGGCGTTTACGAGAGGGTGTTATTGGATTACTTCGCGCAAGTTACGGTGAATGTAAAGCTATAGCTCGGGAATAGAGCCGGATACTTGACTCCCTTAACAACAGCGGTTATCGCGCCTTCCGAGGCATCCGCGTCAAAGCCCAGAACCTCAACAGCTCTATTGTCCTCAAGCACTTTGGCGCTGTAAGCCTTTCCTGAGATAGTGACGCAATTCGCCGAGGACTTCAGCGCCACATCGTCGTTAAAAACAATATGAAGCTTGCCGTCCTGAATCAGGGCGTTGGCCTCCCAGATATTGGTGTTGTACTGGAGTACCCTGATTAAGCCCTTGCCTGAGGCAACAACGGCCTGATCCTCGCTGTACGCCTCAGCTACAATATCGTAGCTGCCCGCTTCGGGGGCCGCGGCGGTGTAAATTCTGGCCTTGCCGCCGGATACCGGGAACTTGTCGCTGATCGCAGCTCCGTCTTTGGCGAGATACGCAACCGCGTTCCTGCCGTTCAGCCCGGCTACATCGACGTTGATGTAGGCAGCCAGCGTGGACACGATTGTACCCGGATTGACAGTGACGTCCAACCTGGAGTTGGCGTCCGTGACCGCGATGTTGAGAATCTGTCCGGCGCCCGCGCCAAACGCGAACGCGAGGCGCGTGGTTCCAACACTCTGCTTGCCCAGATATTCCGACAGGATGATGATGCTGTCCTGGGTGGCGATATAATCCTGATCCTCAACAAGCGCGTTGTCGCCGTTTGTGATGCTTACCAGCCTGTTACGGTTCAGGCTCCAGCCGACTCGCACGTCGGACGGCGCGTCCTTGTTAAACTCCGCGTAGCTGGTGGCGAGCATGCTGTCGCTGTCGATCCTGAAGGCGTCGACATACATGTAGGTGCCGTCGACCTTGACGCCCTTCAGAACATGCGCGCCCGGTTCGAGATCCTTAAGGCTCAAAACGGTCTGCTGGTATCTTATAAGCGGGTAAGCCGGATTTCTGACGGTTCTGCAGTCGACAATCCCGACATCCTTGCCGTCGAGGTAGAACTGAATCATACCCATGGAATTGGAAACCTCGGTGATGAAGCCGACGCTTGTGCCCTCAAACGAGAACTCAAAATAGTTGCCGTTTGTGGTCGCGTATTGCACGTCCCTGTTGTAGTCGTACACTCCGGACGAGTCCGCGGACCTGTTTGAGGAGGCATACCATCCGGTTGTACCTCCGGCGGAGTTATAGTACTTGACGGAGGGGTCGGTGTTGTTGACCATGCCGCTCTCCGCGTTGGAGACTGTGATGGTCAGAATCTGGCTTTTGGTGGTGTTGCCGTTATTGAACATGAAGTTGAGCTTGGTCGATCCCACAGCCAGCGTATCCAGCCAGGTGGGCCTGATCAGCACGCCGGTTCCGTACGAGATATAGTCCCTGCCTTTTTCAAGGCTTGCCGCGCCGTTGAGAATTCCAAGAAGCTCGTTGCCGTTTAGTTCGATGTCGATAAGGATGGAGGTGGGGGCGTTCTTCTCATATGTCGCGGCGTCCGGGGTGATAACGCTGTTCTTATGGGCCGAGTCGATGACGCTGACGACAAAGTTTTTCATAAAGCCTTCGGTGAAATAAAGCACCAGCGTTACGTCTTCAAGAGGAAGGGTGGCCAGGAATTCCTTTTTGATGGTAAGGGTTGTCTCGCCGATCACGAAATCCTTGCCGCTCACAAGCGCTGTCCCGTTGTACTTGACTCCGGTGGGCAGAAAGCCCTTGTCGAGGTCCATCAGATTCAGAACGATATCCTCATGCTTGCCGGGGGCGATATCGAATGTGGCGGTCGTCTTGTCAACCAAATCGGGATCTCTGGTTGTGATCACGAATTTAGTGAAGGCCAGCGAGGAAGTTTCAACACTCTCGCCGCCGCGGGTGAAGCGGTTGACGACGCGGACCTTGTGCTTGCCGAAATCCAGCTGGTCGTTTGTGTAAAGAGCGACGCTGCTCTGGGTGCTGGTATAGTAGGCGTTGACGGTGGCGGCCGGGGTGGTCATATCGTCGATGTAGATGTCGACGTCGCCGTAAGTCCTGCCTTTGGCGGCGTAGACTGTCACGCCCGTGCCGTAAAAGTCGAACTCGACGTAGGAGCCGTCCTTGCTGGTGGTGTGGTTGCTGCTGCTGTAAGTCCAGTCTGTGTTGTCGTTGCCGTCCTTGTCGAGGTACTTGATCATGTGCAGATAGTGGTCGTATGTGGTCATCTTCGGAAGCGGATCGCCGTCCCTGACAACCGCCTTGACGGCGCGCCAGATGTTCAGCTGATCCGGGTCAATGCGTCCGAAGCGGTTGACCTTGCCGTCCACAACGGTGACGCCGCCCAGCCCGGTTATGTTCTTGACGGTCAGAGCCGCGCGCTCCTTGGTGATTCCGGAGCTGACGCCGCCCTGTCCCCATATGTCGTACATACTGATGGACTTGCCCATGCCGCCCATGAAGAACCAGTTTACGCCCAGACCGGTGTCAACCCAGCCGTTGACGGAATTTTTTTCCGGGTTGCGCGGAGGCCTGACTGTGGGATTGAACGTGGTGCTGGAGCCTCCCTCGCCGCCCACAAAGTCCTCGTATGGCACGTTGACATTCTGAGAGCCCCCCTGGCTGCAGGAGATGATGCGGTCAGGGTTGCCCGCCTTCAGCGCACTGACCCAGGTGTGCCAGTTCCACTGCTTGCTGGCGGCCCACGCGCCGTCCTTTTTCGCGTTGGGGTTCGGGGTGAGGTCGGGGAGAATGTCGTATGTGTTGCTGGGATTATACAGCGAGTTCTCGGTCTTCCACATTCCGTCCAGCCACCAGCCGTCCAGGTACTCGCCGTAACGCTCGGACCAGTAGCCCAGGACTTCTGTCCACTTGCGCAGGTTGTCCTGCGTGAGAACCATGTCGTCATGGGTAGTGAGGCCAAAGCGCTCGGTGATATAGTAGTCGCCCTTCATGTATCCGGAGGCGGAGGCGTTGAAGCCGTCATAGAAGTTCAGGTGCGCGCGCTTCGGGGGGGACGCCGTGGCGTACAGTATGAACTTGATCCCCTTGGCGTGCAGGGCCTTTGCAATATCCATCGGCAGGTCGCGCGCCGTGCTGGGCGGGGTGCGCTCGCCTTCGCGGACTCCGGCGTACTCGTCGTAAACGGGGTTGTAGGCGTTATAGAAGCCGTCGTGCTGGCCGATGGTCAGAATGACAAAGCCGGCGCCGGCGTCCTCTACATCCTTGACAAACGCGTCCACGTCAAAGGAGGTCATATAGTCATACCACTTCTCATTGGCTCCCACGCGCTCGGCGTCGTTGGAGGCGGCAAGCCACACGTAGTCGTGCATAAAGTGGAACATAAGGCCGTAGCCCGCGTCGCGGAACCAAATAACCTCGGGATTAATCTTGGGATCCTGGACGATCGGGCCGATGGGGGCGGTCTCAACCACCGCACCCTCGCGGCCGTTGGCGTCCTTCGGGGTGATGCGAGCCTTGATGTAGCGATCCCTGTAGTAGCCGATGGTGAGCAGATCCTTCGTGCGGATGCCCTCCAGCTTTATATACTCGCCGTTCGGATTACCTATCGGAGATGCCCACCACTCAATCGCAGTGCTGCCCTCGGCGACGCCGTCGGGGCTCGCGTAATCGTACAGCAGGTCTAGCTGGCACTTCACATAGGGCTCGCTGCCCGGGTTGTTGGCCACCACCAGCTTCTGGTTTGTGACTGCCGGGGCGTTTCCGCCCGTTACGGCAGGGATGGTCTCAGTATATGTGCGGGATATTTTTTCTTTTGTGGCGGAGGTGTAGGACACATAGAGGTTAAAGGTTATGTCCTGGAGCTGCGCCGGGGGGGCGATCAGCTGGAAGGAGACCTTGCCCGCGTTGTCCCACTGCATGGTGGAGTCTGAAATATGGTACTGCTTGATAAAGGGCGCAATTGAGGTGTTGAAGTCCACCCAGAAATCGCCAGCCGACGGGGCGGCGCTCAGGGGGGCGTCAAACACAAAGCTGACTCTGCCCGCAACGCGGTCATATTCGATACTGTAGCCGTTGGTTTCATTTGAGGCTGCGGCGGACGCCATCAGCGGCGACCCGGGGAGGAACGTGAGGAGCGTACACAGAACCATAGAAATTGCCAGTGCTTGTCTGAACTTTTTTCTAAAGCTTGTCATTGACCATTCTCCCTTTCATGAACATATATCGGCAGCAGCTTTCGCCGCAAACCTTTGAAACCAATGGAGCCTGTTTTCGCGGAGAGTTAATACTAATACCTGTTCAAAGACTGACCGTATCAATTTGCAAAAGCTTGCTATGTCAAGCTTTTGCAAATATCTGACGGAAGGTTTTTACATGGGATTAGAATAAAGCTCCACTCGCGCTCCGCCGACCAATCTGGATTTCTCAGCCGCGAAGGCGGTAAAATGGCTCTCCATGGAGCGCTCTATTGACGAGGCTGCGGAAACCTCGCCGCTCTGCCTTATTAAAGATGCAAACTCTCTCATCATCTGGTTGTCCCCGCCGCCATGCCCGGAGAAATCCTCGGACAGAGTGTTCACGTCAATGATCCTGGCCTCTTTGCCAAACTCCGTAACCTTAATGGTGTTGCTCTGTGTGTCGGCATCGATGTCGCCTCTTGTGCCCATAATCTTCATGGCCCTGTACTGTGTGCTCGTAAGCCCGCTGAGGGTCAGCGAAACCGTCGCCCCGTCCTCCAGCTCAATATTCACAACCTGATGGTCAACAACATTGTTGTCGCAGTGGTAGACGCAGCGCCCGTAGGGGCCTTCCCGAAGAGCCTCATAAACAGCTTCCTCGGTTCTTACCGGAGTCAGGACGGAGCAGGGCCAGTCTATTTTGCTGTGCCGCAGCCCTGTGAGCGTGTCGGTTATGTAGATTTTCTCCGCGTCAAACGGGCAGGCCTCCCTGGCTTCACATCCGTCCAGGCAGCGCTTTGCCGCGCCCTCCGGGGCTTTATCCCGGCGAAACAGATACAGGCCTCCAAAGGAGCTCACCGCCTTCGGCTTTTTGCCAGCCAGCCACAGCAGCACGTCAAAGTCGTGGCAGCATTTTTGCAGTATCATCGGGCTGGACTGCTCCGCGTTGCGCCAGTTCCCTCGCACAAAGCTGTGCGCCTGGTGGTAGTAGCCCACATTCTCTATCGCGTCGACCGCTACGATCTCGCCGACGCAGCCCTCGTCCAAAAGTCGCTTGATCTCGCGGTAAAACACGGTGTAGCGCAACACATGGCAGACCGCCACATGCCGCCCGCTCTCCCGCGCGGCCTTCAGTATCGCCTCACAATCCTCCGGGTTCGGCGCGATGGGCTTTTCCAGCAACAGGTGGTAGCCCTTTTTAAGCGCCGGTATCGCGTAGACTGCGTGCAGCTGGTCGGGGGTGCAGATAAAGACTGCGTCCGCCAGCTTCTCCCGGGCTAGGAGCTCGGCGGGATCGGTGAAACAGTTTTCCGGGGCTATCCCGAAAGCTTCCGCCGCCTCGGCGACCCGCTGAGGGGAAATATCGGCCGCCGCCACAATTTTTATATCGTCCGGGAACTCCAGCGCGTAATTCGCGTAGACGTCCCGCCCGCGGTTCCCAAGGCCGATTATCGCCGCTGTTACAGGCTTGCTCATGGGTGTATCAACTCCTTTACAAAAGGCGTGTGTTGCTCCGCTCTTCGATATGTCAAGCTGCGCTCGGCCTGCCGCTCCGTCCCCTCCTGCGTAGGCTGCGCCTACTACGGCGGGTACTGCGCTTTGTTTCAAAATATCCCGCCTCGTGCGCTTCGCTGCTCCTTGGATATTTTGAAACTCGGCCGGCTCCGCTCTTCGTTATCCCTTAACCGCCCCCGAGGTCATGCCCGAAATGATGTATTTCTGTCCTAAAAGGTACACAATAATAATCGGGGCGATTATCATCACCATGTTGGCGCACACGAGGTTCCAGTCCCGCATGTGAGCGCCGAAGAAATTGTATACGGACGTAGTCATCGGCAGCTTTTTCGAGTCGTTTATGACATAGAACGGTAAAATAAAGTCGTTCCATGAGTTCATAAAATTCAGTATTACCACCGTAACCGTAACCGGCTTCATCAGCGGGAAAACCACCTTGAAAAACAGCCGGAAGCCGGTGCAGCCGTCTATCACCGCCGCCTCGTCCAGCTCGCGCGGCACAGTGCCGATAAACCCATAATACAGAAAGACCGAAAAAGGCAGCACAAGCGCCGTAAACAGAAATATTACGCCGAAGTAGCTGTTTGTGAGGTGCAGGTATTTCAGAACAAATACGGCTGGTACCATGTTCAGCGGGGCAACAAGCCCGACAAGAAAATAGATGTACGCGGCCCTGAACCCGCGCTCCTTTTTGCGCCTGGACATTACAAAGGACGCGGTGGAGGCGCCGAACAGGGCTAAAACGACAGTGCCGGTGGCTATAATTATACTGGACAAAAGGCTCCAGCCCAGCTTTGCGCTCTCTATGACCGTTGCGTAGTTGGAAAACAACAGTTCACTCGGCCAGGCAAAGTTCATAAGGTCGGCTTCTCCCGAGGTTTTCACCGAGTTTATCAGCATCAGCGCCAGCGGGATGAATATCAGCAGGCTTACACCCCACATAAGAAGCGCCTTTATTATGTTTATCGCTCTTCTTTTGGCGCCCATCATGGTTCCTCCTTAGCCGCCCTGTTCATACCCCGCAGCACCGAGAACGCCACCGCGCAGGTGAACACGAACATCACGAGTCCCAGCGCCGTTGAAAATCCATAGCGCCCGGAAGAGTATTCCTTGAACACCGACGTGTTCAGAACCTCTGTGGCTCCGGCGGGACCGCCGTTTGTAAGCACGAAAACCAGGTCGAAGACCTTCAGACCGGCAATTATATTCAGAATCAGGTTGATCGTTATCGACGGCAGCATCTGGGGTATGACGATGTACCAGAGTTTTTTCCAGTAGCCGGCGCCGTCGATGTCCGCCGCCTCCATGTAATCCTCCGATATGGCCTGCAGGCCGGCGATATAGATGACCATATTCTGGCCGAAAAGCCGCCAAACCTCCACGAACATAACAGCTCCCAGCGCGGTCGCCATACTTCCCAGCCAGTCCTTGGCCAGGGAGTCCAGGCCTATGGAGCGCAGGAATTGGTTGAGCACGCCGTTGTCAAGAGAGTATATCGAGGTGAAAATCAGCCCAAGCACCAGCGGAGCCAGCATCACAGGCAGAAAAAAAACGGTGCGCAGCCCGTCGCGCGTCCGAAACTTTGTATTCAGTGTCAAAGCCAGTGAAAACCCCAGAATATTTTTAAGAACCGTGGTTATCACCGCAAAAAAGATTGTATTCAGGATGACTTTGAGATATCTTTGTGTGGTGAATATCTGCACAAAGTGGTCAAAGCCGACAAAGCGCAGATTTGTGCCCATCGAGTTCCAGCTTGTAAACGACATGGCAAGACCGATAGCGCTGGGCAGAACAAAAAACACAGTATAAAACGCGAGGGCGAAAACAAGGAAGTAAGCCGGATATACCCGTTTTGGCTGCATAAGACCCCTCCGTTCAGGTGGTGGGAGGCTTCCCGGCGGCTGCTCTTGCAACTGCTTGCCAAGCTCGACTGGAGCTCGGTCAGTCATTTTCAGCCGCCGGAAAGCCGAAGGTTCGCTTAATTTTTTAGAAGCCGGCGAATCCGGCGTCCTTGCCGAGGCTGCGGCGGTATGTGTCGAATTCCTTCAGCACATCCTCCGGCTTGAGCTGACCCGTGTACATCAGCTGCAGGAGCTCGTCGATTTTGGAGCCGTCGTAGAAAAGGACTATCGCCTCGGCGCCAAGGCCGATCTTGTCGCCGGAGATCGCGGTGGCGGATTCATAACCGGAGGTCGGGGTGGTCGAGACGTCTGTGAAGCTGGTCTCAATAAGGTCGGCGCGGGCCTGATAGAAGGCGTTGAGGTTCTC
Source organism: Oscillospiraceae bacterium (assembly GCA_031556035.1). GTDB lineage: Bacteria > Bacillota > Clostridia > Oscillospirales > UBA929 > JAVBTT01. The sequence continues at coordinate 153,067 of JAVBTT010000001.1, forward strand.
AACCTCGGCCAGGAAATTGAGGTACTGCTTGCAGGCGTCGATATTCTTGCCGCTGGCGTTGATGCCCTTGACGATGCCGCCGGCGGTGGTGGTTGTCGCCTGGTTGTCGGCAAGCGGATCGGGGAACATCTTCCACTCGGCCGCGTCCGAATCGGCGAACTTGCCCAGCACCTCGTTATTCCAGGAACTGTGGATGATTATCATTCCGTATTTGTTTGAGTAAAGGCCCTCATAGGATCCGTCGTAGGTGTTTGACATCAGCGTTTCGCCGAAATAGCCGCTGTCGTTCATCTCCTTGAGCTGCGAAATGGCGGTCACGTACTCGGGCACGTCGGCAAAGCCGATTTCATTCCTGTTGAGCTTGTCGTAAAGCTGAGGATCGCTCTCCAGGGCTTTAAGGGACACGCCCTCCATCCAGTAGTGGTTGTGCCACAGATCCTTCGGGAACTCGTACACCGGGGTGACGCCGTTGGCCTTGAGCGTGTCGCAGGCGGTCTTGAACTCGGCGTAGTTGGTGGGAACCTTGATATTGTACTGCTCAAACATCTTGGGCTGGTAATATACGCCGTTGGTGACGTCGGCGCCCCAGATGTTCATCGCGTAGAGCTTGCCGTCGACCGATCCGCTGGTCTTGGCCCACTCCTTCATGCGGGGCGCCCAGCTTTCGCCGGACAGATCCACAAAGTATTTGGAGGGGTTGAACTTAATAAGATTTGCGCCGCCGCGGGTCATGATAATGTCAGGGGCGTCGCCGGTGTTCAGCTTTGACTGAATGATGTTTGTATACTGGTCGTCGGGGTTAACCTGGAAGTCGATCTTTATGCCGGTTTTTGCGGTAAACGCTTCGGCGAGCTGGCGGTCAACGTCCTTGATCCAGTTCTGCGAAGCCGCCACCGTGAGAGTGACGTCGCTCTGTACGGGCTCAGTGGATGCCTCAGGGGACTGCGACGGAGCGTCCGGTGTTCCGGAAACGGACGGGGTGGGCGGTGCCGATGGGGTCTGCGACGCGCAGCCGGCCAGTAGGCCGAGCGATAGCAGAAGTGCCAGACATAGTGATATAGCCTTTTTTGGTGACATTTTCCTACCTCCCATTAATTGCCTGTGCGTACTTTGGGCATTGTGCCTAAGTCTCAGTATAGGGCTTTGAGCATAATTCTGGAATAGAGATTACTGACCTCTGAGTGGAGAAAACTGACCTGTATGTGTATTGTGCTGCAAACAATCTCGAAACGTGCGATAATTATAGAGGGGTTTTAGTCTGATTTATGGTTCAGACTAAGTATTAAAAAGAATAATCGTCTTGTCATCCCTTGCTGCGCGGCCAAGGCGATTTCGGGAAACAATATGTTGCCGGCGCGCAGCGGCGGAATGGACGATTTATATGTTCCGCTCCGTAAAACGCATGATGATTTACAGCTATGCGCTTGTAATCCTGTTCCTGGTGGTTGTGTTCTGCCTTATATACTATAGGGCGATATACCAAAATTTCGTGACCTCTCAAACGCGCTCGTCCGCCCAGATGGCAAAGCTGGTGTCCTCCAGTCTGGACGCCATGGTCAGCGAGCTTGACGAGCTTTCAAAGAGTCTGGTAAACTCCACCGAGATCACAGATTATGTTTTTGACGAAACCGGAAGCGCCCTTCTGCCTTACATGAACAGCCGCTTCAACAACACGGTGTATGGCATTGCGGGCTACAGCTTTGCCTTCGATCACATGAACATCATGACCCTTGACGGGCTCCAGGTACAGTTCGGGCGCAAGTACAGCGCCGACTCGGTCAGGCTCCCGGACGAATTTTTTGAGCTGCTTAGGCTTGTTGATTCCAACAGGGGAACACGGGTTTTGACGGCCCTCTCGACCCCCACCGGCCTGCCCCAGTCGACAGCGGGAGTAACCATATCGCTGCTGCGGGCGTTTTCAAACTATCCCCTGGGCGACCCGAGGGCGCTTCTTGAGCTCCAGATAGACACTGACAATCTCCGCGAAGCTATAGACAACGCGTACACCTACTTCCCGGAGCAGGAAAACGCCGTAGTCGTGTTTGACAGCCAGAACAGGTTGATCTATCCCCCCGCCCTCTCAGATGAACGGCTCGCTTTTTACGCCGAACATAAAAACAGTGCGCAGGCGAGCGCACCCGACGGGGATATAGAACTGATGAGTTCCTGCGACTCGGTTGATACCGGATGGACAACGCTGATAACGGTGCCGCGCTCGGTGGCGCTCAGCCCGATGCTGTCCCTGCGCTGGACTGTGACAGTTGTCGGGGCACTCACGTTTGCGGCGCTGCTGGCCGTGGTCTACGCAATAGCCCAGAGAATTTCTATCCCGCTCGCCCGTGACCGCTCGCTCGCCATGCAAGCCAGGATGATGGCGCTTCAGACGCAGATGAACCCGCATTTCCTTTATAACAGCTTGAATATAATGGCGGTTCTGGCGGAGGAATCGGGCAGCAGCGACCTGATGAAGATGTGCTCCGGGCTCATTGAGATGATGCGCTACATTCTCAAGGATTTCTCAGGTATAACCACAATAGGGGCCGAGGTGGAGTATTGCAGACGCTATACCGACATGATGGGCGTACGCTTCGGCGATAAAGTTCAAGTGACATACGAAATAGCGGATCAACTGTACGAAGTGTGGTGCCCCCGGCTGGTTCTACAGCCGCTGGTTGAAAACTCAATAAAGTACGCGCGCGAGGGCGGAGCGGCATTGCTGATTAGGGTATGCGTCCTTGAGGAAGATGGTCGCTGGCTGATGAGCGTTGAGGACAACGGTGCGGGGATTGTCCCCGGCAAGCGGGCCGAAATAGCCCGCCGCATCAGCGACATAGAGCGCGCCAGGGATCTGAGCGCCCTGAGCCTTGAGGGGCTGGGCCTCGCCAATATTTACCTTCGCCTTAAGCTCTTCTGCAAGGGTGAGCAGGTTTTTGAAATTAAGACCCCTGAACAGGGAACCGCAATAGTCATTGGAGGAAAGATATGACGGACACTGGTTATTTCAGGGCCATGGTAGTTGACGATGAGCCGATAATATTGAGAAATCTTATAAAAAAAATAGAGGAGTGTGATGCGCGGGTGCGCGTGACCTCCAGTGCCGACAATGCGGAGGATGCTCTCAGACTGATGCGGGACGCTTTCCCTGATATACTCTTTGCCGACATCTGTATGGCGGGCATGGATGGACTGCAGCTGGCAAGGCGGGTCAAGGAGCTGCGCCCCGAAACGGCCGTGGTGGTCGTCAGCGGGCATGACAGCTTTTCCTACGCGGTGGAAGCACTGCGCTGCGGCGCGGACGATTATCTGCTCAAGCCGGTCGAAAAGCAAATGCTCTCCAGCACGATAAACAAGATTGTCAGGCGCTTTGAATCCGTCGTCCCGGGGGAGCCGGAGCCCTCCATTGAGGCTGGAATGCCGCTCCCCGACAAAATCAAGCTGTATTTAGAGCTCAACTACCGTGAAAATATCACCCTGTCCACCCTGTCTAGCATTTTCCATTTCAACCCGTCCTACATGAACAGGGTATTCAAGCGCGCCCACCAGCTCTCGCCGATACAGTACCTCATCGGCTTCAGGATACGCTGCGCGAAGGAAATATTATGCGCAAACCCCTCTCTGGAGATAAAGGACGTCGCCTACAGCGTCGGTTATGACGACCCGCATTATTTTAGCAGGGTGTTCAAGCAGGAGACCGGAGTCGCCCCCAGCGACTGGGGAAAAGTATAGTCAAGCTTCTGCAAATTTCTGAACGGAAGGTTTTAAACAGGTATTAGTATAAGATTCAAGCCCGGGGAGCATGGCCGCCATGCTCCCCGGGCATTTATAAACGCTCATATAATTTTTTGTCCAGGCTCGGCAGGTTTCTTCCCGATTCGACCCCGGCGTTGTCCTATAATCGGGTTAGTGGGATAAGGGGTAATACATAATGACTGTCGTCTATATCGATTCCCTTTTTGCGCTGAACCTGATAATCAACTATCTGCTGTTGCTCACCGCCGCGAAAATAACGGGCTCTCCCGCAGGACGCATTCGAATGCTGCTCGGCGCGCTGTTCGGAGCCCTTTACGCGATAGCCGTATGGCTGCCGGGGCTTGAGCTTATGAACAGCCTGCCTTTCAAGCTGCTGTCCGGGGCCGCCGTTGTCGCAATAAGCTTTGCGGGATCCAGGTATTTCCTGCGCCGAACCATCATTTTCTTCTCGGTGTCCGTGGCGCTCGGAGGTTGTGTACTCGCGATAAGCCTGCTGGCATATGGGGCGATCCCGCCCGGAGGAGCACTTTACCTCCCCATAGACGTAAAAACCCTGCTGCTGACTGCCGGTATAAGCTACGCGCTGCTCAGCCTGGTGTTCAGGCGGGCGGGCAGACACTCAGGGCGGGAAATGGAAGCGGTCAGGGTTGAGGTATGCGGGCGTGTTACGACGCTGACCGCCCTTCTAGACAGCGGGCACACCCTGACAGATCCCATGACTGGACTGCCGGTGCTGGTGGCCGACGGTGCGCTTGCCAACAGACTGCTTGGATTCGCTTTACCCGTGGGCGCGATGGAATCTCCCGCTGAAAAGCTGGGCGAGCTCGGGGACAGAGCGGTGCGCTTCAGACTGATACCCTACCGCGCCGTAGGCGTTGAATGCGGCTTTCTTCTTGCCTTCAAGCCGAGTTCGGTAAGAGTGCGCGGCAAGACCTATAAAAACATTCTGGTCGCGCTGTCCCCGACCCCGATATCGGACGGCGCCGCCAACAACGCTCTTCTGGGAGGAATTGCTGGTGCCTGACATCAGGATAAAACTTTATGTAGCTGTTCAAAGATTGCTCTCGAGGCTGGGGCTGTCCCTGCCCGGGAAAATAATGTACATATGCGGGCCGGAGACCCTTCCTCCCCCGCTGACTCCCGAGGAGGAGGCATATTACATAGGGCGCTATGCCGAGGGCTCCGAAGCTGTCAAAGGCGTGCTGATTGAGCGCAACCTCAGACTTGTTGTTTATATCGCCCGGCGCTTTGAAAACACGGGCATATTTGTTGAGGATTTGATATCCATCGGTACCATTGGGCTTATCAAGGCGATAAACACCTATAACCCGCAAAAGAACATCAAGCTGGCCACCTACGCCTCAAGGTGCATTGAGAATGAAATATTGATGTTCCTGCGAAAAAACTCTGGCCAGCGCGCCGAGGTCAGCTTTGATGAGCCGCTAAACATAGACTGGGACGGCAACGAACTGCTGCTGTCCGATATACTCGGCACCGAGACCGACAGCGTTATGCGTCCGATTGAGGACGACGTGGACCGGCAGCTTCTTGCAAAGGCCATAGGCAGGCTTGGAAGCCGGGAAAAAGAGATAATACGCATGCGGTTTGGGCTGGACGGCGGAGAGGAAAAAACCCAGAAAGAGGTGGCCGATATGCTGGGAATATCGCAGAGTTACATCTCTAGGCTCGAAAAAAAGATCATTTCACGGCTAAAGCGCGAGATGATACGGATGATGTGATCCCATACTCACGTTAAAAAGCAGGCGTAATATTGCACCTGCTTTTTTTGATCCCACGATTAAACCTTGTGCGCTTGGCGGGGGAAACGACGCCTTTATCGCGCTCAGCGCCCGAGCAGCTCACGCAGCAGCAAAATGCGTATCAGATCGTCTGCCATAGGGAAACGGGGACGGTAGGGCCTGGGCCTCATGGGCGGTCTGGGGCCAAGCGGCGACCTTGGCCTTTCGTAACCGAACCTCGCAGAAGGAACCGCATCCTCTATTCCAAATTCCGTCCCGTCTTCTTCCCAATCCATCATGCCGCTGTTCCACATGATATCATTTACAGCGGAATCCATCATCTGCGGGTTCACGATTTGTCCGCGCATATGCAAGGCCTTCTGGCGGATCATCGGATAAATTGCGTGATAAATCTCGGGATACATATCCTCAAGCATCTGATTTGAATATTCATCCATGTAATGGTTTGTGTTGGTATTCAAAAATAAACCTCCCTTCCGCAACATCCTATGGCGCTTGCGCATTCTCTGTGAACCAGTCGCCTCATCTGCGGAAGTTGGATGTTTACCACAATCTGAAATCGGGGCAAAAGAACTCGTTTATGCGTATTCAGTTGATTTATTGGCTGTAAATGAAAAGGTTGCGCCCAGTCATCTTGTTTCGCCGAGCTGGGCGAATGAGTTGTACAGGTTCAGCCTGCCGTAGCCCCACTGCTCGTTGGGGTATATTATCCCGGGATCCCGCTCGCACCCCCTTATCAGATAGGATTTTATCAGGTAAGTGTTCATAGCCACCTCGTTTCCCTCAACTATGCCCCATTGCAGCATAAGCGCACACGCGCCCGCCGTGATCGCGGCGGCCACACTTGTTCCTGTCATGCTGCCATAACCGAAGGGGAATATCCCCCCTACCTCCACACCCGGAGCGCACAAATCCGGCAACAGCGCCGGAAGCCTGGACGGTCCCCATGACGAATTGGAGTACAGACTCCTTGTCTGTGTGCGGTAAGCCCCAACAGTTATCATTCCAACCGATGTCCCTGGTACTGTGATGGTGTAGTTCGGGGAAGGGGTTAGAAACTCTACCCCAGGATATACAAGGCCTGTTACCGGAAGCCAGACGTGGAAGCTTCCATCCACAATGATATCACCGTAGACCGTTATTTTCCAGATGCCCGGCGAGGGGGTGATTATTTTTACAAAAGTCACCTGGCTGCCGCTTCTGGGGTTCGGAAAATAATACTCGACCTCCACCCGGGATTTTTCAAGGAGCAGGGTGGTACTTACATTGTTTCCCGGTCTGGCGGGAACTCTTCCAACTATTTCTCCAGCCGGCGAGGTAACTGAAACCGATAGCCGATCCGACGCGCCGTTCCAAATTTGCAGAAAAAAGCCCCGTATGTTTCCCTCGGACATTATCTCAATATCTTGAGTTGAGCCGGAGCCCTGCAACCGGCCCTGAGCATGGTGCCGCGCAAGTGTCTCGTTCCCGGCCGCTACGCATATGGAAACCCCTGTTCTGTTTGAGGAGCTGGTGAGAAACTCCTCCAGTACAAGGAAGCCATCATGACCGCCGTCATTTGAGCCGAGCCCTATGCATATTGAGACAGGCATCCTCAGTTCGCTTGCCTTCTCAAGTATGTACTGCACTCCCAGCATCAGGTCTGCGGAGGAAAAAGCATTTTCCTGCTCCGGGGGTACAAGCTCGCGCTCCAGATGGTGTGCGCTGGCCTTTCTGAGCTTAACCGCGATGATCTCGGAATCAGGCGCCGCGCCCAGATGCTCGCCCGGCTCTCGGCTTCCCCCGACCGAGGCCAAAAAAGTACCATGCCCCACTGTATCGCGTTGCGGCACTATTTTATAAGGGTCGCGGGATCTCAGAGCCTCGTTTATTTGCGCCTCATTATATTCGCTGCCAAACGGGAATGTGTCGGGAGGTTTTCCTGATATGCTCTGATCCCAAATATACTTAATCTTTGTTGTGTTGTCCTCATACAGAAACGCCGCGCTGGTATAATCAATGCCCGTGTCTACAAAGCCCAGGAGCACTCCCTGGCCCCGCAGATCCAGCGCGGACTCCTGTATTTCGGTTATGCCGGATATCGCCAAGTCAGAGCGCGCCATAAGCCCCATCAGAATCGGATACGCAGCAAGATCACCTGTCCCAATCTCGCTGAAGGTCTGTTCAATCATATCCTGGGGCATATAAATAATAGCCGAGCCGTTGGAAAGCATTTTGCCCGCTTTTATATAAGGCCTCTCTTCAAGCTGGCTTAATAAAAGGTCGCCCCTCCTGACCACTAAATCCACTACGTCCGGACGTTCAAAAAAATTCTCTTTAGCAGGTGTTTGAGCGTCCATATTTCAGCCTCGTCTCCTCCCTATGAGATCCCGCCGCCCCCGTTCGCTTGATATGGCGGACTGCCTTGCAATATCCATTGACGCCTGAATACACAGAGCGCCATAGCCCCAGATCGGGTTAGGATATGTTGTTCCCTGCTGACGTGTCGCGCCCTTTCTGAGAAACGCCTTGACCCTTTGCCCGTACATACCCTCATCATTTTCATTTATAATACCCCACTCCATCATCAGCGCAACGGCTCCGGTTACAAACGGGGTTGCCATGCTCGTACCGGTGAACGTCCCATATCCCCCGCCGACGCGGGTGGATACTATGTTTACGGCCGGCGCGACTAGATCAGGTTTGACATAGACCTCATTTCTGGTGTATCCCCTGCCGGAAAACGCTGCCGAGGCTCCTATCCGGGCGTTATAGCCTCCGACCGCGATTGCCCTCAAGGCTGTTGAGGGGATTGTCAGCGTCGTGTTTGTAGTCGGGCGCAAAAAAGCAGTCCCGTTTGATACATCCTCCACCGTGGGCAGCCACATGTCGATTCTGCCGTCGACAATGTTTACCCCTTGTACATACAGCCTCCATAAGCCGCTTGGGACAGCGCCCTCCTTCGCCATTAGCTGTATGTAGACAATCTGATCCGCGTCATAGGGCGTGGGATGGCCGTAATTGAGGTAGACCGCCGCGTTGTCGATATGCATCACAACGCTTGGGTTATCCCCGGTAATTTCCCCGCTTGACATACCGCTCGGCGAGCTGAGCTGGAAGTTAAATGTATCGACAAAGTCATACGCGACTACCAGATACAGCGAGGTAAGGTTCTCAGATACTGAAAATTCAACCGTTGTTCTCTCCGACTGTTTGACCTTTGTGGAATAGTGATGTCCCGCGGCCCCTTCGTTTCCGGTCGCCACTGAAATTACTGATTTCCAATGCTCTGCCATGTCGCTGATATACTCTTCAAAAAGTGAGTTGCCGTCATGTGAGCCGTTGTTCGTCCCATAGCTGAGGTTGACAGCCAGCGGCATTCCCAACTCTTTGGCTCTATCAAACACATACTTTACAGCCCTCATAACCTGCGTGTTTCGCACAGCCGACAATTCTTTTCCCGGCTTAAGCTTTACCGATATAATTGATGCCTTCGGCGCCATCCCTTTATTGCGCCCCTCGCTCGATCTTCCGTTTCCCGCCGCTATTCCCGCCACCGCCGTGCCATGCCCCAAAACATCCTGCTGGGGAACGACTGTATACGGCTGCGGCGAGGCGAGCGCCGCGTTTATCTGCTCTTCTGTATACTCAACGCCGTCATTGAATCCGGAAGGAGGCGTACCCGTTCCCTCCTGATCCCAGATATAAAGTATTCTGCTCGATCCGTCGTCGTTTGTAAAATCCGGATGACGGTAATCTATTCCTGAATCTATTATGGCCACAAGTGTACCCGCGCCGCTGAGAGCGAATCCGTCGGGGCTCCACACATTTTCGACGCATACATCCCTTCTGCTTTCAAAAATATGGGGAACAAGGGCGACAGGCAATTCGGCATGAATTATTGCCGGATGACTCAAAAGGTCATCCACTGAATCCCACGGCAGGCTTATGATCGCGAATCTGTCGCTGAGAATCTCGGCACTCGCCCCCAACTCTCTTGCCAGACGCTTGATATCACTGTTGGATTTCACGATGATCTCTACCTCACCGTGATTTTCATTTGCGCCGACGGCTAGTTCAGTGCCCAAAAAGGATTCAAATACTTTCCTGTCCAGAGTTCCTATGTTTTTCAGCATTTCAACACCTCTAATAAAAGCTCTCAATGCCTCTCCAATTTATGCTGTCGGGAATCCATCCGCCGTTCCAAATATAACCCGACAGCTTTTCGTCGTCAACGTTGGTCGGGAACATCCAAAAGCCTTGCCCGTTTTGCATCCAGATATAAATATATCGGTTCAGGTATTGAAAAAAAATCTCAGGCATTTCCCCCGTCCTGAGAATATGGCTTGACGGCGCAGGCTCTGGCGGCGGCGACGGGGGAAACCGGGGCGTTCTGTTATTGGCCATAATATCACCTCATTTTTTTGACATGGAAAAGAACTTGGGCAGATGCGGTAATACCAATACTTGTTTAAAACCTGAAAGTATTAACTTGCAGAAGCTTGCCGATGTGTATTTTCGCGGGAACCGTTGTGTGGATATGGCCTGTTAAGTGCATGCTCCAAATGAGCCTTTTTAAAGCAATTCGCTATATACAATTTATTTTCGAGAAAGCGTTTTTATGCGTCTGCTTGATAAAAACCTTGAGGCTGTAACAAATTCATTATTACACACATAAACTGTGTTAAAACCAGCACTCTTTTATAATCCGCGCCGCCATTACACGGAGGGCGCCGTATAGCAAAATCCAATAACGGCCGGAGGCAATATTATGGACACCGCAAACAACAATCTTATTCAACAGGGGAGACTACGGGTAAACGTGTTTTCTGGTAGGCGCTCCACCCCTGTAGAGGGAGCTACAGTAAGCATAACGCCCAGAGTAGCTGAGGGACGAATCGTTGAGCAGATGATGACAGACATGTCCGGACAGACAGACACAGTTAACCTCGCAGCCCCGCCGCTGGAATACTCAATGGCGGTGGATCAGCCTAAGCCCTATAGCGAATATGACCTGACCATCACCGCAAACGGGTTTGACACAGTTAAAATTAACGGAGTGCAGATTCTTCCCGACACAGACGCAATCCAAAACGTCATGCTTGTGGATAACAGAGGCAACACCGACCGCGCTTTCAGCATAACGATAAAAGACAATACTCTTTGGGGTACCTTTGACCCGAAAACCCCGGAGGAGGAGGTGAAGCCCCTTCCGCCCTCCAAGGGTTATGTCGTTTTACCCAAACCGGTTATCCCCGAATTCATTGTGGTTCACGCCGGGGTGCCGTCAAACTCCTCAGCCCCCAATTATTGGATTCCATTTAAGGATTACATTAAAAATGTAGCGAGCTGCGAAATATACGCCACCTGGCCTGACAGCACGATAGCCGCGAATGTGCTGGCGATCCTGTCCTTTACACTCAATAGGGTGTACACCGAATGGTACAGAGGGAAAGGTTATAATTTCACTATAACAAACTCCACAGCGTACGATCACGCGTTCTCGTACGGGCGCAATATTTTTTCGAGAATTTCTCAGGCGGTTGATGGAATATTTACCAGCTTTATTACAAGGCCCAACATCAGACAGCCACTCCTTACACAATACTGTGACGGACAGCAGGTTCAGTGCCCCAACTGGATGACGCAGTGGGGCTCGAAACATCTTGGGGATCAGGGCTATAACACAATGGACATCCTGAAAAATTTCTACGGATACGATATATTCCTCATGCAGGCAACCGAGGTCGAGGGTGTTCCCTCCTCGTTCCCAGGCACGGTTTTACAGGTTGGATCAACGGGCTCAAATGTACGAACCATACAAACTCAATTGAACGCAATCTCCAACAACTACCCGGCAATACCCAAAATACGTGTGGACGGTATATACGGTCAGCAGACCCTCAACGCCGTCGAGACCTTCCAGGAAATATTTGGTTTAAACAGCTCGGGCTTGGTGGATTTCGCCACATGGTATAAAATATCCGACATATACGTCGCGGTTAGCAGGCTCGCAGAGCTGAGATAATTGTTTGCACAGGGAAACCCCCCGGAATTGCAGTAATTCCGGGGGGTTCCCCTGTGCATGATACCAAAGCAAATTAATACTCATCTCGTGTTAAGCGCACGATCAAATACAGCAGGGGCATTAGTCCCGTCCAAACGCACTGAGTACTAAATGGTCATGAGATGGAGTTTTTTCTGCCTTCGCTTTATTGTATTGAGGTGCCTTGCTGTTTTGATCCAGTATTTTATTCTGTGTCCTTGACATATATAAACCTGAGCCATGGCCTGGACCCAAAGGCGGGGAGGTAGAGTGAGTGCATTATCTCCTTCACACTGCCGATCGGGTCTTCGCTATTGGCCATTATCTCCATGTCTACTCCAAATATTCTGCATGTATCGGTGGGAACAATCCTGAAACCGTTTTTTTTATAAAAGGCGATCCGCCGCTCCCGCAGACGTCGCTCCACTTCATCTTTCGCGGATAACGGCGCCTCTACCTCAAGCATTATGACTCGGTCTCTCCAGCGCCCGGATATAGTCTCCAGAAGGCGGCTCCCGTAACCCTGGGAACGATGGCGCGGCAATACGCCAAGGAAGTTGACAAGCGCGTAGCTCAGTCCCTCTGGGGCGGTGATCACCGAGTATCCCACATCCTCTCCATCGTCGCTTAGGAATATACCGTTGTAAACCCTCTTCCTCAGGTTACCTTTGACAGAAAAAAAGGGGGGGAGCTCGCTCCGCGGGAAATCCCTGCTCATGTTTTCATACAACGCTTTGTATTCATTTGGCTCAATATTACGGATATTCAGCATCCTGCCTCCTAATATTTTAATACTAATACCTGTTTAAAACAGTTTTGCGCCCTGAACGGTATTATATCACCGCTCAAGGCGCATATGCGCATAGTAAAGAGATCCCAATAGAATATTATAGCTGTGCGCAGATCATTTTCCAGAGCACGTCGCACAACTCGCTCTTGCGATAGCCATCATTGAGTATTGTGCTTTTGAGCAGCGAGTTGAAGTTGCCCACCTCGCAGCCCTCGACGCCAGTTCCGGCCAGTATATAAAAGTGGAAATTTCTGAACTTCATTTTGTCCATTATCTCAATCATATCGCCAATGTTGAGCAGCGGCAGGCATTCCTCCTTACGGAAGGATACCGGTTCCTCATAGGTGCCCTCCCCCTCATCATCTTGAGAATAACGCCTGAAGCCGTCAACCGCGCGCAGATCATAAATCTTCATAGTGCCGTTTGGACGGACATGAATGCCGCCAATGCTGAATTCAACATCGACGTACTCCTCCGTTTCGGCGTTGACACAGACGCGCGCCAGGGCAAGATCATAGCGCTTGGGAAGCCAAAGCTCCCTGAGGTTCTGCTGCTGGTTGGGGTTGAGATGATCCAAATCCTCGATCGTTATTCTCTGCTTCATGAATTTCAGCTCCCGTTCCTAATGGTTTTATAATAATGTTAATTGTATAACATTGTCGAAAGCAAGTCAATTGTTTGTTGATACTCAATCAAAAAGCGGACAGACCTTTTTAAGGTCTGTCCGTTAAAAGCAATGAAAGTCGGCGCCGACCTATTTTTCCGGGCCGTCTCCAGCCAAGTATTTTCGGCGTAAGCGAGCTTAACTTCCGTGTTCGGAATGGGAACGGGTGGAC
>JAVBTT010000035.1:0-22000 GCA_031556035.1 Oscillospiraceae bacterium
TTCCAAACGATAGCTTTCCGCTGGGGGCATAACTCTCTCTTATGCCCCCTCTACTATACCACAGTACACACTTTTTCGCTGTCATCAGTGGCGGATTTTTCAACTATAATCCCTGGCCCATTTTTCACTTGACAAAAACAGATGGTATGCAGGATAGGCTTACAATATCAAATTCAAAGGTATAGAATCACATCTTAGCTCCATCATACTGGACTGCAAATAACTTCTACTCCGCCAGTTGAGCGTATGGACATCACACGGCAGGAGTCTTGACCCAAAATAGTATCGACGCCTTTTTTGAATTCATCGAGCATTTCTTGAGGGACATATGCCTGCACAGCCCCTGCAAAACCACCGCCGTGAACGCGGCATGAGCCGCGGCCATCCAGCGTGTGCTCACATACCATAAGGGCAACAGCCATTTCCTGAGACAGAGTGCGCCCTGCCGGGATTACATTTTGAAGAAACCGGAATGACGAAAGACCGGACTCTCGCACAAAGCGCAAAAACTCCTGGAAATCACACGCCTTTAACGCGGCCGCCTGCTTTTGTACGAGCATTTCATCCGTGAAAAAATGAGCAGCACGGAGTACGGCGCGATCTCCCGCCTCTTTTCGCAGCTTTGGAATTGAATTCCAAAAGCAATTCGGGTCAGCGTCCCGTAAAAACTCTTTTCCCAGACAGGCTGCAACTTTCCGCATCTCGGCAGGGATATCGGCATATTCAGCGGTGAGATCCGCATGGCCTGCGCCGGTGTCAATCATGCAAAGAGCGTACCCGCTATCCGCAAAAGAGAAGTCAATATTTACCACAATGGGTGCAGCAGGGTCACTAAAATCAATGGAGATTATGCCGCCAACAGAACAGGCTGCCTGATCCATCAAACCGCATGGCTTGCCAAAATAGTTGTTTTCGGCGTATTGCCCCATATGTGCGATTTCCATTGCGTCCAATCTTTTTTCACAAAACAGGCTGTTCAGTATATTCCCTATCAATACCTCAAAGGAAGCAGAAGAGGAAAGTCCACTTCCGGCCGGTACATAGGAAATCGTATAGGCATCAAAACCGCCGACAGGGTAACCTTTAGCCGCGACCTGCGCCGCTATGCCTCGTATCAATGCAGCGGATTGATTATGCTCCGATGCTCTGGGAGACAAGTCGCTTAAGTCAATTGTGTCTGTGGGAAATCCTTGAGAATGCACTGTAATGACGTTTTTTCCATTTGCGCGTGCGGCAGCTATAATATCAAAAGTAACGCTGGCAGCCAGCACATGCCCATGCTGATGGTCGGTGTGATTGCCGCCAATTTCAGTGCGGCCAGGAACGCTGAACAGCAATACAGTGTCAGATGTTCCAAATTTCCGGGCAAATGAGTCCATAAGGCTTAAATAACGTTCGCGACATTGTTCAGTTTCATTTAAAGTTATGCTGTTGTACAGGCTGTTAAACATGCCGTCATAAGCACCATGGGCTAATTGGTCTCGCTGTCTATGAAAGTCACACATACAAATGCGGCGTCCTTCCTACCCGTGGATTTTTATGATATGCTCCACTCGTAGACGTGTTTCAACGAAACGGCGTCTAGGCCCGCGTGCAGCCGGCCGGCCTCCTCCTTGCGTCCGGCCATGACGGACTCGACGTTTACCGTGCTGCCCTCCCGCAGGGGCGAGATGTAAAGGGTGAGCGGATGCTCCTTCAGGCGCTTCGCGTGCTCGCGCAGGCCAATCTCCCAGGGCGCGCCGTTTGCGAAGTTGTCCGAGATCATTTTGCCGTCTATGAAGGCGCTGCCAATGTCCCCGTGATAGGTTATCTGGAGCAGGGTCTGCTTCGCCTCTTCGGGGATATCTGGCATGTCGATCAGGTACCGGCTCTTGCCGACCTGCCGGATAGCGACCTCGGAGGGATAGGCGGGCTTTTCCAGAGTATACAGCGCAAACAGCCCCAACATCTCGGGCGGCTGGGTCAGCCTGCCGGCAAGCGCGCCGGCGGGATAGACCGAAACGGACAGCCTGTTTGCGTCGTGCTCGAGGCGGATGCCCTCTTCTTCTTGGAGAACCGCCGCCTTTGTCAGGACGGCGGCTTCGCCCAGCGGCGTGTCGACGACGTAAAACTCCTCGCTCTGCGCGCGCGTCAGGGTGACGACTGTCACGCGCAGATCCCCATAAGCCGCCGCAAAGCTTGACTCAGCCGTCGGCACGTCGACGACGCGTCCGGCTGCCCGGACGCCGTCCGAGGCGCTTGAAACGGTCACGCCTTCCGCAAAGCAATACCGTCCGCTCATGCCGTCCGGGATAAAGAAAAACGCGGTCGCCTCGCCGCCATGAAGTATGCTTGTGATGTACTGCGCCAGCGCCCAGTCGAGCGGGATTCCGCAGATTTCCAGGTTAAAGGGCAGGATGCAGTTCTCGCCCGCCGCAATATCAATCGGCCCCATTGCGACCGTCCTGCCGGGCAGCTCGATGGAGAGTTCCTCATCGCGCTTGTCGACCGTCTCGGCGTGGTCCTGATAGTTGTTGAGAAACACGAACCCCTGCCCCTGCTCGGTGGCCCGCACCGCCCAGCGGAGCGTCCGCGTGTCCTCGGGCTCAATGCTCTGCGAGTTTTCCGGGAGAAAGGTCTTTGCCCGGCAGAGAATATCGGTGCAGGCCTGCGTGAAATAGTGAAGAACGCGCAGCCTGTTGTAGCTCCGGCGAACCTGGCCGAACTCGCCCAGCGGCGCCTGATAGTCGTAAGAGAGCTTGGGGACCTGGGCCTCGTTCAGAAACTGCACGGTCTCTCCGGTGGGGTTTGTGCCGCCGTGGTACATGTAGTAGCCGAGCATGTTGCAGCCCGAGCCGAGTTTGATGTTTGCCATGGCGTCCACGCTTTCGTACGGAAGCTGAAAGCGGTAATAATAGCAGCAGGTCATGCCCCCGCCCATCTCGCAGCAGAGGTAGGGCTTGGACTCGGGCTCATAAAAGGGCTCGAAGTTGTAGGTCGCGGGCACTGCGTTGTTGTGGTTGTCCCGGTAGATGTATTCCTCGGTGGCCGGATGACTTCCGGTATGCGAGTAAAACAGCCAGGGGCGGAACGCGTAGCCGCCCCAGAGCGGCATCAGCTCCTTGGGCGTGGCGGCGCCTCCCCAGCCCGTGCAGGTGTAAAAGGGCGCGTCGATGCCGGTTTCGCGGGCCAAGTCCCTCAGCCGCAGCATATAGGTGTCGCCCTCGTCCCCATGGGAAATCCACTCGTTGGAAATCCCGGTCGTGTATTCCCAGGGCGCCGCGGAGTGCATGTATTCGTTGTCCATCTGAGCGGCGATAATCGGGCCGCCCTGCCTGTAGTACAGTCCGTCAAGCTGCGCGTGAATCTGACAATAAAGCTTTTTTACGCAGGCCAGAAACCCGTCGTTTATGGCGCGCGGCTCGAACGGCTTCCCATACAGCCAGTCGGGGAAACCCCCGTTGCGAACCTCTCCGTGGTCAAAGGGTCCTATCCGGACGATCACATAGAGGTTGTGCCTGCGGCACAGCTCGACGAAGCGGCGGAGATTCCGCCTGCCCTCAAAGTTGAAGACGCCCTCCGCCTCCTCGTGGTGGTTCCAGAAGATGTAGGTGGAGACGACGTTCACGCCGCCCGCTTTCATTTTGATAAGCTCGTCTTCCCAATATTCAGGAGCATATCTTGAGAAATGAAACTCACCGCTGATGCCGTAGAATGGCTTCTCGCCGACCTGCATGTAGTAGTTTGTGAAAGAGATCTGCTCGCCGTCGGGGGATTCCCCGCGGAAGTCCCTGCCGAGCTCATAGATGGACTTGGAGGGATTGTTGAGTCGGATAACATGTCGCATTGTCTTTTCCCTAACCCTTGACCGCGCCGGCGGCAAGGCCTTTGATAAAGTATTTGGAGCCGAAGGCGAAAATCAGCAGCAGGGGCACGATGGAGATGGTCAGGGCGGCCCCGCGCGCGCCCCAGTCCTGCGTATAGGCGGTTGCCAGCGTCTGTATGCCGATGGGTATGGTAAACTTGGTGGCGTCGGTGAGGATCGTGCTGGGCATGAGGAAGTTGTTCCAGCTCCAGAGGAAGATCAGCATAAACAGGGTGCCCACGGCGGCGCGTATCAGCGGAATGACGATGTAGAAGAAGATGCGCATCTCGCCGCAGCCGTCAATGCGTGAGCTTTCAATCATCTCGCGCGGCACGCTCGACTTCATGTACTGCATCATGAAAAACACGCCGTACGCGCTGGCGCCCCAGATGAAGACGAGCGGGGCGAGCGTGTTGGTGAGGTTAAGATTGCGCATCTCGATCGTATAGCCGATCAGGCCGATTTGAGAGGGCACCATCATGGTGGCCACGATGAAGGAGGTCATGAAGCCCTTCGCCCTGAACTTGTAGACATGTATGCCGAACGCCCCCATGCTGCTCACAAGGACGCACAACACGCCGGACAGGAGCGAGCTGATAAAGCTGTTCCAATAGTATTTCAGGAAGTTTCCCTTGATGATGGTCGCCATGTTGTCGAGGAAGCGCCCCCCGAAGAGGAACACGTCTCCGCGGTAAATCTCACTTGAGGTGTGCGTGGCCATGGATATAATGAAATAAAACGGGATAATAGAGACGAGGCTTATGAGGAGGAGGGGCAGCATCAGGGGCAGCGAGCGTATGATTTTTTGATGGACCGGCATCACGACTCCTCCTTCCTTTTCAACAGGCGGTTGATAATCAGGCTGGCGATGAGGATGAGGACAAACATCGAGTAGGAGACGGCCGCGCCGTATCCGAGCTGGGTGCTTGTCTTGAAGGTCTTGTCAAAGAAGTACATCATCGCGGTCAGGCAGCTTCTGGCCGGCCCCCCGTAGGGGCTCTGGAGGTTGCTGAAGAGCAGGTACGGCTCGTCGAAGAGCTGGAAGCCGCTGATGACGCTCGTAATGATCAGGAAGACGATAATCGGGCGCAGCAGGGGAACGGTGATGCGGAAAAAGATCTGCACTTTATTGGCCCCATCTATGCTGGCGGCCTCGTTCACGTCGTCGGACAGCGCGGAGAGCCCGGCAAGGAAGATGAGCAGATAATAGCCCAGGTTCTTCCAAACAATCAGCAGGATCACCACCAGCCGCGCGGTCCCCGGGGCTCCGAGCCAGTTGATCCCCTCCTGCAATATTCCGGTCTGGATGAGGGCTGTGTTGATGATGCCCGTCGACCAGTCGAACATGAAGGAGAATATGATGCCGATGGCCACCGGCGTCGTGATGTACGGCAATATGTTTACCGTCTGGAAGAATCGGCTGGATTTTCTCAGGGAGTACAGCATGACCGCGAGCAGAAGGCCCCCGGCAATCAGGACGGGAATGTAAATGACCATGAAGAGCAGCGTGTTGCCGATGGACTGGTAGAACAGTTTGTCGCTCGCAAAAAGCTTTATGTAGTTGGCAAAGCCCACCAGCTGGCGCTTGGCAACTCCCATAAGGCTGTCCCAGTTTGTAAGACTTATGAAAAACGAATAGATGGTGGGATAGATTACAAACGCAAAATAACAGAAGAAGAACGGCGCTGTAAACAAATAGGGCTTGAAGCGGTAGCGCCTTTCCAAAGACGAAACATGAAGGTTCATTTATTACCTCCCGCGCAAGATGCGCAGCGGGCTGCGGATGGCTAATTCCGCAGCCCGCTTTCAAATTTGCTACTGAATTTTATAATCGGGCATCTGAATCTCCAGCTCCTCTTTGAGCAGGTCCATTGCCTTATTGGCGTCTATGGCCGGGTCGTTGATCAGGCTTGTGGTCACCAGGTTGAGCGCGTTATGTATGATGTTGTCATCCAGATTCATGGTGCGGATGGAGATGTTGGGCACGATTTCCTCAAGGAACATCTTTCCGAGGTCCTGGTCTCCAAACCAGGAGCTCTTGAACGATTTAAGCTCCGGCGCCTCCTCGTACGGCTTCTTCGCTGATGTCATAAAGCCGATGGAGTTCAGCGCGCGTGCTCCCTCGGTGGACAGGGTGGCATATTTGACGAACGCCCACGCGAGCTCCTTGTCCTTGCAGGTCTTCGAGATGCCAAGCGTGGTGCCGCCCCAGCTGATGTTGCCCTCGGGGGCGTTCATCAGGCCCCAGTGCCCGGCGTCCTTGCCGTCGGGATCGTTGGGCTCGATGGTGAATGGCACCGACCATGTGGCGCAGCCCGCGAATATGTGCTTGCCCTCGCCGAAGGAGGCGTACCAGGCCGGGGACCAGGCCTCCAGTTTGTCTACCACATGGTTGTCCCGGAATTTGCACGCGAGCTCAAAGCTCTTCAAAAGAGTGGCGGTGGCGTTCACCGTGTCTCCGGCGATCCAGGGGTCTGAGGTCTGGTTGCGGATAAACTGCTGCGCGTCTGAAAGCCCGGGCCACATGTACACGGTTCCGTTGCTCTTATCGTAGACTTCCTTGCCCTTTTCCGAGAAAGACTCCCAGGTCGGGAACATCTTTTCTAGCTCGGCGGGATCGTCGGTGCCGAAGTACTCAAGGGTCAAGTCACGCCTGAAAGCGACGCCCGCGGGGGAGAGGCACTGCTCGATGCCGCACACGTCGCCGTTCTGGTTGACCATGATCGGGTGCAGATAGTCGAACACGTCGTTAATGTCGAAGTTGTAGGGGGCCTTGTCCAGCGCCTCCCACATGTCCAGCTCATAGACCTTCGCGCGCGAATCTATGATTGCCCACGCGACGTCGGGAAGCTCGGTGCCGGTGGCCAGCGCCGTCTGGTATTTTTGCAGGGAGTCGCCGTTGGCCATGGGGGTGTATTCAAACTTCACGTTTGGGTAGAGCTCGTTGAATCCCGCGGTAACGGCGTTGAAATACGGATCGTCCCAGCCCCACATGGTAAGCGTGCCGGCGTAGTCGGACGGCAAATCGCCGTACGCTCCGTCGGTCTGGTCGCCCGAATCCGGGGATGCGCCCGACGCTGTGGGGGTTGCCGACGGGCTGCCCGAGGGAGTCGCCGAATTTGAGGGCGTACCTGTGCCGCAGGCCGTGAACAGGCTCAGGATCATGGTAAGCGCTAAAATCAGATACAGTGCTCGTTTCATGTTTTCCTTCCTCCTTAAAAAGTGTTGTTCCCATATAAAGAATAACACCTAATTTGCGTTGCGCATACACCACAATATATCAATATTGTACAGATTTCAAAAGTGCATATACAAGTATCAGGGATATCTGCGCGGTGTCAGTCAGACTCTAAAACAGAAGAATAGAAGATATATAGTACTTATGTTCTGCATATCTATCTGAGGTTCAGCCCTTTGTCTGCCTTCTGTATTCCAGCGGGGACATGCCCATGATTTTTTTGAAAATGCGGGAAAAATAGCAGGAATCGCATATGCCGTAATGCACCGCGATTTCCTTCACTTGCCGGTCGGTGAAATACAGCTCCTTGCCGGCGGCTTGGATTTTCATGCGCAAAAAATAGTCCATCGGGGAGTGGCCGGTGGACGCCTTGAAAAGGCTGTGTAGATGGGGTACGCTGAAGTTCGCCGCCCCCGCGATCTGCTCCAGCGTCAGTTTGCGGTTCAGATTGTGCTTCATAAACTCTATAGCGTTTTGGATGGCAACGCTGCCCTTTTCGGTCAGGGGCAGATCGGCGCGTTTGGCGGCAAGATTCAGGAGGGCGCAGACGGCAAGGGCGTACTGGCAGACCGAAAAGTACTCGTCGCGCTGATAGGGGCGCTTTAATATTTCAAAGCAACGCCTGAACAGCGATATGGCCCCGTCTACATCCACCGTCTCCGCCTTGAGCGGCTGATACTGCGAGAGTGCGCTGCTGAGCGCGGGCAGGGCGGAACCCACAAAGTGAAACCAGTACACGCTCCACGGGTCTTCCTCGGATGCGCCGTAATAGTGCGCCGCATTGGGAGGAATCATCACGGACTGCCCCGCCGTGAGCGCGACCGGCGAGCAGCCGCCTATGCTGTAATAGCCCTCCCCGGACACGCACAGCAGCAGGATGCCCTCTTCAATCCCGTCCGGGCGCCGGCGGTAGTGATAGCGGGCGCTGGGGAAATACCCGATGTCAGTCACGCGGAAATGAGAGAACAACGGATCGTCGCAAAAGGCGTCCGTATAGTCTCTCGGCAGCACAAATAAAAACTGATTGTCAAACCCGTCCGCTTTTACCTTTTTCATGGCTGCATCATAACACAGACCGTTTTACAGTGCAAGCAGGATGAATTAAAATTCATAAAATAGTCCAACACCATCCAAGTTAAGTCTATACAAATCCAGGCCCCTCCGTGTTAGGATATAAGCTAGGCTGTGCAAAAACTCTTTTTGACCCAAAGCGAAACAGGGGCGGCAGTGTGTATGCCGTCCCGGTCAGATGTGAGTTGCCAAGTTCGTGTTTTAAAGCGGTTTTTATGCAATGAAACAGTTCTGAGAATTTTGGATTTGCCGGACAAAATAAGTTTTAGAACGCGACCATTGCGCTTTCACAAAGCCCCAATTAAAGATATGCGAGGAGGCAAAGCAAATGGGAACTGTCCGTATTTGGAGCGAGATTGTGCATATTCCGACATATGGCGTAGGCGAAAAAGAGAAAAATCCTATGTTCTTTGAAAAGCGCGTTTACCAGGGCAGCAGCGGGAAGGTATACCCGCACCCAGTGATAGACCGCATTGAGGACGAGAGGAAGGACAGGGGCTACACGATTGTATTTCTGGAGAACGAGTTTACGCAGGTTCAGGTCATGCCGGAGGTGGGCGGGCGCATTTACCGCGCCGTCGACAAGACAAACGGCTACGACTATGTGTACCACAACCGCGTAATGAAGCCGGCTCTTGTCGGGCTGACCGGGCCCTGGGTGTCGGGCGGGATCGAGTTCAACTGGCCCCAGCACCACCGCCCCAACACGTTCGGGCCCGTTGAGTACCGGCTTGACGACTCGGACCCCGCCAAAAAGACGGTCTGGCTGTCCGAAATCGACCGCATGTACGGCACGAAGGTAACGACTGGCATCACGCTGCGCGAAGGGGTTTCCGCGATCGAGATCAGCTGTGAGCTGTATAATCCGACGGCGGAGGCTCAGACCTTTCTGTGGTGGGCCAATCCCGCTGTCGCGGTGCATGAGCGCACCCAGTCCATTTTCCCGCCCGACGTCAACGCGGTGATGGACCACGGGAAGCGCGACCTGTCGCGGTTTCCGATCGCGACGGGCACCTATTACAAGATGGACTATTCAAGCGGGGTCGACATCAGCCGATACAGCAACATACCGGTGCCCACTTCCTATATGGCCTATCATTCGGACTTCGACTTTGTGGGGGGATACGACTGGCGGGCGGAGGCGGGCGTTTTGCATGTCGCCGACCACCATGTCTCCCCTGGGAAGAAGCAGTGGACCTGGGGCTGCGGCGAGTTCGGTGAGGCGTGGGACCGGAACCTGACGGACGAGGACGGGCCTTATGTGGAGCTGATGACAGGGGTGTTCACCGACAATCAGCCTGATTTCACATGGCTTGCACCATACAGCGGCAAGCGCTTCACGCAGTACTTCATGCCCTACAAAAAGGTTGGCGAGGTTAAGATCGCCAACAAGGACGTCATTGCCGCCCTGCAGGTAAAGGGCGGACGGGCGTACATAAAGCTGTACGGTACGCGCAGGCTCCGGGCGCGCGTGACGCTTGAGCGCGTCGGAACCGCACTGCTGAGCGAGGAGGCCGTGCTGTCGCCGAATGAACTCTACGAGAAAAGCCTGGCCGCCGAAGGGCCGGAGCATGCGTTCACCCTTACGGTCGAGGCCGAGGGCATGGCGCCGCTCGCATACACGCCCAAGCCCCCGGCGCTTGAAAAGCTGCCCGAGCCCGCGAAGGCGATTGCCGCGCCCGATTCCCTCCCGGACACTGAGGCGCTGTGGCTTGCCGGCATGCACCTTGAACAGTACCGCCACGCCACCTTCGAGCCGGACGCGTATTATCTGGAGGGCCTGAAGCGCAGCCCGTCCGACATTCGCATCAACAACGCGTACGGAAACCTGCTTCTGAAGCGCGGGGATTTTTCAGGCGCCCTGGCCCTTTTTGAAAGGGCGCGGGAGACCGCCACGCGCCACAGCCCGAATCCATACGACGGGGAGGTTTTCTTCAACCTCGGCAAGGCCCTGGAGTATCTCGGGGACGACGACAAAGCCTTCGATGCATATTACAAGGCCTGCTGGTCGGACGCCTGGAAAACGCAGGGCTACTTAAAGCTCGCCCATATCTCGGCCAGGCGCGGGCAGCTCGGCCAGGCCGCGGAGTTTGCTCAGGAATCGCTCTATACGGGCTTAAAAAACCTGAAGGCGCGCGCCGCGCGCGCCATAGTGCTGCGGCTGCTCGGAGATAACGCCGAGGCGCGCGAGACGGCCGAACAGACCCTGATGTTTGATCCGCTGGACTTCGCGGCGCTGCGGGAGCTGTCGCTGCTGTCCCCGGACGGGGGCCAGGGGGGCTATCCGCGCGTGCTGAGAGGAGACGCGCATAACTTTTTGTTTTTGGCGCAGCTCTACGCCGAGCTCGGGGCATACGCGGACTCGGTGCAGGTGCTGGACGACTATCTGGCGCAGACCGCCTCGCCATACGCGATGATACTGTACGCCCGCGCGTCTTATATGCAGGCCATGGGTACGGACGCCGCCGACGCATGGAGGGCTGCGGGCGAGGCGTCGCCGGACTACTGCTTCCCCAACATGCTCAGCGAGTATGTGATGCTGCGTCAGGCCGTCTCCGCCAACCCGGAGGACGCCCGCGCGCATTACTATCTGGGCTGCTTCCTGTATGACAAACGTCGTCACGCGGACGCCGCCGCCGCGTGGGAGACCTCCGTCGCGCTCGACGGAAGCTTTCCGACCGTTCTGCGCAACCTGTCCCTTTACTATGCCAACAAGCTCGGGGACTACGGCAGGGCCCGCGCGGCGCTGGAAAGGGCGTTTGATTTGAACCGGTCCGACGCGCGCGTCTTTTACGAGCTCTGCGAGCTGTACAAAAAAATCGGGCTGTCGCCGGACGAGCAGCGCCGGATCATGGAGCGGCACAAGGACCTCGCGGCTCAGCGCGACGATCTTTCCGTGGGGTACGCCGAGCTGCTGAATGTGTGCGGAGAGCACAAGAAAGCGCTTGATCTGCTGCTTGGGCGCAATTTTCACCCGTGGGAGGGCGGCGAGGGGAAGGTGCCCGCTCAGCATATCTCCGCGCGCATCGGCATAGCCAGGGCGCTCTTGAAGGAGGGCGACGCGCGCGCGGCCATAGAGCATCTGGAAAAGGCGACGGTCTATGAGCCGGGCTTTGGCGAGGGCAAGCTCACGGGCGCCCAGGAGAACAACATCTATTACTATCTCGGCATGGCGTACAAAGCCTGCGGTGAGCCCGGCAAGGCGAAGGAGTGCCTGGAGCGCGCGGCCGTGGGGCTTTCCGAGCCGACAAAAGCGGTCTACTACAACGACCAGCATCCGCACATGATTTTTTACCAAGGCCTCGCCCTGGCCGAGCTAGGGCGGCAAAGCGAGGCGAGAAGCCGCTTTAACAAGCTTGTCGCGTACGGTGAAAAACACCTGTTTGAGCGCCAGGTCATGGACTATTTCGCTGTGAGCATGCCGGATTTCATGGTGTTTGAGACCGATCTCGACGACCGAAACAGGACCCACTGCAACTATATGATGGGCCTTGGATATCTCGGTCTCGGAGAACTGGAAAAGGCGCGGAAGGCGTTTGACCGAACGTTGAATCTCATGCCCAACCACTACGGCGCGATGGAGCACGCGGCGCTTATTCCGAGGTGAGGATTTGCGCTGAAGACAAAGTCCGAGCCCCCGTCTTTTTCGCTCTTGCGCGTCGAGCCTGACGCCGGAGGCGGCAGGTGCTTGCTGGGCTGCAAGAGCGAAAAGCATGAAAACACAAGGCTTACCCGGATTCACTCCGGGTAAGCCTTGCTTTGTGAGCCGCCACAGCGGCGAAATCCTGTTCCCATCTCCGATGACAACCTACAGTTTGTCATCGGGCTCAGTCCACTGGAATGGTAATCGTGATTTGCGTGTACTCTCCCTGCATGGACTCGACTTGGATCGACGCGCGCCCGTCGTATATGAAACGCAACCTGTCCCGGATGTTGGCAAGGCCAATGTGCGGGCGGTTTTCTTTTGGGTTGTAAAGAGATTCCCCATTTTGCAGCTTTTCGATGACGGCCGGGCTCATTCCGATGCCGTCGTCCCGCACGGTGATCACAATTGCCTCGACCTCACTTTTGACGCTCACCCAGAGATTGCCGCACCGCTCCTTGGGGATCAGTCCGTGGAAGATGGCGTTTTCAACCAGCGGCTGAATCAGGGACTTGGGGATTTTGTGCTCAAGCAACGTCTTGTCGACGTCCGCGTGGAAGATAAATCGATCTGGATAGCGGTATTTTTGAATGGTAAGGTAGCCCTCAATAACGCGCATCTCGTTTTCCACCGTGGTGTCCAGCGCGTTCTCCCCGATTTTTAGGGTATCCTGCAGGACGTTTATCTGCGCGTTCACGATTTCCACGATGCGCGTGTTTTTCTCGGCGGCGGCGAGATATACGACTGTGTTGAGGACATTGTAGAGGTAGTGCGGGTTGATCTGAGACATCAGGATCTCGAATTCGAGATCCTTTTTCTGCTGCTCATACAGCTTTTGCCGTTTCATATACGCATCCATGTTGCGCAGCATGTCGTTAAAGCCCTGGTACAGAACGGCAATCTCGTCCTGCGTGTTTGTGTAGGGGTGCGCGGACAGATCCCCCTCCCGTACCGTTGCCATGACGTCGGTAAGCCGGACGATTGGGCGCACCACGCGATTCAGAACGGGCCGAATGATCAAAATCATCAGACTGAGCGTGACAAGAAAGAAAAGTGCAAAAAAGACCGCCACAAAGCCCAATCTCTGCGCGATCTCCCCGTCGGTTATATAGACAGCGAGAATCCAGTTTGAGTCGCTGAGCGTTTCCTGAACAAGATAGCCCTTTTCCGTTTGTATCACGCCTGAGTCCAGCGAAAGCGAGTCAAAAAAACCGATGTTCTCACTGTTCTTTTGATATAGTATTTCGCCGGCGGCGTTGCGCCATGCGGCGTCCGAATAGCCCTCGGAGTAGGCCTCGGCAGGCTGGAGAAACCACTGCGCGTGGATCTGCAGAAAAAGGGTCGCGACCTGGCGCGTGGGGCGCTCGATATCCCGCATCGAGGCCTTGTAATAAAACACCGGGGTCGCGATATTCAGGTCGTAGCTGACAAACTGCCGTGAAAACCTCTCGTCGCTGTCCGCGTAGTCGGCCAGCGGCTCGCTGGAAAAAACATCATCATAATAGGATGAGTCCTGAAACCCTTTACTGCTGTATCCCTCGCCTTCTTCGGTCAAAATCAGCGAGTATACACTGTAGGTGCGCAGGGAGTTGTAGAAGGTAAGCTTGTTGGCCACCTCCTGGCGATTCTTCGTCCGCTGAAACTCGTTGTCAAACGAAGAGCGCCGCAGCATCCGCTGAATCTCGGGATCGACCGTAATGCTCTTGGCAAACGTAAAGATATCTTCAATCTGGTATTCAAGCTGGCTCTTCAGCTGGCGCAGTTTTCCCAGCTCGTCGCTCAAAATTTGCTCGCGCATGACCCGCCAGAAGTAGTTGAGCGCGGCGCCCGTGCTGATGAGCATGGAGACGGACAGAATCAGGGAGAGGTAAAGCGCGATGCGCGCCGACAGGCTCCTGCGCCACTTCTTAATCATCATACCGCCCCGATGTCTTATATTCATGCGGCGTAACACCCACCGCGCTCTTGAAAATCGTCCCAAAGTACTGGCTTGTCTTGTATCCGACCAGCTCGGCCACCTCCGCCACGTTATGGTCCCCGCCGCTCAAAAGCTCCTTTGCACGCGCCATGCGAACCGAGGTCAGATATTTCAGAAAAGTCATTCCCGCTTCGTCTTTGATCCGCTGCCCCAAATAGTTCCCGTGTACGCCAAGAGTGGCGCCTAACGTCTCAAGCGTGATGTTCTCACGATAGTTTTCATGAATATACCGCAGGGCACGCTGGACCAAACTCGAATATCCTACAGAATCGGATTTGTTTTTTGACAGCTCCTCCAGCATGTTCAGGACGCTCTCCCTGATCTGCCGCAGGGTATAGCAGCCGTTCAGCTCCGTCTCAAAGCGGGCGTGCAGCGCAGTGTCCTCATCCGAAAATAACTGCAAGAAACGGGTGCACAGCTCGCGCAGGGCGGACAGATTCCATGAGGGCCGCTCCACTTTTTCAAACATAGTCTCAACTATAGAAGCATAAGTCTTTTTTTTACCCAGCGCCGACCGTATGAGATCAAAATCAGTCCGAAAGCCCAGCGCCGGTTCGGTATTGCAAATCGGCAGCTCGTGAAGCTCTCCAAAAAAACTCCTTCCGTAAAAAACACCGTGCCGCAGCGCGTGAGAGCATCGCTTGAACGCGGCGGCCAGCTCAGAATAAAGCAGGCTGCCCAGAAAAACCGCGCTCAGTGTTTCGCATTCGTCCGCACAGTCTTTGCGCAGCCTCAGCACGAGATTGTGCATGGATTCCCTGTTGCCCTTTCCGCTGACCCGGCCTGCGTCCGCGAGCAAAATCAGATGATGCTGGTCATCTATGGCCATATCCGCCACGTATTGAATGTCGCCCTGCTCGCTTAAATGCTCCAGACAGGCGCGGAAAGCGTTTTGGGGTTTCTGGGGAAGGGCCGTATAACTCAGCGCGAAGGGCCTGTCCCTGCGCAGCAGCAAAATGGAAAAACGCCCGCCGGGCCCCAGCAGTTTTTCGGCCTCCTCGCCGGCCACCGACCCGAACAGGATATCTTCGAGGACTTTTTCCCGGAACAGCCGCTGCGCCTCCTCGACACGCACAAGCTCCCGCCTGATCTTTTCAAGCTCCTCCGTCAGGCTCTCCGGACTGAGCTCGTGTTTGAGGATGTAGTTGGATACCCCGTAGGCAAACGCGCGCTTTGCGTATGTAAAATCAGGGTACGCCGAGAGCAGGAGCATCTTCGCGGCCGCATTCTGAGCGGTGAGCTTTTCGCACAAATACAGCCCGTCATGGTGTGGCATACGGATATCGGATATGACAAGATGCGGCTTTTGGGTCTGCGCCAGCGCCAGCGCCCTGTCGGCGCTGGTCGCCGTGCCCGCCACCTCGAAGCCGAGTGCCTTCCAGTCGATCAGATTCTCTAGATATTGCAGCGCCAGGATCTCGTCGTCCACCAGCAATACGCGAAACATCCCCTCACCCGCCTATCCATCTAAGTATAGCATATAAAATCAGCTTTCGACAATTCAAACATAGTATTATCCAATCACTTCATAGATTTGTGCAATTTTTTTAACCTCGGATGCGCTAACAGTACAAAAAATTTTTTGTGTTTAATTTTTTTATACAAAATTGATGGAATGTGCTGTTTGCATTTTGTAGTTTCAATGTTACGCTGAATCTGACAGGAGGGCGTTTATGAATACTGTGACGACAAACGATCGGGAAATTCTGCGCAAGCTTGCAAGGCGCCAGAGGGATGTCGCCCTGTCGCCCGAAATGGACGAGCGGGTTTCTTCGTGGAAAGCCCTGAACAACTTCCGAATGAAGCGCCCGATGGTGGTACTGGAGCTTGCCACCTTTGAGCAGGAGCTGATCCCTCAGCGGCTTGCGTGCGAGAACAGTACCTTGAGAAAAATCGAGGCGGAGCTTTGGCGTAATATCCTTCCCTTCGAGCTCTTTGAGGACGACTACGCCGTGCCGGACTACTTTCCCGTCCCCTGGAGCATACGCTTTGAGCTGTTCGGAGTCACGATAAAGCGCGCGCACGCGGACGGCAGCCTCGGGCACCGTTTCGAGTATATTGTCGACGACCTCGAGACGGATTTTCCACGCCTCGGCGAGAGCCGCTGGAGCGTGGACCGCGGTGAGACAAAGGCGAATATGGAGCTCGCGGGGGACATATTCGGCGATATCCTCCCTCCAAAGCTCGTTATGGACGCGGTGTATTCCGTGCCCACCCAGCAGGTGGTGCACATGATGGGCATGGAAAACATGCTCTACGCGATGATGGACTGTCCGGACGTGTTCAAGGCGCTGATGAACAGAATCGCCGAGGACACGGTCGCTTACTTCAGATGGCTGGAGAGCGAGGGGCTGCTGCTGCCCACCGCGAGCTTTGAAAGGCTGGGTCAGGGGACGTGGTGCTTCACTGACGAGCTGCCGCACGGCGCCGTGTCCTCCACAAGGGAGGTCTGGGGCTTTATGGACTCGCAGGAGACGGTCGGCATTTCACCTGAGATGTATGGGGAGTTTGTCTTTCCGTATTACCAGAGGATCGCGGGAGAGTACGGCCTGCTGTCCTACGGCTGCTGCGAGCCGGTGCATGCCATTTGGGAGCCCTATCTGAGCAAGCTGGGCAATCTCCGCAAGGTTTCGATTTCCCCATGGTGCGACGAGGAATATATGGGCGCCCGGCTGCGGGGGAAACGGATCGTGTATCAGCGCAAGCCCAGCCCGAATTTCCTGGGCGTCGGCTCGGAGCTGGACGAGGATGAAATCAGGAAGCACATCATAAAGACCCTGAAGGCTGCGAAGGGCTGCGCGCTGGAGTTCACGCAGCGGGATGTCTATACGCTGAACGGGAATCCGGAAAAGGCGCGGCGGTATATTGCGATTATACGCCAGTGCATCGAAGATCATTGGGAATAAATGACCGGTTATTTATCGCCGGTTGCGGCAACCGCTGTGTATAGAATGCAGCAGTTAGATAAAACGCACATAATACCACAGGATATTTTAAGCTATATGCATAATTTATACATAATAGATGAAATGTCATGTTTTCATTTTTTGTTTTTGGAGGTACCCTATAGTTATAGGCTCACAATAGGCTAAC
Organism: Oscillospiraceae bacterium; assembly: GCA_031556035.1. GTDB lineage: Bacteria > Bacillota > Clostridia > Oscillospirales > UBA929 > JAVBTT01. The sequence continues at coordinate 16,868 of JAVBTT010000035.1, forward strand.
AAAAAATCGTAAAGGAGAATCAGAAAAATGAAGAAGAGATTTCTACCCCTGCTGCTCGCGCTGGCCTTAGTCATTTCCATGCTGCCCGCGTCGGTTCTCGCCGCGGACGACGCAAACGCGGCCGGAGTGCCCAACGGAGGCTTTGAGTTGGGCATGGCCGGCTGGAACACCGATAACGGCGGCGCGGCGGCAATTATCACACCCGGTTATGAAAGCGACAATGCCCTCAGGCACAGCGGAGCTAATGATTACAGCGCGTTTACCTATCAGCAGTTGACGGGACTGGAGAACGGATACTACACGATGTCCGCGTATACAAAGAGCAGCGGCGGGCAGAAGCACGCGTATCTGTCGGCCAACGTGCCCGGTTACACCGACTTTAAGACGGCCCTGCCGGCAATCGGCGACACCTGGACCAGGGTGGTCATCCGAGGCATCCATGTGACCGACGGCACGATGAAGATCGGCATGTATTCCGACGCGGCGGCCGGCCAGTGGGCGATGGCGGACGAATTCAGCCTTGTCAAGGACGACAAGCCGTACACCATGCTCATTGGCGGGGATGTCTCCCGGGTTACGACCGTTGAAGACCGCGGGGGGAAATATCTCGATGAAAACGGCGTACAGAGAGACCCATTTCAGATCCTCGCCGAAAAGGGCTTCAACATGGTCCGCATCAGGCTGTACAACGAGCCCGGCCGCGCGACCGACGGCAGCGGCTATCAGGGAGTAAACGATTCACTGTCTCAGGCCAAACGGGCAGCGGCGGCCGGAATGGCAATCAATCTCACCCTTACATACGGAGATACCTGGACGAACGGCACGCTGCAGGATCCGCCGCGCTCATGGAGTCAGTATATTGCGAACAATAATCTGACAACCGAGGAGGCGGTTACCTACCTCGAAAAACAGTGCTTTGAATATGCTAAAAACTTTATGCAAAAAATGAAGGATCAAAATACACTCCCCGCATATGTGACCCTGGGCAATGAAACGGGGGGAGGCCTCCTGTTCCCGTACGGCAACGCGGTACCGGAAAAGTGGCCCAATTTGGCACGATTCTATGAGGCCGGTTACAGAGGCGTCAAGGAAGTGTCGCCCGATACGCAGGTGGGCATTCATCTGGACGACGCGGGCAATGTCGGCAAATATGTCTCGTACTTTGAGAACGTGAAGAAGTACGGCGCCTCCTTCGACTTTATCGCCGCCTCCTATTACCCGTTCTGGACCAACAAGACCGTGCAGCAGGGCGTCGTGGATTTCGTCAATCAGGTGTCCGCGCACTTTGGCGTGGATGTCCTGCTGAACGAGACGGGATACAATTTCGCTCCGCTCAGGCCCGGCGGCTACGCCGGTCAGCTTACAAACGCGGGCCCCTATGCTGAAACGTACGGCGATTCCATAGAGGGGCAGCGCGCGTTCATGGCCGAGCTTTTCAACGGCATGAAGAATGTGGACGGCGGCCGCTGCGTCGGCGACGCCTATTGGGATCCGATGTACATCTATATACCGGGCAGTCTGAACGACCAGGTTGCCAATACAACGCTGTTTGGCTTCGACGGCAGGGTGCTTCCTGCACTGGAGAGCTTTAACGACAACACCTCAGGCAGGACAACCGCGTTTGTCGAGGGCCGCGTGGTGGGCGCAAACAGCCAGCCCGTCCCCTTCGCGGACATCGTGTTTACGATTGGCGGAAACACCTACAACCTGCAGAGCGACAAGTTCGGCAACTACTGGGTTCCGGGGATCGCTCCCGCGTCCGGCGGCGCGATCACCGTCAGCAAGCAGGGCTACACTGGCGGAAGCCTTGAAAACATCACCGTACCTCTGGCTCAGAATGTGCAGCTTCCGGACGTCGTCCTGACAGGCGGCGGCGCGATCTCGGGCAAGGTATCAGATACGAGCGGGAACGCCGTGGCGGGCGCCACCGTGACGGCGACTGCCGGCACATCCAGTTATCCGGTCTTGACGGACGCCTCGGGCAACTATGTTGTCAACGACCTTCCGGATGCCTCAGGCATATCCATTGTCGCCTCAAAAGACGGCTATACATCGTCCGCGGCCCTGACCGGCCTGAGCGTGATCGCCGGGCAGACCCTGACTGGACAAGACCGCACCGTCACCCTGACATCCGGTAAATTCTTCGGCGTTGTGAAAGACGGCGACGGCAATCCCCTGGCGGGTGCGACGGTAAGCAGCTATATCTCCAACCGGCTTTATGAGACGAAGACGGCGGCGGACGGCTCCTACGAGCTCTCCCCGATCCCGGCGGGCAGTTCGAACCGGAGCGTCACGGCCTCCCTGAACGGCTACTTGTCCGTGACATCCAGCGCAAGGGTGGCGACGGCGGGAACGAACACGGAACTGAACTACACCCTGCTTTACAATGTGGGTAATATTGAAGGCGTTGTCAAGGATGTGAACGGGCTGCCGGTGGCGGGCGCTGCAATCGCGGCGGGAACATACCGGGCCGTCTCGGATGAGAACGGGCGCTATGCCCTGAACAATGTGGCGGTGCGCTCGAGCGCGACGGCTTATGTAAACTATACCCTCATCGCGAGCAAGGCCGGCTACGCGGACGGCAGGGTGACGGGCGTAAACCTGGTCGTGGGCGACACGATCTCTCCGGTCGAAATTATTATGCCGGATGCCGTATCTGTGCCGAATATCGGCTTTGAGGAGACGGCGGGTGGAAATAATCCGCTGTTTCCGGCTCAGTGGACGGTGGATACCAACAATGCCGGTTCCGTTCGGGCTGCGGAACACTCATATGCCCAGGACGGCGTCAATTGCTTGATTTTCGAGGATGGCGCAAACAGGGCCGCGTGGGACTCGAATGTGTACCAGACGCTGACGGGCCTGCAGGATGGCATATACGCCATATCAGTGTGGCAGGCAAGGGGCGGGAGCGGCGCCAACCAATGCTATATGTACGCCGCGGACTATGACAATACCAACCCGGACGCACGGACGCAGGTCAATTTGACGGCGTCCAACACAATGATCCGCTTTTCGATGAACGTCACGGTGAAGGGCGAAAAAATGACTCTCGGTTTTGTATCGACGGCAAGCGCCTCGAACAGCGTATGGATCATCATAGACGGCCTCCAGGTGGGCTATATCGGGACTGAGAATCCTTCCGTCGGCCCTTACTATATCGCGCTGTCGGAAAAAGCGTCCACTCTCAAAGTTGGCGAGACGATGAAGCCCGAAGTGACGGTCAGCCCAGCGTCTGCTCCCGACAAAACCGTCACATGGGCGAGCGGCAATCCCTCCGTCGCCGAGGTTTCCCCGGACGGCACCATCACAGCTAAAGCCCCCGGAACCGCCGATATTACAGCTACGACCAACGTCAACAACAAGACTGCGGCATGCGCGGTAACCGTCTTATCCGACACCTATATCCAAAACGGTGACTTTGAGCTCGGTTCGGAATTCTGGACGCTGGGCGGAGAAATCGTTGAGGGCGGCTATGACGGCGGCAAGGCGCTGCAGCATTCCGCGACAGGGCCGGCAGTGACATCGCAGACTATCACCGGCCTCAAAAACGGCTTTTACACCCTGACAGGATATGTCAAAAACGACAACGCCGGCGCCACGGCTTATCTCTACGGCGACGGCCGCGGGGATACTTCCAGGGCCATGACCGCCGCTCCGCGCACGAACTTTGGCTATTCAGGCGAGCCGGCGTGGAAAAAGGTGACGGTCAGGGGAATCGAGGTCGTCAACGGCACGCTGGAAATCGGGTTCTATACGGACCTAAAGTCGGGCCAGGTCATGAAGCTGGACAATGTGCAGCTTGAGCCGGGCGAGAAATATGAAAACCTGATTGGCGGCGATGTGACCGAGATCACATACGTGGAGGACAACGGCGGCCGTTATTACGACAAGGACGGCAATCAGCGCGATCCGTTCAATCTGCTTGCCGAGGCGGGCTGGAACATCGTCCGCATCCGCGTCTACAACGACCCCGGCGTGGGACACGGCGATTCGGATTACTATGTGCCGGCCGGTTATCAGGACGCCGACGACGCGCTGAAGCTGGCCAAACGCGCCAAGGACGCCGGTATGCAGATTCAGCTTTCTTTCCACTACAGCGACTGGTGGACAAATCCCGGTACACAGCGCATGCCTTCGGCCTGGCAGGCGGAGCTGGATAAGCTCAGCAACAACACTGAGAAAATCGACAGGCTTGAGAAATTCGTATACGACTACACCAATGATTTAATGACCAGAATGGCGCAACAGGGGACTTTGCCGGAGTATGTCTCAATTGGGAACGAGATTCGCAGCGGCCTGCTGACCCAAACCTCTTCCGGCTCGTCCGCCGGCGGATACGGTGGCGGAACCGGCAACTGGGCGAATCTGGCCAGGTACCTCAACGCGGGCTCCAAGGCCGTTCGCGAGGTGAGCACAGCTTACGGAGAAACATTCGGGTTCCAGTCGAAGGTCATCATCCACCTGGATGAAGGCGGGAATTTCAGTGCCTATAATTCTTTCTTTGGAAACGCGGAAAACAGAAATGTCGACTACGACATCATCGGCTCGTCCTGTTACCCGTACTGGACGAACAAGCAAGCGTACCAGTTCCTCGATTTCAGCAATCAGGTGATCGACAGGTTCGGCAAGCCCGTCATGTACATGGAGACGGGCTTTGGATGGACGCCGCTCGCCGGCAACGGGACGACCGGACAGCTTCAGCACGGCGGCCCCTACGGCAACGCCGCCGCGTATAACGCCGACCTCCAGAGGGACTTCATGATCGAGCTGTTCAACACCATTAAGGAAGCCAAAAACGGCATGTGTGTCGGCGATCTCTATTGGGATCCCGTGATGATCTACGCGGAAGGGAACGCCGGCTGGGCCCTTATCAACAACTGTGACGAGCCGGCGTACAACACGGTGGACAACACCACGCTGTTTGACTTCGAGGGCAAGGCCCTGCCGGTTATGGACGCGTATACGTTCAACACCGAAGGTGCGGCGACCGGTATCATCAGCGGCAGGGTGCTTGATTCCAACGGCAGCATTGTCAGAGGCGCGACGGTGTCGGCCGGCGGCAAGACCGCCACCACCAACGCGATTGGAGAGTACATTTTGTCCGGGATTCTGCCGGGAACCTATACGGTTTCA
>JAVBTT010000041.1:0-25827 GCA_031556035.1 Oscillospiraceae bacterium
AAAAAATCACCGAAAACACCCACGTTTCAAACCAAACCGATGTGTCGCCCCCGCCGCCGGGGGGGGCCAACACTTCGTTTGGGTATCATATCTTTATCAGCCTGACCCTAAGCATGCCGTCAATACGGCGCATGCCGTCGAGCACGGGTTCCCCGGGCAGGGAGGCGACGTCGAGCATGGTGTACGCGTAGTCCCCCTTGGACTTGTTTATCATGTTTTCGATGTTGATGCCCTTTCCGGCAAGGGCCGAGGATATCTCGCTCAGCATGTGAGGAATGTTGCGGTGCAGGACGCACAGTCTGTAGCCCTCCAGATACGGCAGCTCAACATCGGGCAAATTGACCGAGTTCTTAATGCTGCCAAGCAGTACATAGTCGCGCGTCTGGTCTGCGACCATAACGGCGCAGTTGTCCTCGCTCTCCGGGGTTGAAGCGCCGAGGTGCGGAATCGGGACGACGCCTGGATGGGAAACCAGCGCCGCCGAAGGAAAATCGGTCACATAGCGCGCCACGGTGCCGTCGTTCAGCGCCGCGATGAGCGCGGCGTCATCGAACAGCCCCCCGCGCGAGAGGTTTATCAGGCGCACTCCTTTTTTGACTTTGCCAAATGTACCCGAGAGTATATCCTTCGTATCCTTCGAAAGCGGAACATGCAGCGAGATATAGTCACTTTCGGCAAAAATCTCGTTTATATCGCGCGCTCGGCGAATGTTGGGATGCAGCTTCCACGCGGAGTCAACCGAGAGGAACGGATCGAAGCCGATTATGTCCATCCCGAGATGCCGCGCTGCGTTGGCAACGCCGACTCCGATCGCGCCGAGCCCGACAAGCCCGAGGGTCTTTCCCGCTATCTCCGGGCCCACAAAGGCGCTCTTGCCCTTCTCAACCTGCGCCGGAACGTCGTCCCCAACCAGCTCGCGGGCCCAGGCAACACCGCCAATTATGTCGCGCGAGGCGAGCAGCAGGGCGCAGATCGTGAGTTCCTTGACCGCGTTGGCGTTGGCGCCGGGCGCGTTGAACACCACAATCCCCTTTTTACTGCACTCGTCAACCGGTATGTTGTTCACCCCGGCTCCCGCGCGCCCAATGCACAAAAGACTTTTCGGTAATTCAATCTCGTGCATGGAGGCTGAGCGCACCAGAACGGCGTCAGGCGAATCGCATTTGTCGTCAATAGAGAAGCGTTCGGCGGGGAGTCTGTCCAGGCCGATTTTGGCGATTTTGTTCAGAGTCTTTACCTTGTACATCTTCAGAACCTCCAAAGGTTGATTTAACACGTCATTTTAATACACTATCGTTTATATCCCCCGCTTCAGCGGGGGATCAGAGAGCAAACAAAGCCTATTGAAAAACTCTTGGCCCACTTTGGGAGGGGACTGTCGCCGAAGCGACTGGGGGAGAATCGTACTCTTCCTCCGCCGTCTGCGGACGGCACCTCCCTCAAAGAGGGAGGCAGGGTTTGTCTTCAATCCAATCCCCCGCTAAGGCGGGGGATAATCAATCACACTTCATCCTTGAAGGGCAGTATAAAACCGGCGATGAAATAGGCAAGCAGGCCAGCGCCCGTGAAGGCAAGTATGAACCAGATAATGCGTATGATCGACGGGTCGACCTCAAGGTATTCCGCCACCCCTCCGCACACACCAAGAAACATCTTGTTGTCGCGGAGTTTGTACAGTTTTTTCATATCAGCCTCTTAACCTCCTTTTCACCCATCAGGGCGTTTGATTAACGGTATGTATGCGGAGGCGGCCGCGCCCCCGCATAAAAATTATAATACAAAGCTGGCCGGACGTCAAGAAAGATACTTAAGCCAGAGAGCAGAGTCTCAGCCCAGAAACATGTCCCGCATCCAGCCCAGGTCGCGCGCGGCGGTCGCCGGGGATATCTCCTCACGCAGAAGCGGCACATCCGGCTTTTCGGCCCTCAGCCAAGGCGCGATCACCCTGGTGTAGTTGATGTCGCCTTCCCCAAGCAGGCAGGGGGTTACAATCCCCTTCGCCAGGGTGCCGTCCTTGATGTGCATTGCCGCTACCTTGCCTCCGAAGGCGTCTACGCACTCCCTCCACAGCGAGTCCTGCTCCTCGACCGTAGTCCGAGTGAACAGGTTGGACGGGTCGAATATGACAGACAGTCCGCTGCCGTCAAAGCGGCTGAGCAGCCTCGCCGTGAGCTCCGGGGAATTCATGGTGTGCCAGGCAACCGGCTCCACCGCGACCGTCACGCCCAGCTTTCCGGCATCCGAGAGCATCCGCTCCACGCTTTTTGACAATATATCAAAAGCGGCCTCCCGCTCAGCTCCGTCGACGCTGCAGTTGGTGGTCTCGGTCGCTATGCACCGCGCCCCCAGCGCAGCCGCGCAGTAAATCCCGCGAGAAAATATCTCGAGCTGCCTTTCCCGCGCGTCGGCATCGGGGAAGGCCGGCTCTATATAGCAGCCCAGAACGGACGGCTCTATGTCCTTCGCGGCCAGCGCGTTCCGGAGTCTTTCCAGCAGCGCGTCGCTGACGTCGTCGTAACCGTTCACGCCCTCAAGTATCTTCGGAAGCGCTAGTTGGACAGCCTCCACCCCGGCGCCGGACAGGATGTCGGCCAGCGCCTCGGGAGTGTGTCTGCCGAAGTCGTGCCCCCTTATGCCTATCCTCATTGATGTACCCCCTCTTTATCTGGCGGACTCGTCCTCTTTGCTGTCGTTTTCAAGCGCCTGCGACAGGAAGGCCAGCGCGAGGCCCTGCCCCCAGCCCTGTATCCATCGCCTGGGTATGTTGCGGTAGCCCTCGCGGTCCCTCATGACCGCGGTTCCGCCCGACACGTTAAGCACGCGCCCGTCCATGCTCACGTTCTCCAGCACGGCATTCAAAGCCTTCTGCGTGTACCTTGTGTGCAGGGGGTTGTTGTTTGTCAGCATGGCTGCCGCGATGCCGGCGGTCGCGGAGACCTCACTGTAGGACTCTGGATCGTCAAGCAGCGTGTGCCACAGGCCGTCCTCCATCTGCGCCTGCTTGAGCGCCCCCAGCTGGTCGCGCAGCGCGCAGTCGATGTCCATATACTGCGGATAGAGGTACGGCGCGGGCAGCACGCGGCGCACACGGGACATTGTGTACGCCGCCCACGCGTTGGCCCTGCCCCAGTAAAAGCCGGACATGTGGTTGCCGGCAATGTTGTCCCAACCGTGGTACCAGAGCCCGCAGCTCTTGTCCTGGAGATATTCTATGTGCCAGTAATACTGGTTCAGCGCGTCGTCCACAAGCTCCCGGCGTCCAAGCTGCACCCCGGCGCGCAGCATGAAGTACGCGGCCATGAACAGAGTATCCGCCCAGCACTGCTCGGGGAAATCGTTGTTGACCGACACCGTGTGCTGGAGCACGCTGTCCCCAAAGCGCAGGGCCTTGTTCCTGAGATAGTCAAGCTTGCTTTCAATCAAGTCCAGATAGCGCTGCTCCCCGGTCTCGGCGTAGAGGCTGAGCAGCGCGTGCCCCATCGCGCAGGTGTTCACCGTCCAGTTCGGAAGCCCGAGAGAGACGTACTCCTCCACCCAGGCGGCCAGGCGCTCCAGATATTCCTTTTTGCCGGTCGCCTCGGCGGCGCGGGTGACGCCGTAGAACGCGACGCCGCACGGCCAGTCCCAGGTCAGGTCGGTGGCTAGGGTTTTGTTTACTATGCTGTCGACGACGGATATGAGCTTTTCGCGGTCCAGTTCCAGCTTCATTTCAAGAGGCTCCTTTCTGTTGCGGGGTGCGATGACCACATCGCGCCGTTTATTATTTCTTAATCCCTCCACCGCCCAGGCGGTCCCCCTCCCTTTAACAGGGGAGATTTCTTATCTCGATCCCCCTTGTCAAAGGGGGAAACCGTCCGCAGACGGAGGGGGATTTAAGGATACGCTCTTCTCACTGTCAAGCTGCGCTCCCCGCTTGCGCTCAGCCTCCGCCTTCGCCCGCCCCGCGGCGTGCTCAAGCCGGATTCTTCGCGCAGCTCGAAAAAATCCTGCGTCGAGCGCTTCGCTGCTCCTTGGATTTTTTTCACGCACGCGGGGGCTTCGCTCTTCTTTAACCAAAAAACTTGTCGTGTATCACCTGCACGGCGCGGTCGGAGTCCGACTTGTCCACCAGCACCGACACCTTGATCTCGCTTGTGGATATCATCTGTATATTGATCCCGGCGGCGCTGAGCGCCTCGAACATACGCGCCGCGACGCCCGGGTTGTTGACCATGCCCGCGCCGACCGCGCTGACCTTGCTGACGGAGTCCGATATCACAAGCTCCTCGAAACCTATGCTGTCCCTGTGGGCCTCGAGCAGCTCCCTTGCCAGGGCCATGTTGCTCTTTGTCACTGTGAAGCTGATGTCCTTTGTGTCCCCGCGCCCTATGGACTGGAGAATGATGTCCACGTTTATCTTGTGCTGGGCCAGCAGCAGGAACAGCCGCGCGGCCACGCCTGGTTTATCCTCAAGGCCAATAAGCGCGATACGCGCGACATTGTTGTCGCGGGCGACGCCCGAAACCTGCATGTTTTCCATTTTGACAACCTCCTTGACAATAGTTCCGGGCTCAAACGGGGTGAAGCTGGACAGAACCTCCAGCGGAACATTGAAGCGCTTGGCCATCTCGACCGCGCGGTTGGCCAGCACCTGCGCCCCCAGGGATGCCAGCTCCAGCATCTCGTCGAACGTTATCTCGTCAAGCTTGCGCGCGTTCTTCACGATACGCGGGTCGGCCGTGTATATGCCCGGAACGTCGGTGAAGTTCTGGCACAGATCCGCCTTCATGGCGGCGGCAAGCGCCACCGCAGTCGTGTTCGAGCCGCCGCGCCCCAGGGTTGTCACGTCGTCGTAGCGGTTGTAGCCCTGGAAGCCCGCGACTATCACGATATTGCGCTTGTCCAGCTCACTCGATATCCTCTCAGTGTCTATCTTCTTGATGCGTGCGCTGCCGTAGTTGCTGTCTGTGAGTATGCCGGCCTGCCGCCCCGTCAGCGATATGACGGGATAGCCCAGCTTTTCGACGGCCATGGCGCACAGCGCGATTGAAATCTGCTCGCCATTCGCCAGAAGCGCGTCCATCTCGCGCTTCGAAGGCCTGTCGCTGAGCTCGAAGCCCTTGGCCTCAAGCTCGTCCGTCGTGTCCCCCTGGGCTGAAAGCACCGCGATTACCTGGTTGTTCTTCGCGTAGGTCTGGGTTATCACCGACGCGACGTGGCGTATGCGCTCGGCGTCGGCCACCGACGTTCCCCCGAATTTTTGCACAATAAGGGCCATATATTCACTCCTCAAAAGGTTTTTGACGTTTTATGACCTGGTGCTTGACGGAAATAAAGTAGTATGAATAGGAAAGCTGATAGTATGGTATCACATACATGACGCCCGCTATTAAAACGGTGATCCCTGCGAGTAAAAACCAGCCCATGAAGCTGAGCCCGAACACAAACATCTGCCAGCGCCTGGCCCATGCCGCCTGCCAGCAGAGCTCAAATACCTGTTTCGGGCTTCTGTCGGGGGAATCCGTAAAAAAGGCGGCCGCGAAGAAATAGGTGAGCTGCAAACGCAACGTGGCAATAATGTTTACCGCGCTAAGTATCAAAAGAAAAAGCCCCAGCATAAAAGAGGACGTTGGCGTAACGCGCATCCCGGAATAGGCGAACAGTACGCTGACCAGCGTATACCCGAGATTTATCGACGCAATCGCGATATACCTCAGCTGCAGCCTCGCGTAAAAGCCCAGAGCGCGCTTCAGCTCATTTTTATAATAATAAAATATATCCCCGGGTTCAGCGGCGGCGCTTTTTTTGACCGCGTTCAGAAAGTACCGGGTCACACCAAGCGTCAGCGGGGCGAAAATCATCGCAACGGCAAAGCCCAGCGCCTGACTTCTCAGAAAGGAAGCCAGCCTGTACAGCAGCATCCCGCCCAAGGCCGCGCCGGACGGCGCGTCAAGGGGGAATTTCAGCGTTACGAAAAGGGAAACCGCCGTGCCCAGAAGCGGAAGCAGCGAAAGCAGGGCGGCGGTTATATAAGCCCCCTCATTCGCTTTAAAAAGGCTTTTTGCCCGGTACTTGAAGCCGGCGCGGTCATACTCGGTTACAGGAGTAAATGTCTTTGCCAAATCAATCGACTCCCTCACATTTCGTAGGGCTGCGCTCTTTGGGCATTTCCATAAAGGGGGGGCTGGGCCGTAGGGAGCGGCATCCCTGACGCGCCGTCATGCCCCACGCCGGACATATACGCGCCCGCAAGCGTGTCAGATTTCCAGCAGCGTTCGAAGCGGCGCCGAGAAGTGCTCCGCCGGTATGTCGTCGCGCTCCCCGAAGAGTGCCGGTATTCCGTCAGGCATACGGCTGTCGTATACGCACCACGGCACCGGCTGGCTGCCGTGTTTGCCGGTTTCGGTGTCCGTAACGTGGTCGGGCAGCAGCGCAATGCGGCAGTCCCGCTCCTCCAGGCCCTCAATTATCCAGCCGATGACCTCGTCCAACCGTTTAATGGAGTGAATTTTACCCTCCAAATTCAGGGCGTGGCTACAGTCGTCCGGAGCCTCCACGTGCAGCATGACAAACCCGTAGTCGGCCCGCGCGGCGGCCAGCACAGCGTCCGCCTTTCCCCGCCAGTTCGTGCGCAGCGTACCTGTGGCTCCCGGCACATCCGGTGTGGCCAGTCCGGCCAGGGACGCCATGCCGCGCACCATCGGCACAGCCGATATCACCGCGCCGCGCTGCCCGTATTTGACGGCAAAAGGTTCGTAATTCGGCACAACGCCGGCGCCCCAGGGCCAGACCCCCAATCCGTCCGCCCGAAGCAGCTCGCGTCCGCGCCGCATAAGCGCAGCGACAGTCCCATGCTCCGGGAGATGGTCAGACAGTTTCACCCCCGACACCTGATGAGGGGGAGGGGGGCCGGCGGGCGGCGTGCCCGCGCCGGTTATAAGCTGCCGGAACCCCGGTTGCGGATGCAATTTCCACCCTGCTTTGTCCAGAAGCTCCCGGATTTCTCCGTCAGACGAAAGCCGCCTGCCGGCGTCCAGACCCTCGGAGTCGCTCAGTTCCGGGCAGGCCTCCCGCAATAAACCGTCATCGTCCAGGCGCACAAGGTTGGCCCGCATGGCAAACTGCCCGGGCGGCAATACGACTCCCATACCGGCCGCTTCCACCGGGCCGCGTCCGGTCAGCACGTCGGTGCCGTATCCGGTGATGAGCGGCATCGCGGTTTCGGTGCCCGCCGGAAAGCCCTCCGGAATGGTCCGCACCATTCGTACGCCGGACTGTCCGGCCAGCCGGGCCATATTCGGATATACACCATGCTGGAGCGGCGTCCTGCCGTCCAGCTCCTTAAGAGGCGCGTCGGCCATGCCGTCGCCGACGATCATCAGATATAGGGGTGACGAGCTTTCTCGCGTCATATGGGGCCCCTCCCTATTACACCTAAAAGGCTGAAAACGATCTTACGGCAGCATCCTCATTTTGGAGCCGTCCGGAAAGCTGTGCCAGATGTAGTCAAACGCGTCCTCGTCGGCCGTTATATCCGTATCCGAGTCGGCCCAGTCCAGGTATTTGCGGGCGTCAAGATGCTTTGCGCAGTCTATGACGTCCGCGACGACAGCCGAGGCGGTGGGGAGCTTGCCAGCGCCCTTGCCATAGAACATCACCCTGCCGATCGCGTCGCCGTCGACCATTATGCCGTTGTAGACCCCCAGCACCGAGTACAGGGGATTGTCCGCCGACACAAGATGAGGCGCGACGATGACTGCCACCCCGTCCGGCGTGTCCTTAGCGCGCCCGATCAGCTTTATGCGGAAGCCGGCTTCCCCGGCCAGCTCAATCTGTCTGTGCGTAACGGCCCGTATCCCCTCGGTTTTTACATATTTCGGATACATATGCCGCCCGAAAGACAGGGAGGATAAAATGCATATCTTGCGGCAGGCGTCCTTTCCGTCGACATCGTCGGAGGGGTCCAGCTCCGCGTAGCCAAGCCTCCGGGCCTGCTCCAGCGCTTCGGCGAACTCAAGCCCGGACGCCTCCATCTCGGTAAGAATATAGTTCGTCGTTCCGTTCAATATACCCGATATTTCGCCTATTCGGTTCGCGGCCAGGCACTGGCTGAGCGGACGGATAATCGGTATGCCGCCACCCACGCTGCCCTCGAACAGATAATTCAGGTTTTTTGAGCGGGCCAGCGCGAGCAGCTCGGCTCCGTGCTCGGCAACAAGCTCTTTGTTTGAGGTCACCACATTTTTGCCCGCCATAAGCGCCCTGCGCGTGAAATCATAGGCGATTCCGACGCCGCCTATCGCCTCCACGACGACCCTGACCTCGGGGTCATTCTCTATAATTGAAAAATCCTTTACAAAGGGGAGATCCACGCCCGGAAAGTCTCTGACGTCCAGCACATATTTAAGGTTCACCGGCAACGCCGCCTTGCCCTCAATGTGTCCGGCGCTCCCCACAAGCAGCTCGGCCGTTCCCGAGCCCACCGTACCGTATCCCAAAATCGCCGCAGCCAGCAAAAGCTCCCACTCCCTCCGACATATTGCCAGAACATATAATGAATAATAATACCATATAAGCCCGCCGCGTGACAAGTGCGGAGACAGGCGGTTTAGAGTATTACGGCGGCATCTAATACTAATCCCATGTTAAAACCTTCCGTTCAGAAATTTGTAAAAGCCTGCCCCGGCATTAGAGCTGCTTTGGCGGGCCCCAAAGCCCTGTAAGAGCCGCCTCGCCGTTCCCGCAAAGCTCCCTCAGGCGGCTCACCTCACGGCTCACAACATCCCTGCCCAAGGCTGAGGCGAGGTAGAGCTTGCGTCTGTCCTCGCCGCCCGTGTACTCTATCAGACCGTCGCGCGACATCTTGGCCAGAGAGTTGTATACTGTGCCGGCCGAAAGGGAAAGGCGTCCGCAGGTTATCCTGCGGACATGCAGTATTATGCCGTAGCCGTGTCTCGGCTCAAGCAGGGACAGCAGTATATAATACATGGTCTCCGTCATTGGGAGGTATGTCTTTTCGACTCCGTTTTGCATTACGTATTACCTCTCAGAACAGCCCCTCGATCCCGCCTCCGGGGGCTATTCTTATATTTTCCGCCGACGGGATCTTCGGAAGCCCCGGCATTGTCATGATATCCCCGGCCAGCGCCACCACAAAGCCGGCGCCCGCAGAGACCCTGACCTCGCGCACCGTCACCCGGAAGCCTTCGGGCGCACACGCAAGCGCAGGATTGTCAGAAAAGCTGTACTGGGTCTTTGCGAGACAGACCGGCAGCCGTCCGAAGCCGTGCAGCTCAAGCTGCTCAAGCTGCTTTTTGACGCCTGGGGCAAATGTCAGCCCTGAGCCACGGTACACACGCCGTACAAGCGCCTCAAGCTTTTCGCGCAACGGAATATCGTCGGGATAGGCGAACGCGAATTCGTTCGGTTCATCACAGAGTCTCACGACCTCCTCGGCCAGCGCCCTTCCGCCCTCGCCTCCCTTTTCGAATACCTCGCACATCGCGGCTCTGAGTCCGCGCTCACGGCAGGCCCCGAGCAGCGCCTCAAGCTCTGAGTCATGGTCTGAGGCAAAGCGGTTGACAGCCACCACCACAGGCAGCCCGAACACCTCCCTCAGGTTGTCCGCATGGCGCAGCAGATTCGGCATTCCCTTTAAAACAGCCACGGGGTTTTCACTTGAAAAATCAGCCTTCGCGACTCCTCCGTGGTGCTTCAGGGCGCGCACGGTCGCCACCAGAACAACGGCGTCCGGCCTCAGCCCCGACACCCTGCATTTTATGTCCAGGACTTTTTCCGCTCCCAGGTCCGCCCCGAATCCCGCCTCCGTCACCGCGTAGTCCCCGAGTGCGAGCGCCATACGGGTGGCAATAACTGAGTTGCAGCCGTGCGCGATGTTCGCGAAAGGCCCTCCGTGTATAAAGGCGGGGGTGTGCTCCAGCGTCTGGACAAGGTTTGGGCGCACGGCATCCCTAAGAAGCGCCGCCATCGCGCCGTGCGCTCCCAGCTGTGAGGCCGTCACCGGCGAACCGTTGCGCGAATAGCCCACAACTATGCGCCCCAGGCGTTCCTCCAGGTCGCGCAGGCCCGCGGCCAGGCACAGGCAGGCCATGACCTCGGATGCGGCTGTTATCTGGAAGCCCTCCTCGCGCGGCACCCCGCCGTTCTTGCCGCCGATGCCACATACTACGCTCCGGAGTTGGCGGTCGTTCATGTCCAGGCAGCGCCTCCAGCTGATGCGCCTGACGTCGATATCCAGCGCGTTGCCATGGTGTATGTGGTTGTCCAGCATTGCGGCCAGCAGGTTGTTGGCCGCCGTGACCGCGTGTATGTCCCCGGTGAAATGCAGATTGATGTCCTCCATCGGCACAACCTGGGCGTATCCGCCGCCCGCGGCGCCGCCCTTGACTCCGAACACAGGGCCGAGAGAGGGCTCGCGCAGCGCCACCACTGAATTTTTGCCGATCCTGCGAAGCCCGTCAGCCAGGCCGACCGTGACCGTCGTCTTGCCCTCCCCCGCTGGGGTTGGGGTTATCGCGGTGACCAGAATCAGCTTGCCGCGCTGCTTATCCTCCATATATTTGAGCATAGAGGTGTCGATTTTCGCCTTGTAGCGGCCATATGTCTCTACGTATTCCTCAGGTATTCCCAGCGCGGACGCCACCTCGGCGATGTTCTTAATACTGGCGTTCTGCGCTATCTCAATGTCGGCGGGCCATACCGCGCCTTTCTTGTCCATATATGCATTTCCCCTTTTGCGGTACTTTATCAGATTTCGAGCTTTTTGTACAGCATAAAGTTTGCGCATGCAAAAGCCCTCCAAGCAGCCTGACGCTGCACAGGAGGGCCCCGTAATACTTTGAAATCTCTTGAAACGGTACTAGCGCTTGGAGAACTGGGGCGCCCTTCGGGCGGCCTTGAGTCCGTACTTCTTGCGCTCCTTCATGCGGGGGTCGCGGGTCAGGAAGCCCGCCTGCTTGAGAATGGGGCGGAATTCCTCGTTAAGCTTGAGCAGCGCCCTGGACAGACCGTGGCGGATAGCGCCGGCCTGACCCGTCACGCCGCCGCCGATAACGGTGGCGACAACGTCCACCCGGCCGATCGTCGAGGTGGCGACCAGCGGCTGACGTACTATGAACTTGAGTGTCTCAAGGCCAAAATATGTCTCAATGTCGCGGTTGTTGATAGTTATCGCGCCGGTTCCGCCCGGATAGAGGTGAACGCGCGCCACCGACGATTTGCGGCGGCCAGTTCCGTAGTGATAGGTCTTCTTCGGCTGATACATCAGGCGTTACCTCCAATCGTCCAGGTCTCCGGCTGCTGGGAAGTGTGCGGATGCTCCGGGCCCTTGTATACCCTGAGGCGCTGTATCGTGTGGCGGCTCAGCGTGTTCTTGGGCAGCATGCCCTTGACCGCGAGTTCCATCGCGAACTCTGGGCGCTTGGCCATCAGGTCGCGGTACTTGGTCTGCTTCAGTCCGCCCACATAGCCCGAGTGGGTGCGGTAGTACTTCTGATCCAGCTTGCGTCCGGTCAGCACCGCCTTGTCCGCATTGATAATGATAATGAAGTCGCCCGCGTCGAAGTGTGGTGTGAACTCCGGCTTGTGTTTGCCGCGCAGCAGACGGGCCGCCTCGGCAGCAGTGTGCCCCAGCGGGACTCCCGCGGCGTCCAGCACGTACCACTTGCGCTGGACGTTTTGCGCGTTGGCCATAAATGTGCCCATAACGGAAGAGCCTCCTAATAGTAATGAAAATAAAAAATCTCTTTATTCGCTTATTCGTTATAACATATTGCCCTTCATCATGTCAACTGCTATCTTGATATTTTTCAACTGTGCACGAGAGTATCTCCGCAATACTCTATCATGCTCTGTTTTTCTCTTGTTTTCTCCTGTGGCAAATTCAAAGTTTACGCATGCTGAACAAGTATCCATGACAGAACCCCCGCCTCCGGCGGGGGTTCTGCCCAATAAAATCCGGGAGATTTTAAGGCTGTTACTGCGCGGGCTCGTAGACTCCGTCGCTGTTGTCCGGAACGACCAGCGAGCCGTCCTTTATCTTGTTGAAGACCTCGTTTACCTTGTCAATTATCTCCTGGGAGAGGTTGGGGTTCTCGTCGGGGAGCTTGACGCCATTGTTCTTGGCGTTGAATATCTGCTGCTCGCCGCCCGGGAACTTGCCGTCCAGCGACGCCTTGACGGTGTCGTAGGCTGCGACGTCAACGGCCTTCATGGCCGAGGTCAGCACACTGGAGGCGTCCTTGGACGCGTTGAGGCCCTCGTTGTACTGGTCGCCGTCTACGCCGACGGCCCAGACGTCCGCACCGGTTCTGCGGCGCTCGGTGGCCTCGTTGATGACGCCGATGCCCACGCTGCCGGCCGCTGCGAATACAACCTTCACGCCGCGGTCGTACATGGTGGCCGCGAGCTGGGTTCCGGCCGGGATATCATTGAAGGTGCCCTGATATACTATGTCCTGGTTGTCCATCTCGCAGGTGGTGTCGTAGTTTTCGTTGGCGTACTTAACGCCGCGCTGGTAGCCCCAGTTGAAGCGCTGGACAGCCGGAACCGCCATGCCGCCGATGAAGCCGAGCTTTCCGCTCTGAACCTTGAGGGCAGAGGCCACGCCGGCGAGAAAGCCGGATTCCTGCTCGGCGAACATGATGGACAGCGAGTTGGAGCCGATTTTCTCCTCGTAGGCGTCATAGTTGCCGTTGTTGGGCACGCCGTCCAGAATTGCGAACTGGATGTCCGTGTGTTTGTCCTGCATCTCGAAAATGGCGCTCTCAAACTTAAAGCCCGGGCAGATTATCAGTGTGTATCCGGTGTCGATAAGGTCGGTAATTGCCGCTATATAGTCGGTCGGGGTGTCGCCGGCGGGCTTGACATACTGAATGTCAACGCCGAAGTCAGCCTTTGCGCGCTGGATGCCCTCCCAGGTACCCTGGTTAAAGGAGCGGTCATCGATTGTTCCGGTGTCGGTAATCATTCCGACCTTCAGCGCGGGGGTCGAGGCCGTGCTGGGCGGGGGACTGGACTGGCATCCCGCCATAAATCCCGCGAGCAGTACAGCTGCCAGGCTGATCGCGATAAGTCTTTTCATCTTCTTAATTTCCTCCCTTTGCGCTCGTTTTTTCTGAACGGCACGGACATTATATACCCTTAAATCCCATTTTGCAAGCCTTATACTAATACCTGTTTAAAACCTGACGCAAGAACTTGTAAAAGCTCGCCGCGGCAAGCCTTTGAAAAATTCTGAGCGGAAGGTTTTAAACAGGTGACAGCAATATTGCGCTGAGCTTCCGACGCAAACGCAATAATCCGCGCGTGTTTTTTACCAGCAGAAGTAAAATCGTGCCTTATAACCCAAAGAATATCTGGCATAGATTTTTCTCGGGGACAAACACTAGTCTTGCCTTTCAAACTCAATATGTAAGGATGTGTTTACCTCGTGACCAAAAAAATCACCAGTATGCTCCTCAGCTGCATAATGCTGGCCGGACTCGTTTCCGTGCCTGCGTTGGCGGCGGACAAGCCGGTTCTGACGAACCTCACCGTATACGTTGCCAAGGATACCCCGAAGGTGATAGATTTCACCAAGGCACTGGCGGACAACAGCCCGGCAGCCACCTCTTACTCGCTCACCACCTCCCCATCGCACGGAACAGCAGTCCGCAACGACCCCGCCGTCCAGGGAGTCTATAAGTACACTCCCTCCAGCGGATACACCGGCCCTGACACCATTCAGTTCACCGCCTCCAACGCGGGAGGCGCCTCCAACACCGCAACAGTGGCCATTACCGTGGTCAATGCCGGCCCGATTGCCCGCAGCAGCACAATAAAGGCAGTCAAGGGAAAGCCGGTAAAGGGCGTTGTGGACGCTGTGGAGCCGTCTGATTACAAGCTGTCATTTGAGATCAAGACCGAGCCGACAAAGGGCGCGGTGAGCAAGCCCACCTCCACCGCTGACGCAAGCGCCGGCAACCCGGTGGGATCCTTCACCTACACTGCCGACGAGAACGCGACAGGGACCGACAGCTTCACCTATATGGCGATAAACGAGAAGGGCGCCGAGTCCGGCATCGCCACAGTCACCGTGCAGTTTGTCGCGGGCAATCCGTCCGCTGAAAACCTGACACTCAGTGTCATTAAGAATACTCCGAAGGCCGGGCAGGTCAAGGCCAGCGATCCCGTCTACCCAATGTCCGCCCTCACATTCAATGTTGTCCTCAGCCCCCTCAACGGCAGCCTCAAGCTCACCGGAGTGCCGGATGGTGACGCTTACACCGCCTGGACCCCGGCCGACTTCACCAACGCCGGCAGCTTCTATTACGTCCCGAAGAAGGACTATGTGGGCACAGACTCATTTACGTTCGAGGCCGTAAACCCGGATACGCTCAGGTCAGAGGTGGCAACAGTATCGATTACGGTTGGAGCCACAAAACCGAGCGTCGAAGACATCGAGATCAAGGTGACCCGCAACGGTTCAGTCAGCGCTAAGCTGAAGGGCCACGACCCCGTCGACGAAACCGGCGCCAGCCTCGACTACAGCGTGGACGTCAAGCCTAAGCGCGGCACGATCTCGAGGTTCAACTCATCCACCGGCGAGTTCACTTACTCCCCAAAAAAGGACAGGCTCGGCACCGACACCTTCCAGTATTCCGTATCCAACGGCACTGAAAAGTCCGAATTGGCCACTGTAAGCGTAAAGATTATTCCCGAGGAATACAGCCCCATCGAGTATGCGGATATGAAGGCCTCCGGCACTTCGGACGGACACTGGGCGCATGAGGCGGTCGGCATCCTTGGCGCTATGAACATGATCAAGGGCGAGGAGATACAGAAGCTGATGTATTTCCGCCCAGAGGAACCTATGAACCGCGCGGATTTCGTGCTCTTCCTGAACGCCGTCATGGAAATAGCCCCGGACAAGGGCGCGACCGCAAGCGCGTTTGATGACGTCACTGAGAGCTGGATGATACCGCCGCTCAACGCGGCCAAGTCCGCCGGAGTGACTGCGGGCAGTGTGATTGACGGCAAGAATTATTTCAGGCCTGAAAGCACCCTCAGCCGTATTGAGGCCGTTGTGTTCATCTCAAACGTCCTCAAACTGCCGGACACCGACACCGCGCTCAGCTATACCGACGCTGCGTCCGTCCCCGGATGGGCGGTACAGCACCTGAAGAACATGTCCGCCTACGAAATACTCTCGGGCTATACCGACGGCACATTCCGTCCTACCGTAACCATTAAGCGCTGCGACGCAGCGATGATGCTGCTCAAAACCTACCGCGAGAAGCTGCTCCAGATGTCCCGCGCGGCCGACAAAGCCGACGGCACTCCGGATTGGACCGGCGACAGGGTGCTGTTCAGCGTAAAGTAGTTCTAATACCTTTTTAAACCTGACGGTATTAATTTGCCGAAGCTTGCTACGGCAAGCTTTTGCAAATTCCTGAACGGAAGGTTTTAACATGGGATTAGTATAAATATCCTCTTTGTTCCCGAGGGGGTCGTACGCGGCCCCCTCCTTTGACTGTTTTCCAACAAATAAACCCCTTGCCAAATAAAACCAACAGGTGTAAAATTACTTTTGATTTTTATACTGGCCGCGCCTAGTCGTCGCGCGGAGAAGGGGATGGTAAAATGAAAACGACAGCCCTTCCTGGCGGAGTCAGACTCAGCGAGGTGGTGCTGGGAGCCGGGAGGCTCGGAGACGAGAGCTTCCCTGAGGATACGGCATTTTCAGTACTGGATCGCTATGTCGAGCTGGGTGGCTTTACATTCGACACGGCAAGGATGTACGCCGACGGACGCTGTGACGCCGCGCTCGGCAGGTGGCTCAAGAGTCGCGGCTTTGCGGACAGGGCCTCGGTCGTCACAAAGGGCAGCCACCCGGATCGCAAAGCGATGCTGGTATCCCGGCTGTCCAAAAAAGAGATAGAGGGCGACTTAGACGAATCCCTGAAGGCGCTCGGTATCGAGTGCTCGGCGCTGCACCTGCTGCACCGCGACGACATAAGGATTCCGGTGGAGGAGATTGTGCCGGTTCTGGACGGCATGGTCAAGGCAGGGAAGACGCGCGCAGTGGGAGTGTCGAACTGGACGGCGTCCAGGATAGCGCGGGCCAACGCGTTCGCGAACGCGAACGGCTTGACGCCTCTTGTCTGCTGCCAGGCGCACTACAGCCTCGCGCAGACCACTTCCCACTCCACCGGGGATATCACTCATGTCACGATGAACGACGTTGAGCTGAGCTGGTACCGTGAGTGCGCGTTCCCGCTTATGGCCTTCAGCCCGCAGGCGCGCGGCTGGTTTGTGCTGCGCTCCAGGGGGCAGGAACCCAAGGCGGGGCCCAGGCAGTATTACGACGAGTTCCCGGAAAACTACCACAGGCTTGAGCGCCTGATGAAGCTTTCCGGGAGTATAGGGCGCAGCCTTTCCGCCATAACAACCGCCTACGCGCGCGACAGCCTCATGTCTTCAATGCCGCTCTGCGCGTACACTAGCGTTGCCCAGCTTGAGGACAGCATGGACGCGCTAAATTTCAACCTGACAAAAGAGCAAATAAAGTACCTCGAAACTGGGGAAGGCTCAATATAGTATTCAGCCACCCGCTGCGCGGGTGGCTCAGACCAGGGCAGGCATATGATCGGTAAAATCTTGCCGATCATATGCCTGCCCTTTAGCGCGTTTTTTTATAACCTTAAACAGAACTGTAAAAAATGCTGAATTATTACAATTAAGGTTGCAAAAGCATATTTTTTGTAGTATCCTATTATTCGACAAATTAATGCTCTGACGCATCAGGATTTTTGTTTAGTTTGCACTCCTGCTCAACCGCGAGGTGAACGCAATGTCAGCTTTTTTTGATAACCACACATCTGCATAACCGAGAGGGGGGATTGCTTTGGAACAATTTCCGGCTCACATGCTCGTCGATTCCAACGGCGGCGAGCGCGTTCAGACAACCGAGGAACACAACCGGGCCGTGGCAGACTACGCCGCGGGCCTGCTCGCGCCTGTCGGGCTGTCGAAAGCGGGGGAATTATGCGGTCTGCTCCACGACATTGGCAAGCTGACCGGGAAGTTCCGCGCCTATATCACCCGCGCGGCTCATGGCGAACCCGTGCGCAGGGGGGAGGTCAACCACACGTTCTCGGCGGTTCGGCTGCTTTTTGAGCGGTACCACAAAGCGGCAGGCCCTCCCATGCGCAATATGACCTGTGAAATCCTCGCCTTCGCTACCGGCGCGCACCACGGTCAGTTTGACTGCATTGACCCGGACGGTCGCGACGGCTTTACACATCGCCTGACGGCGGAGAACGTTGACTATGAGGAGGCCCGGTCGAATCTATCAGCGCGGCTTGATCTGGCTGAGCTGGACAAGCTGTTCGAAGCGGCGGTTTCGGAGGTAACGCAAATCGTATCGCTCTGCCAGGGTGTTTCCAAAGGGCAGGGTGAAACGCTGTTTTGCCTCTCTCTTCTCTGCCGTCTGCTGCTGTCGGCGCTGATCGACGGGGACCGCAGGGACGCGGCGGAGTTTGAGCTCAATACGCGTTTTCCCGTCCAGCCTGAGGATATGGGCCCGGTCTGGGAGGCCCGTCTGGCGGCGCTGGAGCAAAGGCTGGACGAAATACCCTCCAGATATCCCGTCGACCGGGCGCGCAAGCTCATTTCCAGGCAGTGCGGCTGCCCGGCGCCGGAACGCGAGGGCGTTTACCGCCTGTCCGTTCCCACCGGAAGCGGCAAAACTCTTTCCTCCCTCCGGTTCGCGCTCGCGACCGCCGCCGCGCACCGCAAGCGCAGAATTATTTTTGTGTCCCCCCTCCTGAGCATCATAGAGCAAAACTCAGCCGTTGTCCGCGACTATATAAACGACGACGGGCTGATTCTGGAGCATCACTCCAACGTAGTCCGCACAAAAAATGAGGACATCGGCGAGCTGGATACCGGCGAGCTGCTGACCGAAACCTGGAACGCGCCCATTGTCATCACCACGTTTGTCCAACTGCTGAACACGCTGTTTGACGGCGGGACGGGCTGCGTTCGCCGCATGAGCGCCCTGGCGGACAGCGTCATTGTGATTGATGAAATACAGGCGCTCCCCATTCAAATGACCTCCCAGTTCAACCTGGCGATTAATTTTCTCACAGCCGTCTGCCACTCCACCGTGCTGCTCTGCTCCGCCACCCAGCCCTGTCTGGAGCAGGTAAAGCATCCCATGCGCATACGGCCGCCCGAGCTGGTGCCCTACGACCCCGATTTGTGGAAAGTTTTTCGCCGCACCGAGATCATCGACCGGCGAGTGCCGGGCGGCTATACAGCGGAGGAATTGGCGGGCCTCGCGATTTCCCTGCTGCCGGACAGGGGGAGTGTTCTGCTCATCTGCAATAAGAAGGAGCAGGCCCTTCAGCTGTACCGGAACCTGAGCCATGCCCCCGCCCGGGTGTTCCACCTGTCCACCTCCATGTGCATGGCGCACCGGTTGGCGGTGTTTGAGAAAATCAAGACCTGCCTGGGCAGGGAACCGGTCATCTGCGTGGCGACTCAGCTGGTTGAATCGGGGGTTGACCTCTCCTTCGGCTGCGTCATCCGTGTCGTCGCCGGGATGGACAACATCGTTCAGGCGGCTGGGAGGTGCAACCGCAACGGAACCGCCGCCGGGCCGGCCCCGGTCTATATCGTCAGATTTCAGGGCGAGAATTTGAGCAAGCTCGCCGATATCAGGCGTTCCCAGGACGCCGCCGAGAATCTGCTGGAGAGCTTCAAGCAGGATCCCTCCCGTTTTGGGGGAGATTTGCAGTCCGAGCCCTCTGTCGCCTATTTCTACAAACGGTTATTCGACGCCGCGCGGACCGAGCAGGATTATCCCGTATCCAAGCGTAGCACCTCGTTCTATGAAATGCTCTCCACAAACGCGCAGTTCCGGGGGCACTGCCACACCGCGCCCGCCCGCGCGATAGGGCAGGCATTCAAGACCGCCGGGCAGTTTTTCAAGGTGTTCGACGACAGTACCGAGGACGTACTCGTTCCCTATGGCCGCGGTGAGGACCTTATCGCCGGTTTCTGCTCCGAGCGGGCCAAGCACGACCTTGCTTACCGCATTGAGCTGTTGCGGCTGGCCAGGAGGTATAGCGTCTCACTGTTCTCATATCAACTCAGACAGCTGCAGGAAAACGGCGGGGTGCGTTCGCTGTATGACGACACAATACGGATCGTACAGCCGGGGTTTTATTCAGATGAATTTGGCATAGAGCTGACGGGCGACAGCATCTTAATGAAAGGAGTTTTCGCGTGAGGAACAGAAATACAGTGGAGTTTGAGGTTCATGGAGACTACGGGCTGTTCTCCGACCCCATTACCCGGGTGGGCGGGGAAAAATGCACACTTCAGGTGCCCACATATGAGGCGCTGAAGGGAATACTTCATTCCATATATTGGAAGCCGACAATAATATGGATAATTGACAGAGTGCGCGTCCTCAACCCAATCCAAACCGAGGCGAAGGGGATCAGGCCCATCAAGTGGGGCGGCGGCAACGACCTTTCGTATTACACCTACCTGAAGGATTGCCGCTATAGGGTGCAGGCGCATTTTATCTGGAACGAGAACCGCCCGGAGCTGGCGGGTGACCGCGACGAGCACAAGCATCACAACATCGCCAGGCGCATGATCGAGCGGGGCGGAAGGCGGGATATCTTTCTGGGGAGCCGGGAATGCCAGGGCTACGTGGAGCCATGCGTTTACGAAGAGGGGGCGGGCGCGTACGACAGTACGCCCGAGCTTGCCTTCGGCCTGACCTATCACGGCATCACCTACCCCGACGAGGCCTACTCAGACGAGACGAGGGGGCAGATGACGGTACGCTTCTGGTATCCGGTCATGCGCAAGGGCGAAATCGAGTTTCTGCCGCCGGAGAGCTGCCCGATCAGCCGTCCCGTGCGCGATATGCCCGCCAAGCCCTTCGGCGCGGAGATGGACAACTTCACCGAGCTAGCCGAGTTTATGGAAGGGGAGTGATAACGCATGGGATTGCTGCAGGCCGCCTATCGCACCTATGAGGGCCGCGCGCGGACGGCGGGAGAGGCGAAGGCGGGAGAGGAGCCCCTGACTCCTGTATCCCACATCATTCAGAACGCCCAGATTGAGCTCACTATTTTAAGCGACGGCGCCTTCTCCCAGGCAAAGCCCGTTCCCAAGGCGGATAACAAAACCATCATCCCAGCTACTGAAGAGTCTTCGATCCGCACAGGCGACAACGAACGCGCCCATCCTCTGTGCGACCAGCTGCGATATCTGGCGCCTTACGGGGGAGGCAAGTTTGAGGCCTATTGCACTGGGCTGAGACAGTGGGCCGAGTCCCCGCATACGCACCCCAAGGTGCGTGCCGTGCTGAGTTATATTCAGGGCGGCACGATTCTGACTGATTTACAGTCTTCAGGCCTGATCGCGCTGAAGCCGGACGGCACCCCCGCCGAGGGGAAAATCGAGGGAACCGAGTATGGCAAGTGCCTTGTGCGGTGGCGTGTTATACCCGCGCCGGACGGAATATTTTCAGCCTGCTGGGAGGATACCACTCTGTTCGATGCTTTTATTGGCTACAGTCAATCCCTTCAGCAAAAAACGGGAAAAGATCTGTGCATGATAACTGGGGAACTTGATTATTGCGTTGATAAGCATCCTGGCGGCATCTTCAAAAAGCCTTACAAGGCAAAGCTGCTTTCCTCCGACGACAAAGACGGATTTACTTACCGCGGGAGATTTACAACACCCAGCGAGGCGTTTTTCGTGGGCTACACAGCCTCGCAAAAGGCGCACAGCGCCCTGCGCTGGCTGACCTCCAACCACGGCACCGCCATCGACAGTCGATCTTTTTTATGGTGGAACCCAAACGGAAAGCCGCTGCCCGATTTCAGCTTTCTGGGCGGCTTGACCGCTGCGGACGAGACGGATACCTTTGTAAGCTACCGCGAGCAGCTGCGGCAGACGCTGGGCGGCTACCGAAAGCTGCTTAACGACAGGGACGACGCGGTGGTCGCCGCCCTGGACGCTGCGACGACCGGACGGCTGTCCGTCACCTATTACAGCGAGCTGAGGGCCCTTGATCTGCTGGACAGGCTTGAGAGCTGGTACGACGCCTGCCGCTGGGGCGCCAATGAGCGGAGGAGCCGATCTCCGTCCCTGCGCAGCATCGCGCAGTGCGCCTTTGGCACACAGCGGGATAATTATATCAGGGTGGATGACAGGATTCTGAAGGAGTATGTACAGCAGCTGCTCCACTGTGTGATCGACCGCAGGCCGATCCCCGTCACCCTGGAGCGCGCCCTGCTCGCCCGGGCCAGTCAGCCGCTGGCCTACAACGCCGCCAATCGCGCAATCGTGCTGTTCACCGCCTGCGCGGTGATTCGCGCCTATCGCAATGAAGCCTATAAGGAGGAGTGGACTTTGTCACTGGACGAAAACAACCGGAACCGCAGCTATCTCCTCGGCCGTCTGCTGGCGGTCGCCGAACATGTGGAGCGGAGCACCTACTCCCGGGAGGAGTCACGCGAGCCCAACGCAATTCGGATGCAGAGCATGTTTTCCCAGCGCCCCTTCGAGACGTGGCGCAGGCTTGATGAGAAGCTGAACCCCTACTACGCCCGCCTGAACCCCGGCCTGCGGCAGTATTTCCGCAAAATTACCCAGAGCATCACCGACATGCTTGACCCGTCCGATCCGGAGCTGAACAAAGCGCTGGAGGACTGCTATCTGCTGGGCTACTACCACCAGCGCGCCGCGCTGACCACGAAGAAGGAAACGGAAAATACGGCTTTGGAGGGTGTTGAAAATGAGTCTGAGGAATAAAATCGATTTTGTCGCCCTGGTTTCGGTCAGCATGGCCAACGGCAACGGCGACCCCCTGGACGGGAACCGCCCCCGCACCGACTACAACGGCTTCGGGGAGATCTCCGACGTGTGTATAAAGCGCAAGCTCCGCAACCGTATGCAGGACATGGGGCAGAGCATCTTTGTGCAGTCGGACGACCGCTGCGACGATGGCTTCAATAGTTTAAAAACTCGAGCCGACAATGTGCTGGGTGCATCTTCTAATTATAAAACGAAAGATGCATACACCGATAAAGCGTGCAAAACTTGGATAGATGTACGAAGTTTTGGCCAAGTATTTTCATGGGATAAGGGTGAGTCTTCCAGTGTGCGGGGCCCTGTATCCGTCCACCAGGCGGTCAGCGTCTCGCCGGTGGAGATCAGCTCCCTCCAGATCACCAAGAGTGTCAACGGAAAGCCCGGAGAAAAGCGCTCGTCCGACACAATGGGCATGAAGCATGTTGTCCGCTTCGGGCTCTATAAAATCAAGGGTTCCATCAACGTGCAGCTGGCCCAGAAGACCGGCTTTACCGAGGAGGACGCGGCGCTGATCAAGGAATGCCTGCGCACCCTGTTTGAAAACGACGCCTCCGCCGCCCGCCCCGAGGGCTCCATGGAGGTGTACAAGCTCTACTGGTGGGAGCACAACTGCCCGGCGGGCCAGTACTCTTCCGCCAGAGTGCACCGCTCGGTTCGCGTCGCGCCCAAGCCCGGCATCGGCACACCCTCCAGCCCCGGGGATTACGAAATAACGCTGGAGGAGCTGCCCGGCCTGAGCTGTCAAGTCATTGATGGAATATAGCGAGGAGGAGTTTCTCCAGCTGTCCGGCCTGCAGCACTTTAAATTCTGCCGCAGGCGCTGGGCGCTTATTCATGTCGAGAAGCAGTGGGCGGAAAACTTCCGCACGACGGACGGAGCGATTATGCACGAAAACGCCCACGACAAGGAGTTTACCGAGAGCCGGGGAGACTTGGTCGTCACACGCGGGATGAATGTTTTCTCCCGCGTCCTCGGCGTTTCCGGCGAATGTGATGTGCTGGAGTTTCACCGCGATAAAGACGGCATCCCGCTCAGGGGGCGCGATGGGCTTTGGGTTCCCTTCCCGGTTGAGTATAAACGCGGCAGGCCTAACACTCAGAGCGGGGACGCGCTCCAGCTGTGCGCGCAGGCGATGTGCCTGGAGGAGATGCTGTGCTGCGCTGTTCCCCGCGGCGCTCTGTACTACGGAGAAACTCGCCGCAGAGAGGCGGTGGAGTTTACGGACGAGCTGCGGCAGTCGGTTCGCGACAGTCTGAGCGAGATGCACCAACACTATCGCAGAGGATATACCCCAAGGGTCAAGCCGACAAAATCCTGCAACGCGTGCTCCCTTAAGGATTTGTGTGTGCCGAAGCTGATGGGCGGCCGGTCTGTATCCGAGTATATAAGCGGATACATGGGGGATGAGCCATGAGGCATTTGCTCAACACCCTGTTCGTGACAACGGAGGACGCATACCTCTCTCTGGACGGAGAAAACGTGGTGGTGAACCGGGAACAGCAGGCAATAGCCCGCTTTCCGCTGCACACCCTGTCCGGGATTATCTGCTTTTCATATCCGGGAGCGTCGCCCGCGCTGATGGGCGCCTGCGCCGCTCGGGAGGTGGCTCTCTCATTCTGTACCCCCAGGGGCAGGTTTTTGGCCCGGGCGTGCGGAGAGAGCAACGGAAACGTCTTACTGCGCAGAACACAATACCGGATCGCGGACGACCCGGAGCAAAGCTGCCGCATTGCTCGCTGTTTTCTGTTCGGGAAAATTCACAATGCCCGCTGGAGCATTGAGCGCACCTGCAGGGATCACGGGCCTCGCGTGGATGAGGAAAAGCTGAAGTACGCCTGCGTAACCCTCAAAAGACTGCTGCCCTCCGTTCTTGATGAGGTATCGCTTGATTCACTGCGCGGATTGGAGGGCGTGTGCGCGGCCGCATATTTCGGGGTCTTTGATGATTTGATCCTCAACCGCAAGGAGGATTTCGCGTTTCGAGGCCGCAACCGCCGTCCGCCGCTGGACAATGTCAACG
Organism: Oscillospiraceae bacterium; assembly: GCA_031556035.1. GTDB lineage: Bacteria > Bacillota > Clostridia > Oscillospirales > UBA929 > JAVBTT01. Next base: position 23,907 of record JAVBTT010000041.1, read on the forward strand.
CCATGCTCTCCTTTGCGTACAGCCTGCTGGCTCATGACTGCGCCTCGGCGCTGGAGGCTGTCGGCCTGGACTCCTACGTCGGGTTTTTGCACCGCGACAGACCGGGGCGCACATCGCTGGCGCTGGACCTGATGGAGGAACTGCGCGTCTGCATGGCGGACCGGTTTGTGCTGACGCTCATCAACAACCGCGTTATGTCCGGCTCTGATTTTGAGCAGAGGGAAAGCGGCGCAGTCTTGATGAAGGACGCCGCGCGGCGCACATTCCTCCAAAGCTGGCAGCAGAAAAAACAAGATACCATAACGCACCCCTATTTGGGCGAGAAAATGCCCTGGGGTTTGGTCCCCTATATGCAGGCCCTCCTGCTGGCGAGGCATCTCCGGGATGATCTGGATGCGTATCCGCCTTTCTTGTGGAAGTGAAGGTTATTTTATGCTGGTACTTGTAACCTACGATGTCAACACGCAGGAGGCCGCCGGCCGGAAACGCCTGCGGCAGATCGCGAAGCAGTGCGTCAATTACGGTCAGCGGGTGCAGAACTCGGTGTTTGAGTGCCTTCTGGACGCTGCGCAATGCCGTATGTTGCAAGCAAGGCTGTGCGCAATCATGGATCCTGAGCTCGACAGCCTGCGTTTCTATTATTTGGGAAACAGCTATGACACTAAAGTTGAGCACTTTGGCGCGGGCGACACCTATCACCCGGAAGGGCCGCTTATCGTATAAGCTCTGTGCGAAGCTCAAGCTCCCATGCTTTTGCGTCAGGTTCGCACCAGTTTTTAAGGTGTCTGCATTGACATGCAATTGCCTTAAAGCATGAGAGCAAGACTGTATTGCTTACTATTTGCGCAAAAGCGACAATTCGGAGGGCGCTGTTTTGTCGTCTTTTGCCGTCGCTCCCCACCCGGGGAGCGTGGATTTAAATCATCGTGGGCATTGCCTTGATGGTCTTTTGCAAGGTCGCTCCCCACCCGGGGAGCGTGGATTTAAATCCCGCCCGTGTGGTTGCAAGGATGATTGGGCGTGTCGCTCCCCCCCCGGGGAGCGTGGATTTAAATACCATCGCCAAGCGAACGTGGGAGTATCTGGGGGGTCGCTCCCCACCCGGGGAGCGTGGATTTAAATGTCGATCTCTATGCAGTCGATGTCCGGCTTGGCCGTCGCTCCCCACCCGGGGAGCGTGGATTTAAATCAAAGAATACTTGCTTACAAAGAGCACGAACGAGGTCGCTCCCCACCCGGGGAGCGTGGATTTAAATCTCCCACGGCGCCCGCTCCAGCCAGCGGGTTTGAGTCGCTCCCCACCCGGGGAGCGTGGATTTAAATTATTCTTTTCGGCGACGGCAACAACGGCAAATCGGTCGCTCCCCACCCGGGGAGCGTGGATTTAAATAGACAAATCACGCTTGCGATGGCTGCCATTCTTCGTCGCTCCCCACCCGGGGAGCGTGGATTTAAATACGGTACGGGCGGGACCATGCCCCGGTGCCGCCGGTCGCTCCCCACCCGGGGAGCGTGGATTTAAATTTCGCGCGTATATGTGCGTGTATACGCACCCACGAGTCGCTCCCCACCCGGGGAGCGTTGATTTAACTAACATAGTCAGGATGTCGTCAAGGAGTGGGAGGACGTCGCTCCCCACCCGGGGAGCGTGGATTTAAATCCCGGAGCGCCGGGACAAGGTGGCGAACGCCCCGTCGCTCCCCACCCGGGGAGCGTGGATTTCAATGTCTTTTTGCAGGCGCACCAGCGTCTCCGCATAGGTCGCTCCCCACCCGGGGAGCGTGGAATTAAATGGCCCTTGACGTTCGTGCAAAAATCAAATGCCACTCGTCGCTCCCCACCCGGGGAGCGTGGATTTAAATATCGCGCTGCAAAAGATGTTCGAGGCCCCGGACGGGTCGCTCCCCACCCGGGGAGCGTG